>CALEYQ010000056.1 GCA_937924855.1 uncultured Bacteroidota bacterium | reverse complement strand
CGGTATTCCCAGTTTGAAAATAGCCTACAATTCGGTGTTTGGCTATTACCTTGAAGTTACCAACACACACAAGAATAAGGTCCCTTCTGAATGGATCCGGAAACAAACCCTCACGAATGCCGAAAGATACATCACCCCCCTGCTGAAGGAATATGAGGAGAAAATTCTGGGGGCCGAATCCAAAATACTTGAACTGGAAACCAACCTCTACCATAATCTGGTGGTTTGGCTCGGCGATTATATAGGGTCGCTTCAGTTAAATGCTTCGCTGGTTGCCACGGTCGACATCCTTCTTGGTTTTGCTGATTTGGCTTCACGCAATTATTATACCCGCCCGGAAGTAAACCAGAGCCGGATTCTGGATATCCATGAAGGAAGGCATCCCGTTATAGAGGTTTGCCTTCCACAGGGAGAAAGCTATGTAAGCAATAATGTGTACCTGGATCCTGATCAACAACAGATCATGATGATTACCGGTCCGAACATGTCTGGAAAGTCTGCGCTGTTGCGTCAAACCGCCCTGATTGTCTTATTGGCTCAAATTGGATCCTACGTGCCTGCCCGCAGGGCCTCAATTGGGGTAATTGATAAGATTTTTACCCGGGTAGGTGCATCCGACAACATTACCAGCGGTGAATCAACCTTTATGGTTGAAATGAATGAAACGGCAAGCATTTTAAATAATCTTTCAGACCGTAGCCTGATTCTTTTGGATGAGATTGGTCGCGGTACCAGTACCTACGATGGTATTTCCATTGCCTGGGCCATTGCCGAGTTTCTTCACGAGCACAAAAATTTCAAACCGAAAACATTGTTTGCTACCCATTACCACGAACTCAATGAAATGGCCGCTCTTTTTCCAAGAGTCAGAAATTTCAATGTCTCGGTAAAGGAAATAGGAGGGAAAATTATTTTTCTGCGGAAACTGGAAGAGGGGGGAAGCAACCATAGTTTTGGTATTCAGGTGGCCCGCATGGCGGGTATGCCTTCAACGGTAATTCAGCGCGCCGGGAACATGTTGAAGCAGCTCGAAGCCAGTCATGCGGGTGGTGGAATTGGAACCGGGAATCAAAATGGCGACTCCTCCCTTCAGCTGAGTTTTTTCCAGCTCGACGACCCTGTGCTTTCCACCATCAAAGAGGAAATTGAAAATTGCGATATAAATAACCTTACTCCGGTTGAAGCTTTAAATAAGCTCAGCGAAATTAAAAAGCTGGTTGGAGGAAACTCATAAAAAAAGCCCCGGAATTCCGGGGCTTTTTTTTACTTGGTAAACAACATTTCCCGATACTTGGGCAAAGGCCAGTATTCATCGTCAATAAGCAGTTCAAGCTTATCGCAATGATATCTGATTTCATCAAAGTATGACTTAACCTCTTCGCAATAGGTCAGGGCATGCTTTCGGTGATCTGAAATTTTGTTGGCTTTTTTACGGGCTTCAATCATGGCATCCACATTCTTCTTTATGGCCGCGGCATGCGCGTTTATTTCTTTAATGATTTCAATCTGTGTTTGAGCCAGTTCCTTAAAATCAGCCGCACTTAGAATGTTTTTCAGGCCATTAACGTTTTCGATGAGGATTTTCTGGTAGCGGAAGGCGGTTGGAATAATCTGGTTAAGCGCCAGATCGCCAATAAGCCGGCTTTCGATCTGAATTTTCTTTGAATAGGTTTCCAGGTGAATGGCGTGCCGGGCTTCCTGTTCTTTGTGGTTCATAATGCCCAGACCGGAAAATAAATCAAGCGTATTCTTTGAAACCAGGGCATCGAGTGCTTCGGGAGTAGTGTTGAAATTGCTTAATCCTCTCTTTTTGGCTTCCTTTTTCCATTCTTCCCCATAGCCGTTTCCTTCAAAGAGAATTCTTTTGCTGGCTTTAATATAATCTACAAGGACATTGAAAATGGCCACATCCCTGTCGCCACCTTTTGCAATCTTTGCATCCACTTCTTTTTTGAAGGTAATGAGTTGGTTGGCCATGATGGCGTTGAGAACCGTCATTGGGCCAGCGCAGTTTGCTGAAGAACCAACCGCACGGAATTCAAATTTATTGCCGGTGAATGCAAAAGGAGAAGTACGATTCCTGTCGGTATTGTCGAGCAAAATATCCGGAATTTTTCCGATGCCTAATTTCAGTGCGGTTTTTTCCTCCGGTGTCATTTTTCCGCCTTTAACTTTGCGCTCCAGTTCGTCCAGGATTGATGTGAGCTGACTTCCGATGAAAATGCTCATAATGGCAGGAGGGGCTTCATTGGCACCCAGGCGATGATCGTTGCTGGCACTGGCGATGGAGGCACGAAGCAAATCGGCATGGTCGTGCACCGCTTTGATGGTGTTAATGAAAAAAGTTAAGAATTGAAGGTTTGTCTTGGGAGTTTTTCCGGGCGAAAGTAAATTCTTTCCGTTGTCGGTTCCCAGACTCCAGTTATTGTGCTTTCCGCTTCCGTTTACTCCGGCAAATGGCTTTTCGTGGAGTAACACACGGAAATTGTGACGCCGGGCTACTTTTTCCATGACATCCATGAGTAGCTGGTTGTGGTCGACCGCAAGATTACATTCTTCAAAAATGGGAGCACATTCGAACTGGTTGGGGGCAACTTCATTATGCCTTGTCTTAATGGGGATTCCGAGTTTCCAGGATTCCTGTTCGAAATCTTTCATAAAGGCAGTTGCCCGTTCGGGGATGGAACCGAAGTAATGGTCTTCGAGTTGTTGTCCTTTTGCAGGCCCGTGTCCGAAAAGAGTTCTTCCGGTCATGGCGAGGTCAGGTCGCGCATTGTATAAGGCAGTATCAACCAGGAAATATTCCTGTTCCCAACCCAGGGTAGCGGTAACCTTTTTTACTTCTTTGTCGAAATATTGGCAAACTTCGGTTGCTGCTTTGTCAAGTACGTGCAGGGCTTTCAATAATGGGGTTTTGAAATCAAGTGCCTCGCCGGTGTAGGAAACAAAAATGGTAGGAATACAAAGGGTGTTGCCATAAATAAAAGAAGGGGAGGAGGGGTCCCAGGCGGAATAGCCCCGGGCTTCAAAGGTGTTTCTTATTCCTCCGCTGGGGAAGGATGAAGCGTCGGGTTCCTGCTGGATTAATTGCTCACCACCGAATGATTCAATGGCCATACCGTCTTCGATGGGTGTAAAAAAGGCGTCGTGTTTTTCTGCCGTGGTTCCTGTAAGGGGTTGGAACCAGTGAGTATAATGTGTTACACCTTTGGCCATTGCCCAGTTTTTCATACTGTTGGCAATCTGATCGGCTACTTTCCGGTCGATCTGGGTTCCCATCTCAATGGCCTGAAGCACCGCTTCATAGGCTTCTTTTGAAAGAAAGCTCCGCATTTCCTTTTTGCCGAATACATTTTGCCCAAAGAGGGCACTTACTTTCTCTGCACTGAGTTTTACTTCAGGGGATTTTCTGGAAAGTACTTCTTCCAGGGCCCGGAATCGCTGAATTGCCATTTTTTTTGGTTTTGACCCCTTTTTTTTGGGGGGTGTTGGTTAATTTTTTTAAAAATCGGCTCAAATGTATGTCTTTTTTGGGGGGGTAAGCCTCAAAAAGTGGTTTTTTATTTATTAACAGGGTTTGAACCAAAAAAAAAGCCCCGGAAAATTCCGGGGCTTCAGGCGGGGATGTTGTTGATTTAATTAATGTAGATTTCAAAGGGCAGACGGGCCTGCACCCCTTTCATTTTCATTATTTTGCTCAGGCTTTGCATCACATCAAGACTAAGCCCCAGTTCTTTTTGAATTCTTTGGTAGGTGCGCGCTTCGGCCTCTCCGGACAATTCCTTTAAGATTTCTTCAAAGGGTTCTTTTTGCTTGGGAAGGGTAACAAGACGATAGTTTTCCAGATTTACTTTTCCCGCTGCATATTTAATGGCATCCTTTAAGCCACCCAGTTCGTCTACCAGACCGATTTTAAGTGCGTCAACGCCGCTCCACACCCGGCCCTGCCCGATGCTGTCAACTGCATCAGGGCTCATACCCCGGCCGTTTGCCACCCTGCCAATGAAAGTTTTGTAAATGGATTCAACCCCGTTTTGAATAACCTTGCCCTCAGATTCCGAAACAGGTCTGCTCAGGTTGCCAAGGTCGCTGTGTTTATTGGTATTGGCGGTATCGAAGGTAATTCCCAGCTTGTTTTTGAACATTTTTTCAAGGTTTGGAAGCATACCAAATACGCCGATGGAGCCGGTTATGGTATTGGGTTGGGCAAAGATGCGGTCGGCTCCGCAGGAAATATAATATCCTCCTGAGGCGGCCACGTCTCCCATACTTACAATAACAGGTTTTGTTTTCCGTGCCAGCACCACTTCCCGCCACATAACATCAGAGGCCAGGGCACTGCCACCCGGACTGTTTACGCGTAATACAATGGCTTTAATGGTGGAATCTTTCCTGGCATCCCGGATGGCTTTTGCGATCCGGTCGGAACCAATGGTTTCATCATCGCCTTCACCGCTTTCAATGCTGCCTACGGCATAAACTACAGCAATTTTATCCTTGGTAGTCTTTTCTTTTTTTGATTTTGGAACCTTGGTGTATTTGCCCATGGGAACCAGTCTGAGGTTATCTTTTTCCTTAAGACCTGATTTTTCTTTCAGGAAATCCTGCACCTGGTCGAGGTAAAGGGTGTCGTCGCAAAATTTATACTTTATACATGCACCGGCATCCTGAATTTCCATATTGTCGGCAAGGGCATTGAGCGATTCAACAGAAATGCCACGGGTGGCGGAGATTCCTTTAACAATATGGCCCCATATGCTGCCGATATAAGTTTCAACCTGTTCGCGGTTAGCCTGACTCATTTTGTCGAGCATAAAGGGTTCAATGGCGGATTTAAATTTCCCATGCCTGAAAATCTGGGCCTGAATTTCCAGTTTGTCCAGCAGGCCTTTGAAGAACATTAACTGGGCGCTCAAGCCTTTGTGTTCAATGATGCCCTGGGGGTTCAGGAAAATATGGTCGGCCACACTTGCCAGATAATAGGCTTTTTGGGAATAAATTTCACCATAGCTGATAATGAACTTCCCCTCCGATTTAAAATCGATAAGGGCGTTTCTTATTTCTTCAAGGGTTGCGGCTCCTGCCCCGGGGAAACCGGATTCGAGATAAATACCTTTGATGTTGGTGTCGGCTTTAGCTTTTTCAATGTTATCAAGGATTTCTTCAAGACTTAATCCTTTTCCGTCGGAAAAGTCAAAACCCTGAAATGGATTTTTTGATTTTCTTTCGACAATAGGCTTATCGAGGTTTACATGTAAAATGGAATTGGGTTTAACTTTAAAGGGCTTTTCATCGGGAATGAGTGAAAAAATGATAATCAGGCCAATGATATTGAGTAGAATTATGGCAGTGATGGTTCCGGCAAGTGAAGCAAAAAAAGATTTCATGTTAGGTTGTTTTGCTACTAATTTATGAATCGATGGCTTTTGGATTTTCGAATTGTTACTTTTGGAAATAATTCATGATAAACAGGGTATTTTTATTGTTGGGTGGCAATCTGGGAAATCGTTTCCAGAACCTGTTTCTGGCCTCAGGGCTGCTGGAGAAAGAACTGGGCGCAGCCATTGGGGGTTCCCACCTTTACCATTCACCGGCATGGGGTCTTTCCGGACAACCTGATTTTTTGAATGCCGTGCTGGAATTTGAAACCTCAAAAAGTCCTTTTGAAGTACATGAAATTACACGCTCGGTGGAGGAGAAATTCAAAAATCCTCCCAGGGAAAAATGGGGCCCGAGGTATATGGATATTGATGTGCTTTTTTTTGGTGAAATGATTATTAATAATGGAGGCCTTCAGGTTCCACACCCGCTTTTACCAAGTAGAAAGTTTGCACTTACACCCTTAAAAGAACTGGCAACAGATTTCATACATCCAGTTTTAAATAAAACGGTGGCAGAGTTGTTGGCCGAATGCACCGACCCTTTAACAGTTACCCGGCTATGAGGTGGAATTATCTTGCCATAGAGGGAAATATTGGTGCAGGCAAAAGCACCCTTGCCTCTCGCTTATCCGGGCACTATATGGCCGATATTCTGGAAGAGGAGTTTGAGGATAATCCCCTGCTTCCGGCCTTTTACCGCGACCCATCAGGGTTCGGCTTTCCTCTGGAAATCAGCTTTTTAATAGATCGCTACCGCCAGCTTGTTAAAGGGGTGAGACCGGGAAACAGGGTGATTTCCGATTTTTGGTTCGATAAATCCATGGTTTTTGGAGGAGTTAACCTTAAGGGTGAAAAACTGGCCATGTTTAAGTCCCTCTTTTTGGAATTAAAAACCCGGGTTCCCAAGCCCGATCTGGTGCTCTATTATCATAGAGAAATTGAAAAGGTGAAGGAGGGTATTCAGTTCAGGGGCCGGGAGTATGAAAAGGCCATAGAGGCGGATTACCTGAAAAGGGTTGAGAAAGGATTTATGGCTTATCTCAAAAAGGAAAAAAATGTTCCGGTATTGCTGATTCCGGGTGAGAACTTTTCCCCGGGCCGTGACCGGGAACATTTATTAAGACTGGTTCAAATACTCGACAGGGATTTTAAACCCGGGATTAACGAAGTTTCCGGTTTATTAAAAGGGGCCTGAGGTTAATAAGTGATTAAAAATCAGGAAATCATCTTGTTTTATTAAAAAATAACTATTTTTGCCCACAGTTGCCAAAAGTAACGCATTGCAAATTAGCACAAACCAAAAAAAAATGAAAACCTCCAAAATCCAAACCCTAAGTTTAGCGGCTCTGGCCCTTATTTCTTTTTCGGCTTGTAACGGCCTGAAAAAAATGCAGAAAAAGGCAGAAACTGTTGAATACACCGTAACCCCAAACCCTCTTGAAATGCATGGTGACAGTATTTCTGTTACCGTTAAAGGAAAATATCCTGCCAAGTATTTTGGTAAAAAGGTTGCGTTGACCATTAACCCTAAAATGAAATGGAATGGTGGTGAAAAGGCTCTTAAGCCAATTACCGTTTATGGTGAGAAAGCCAAAGATGCAAAAGGAACAACCGTTAAATATAAAGAGGGCGGATCTTTCAGCTATACCGACAAAATAGCCTACCAGCCTGAAATGCGCAATGCGGATCTTTATTATTCCGCTACCGGACAGGTAAAAAGCAAGACAAAGGAAATGCCTGAAAAGAAGATTGCCGATGGAACCATCGTAACCCCTCTTCTGACCCAGCCTGATGATATGACGCTTATCGGAAAGGATAAGTTTGAGCGCGTTATCCCTAATTCTCAAATGATTGAGATCTTTTATCTTATTAACTCAAGCCAGGTTCGTCCGACTGAAACTACTAAAAAGGAAATGAAAGACCTTAAAACATGGGTTGAGAATTCCATGATGAATCCAACCAAGTATGTTTATAAGGGCATGTCCGTTTCTGCTTATGCCTCACCCGATGGAGAGTTAAGCTATAATGCAAACCTTGCTGACGACCGTGCGAAGTCAACAATTAAATATTTCCAGGGAATGTTCAAGGAGAAGAAAACAAAATTCGATGCCGCCACCCAGGATAATTGGTATAGCATTAAAACTACTGCTGAAGACTGGGAAGGATTTAAATCGCTTATGGAGCAATCCAGCATTGCTGATAAGGATCTTATCCTGAATGTTCTTAAAATGTATCCTGATGGCGAAAAGCGCGAACAGGAGATTAAGAACCTTTCCAAAACCTATCGCGAAGTTGCCGATAATATTCTTCCAAAACTCCGTCGCTCTGTAAACAACCTTAACTATGATGTTGTTGGCAGAACAGATGAGCAGCTTTTGAAGTTTGCTACCACTACCCCTGACAGCCTTAACCTTGAAGAAATCCTTTTCGCTGCTACGCTTACCAATGATCTGAACACCAAGCTGAACATCTACAAGGCCGCTGAAAAGCGCTTTGGAAATGACTGGAGAACCGTAAATAATGTGGGAACCGTATTGCTACAGTTAAATAAACTTGGTGATGCAGAAGCTCAGTTCAACAAAGCTGATAAAATGTCCCCTAACAATCCTGTTATTTTAAACAACCTTGGAATCGTTTCCCGCTGGAAGGGCGATCGCAAAGCGGCCATGGATTATTACAAAAAAGCAGGTACTTCTGCCGAGACAAAATACAACATGGGAGTTTGCGAAATCCTCAACGGAAATTACAGCAATGCGCTTTCCAACATGGGCAGCTACAAAACCTTCAACTCCGCCCTGGCAACCCTGCTTAGCGGTAACAACGACGGAGCCGTAGCCATCCTGGATGGAAGCAAAGTAAAGGAAGAAGCTATTTCTTATTACCTGAAAGCCATTGCCGGAGCCAGAAAAGGCGATGCAAACATGATGATAAATAACCTGAAGACCGCTATCAATAAAGATGCTTCCCTTAAAGAAGCTGCTAAAACGGATATGGAGTTCTTCAAGATGCGTTCCAACAGCGAATTCAAGGCTCTTGTTGGTATGTAATTGATTTTGACCAAGAAAGAAAAAACCCCGGACTTCCCGGGGTTTTTTTTGTTTCATACCTTTAATGAAAATTTTATTAATGAAAAAATCAGCTTCTCTTTTGTTTGCATTGGCCCTGGTGCCCTGCCTGCTATTTTCACAAACCTATACAACCACTACGGTTATTACTCCGCTTGCTTATCCGGTGGCCTTTACCTTTGCCCCTGATGGCTCAATTTTTCTGACCCTCAAAGGAGGTGTAATCAGAAAATACGATGCCAATTTCGGACTCCTGGGTACTTTTTATAATTTGTCTGATTCCACCTTTAATGATTTTGAGCGTGGACTCCTGGGCATTGAAGTTGATCCTAACTACGCCACCAACGGCTATGTGTATGTTTATTATAATCACCGTTGCTGTAACCCATCTCCTACCGGCGCCCAATTTATCCGGGTGGTTAGATTTACTGATGTTTCTAATGTGGGAACCAACCCTACCATAATTTTGAGTGTGCCGGTAAGTAATTCCATTCCCGGCAACCACGTGGGAGGTAATGTGCGCTTCCGGCCTTCAGAACCCAATCAGATTTATGTAAGTATCGGGGATATTGCCACTCCTGCTAATTCCCAATTGCTGACCAATCCTTTTGGTAAGATTCTTCGAATAAATAAAGACGGAACCATACCCACTACAAATCCATTTTATGATGATGGGAACCCTGCCACAGGAAACGATGACAGAATTTGGTCATACGGACTAAGAAACCCATTTGATTTCTGTTTCAGCACCTTTAATGATTCCCTGTATATCACCGAAAACGGTGCCGTTACTTACGATGAGGTAAATTACGGAATGCGTGGAAAAAATTACGGATGGCAGGTTTGCGAAGGTAATTTTCTCTACCAATCGGCTTCCGCTTGTAATAACCCGGCCTACATTAATCCAATGGCTGTTTGGGGAGCACCGCTTCCTGCAGTTACAGGAATAGTTCATTATACCCATTCCTTAATGTCGGCCTTTACAAATCACCTCCTTGTGGCTGATAATGACTATGGCCGTGTTTATGACCTTACATTGGGCAATTCCCCCTATTTTGATGTGGTTACCAATCTGGTTATGTGGATGGATCTAACCACCACAGGAGGTCTTACAACCCTTAAACAGGGACCGGAAGGTTGCCTGTATGCCATGAAAGGTGGATATACAACTACGGGCAATATTATGAGGGTTTGTCCCACCGGAATGGACGTTCCAACCCCTGCCACATCTAATCTTTCCCAGGCTGTTTTATTTCCTAACCCTTCAAACGGGGCATCTCTACTGAAATTCTGGATGGAAAAGGTAGGGGAAGTAAGCATCAGTGTTACTGACCTTGCTGGTCGGGAAGTGGGTGGTATTCCAACAGGGCATTTTTCAAATGGTATGCATGAAGTGCAACTCCCCGGAAACCTGCCTCCCGGAAACTATTTGGTTAGGATAAATTCTGCGGACGGGTTTATAACCTTAAAATGGACCCTGATTCCCTGATCAGAAAATAATTAGTTTTTGAGTGGCGGAAAAGCCTTCTGATTCCAGACTGAGAAAATAAACCCCGGGGGCCAGTTTGCCTTCGTGGGAAAAAGTTATGCGTCCCTCTTCAGGAAATTTGCCATTGCTTCGAATCAGAATCTGGCCGGAAAGGTCGGATATTGAAAAGGAATAATTTCCTCCGGACTTCCGGTGCAGCTGAACGGAAAAAGTATTTCCGGCAGGGTTGGGAAAAATGGAAAAATGAAGTTGTCCCGCCTGTTTCCCTATCCCTGAGAAAACGGGATTGATATAAACCCTGTAAACGGTATCGTTGCTGTAACTGGGCATTAGATTTGGACCTGAACCTCTGATGCCACCAACAATATACCCTGCCAGACTGCGGGTAGGGGGAAGCAACCTGAAATTTATTACCTTATTGGAATAAGAAGGTATCTGGGTTCGTAAAATAAACTTGGCATTGGTTCCTAAAAGACCGGGCATCCGGCCCGAATGAATATGCTCCTCAAGAGTGCCGCCAGGATGCAGGGTCATTGTTGTTATATCATCAATAAATGGAACCAGACTGTCGTAAACCACCTGATTGTTCTGAGGATTTTTGTGGTTTACACCCATCCCTCCGAAAAAGGTCCAGTACATACGGGGTATTACCGAATCGAAAATGGGAATTCCGGCACAAGTATAATTATTCATTTGCTGATCGTAGGGGGGAAGGGTAAAGGAAGAAGAATCCATAAAAACCGGACGGGTCACGGGAAGGTCAATGTCGGGTCGGAATACCCCCGAAAACGCAGCCAGGCCCGGATTTCCATTCGGGAAAATCATGCGGTATAAATTGTAGTCCCGCCGCCGGAAATTCGTGGTGTCTTCAAAAAACTGAAGGTTTGAATAGCTAAGGTTCACCCCGTCGTCAAGCAAGCGGAACTTTTTAACCCATGGAGAATAAACCTGTGTAAAAAGCGGGGAGGGGGGATCGGAATATCGCCCCTGAAAATTATGCCCGAAACAGAGGTAGGTTTTTCCACCCAGCTTATCCATTTCTCCACCACATACCTGGAATAAGGTGTCGGTCAGTTGGCGGATATGAGGAACAATAGAAGTGTTTTGGATAACGGCATTTATCATTCCGGGAATATCAATCGCCGACAAAACCGGAAAAGTGGTAAACCTCCCCTGAATGCTGTCCCATCCGAATCCTCCGGTTAGGTATAGTCGGGCCGAATCCTGATAGTATTGCATATTCGTGCTGCGTAACGGATCGGCCACACTATAGGACAAAACTGAAAGACTGGAATAATAAGCCTGCCATAGCGTGGTGTCAATAACAATGATGTTGTTATTGGCATATTGAGTCTGGAAATTATCATTGCTCGACATGCCATGCATGCCGTTGGTCCGGCCGCCGATGATGAGCCATTTGTTGCCCCAGACACCAATGGCACCGGAATGAAATCCGGGAAGGTTTGCAGAAACAGGCTCCAGGTCGAAGGAAAAGGGTGGTGGTGGGCCTGTTTGGGATTTGGCCAGTGAAAACAGGAAAATGAAGGATGCAATTACCCCGGCATTTTTTGAAAAAAATCCCATATTTTTAGGCATAATCAAAGATACAAAATTGCCATGAGCGGAAAGGATTACGGAGCCCTGCTAAAACTGAATGCTCAATTGGCCGAATTGCATGACCAAAATTCATTTAAAGTCCGATCCCTGTCTAATGCTGCCTATAAAATTGATAAATCAGGGATTGACCTGGATTCGGTTTCGCCGGAGGATTTGGGAAAAATAGAGGGTATTGGCAAAGGGATAGTGGCCAAAATTCTCGAAATAAGGGAAACCGGAACTACCACAGAAATTAAGGAATTGTTGGAGGCAACACCGCCCGGGGTGGTTGAAATGCTGGGTATTAAGGGCATTGGTCCAAAAAAGGTGAGGCAGTTATGGAAAGAGCTGGAAGTGGAATCGCCGGGAGAACTTTTGTATGCATGTTTTGAGAACCGACTCCTTACCTTAAAGGGATTTGGCGAAAAAACCCAGCAGCAAATTCAAAATGCTATAGAATTTCGCAACAGCAATCAGGGTAAATTCCGGTATGCCGATTGTGAAGATGCTTTTCAGGAAGCTCAGAAAACGATAAAGGAAAAATTTCCCAATGCCAGGGTGGAAAATGTGGGTGGGTTTTTTAGAAAAGATGAAGTTGTTACCCATTTGGAGTTTCTTGTGTTGGGAACCGAAAACAAGCAAATTGAATTTGCATTGGAGGGAATACCTGTAAAGGTTCAGGTTATTCCTGAGGAAAAGTTCGATTCGGAATACTTTGCCGCTACCGCAACCACGGAATTTTTAGAGTCGATAAACTTTAAGCCCTTTTCCGGAAAAAAAACCGAAGATCAGATTTTTGAGGAGCTGAAAATTTCACCCGTTCCCGCAGAGTGGAGGGATAGACCTTATTTGTCCGGTCATTCAGCCTATTCAGGAAACCTGATTTCATTCGAAATGCTGAAAGGCTCACTGCACAATCACTCTACCTGGAGCGATGGAATTAATACCCTTGAGGAAATGGCTCAGTTCTGCCAATCACAATCCTGGGAATACCTTGGTATTTGCGATCACTCAAAATCTGCATTTTACGCCAACGGGTTGTCTATTGAAAGGGTAGCTGAGCAACATAAGGAAATAGAAGCACTGAATAAAAAAAAAGCACCCTTTTCGATATTATAGTTAATTCATTCTGATATTTTTATTTGCGGCTCACTTGACTATCCTGAAGAGGTATTGAAAAGTTTCGACTTTGTGGTTGCCTCGGTTCATAGTAACTTAAAGATGGATATTGAAAAAGCCACTTCACGGTTAATAAAAGCCATCGAAAATCCCTACACCACCATTCTGGGCCATCCCACGGGGCGGCTTTTGCTTTCGCGTCCGGGATATCCTATTGATACAAAAAAAGTAATTGATGCCTGTGCCGCTAACGGCGTGGTGATAGAACTTAATTCGCATCCCTGGCGACTGGATATTGACTGGAGGCATATTCCTTATTGCCTTGAAAAAGGAGTGATGATTTCTCTAAACCCTGATGCTCATGTAAAAGAAGGACTTTTGGATATGAAATACGGGGTTTTTGTTGCCCGGAAGGGAGGCCTTGATGCAGCTCATTGTTTGAATGCAAAGCCGGTGGATGAACTGGAAAAGTTATTTAAGCGAAAAAAAGAATAATTCAGACTATGTCGATTCTTAATTCCATAGCCAGTTGGTGGATGCGCAAAAGGATGCATCAGATTGAGTTATTCATGAAATATCCTCACGATGTTCAGGAAGAATGGCTTCAGCGTTTGTTAAAGCAGGGAAGCAACACAAGGTTTGGTAAGCGGTTTGGCATGATTGATATTCAGAACCGGGAAGATTTTGTTAGAAGAATTCCCCTGCAGGATTATGAGTCGCTGAAGGGAGATATTGACAAAATGCGTAAAGGGGAGCCGGATGTTTTATGGCCCGGTGAAACGAAATATTTTGCCAAAAGCAGCGGAACTACAGGTGATAAAAGTAAATTTATTCCCCTCACCGATGAAGCCCTTGACGGATGCCATTATAATGGTGGCAGGGATATGGTTACATTTTACTGCATTAATTATCCTGAGACAAGATTGTTTACCGGAAAAAATCTGGCCCTTGCCGGAAGCCGGGGAACCTACAGAAATGGCGGGGGCGAGTCCTATTATGGCGACCTTTCGGCACTTGTAATCAGCCACCTTCCCCTTTGGGCTGAATTTTTCAGAGCGCCCGAACTTTCTATTGCTTTAATGGATAATTGGGAAGAGAAACTTGAAAAGTTAGCTCGTTCCACCATGGAGGAAAATATTACCAGTCTGGCCGGAGTTCCGAGTTGGATGTTGGTGTTGCTGAAACGCATTTTGGAAATTAAGAAGACTAAAACCCTTGAGAAAATCTGGCCATCTCTTGAAGTGTATTTTCACGGTGGGGTAAATTTTGAACCTTATCGGAAACAATTTTCAGATCTGTTTCCCGGTAATAATCTTCGTTTTTTGGAGTTATATAATGCTTCCGAGGGGTTTTTCGGCATTCAGGACCAAAAAGAACCCGGTGAATTATTGCTGATGCTTGACTATGGGATTTATTATGAATTTATTCCACCCGGAGAATGGGAAAATCCCGAGGCAAAAACTTTGTCGCTGATGGAGGTTAAACCGGGCATTGATTATTCGCTGGTTATTACCACCAATGCAGGGCTATGGAGATACAGGATTGGCGACACCATCCGGTTTACTTCAACCCATCCCTACCGATTCGTGATCAGCGGAAGAACAAAACAGTTTTTAAATGTTTTTGGCGAGGAGGTTATGGTTCATAACGTTGAGCATGCCCTCCAGGTTGCCTGCCAGAAAACGGATGCAATAGTTGCCGAATTTTCCGTGGGTCCTGTATTTATGGATGAAGGAAAAGCAGGCGCCCACGAATGGGTTTTGGAATTTGAAAAAGAACCGGCCGACCTTGCCTATTTTACCGCATTACTCGACAACGCCTTAAAGTCCCTGAATTCCGATTATGAGGCCAAACGATTTAATGATTATGCCCTGAGAGAGCCGATTGTAAGAACTGTTGAAAAGGGCACATTTTTTGAATGGATGAAACACAGGGGACGACTCGGAGGACAAAATAAAGTTCCCCGGTTGTCGAATGACAGAAAATACATTGAAGAAATTTTAAAATTCAACCGGAAGTGAGAGCCTGCCTTCTTTTTTTTCTGCTTTTGCCTTTTATAGCGCGGGATGAACCTGTATTCAGACGGGAAATAATCTTTACATCCGAAAAATTTCAAACCGACAATCTGGGAAATGTTTTTTTGGTGAATCAGGATGTATTTACCAAATGCGATGCCCAGGGAAAGGTGCTTAAAACATTTACAGATAAAAAACTCGGAGAAATTACCTCTGCTGATGTGGGAAACAGCCAGCGAATCATGTTGTTTTATCGCGGACCCGGTGAGGTTGTTTTTCTCGACAATATGCTTTCCGAGGTAAAAAGGACAGGCAACTTATCGGCTTTCGGAATCGACAATCCCTGGGTGGCTTGTTTGAGCCAGGAGCGGGGCTTTTGGGTTTTTGATGCCAGCCGGGGCGTGCTTTTCCGGTTGGATCCTCCCAAAAAGCAACCGATTTCTCAATCCCTTAACCTTTTCCCTTTGTTGGGAAAAACCTTAAATCCTGTGGGTATTCTCGAGCAGGAAAACAGGGTTTTTTTACGGGGTGAAAACGGATTGATCTACACTTTCGATATTTTTGGGAATTACCTGAAAACACTTCCGCTTACCGTGCCTTCCGATTTTCAGGTAGCGGAGTCGCGGGTTTATTATGGTCTGAATGAACCCGGAGGAATGGGTATATACGAGTTGAAGTCGGATCTGAACGACACCTTGTGGTTTAAGGGAGAAGGTGTTTTTGTGCTTTGGTTATCAAAAAGTGAAATCTACCTGAAATATCCCGGGAAAATCAGGATTTATGGGGTAAAATAAGTCAAATTTTATTGGCAAAAGGGTTCAAAAAGCCAAATGAATTTGTACTTTAGTTCCCCAAACTTTTTAACGTATGCACGTAGCTGTTGCCGGTAATATCGGATCGGGTAAAACCACCCTGACCTCCCTTCTTGGGAAGCATTATAATTGGATTCCTCAATATGAAGATGTGGATGACAATCCTTACCTGAACGATTTTTATGAGGATATGCAACGGTGGTCTTTTAACCTGCAGGTATACTTTCTGAATACCCGGTTTGAACAGGTATTGCAGATTAAGAAAAACAAAAAAACCGTAATTCAGGACAGAACGATTTACGAAGATGCTTATATTTTTGCTCCCAACCTGCACAGCATGGGGCTGATGACAACCCGTGATTTTGAGAGTTATTTTTCACTGTTCAAAATCATGGAATCTCTGATTAAGCCACCCGATTTATTGATTTACCTGAGAGCCACGGTTCCCACCCTGGTAAACAACATCCAGAAAAGGGGCAGAGAATATGAGAATGCCATTCGCATTGATTATCTGAAGCGTCTCAATGAGCGTTACGAAGCCTGGATTACCACGTACGAGCAGGAAAACGAAGGTGCCCGGATTCTTTATGTTGATATCGATGAAAATAACTTTTCCGAGAAGAAAGAAGATCTTGGCATAATTGTAAATAAAATTGATGCCGAGCTTCATGGCTTGTTTAAATAAATTTTCCTTTGGCGTTAAAGGGCTTTTTTTCGGCATTCTTTGGATGTTCCCGGCCCTTTCCATGGCCCAATATTTCGATACTGCATTCTGGGTTCCCAATGGGCCGGTAAATGCCATTTCCCAATACGGAAATGAAGTTTATCTGGGTGGCAGGTTTTCTTATGTGGGAAAATCTTCCGGCTATGGGTTGGTTCTCGACACTTTGAACGGTAATCCTGCCATTCCCGGGTTTCCTGAAGTTGATGGCCCCGTTTATTGCGTTTACCCGGATAGCTGGGGCGGATGGTATATCGGAGGAGACTTCGGATTGGTGGGCGGACAACCCCGGCAAAATCTGGCTCATATTGCCAAAAACGGATATCTCTACCCGAGTTTTAATCCTATGCCCGATGGCCCCGTTTATGCCATTTGGGTTCTGCCTAGCAATCCGGCTTCCAATATTCCCCGACCCAATATTTATGTTGGTGGTGATTTTACTTTTATCGGCGGGCAAAACAGATCCAATATTGCCATTCTCAATCCTTATGACGGAACCCCCTATGATAATTGGAAACCTCTGGTAAACGGACCGGTTTATGCCATTGAGCCCAAGGGGAAAAACAGTCTTTATATTGGCGGCGCCTTTACCAAGGTTGATGGACTTACAAGAAATAATGTGGCGGAGTTAAGCCAGCTTACCGGAAACCTTTCCAACCCGCATATTCTTCGGTCATTTAATCCAAATGTGAACGGTGCAGTTTTCAGCCTTTTCTACAGCCGGGGTAATTTATTTGCAGGTGGTACTTTTTTGCAGGTTGATTCCAAACCCTTTAAATTTCTTGTCAAATACAATACCCTTTCCAACCGGGTAGATACTACTTTTTTAGCGTCCCCATCAGGACCCGTTTATTGTTTCGGGCGCTGGGGGCAAAGAAATAACTGGTCGGGAAATTCGGGCGGACCCTCGCCCGGCGGAAGATTGGCCGCTGATTCGGGTGAATTTTCCTCCATTTCAGTTTTTAATAACTCGCTTTTTATCGGAGGCAACTTTGGTACCGTTTCAGGTAGTCCGCGGGGAAATATTGCCCTGATTGATACGGCTTCCGGACTTGTTCAGCCTTATACCTTTAATACCAATGGCATTATTTATTCGATTGCAGTTTCCCCCCTACGTAAATATGTTTTTGTGGCAGGTTCATTTACCAACGCCGGTAATAACTCCCGTAGAAACCTGGCTAAAAGTGATTCTATAGGAAACTCATTGCCATTTTTAACCCAGACTTCAGACCCTGTGCGTTCTGTTTCCATGAATGACTCTCTATTGTATGTTGGAGGTGATTTTGTGTGTATTAACGGAACAGAACGAAACAATCTTGCGGCCATTGATATCTCAACAGGTCAGGCCTCCGGATTTTCCATTGGTGCTGATGGTGAAATTTTTGCTTTGGCCATTGCTCCGGATGGTAAACTATATGCGGCCGGAAGTTTTGGATCGCTGGGCGGAAGCCCAAGAGGAAGGATCGGGTGCGTGGATTTAGGCACACAAACGGTGACTTCTTTTAACCCTAATTCCAATGGAACCATCAGAACGCTGGCGGTGCTGAATGGGAAAGTTTATTTTGGCGGTTCTTTTAACTTAGTAGGAGGGAATTCCCGGAGGAATGCCGGCGCTGCGGATCGTTTTACCGGAGCCGTTTTAAATTGGTACCCGGATGCCAATGGAACGGTAAATTCAATGGTTTCAGGAACTGACCGGATTTTTGCGGGAGGATTTTTTAATGAAATTGGCGGTTTGTCGAGAAATAATCTTGCTGCGCTTGATACAATTTCAGGTTATAGCATTCCTTCTTTTAATCCCGCTCCGGATCAGGGAGTTTATAGCTGTTATTTCGATGGAAGTAATTTGTATTTCGGTGGCTGGTTTTCCAAAGTGGGAACCGTAACCCGAAAAAATGTTGCCGCCGTACATGGTGTTTCAGGCGCGCTTTCCGGTTTTAATCCGGCTCCGAATGGATTTGTGAGATCGGTAGGATTGTTTTTGCCGGGAATTATTTACGGCGGCGATTTTTCCGAGTCAGGAGGTCAGAACCGGACACGGGTGGCCGTTTCTCCAAATCAGGGTACGGGCGTTTCCGCCTATAACATTTCTGCCAATAGAAGTCCGATGTGTTACTTAAAGGTAGGAAACAAAATTGCCATGGGAGGGAAGTTTACTGCCATTAATGGAGATGTGCATGCGCATTTTGTGATGCTTGATCCGGGTTTTGTTCCCGGATTTTCCGAACCCGGCAATAATTTATCCGTAACACTTTTTCCCAATCCGGCCCGTGAGACGATTAACCTGGTTTCGAAGTCTTCGCTGAAAGTTTTAAATGTTACAGTTACAGATATTTCAGGGCAGATTTTAATTTCGCCTGCGATCCGAAATCTATACCCGGATGCAGAAACCTCAGTTTCTATTAACCATCTTCCCTGCGGCATGTATTTTTTAAATCTTGAAACGGAGTCGGGGAGGAGTTCTTACCGCTTCATTAAAATTGACTAAAAAGCATGGCACCTAAACCTAAAAAAGAAATTAAAAAGGTTACCACCAATGTGCTTCAGGAGATGAAGCGCAACGGGGAGAAGATTTCTATGCTTACGGCATACGATTTTACCATGGCCCTGATTCTTGACCATGCAGGCATTGATGTAATTCTTGTAGGCGATAGCGCCAGTAATGTAATGCACGGAAACGAAACTACATTGCCTATTACGCTTGACCATATGATAAGTCATGCGGGAGGTGTGGTGCGAGCCGTAAAAAGGGCATTGATTGTGGTTGATCTGCCCTTTGGAACCTATCAGGGAAACAGTAAGGAAGCGTTGAATTCTGCCATTAGGATTATGAAGGAAGCGGGTGCTCATGCGGTGAAGCTTGAAGGAGGAGAAGAAGTAAAAGAAAGTATTGTGCGCATTATTTCTGCAGGAATTCCGGTAATGGGACATCTGGGACTTACCCCGCAATCCATTTATAAATTTGGAACCTATACAGTTCGTGCCCGGGAGAAAGCCGAGGCCGAAAAATTATTAAAGGATGCAAAAGTGCTTGAACAAGCCGGATGCTTTTCCATCGTGCTTGAGAAAATACCGGCTAAACTTGCCGGGCAGGTAGCAAAATCTGTTTCTGTTCCCGTTATTGGAATAGGAGCCGGATCGGGCGTTGATGGCCAGGTTTTGGTTACACATGATATGCTGGGACTTACCTATCAGTTCAGTCCGCGGTTTTTACGGCGCTATATGAACCTGTATGATGATATCCGGGGAGCCGTAAAGAAATATATCAAAGACGTTAAGGGCAAAAACTTTCCCAATAAGGAAGAGCAATACTAGTGCGATTGGATCCTGTTCCTGAAATACTATACGAGGATAATCATTTGCTCATTGCAAATAAGCGCCCGGGAGACATTATCCAGGGTGATAAAACGGGCGATAAGCCCCTGTCTGAAATAATAAAGGATTTTATTAAGGTTCGTGATAATAAACCGGGAAATGTTTTTCTGGGAGTTTCGCATCGCCTCGATCGTCCGGTGAGCGGGGCTGTTATTTTTCCGAAAACTTCCAAAGCCCTCGCGCGGATAAATGAGATGCTTCAAAAGCACGAGATCAAAAAAGTTTATTGGGCCGTAACGCAAAACAAACCTCCGGAAGACTCCGGAGTGCTGGTTCACTATTTGCTTCGCAATCAGCAAAAGAATAAAAGCAAGGCTTTTTTAAGGGAAGTAAAAAGTGGATTAAAAGCGGAGCTGAATTACTCTCTCATCGCCTCCTCGGATCGCTATTATTTATTGGAAATTGGCCTGAAAACAGGTCGCCACCACCAGATACGTGCTCAATTGAGTGCCATAAATTGTCCAATTAAGGGCGATTTAAAGTATGGTTCTCCCCGACCTAACCCGGGCGGATTTATTCATTTACATGCCCGGTATCTGGGCTTTGTGCATCCCGTGAAGGATGAATACATGGAGGTAATTGCCGAGCCCGTGAAATCTGATCCTTTATGGAATTATTTTTCAGGCCTCTTTCCCGGACGAGTTGGGAAATGATCCTTTGCGTATCTTTGCGACCATGGAAAATGCCCGATCGGAATTTTCACCTTCAGCCACCAGAGTTGGGGTTTTAGGTGGGGGTCAGCTTGGGAAAATGCTGGGAATTGCAGCAGCCCCTCTTTCAATTCCGCTTTATTTTCTCGATCCTTCAGCTGCCTGCCCTGTTTCTCAGATTTTCAGGAATGTTACTACCGGCGAATTCAAAGACGAAGAAACGGTTTTTGAATTCGGCAAGGACAAAGATCTGATTACCATCGAAATTGAACATGTTAATGTAAATGCACTTGAACGCTTAAAGGTCGCCGGGAAAATTATTCACCCCGATCCTGCTGCCCTTCGGATTATTCAGGATAAAGGATTGCAGAAAGAATTTTACCGGGATCATGGATTTCCTACTTCTTCTTTTGTCCTTGTTTCTGATGCAAGCGAAATAAAAAGCGGCCTTGAAACCGAAAAAATTAAATTTCCCTTTGTTCAAAAAACCAGAAAAGCCGGTTACGATGGCAAAGGAGTGGCCATTATCCGAAGTGAGAAGGATCTTGGAAAATTATTGGAAGGCCCATCGGTTATTGAGGATCTGGTACGCTTAAAAATGGAAATCAGTGTTATTGTTTGCCGAAACGCTTCCGGTGAGGTGGCCTCTTTTCCGGCGGTTGAAATGGTGTTTAATCCGGACGCCAATCTGGTTGAGTTTTTGGTTTGTCCCGCCCGCATTTCTCCCAAACTTGAGGAAAAGGCAGCATCAATTGCCTCAAAACTTATTACTGAGCTGAATGTATGTGGTCTCCTGGCCGTTGAGTTATTTGTGGATGAAAACGAAGAAATTTTCATCAATGAAGTGGCTCCGCGACCTCATAACAGCGGCCATCACACCATTGAGGCACACACCACATCACAATACGAACAGCACTTACGGGGAATTTTGAATTTGCCTCTTGGCTCTACCGGGGTTTTGAGTCCCTCTGCCATGTTGAATTTATTAGGTGCGCCGGGATTTTCGGGAAACGCTGTTTATAATAACCTGGATGAAGTAATGCGGATTCCCGGTGTAAAAGTGCATATTTACGGAAAGGAGAAAACGGCCCCCTTCCGAAAAATGGGACATGTTACCATTTTGGCTTCAACCGCAGAAGAAGCACTTCAGAAGGCTTCTGAAATAAAACAGAAATTAACCATAACCGCATGAGCAAAGTAAAAGTCAGTATTATTATGGGATCCGATTCAGACCTGGGTGTAATGCAGGAGGCGGCTGATTTTTTAGAATCGGTAAATATTCCTCACGAAATTACCATTGTTTCTGCCCATCGCACGCCGGAAAGAATGTTTGAATTTGCGCGAAATGCTCATAAAAGAGGCGTAAAAGTAATTATTGCAGGAGCGGGCGGGGCTGCTCATCTTCCCGGAATGGTGGCTTCTCTTACCTCACTGCCGGTTATCGGAGTGCCCGTGAAAAGTTCAAACTCTATTGATGGATGGGACTCCGTTTTATCCATTCTGCAAATGCCTTCCGGAATACCCGTTGCTACCGTGGCTTTGAACGGTGGAAAAAATGCAGGAATTCTTGCCGCACGGATTATCGGAACATCCGAAAGTCAGGTCTTTAAAAAGATGGAACTTTTCCGCACCCGCTTAAAAGATTTGGTGATGGAAAAAGTGAAACGAATCGGGAGAAAGAAATAGTTTTTCCTTTATTGAACAATAATTTTTACCACTTGCCGGTTGCCGTTTCCGGACATTTCCACAAAATATAATCCCGGAGTAATTTGAAAGTCGTTCAGCGAAATTTTCATTTGCTGTCCGGAGGTGCTTTGTTCAAATATTATTCTTCCCGAAATATCATACAGGCGGACAAGTGTATTTTGTTGGGCCTGACCCAAAAAGGTTATCTCCAGGAAATCATGGGCAGGATTTGGACCTATCAGAAAGTCGCCGAAAGCGTTTATTGAACCTGTGCCGGTAACAACATTAGAATTCCAGCTGGCATTCCATCCGGCAGCCGTAGTGGCACAGTCGCTTCGAAATTCAATGGTCATTACCCCGGATGAGGCAGTAACAGTTCCCGGAGAATTTGTTCCTGTCCAATAACCCAGTGAGGGCGAAAACACATTTGGGCCGTTGTAGATATACAGATAATCCCAGGTGTTTTCAAGATTGAAGGAATTGAAGGTGAGGGAAACCGATTGAGCTCCCGTTGGAGCAATGGTCCAGATATACCGCTGATCGTCCCCGTAATTATTGCTGGGGCCCCCCGGATCATAAAAGTTGCCGGTAGGGGCAGTGTAAGTAGCATTAACGGAGGGTGGATTTACCAATTTGTAGAAATAATCCCAGTTCCAGTTAGGTCCCGGATCGGTGTGGGTTTGATTGGGATAGTGCATATGTCCCTTTACCCGGATGCAGGACCCGGGAATGGAAGATTGATTGTAATAAGTAGTGGGAAGCCAGGGGAAAAATCCGGTTCGTTTTTTATTAATATTATGATCGGTGCAAATATCGGCACAAAGGGCTGCCGAGGATTGATACATCGCGGTGGTATACCAGGCGGCATTGTTCACATATCCTTCGTGTTCAATACCCACGGTATAATTGTTTTCGCTTCCCACATGCCAGGCTTTGTCGGCTTCCAAAACCATTTGGGTAATCTGACCATCACTGCTCCGGATAACATAATGCGCTGATACACCTGCCGCACAATTTTGAAACCAGCTGATACATCCGGCATAGCTGCCTTGAACGGTGTGAAGGGTAATGGCACTAACGGCTGCAGTCCGGTTGCTGTAATTACAGGAAGCCGCCGGATTCCAAAGTGCTGAGGGATAGTCAGGACTGAGGAGGGAAAGGCCGTTTTTGAATTCCTGTCCGTTTTCGTTAATTACTTTGTCAGGGAATACTAAAACCCGCTTAGAGGAATGAATCCGGAAATTCTGACCGAAAAGTTCTTCTAAATTAATTTCGTAATCAGGAAAACCGAAATATTCCTGATTTTCATTTACGGAGAGAAATTTAAAAATTGAATACAGGTCGGCTTCACGGGCAAATAAATTTCCTGCACCCGTTTCCGGAATTTCGGTAATGCTGTTGTAACAAAATGCAATTTTGGCTACAGGAGAGCTTTGGGAGTTTGAGGAGTTTATTAATGCCTTGTTGAGGAAAGCGGCAAAATTAAATATAACCGAAGCCATTGAAGGTTGAAAATTCTCTTCGGAATTTTCCGGGAATTTTCCCGGGAAAATCATTTTATAGTTTTCCCGGAAATAATTTTCTCCATTTTCGAAAAGGCCGAATATTCCAAGGGCCCGGGGAATTCCGGTGCAGCCCCGGGGTTCGTCTGGTGTTATTTCCGTAAATCGGGTTTTTGTAAAGGCATAAGCTTCCAAAAATCCGGAGGGAATATTTGGAAATTCCTTGTAAGCATCCTTAAATGATTGGGCAGGGTATTCAATGCCGGCAGCATTCCAGCCCTGTGCAAAAGTTAATCCTGAATAAAATAGAAAAACGAGGGAAGTGATGAACGATTTCATGCGCAGGCTAATTTCTGCAAAGATAGGAAAATCAGGATATTTTTTTCATTTTTCCACCTTAAGTGTGGCTTCCCCCGCAAGGTAGCTCCCAATGAAAAATCTGAAAAAATAAGTCCCTTTTCGGGGAGGAATAAAAGTGATGACGGTTTCCGGTTCTCGAAATCCTAATGATTTCCATTCGGTTTCTCCGAGTCGTAAGTACCTGATTTCAGGCGAGGTTCCGGAGACCGGGACCGGCATTTTATACGATAGGGTTTCCAGGTCCGGTTTAAAATCCAGGGTAACGGGATGCAGGCCCGAAGTAAAATACGAGGCCCATATATTTCCTTTTTCGGGATTCAGCAAATATCCCAGGGCAGGGTCGAAGATTAAGTTTTGGTTTTCCCAGCTCTGGTAAAATTTTTCCAATCCGGAGGAGACTTCAGAGGGATTTGGCCTTCCTCCGATTCCGGAAATCCAGTTAATTATTTTCTCCCAGTCTCTTCCTGCCTCCATGTGGTTCAGGGTGGGGTATTTTTTATTTTTCTCGACTTTTTTCCAGGTCCAGAACGCATTACCACAAAAAATGTTGCCGGGGTCTTCCAGTATTAGTTTGGTTTTACAGAGTTCCTTCAGGTCGTTTTCTCCCCATTCCCCGCACCACATGGGAATGCCGGTTTTTACGGCAAACTTCCGATACGCATCGAGTTTCTTTTTTATATCCTTTACGAACCAGGAATAAAAATGAAAGCTGAAAATCTGATTGTTGTCTAGCGCGCCCTCAAAGATGGAAAAATCGGTACCCATTTTTGCTCCTTCAAGAATAATCATGTGGTTTTTATCGTGAAGCCTAATGGCTTTGATTATTTCCAGATAAAAAGAGGGGAGGAGGTTAGGATGGGAAGGGTTAGGTTCATTGAGCAGATCAAATCCGGCGATAACCGTGTCGGATTGATACTTTTCGGCAATTTTTGCCCATATAGCGACGGTGCGGTCGCGTAAGTTTTTGTTCTCAAAAACGAGTTCTTTATCCGGATCGCTGGTGAATAGCTTTGCTTGTCCTCCGGGGGCAGCATGAAGATCAAGAACCACATAAACTTTTTCTTTCCTGCACCAGGCAAGGAGGGAGTCAAGAACCCGGAAGCCCTCTTCAATAAATACCCCCGGATTTTCGTCTCGTTCGATCAGGGTATGGTTAAAAGGAACTCTGACCGTGTTCCAACCCAGGGCCGCAATGGCCTTAATGTCGTTGTGGGTGACGAAGTTTTTCCGCACTTTATCAAAAAAGTCTACGGCTGGTTGTTCCCCCAACAGTTCAACAAAGCGGGATTTCATTTTTGTTTCTGAAGTGAAACCACCGCCCCAGATCCAGCCTTCCCATAGCAACCATCCGCCCAGATTTACCCCGTTTAAGAGGATGGGGTTGTTTTTCCCGTTTCTGACCCGACCCTCTGAAAAATGGACAAAGGCCTGCAGCTTATCAGAATAGGATAATCCTAAGGAAAGCAAGAATAAGAAAGGAATTAAAAATCTACGACCCAATATGAAAAGATTAATACGGGAATCAGGCTTCCGGTGATTCGCAGAATTTTTTAAACAATTGCATGAATTTCAGACTTTGCTTTTTAAAAGCTCCGGGAAAAATTATTCCTAAAAATATCATGAAGCCACTCAGCTTAAATTCAATTTGGCTTTCCCAGTGGGTGATACCCGGACTTGGTTCCGAAAACAGATTTCTTACGGAATTCCAGATTCCGGGGGCCTCATATTGGGCCGTGAATTCGTGGGGCAGGTTATTTACGGTAATGGTTTCAATCAGCTCAACCCTTCTTTTTCCATTTACATACAGCAGTTTCGACTTTGCCCCTGGTTCGCCAGGATTCCCACTCAGGTGTTCCATAGATTGAAACCCGGGTTGCCAGTGCTTCAGATTTTCGGGTTTATTGAATTTGGCAATTACTTCAGCCAATGGTTTATGAATGGAAATTTCACAATTATACCTCATGGATATCTAATAAAATTTAAATTTAGGGAAAATTCAGGATTTTGAGAATTCTTTGGTCTTTAGGGTTTTTGTTGATTTCAGGATTTTGTTATTCCGGGAATCCAAAGCTTGATTCGTTAACAGCGCTACTGTCTACGGAGAAGAATCCCGAAAAAAAGTATGGACTGCTTCAGCGAATTTATGACCTGGTTGATAATTTTGACCAAGACTCTGCCTATCGGGTTTCCCTTGAAAAATTAAAGTTGGCGAATCGGATTGGAAAGGGAGAGGACAGGGTTTTTTCCTTGGTCGATGTTGCCTCGGTTTGTATATCAATAGGAAAATTCCATGATGCCATTTTCTATGGCGAATGGGCAGTTGGATTGTGCGACTCACTGAATTTTGACGATGGAAGGTGGAGCTCCTATAATGTATTGGGGTCCGCCTATCAGGATAAGGGAAAGTATGAACAAGCTTTTAAGTATCACCTAAAGGGACTTGAATTTGCTAAAAAGGTTGGTTCAAAATTCCGGATGGGAAGCTCCTATAATAACATTGGAAATTTATTTAAGGATCAGGACAACTATGAAGAAGCCCTTCGGAATTATTATTTGGCAGCGTCACTGTTGAAGGATTCAGATATGAGGAATTTATTGCCCGGTATTTATAATAACATTGGGGTGGTGAAATACAGATTGGGGGAAAAGGATAGTGCGGTTTACTATTATGATAAGGCGTTTGAAGGCTATAAGGGGAAGATGGATTATAATGGAATTGCTACTTATTATGCGAATGTTGCCTGGGTGTTTCTTGATGAAGGTAAATTGGATAAGGTTTTGGAATATGATAAAATGGCTTTGAAGTATTATCGCTTAAATGGGAACCGGCTTGGGGAAATTGTAACCCTAAATAATATTTCCGAGGATTTTTCTGAAATGGGAAAAATGGATTCCGCTATATGGTATGCTAAAAAGAGCTATTCCCTTTCTTCCGAATTCGGTTATCTCCTTGATGCCCGGAATTCTCTGGATAATTTGTCAGGGTTTTATGAAAAACTGGGCGATTTCAAATCTGCATTCGAGTGGCAGCGGAAATCCAGAGAATTTCATGATTCATTGTTGCGGTTGGAAAACCGAAAGAACGTGTTGGAAATCCAGGAAAAATATGAATCTGAGGGTCGGAAAGCTGAAATCAGATTATTAAATGAAAAGAATGAAAGAAATAAGTTATGGCTGATTTTTATTTTGGTAGGTTCTGTTCTCCTCCTGATACTTGTTGCGGTTTTGTTTAACCGCTACCGGTTGAAAAAACAATCCCATGCTGAATTGGAAAGCAGGAATGAGGAAATAATGCTCCAAAAAGCAATCATTGAGGCAAGGAACAAAGACATTACCGACAGTATTACCTATTCCCGGCGAATTCAGGGTGCGATTCTGCCCGGGGATGCTGAGCTTTTTTCAGGCTTTAAGGATGGCTTTGTGCTATTTCTTCCAAAGGATATTGTGAGTGGAGATTTTTATTTTTCATCTGCTGTAGGCCCCTGGAGAGTAATTGCGGCAGTTGATTGCACCGGGCATGGAGTTCCGGGAGCTCTGATGAGTTTGGTGGGTCACAATATTTTGTCAAAGGCAACCGGGGAAAAAGACATCAGTGATCCGGCGGAAATTCTCGATTTTCTGAGCATTGGACTTCAACAATTTTTTGGCACCGAGAAACACGGAAGCAACAGTACGGATGGTATGGATTTGTCGGTTGTTTCATATAATACTGAAACAGGAGAGGGCAGATTTTGCGGTGCCATAAATGGGATATTTCATTTTGACGGAAGTTCTTTAAAGGAATATCCGGGAACCAAGATTTCAATCGGAGGAGACCAAAACAATCGGGGCATATCTTTTTCTTCAAATATTTTAAAGATGAAGCCCGGGGACAGGATTTTTCTTTATTCGGATGGATACTCTGATCAGTTCGGGGGTGAAAAGGGGAAAAAATTAAAGTTTAAAAACTTTAAGGAACTGGTTTCGTCAGGATGTGGGCTTCCAATAGATAAGCAGAAACAATTTCTTGAAGAAAAATTTTCCGGTTGGAAGAATCACCACGAACAAGTGGATGATGTGTTGGTTATTGGCATTGAGGTATAATGTAATGGATATTATTGTCCCGGATTTAGCCAGGCTTCAATTCCCTTTTTTACTTCTGCCAGATTTTGCAGACCATTGTGTTCCGCCCCTTTAATTTCAATGAACTTATCCCCCGGCTTGAGGTGTTGAGATAATGTGCGGGAGTGGTCTACCGGTACAACTTCATCATTCGTCCCGTGAATCAAAAGCAGGGGACATTTTTTATCTTTTATAAAATCTACATTAGGGAATTTGTATTTTAAGAGAAATCCGGGAAGAAACGGGTAGTGGTGATTCCGGAGGTGATCCATAGATAAAAAGGGAGCCAGTAAAATTAAAGCACCCGGATTTTTTTGAGCCGCAATATTAGTTGCCATCGCTGTTCCCAGGCTATTGCCTGTCAGTATTATATTTTCCTCCGGAAACATAGAGTTCCCAAAATCATATACCTGTAGCATGTCCTTATAAAAATCAGCCTCAGTGCCAATTTCGCCGGAGCTTTTTCCATACCCTCTGTAATCCGGCATCAAAACACTATAGCCCAGATCGGTGAAGAATTTTGCATTCGCTCCCCAGGTGTCTAATGCACCTGCATTCCCGTGAAAATATATTACGAGCCCCTTTGAACTGTCGGCATTAAACAAAAGAGCGTGTACGAAATTGACGGAGTCGGTTTGAATGAATTGTTCTTCAAAATTTTCAGGGAATGAGTACTCCTGTTCAATACCGATTTTTTTTGGGTGGAAAATTATTGCTTCTTGTCTGAAATAGAAAAATCCACAAATCCCGAGGTAGGATATCAGGGCAAGGATAAGTACACTTTTAAAAATCTTCTTTTTCATTTCGAACTTTTTATTCGTTGTTTTTCTGTAAAATAAGGAGCTAACCGCAGCAGGTTTTCCCCTGCCCGGGACCTGTTTTTTGGCATTCCTTATTGAAAGTTACGAAAAAGTTGTTGTTGAAAAGATTATTTGAAAGGAGATTTTTGGTTTTTTAGAAATGCGCTTAAACTGTTGAAATACAGGAAGATATGAATATTTTTGATTTTGTATCATTGAAATATTGAAACGTCTTAAAAATTCACCTAAATGGTTTTAACCGGAAAATGAAACGAGGCTATGAAGCCGGCCGTAACAGGGGGTAAAGAAAAACGCAAGACTGATGAAAGCAATGAAATGGATTTTTACTTCAATATACTTTTTGGTAGTTGGGGTTTCTAACGGACAGATTTTTAATTACTCTTCAAGTTTAGGTAGTGTTGATGGAGATGCCGGGGAGGCCATGGTAACCGACGCTCAGGGTAACCTTTATGTAACCGGTTATTTCAGCCAGACTGTGGATTTCGATCCGGGTCCGGGAGTTTATAATTTATCTGCCGATGGTATGGAAGATATTTTCTTTGCAAAGTATGCACCCTCCGGTGCTTTGATTTTTGCAAGAAGAATTGGAGGTGCCTTGCCGGAAGCTCCGAAGAGCATTGCGGTTGACGGTTTTGGCAATATTGTTTTAACAGGATATATATTAGGACCCTCTGATTTTGATCCTGCCAATGGAGGAAATTACATCTGGCCAACCATGACCGGTGTTCCTAATACCTTTTTGGCAAAGTATAATAATATGGGAAGCCTTGTTTGGGCACGTGTGCTTGATAATCCCAATCATAATATAGGAAACAAAGTTGTTCTGGATGCTTTCGGAAATGTTTATTTGGCCGGACAATTCCGTGGTAATATGGACATGGATCCGGGGCCTGCAACGCATATGTTGGTTGCTTATTCTGTTCAGGATCCGTTTATTGCAAAATATACTTCCGCCGGGCAGTTGGCATGGGCAGTAAATATGGGTAGTGTGGGTTACAATGCAGCCTTATCGCTGGCTCTTGATCTTTCAGGCGGAGTAATTGCTACCGGATACTTTACAGGAACCGTGGATTTTGATCCGGGTCAAGGGGTGGTTAATCTTTCTTCAAATGGAAGTAATGACATTTTTGTGGTTAAACTCCATGAAAATAACGGAAGTTTTATTTGGGCTAAATCCATTGGTGGGGTAAGCAGCGACCGGGGAATGGATGTAAAAACAGATGGATACAATAATGTTCTTTTAACCGGTACCTTTTGCAATACAGTAGATTTTGATCCGGGTTCCGGAGTTCATAATGTAACCGTTTCAAACACATCCGGGTTTCTTGTTAAATTAAACCATCAGGGCGACCTGGTATGGATGCGGAAGATGGATGGATCAGATGAAGCCTACCCGAAGGCAATGGCACTGGATGCAACAGGAAATATTTATCTGACCGGCTCCCTATATGGAAGCATTGACTTTTCATCCGGTGCCGGGATGGGAATTGTGAACGCGACAGGATTTGATGATATTTTTCTGGTAAAATATTTTAGCAATGGAAATTTTGGATTTGCAAAAGGATTTGGAGGCACCATTTCTGATGAAGGTAATGGAGTTGCTGTTGATAATTCCGGGGGCATCTATTTTACCGGCTCATTTATGGGAGGGGTTGACTTTTCAGGCACTGCAACCGGCATGCCATTGTTTTCACAGGGAGCTTCAGACGGTTTTCTGGTAAAATATGATCAAATTAGTCCATTGAGCACGAATGAAATTCATTCCGGGTTTTCTGTTGGGGTATATCCTAACCCGGCGGTGGACTTTATCCGGATATCTTCCGGGTTAGGTTCGAGAATCCGGATTTCGGATATTTTCGGTCGCCTGATATATGACGGAATTACCGATACGGAGATGTTTAATATTAATGTTTCCTCATGGGCAGCGGGGCAATATCTGGTTGAGGTTTCCTATGAGGATAAAACGGTAGTTAAAAAGATCCTGAAATCTTAAGGGTAATTTATCCTGAGAGGATAGGCTTAATTTCCCGGACAATCGCGTATGCATTTGCCGGTGAAATCAATGTAGAAGGTGTTTCCTTCAAGCCGAACCCTGATTTCGCTGTCGCCAACGGAAAGAATTCGATCGTAAATTATGGGAATGACTTCTTTTCCTGAGGCGGCTAAGACGCCGTATTTTCCATTCAGTTTTATCTTTGAAAATCCATTGCTGAAGGATGTGGCATGTTGGAACCGTGGCTCAATTATTACTTTACCGGATTCGTTAAGAAAACCATAAAGTCCATTTTTCGAAAAAACAATTTTGCCTTCCGATACTTCTTCCAGGCCATCGTAAAAGGCAAGGATAACTTCCTTGCCCTGCATGTTAATCATGCCAAATTTGTCGCCCTTTTTTACACGGGCAAGCCCTCCGTTAAATGAATAAATTCTGTCGTATACGGGTGGACACAGAGCCTGGCCTTTTTCGTTAATCAGGCCATAATAGAAATTCTTTTTGATTACAGAAATTCCGTTTTTAAAATCTTCGGCATTGTCGTAGCTGCATGGAATAACAAGTTTGCCGGTTTTATTTACAAACCCGTATTTGCCATCTTTTTTTACCCTGGCCAGCGACCCTTTGTAGGCATAGATCTTATCATATTCGGCGGGAACCACTAATTTTCCATCCTTGTTAATAATACCATATCCCTTGTCGCGCTTTACGATGGAAAACCCACCCTTAAAGTTTTCGGCAGAAATTAAGCCCTCCGAATTTATTTTTTTACCCAAACTGTTGTAGAAATAATAATGCGTGCCTGACTGAACGCGAAAAATGGACTCATTGGAGGAATACACATTAGTGAATTCAATTGGAATAATCAGATTTCCCTTAAGATCGATAATTCCATAAAGGTTTTTGACAGCATAACGATCGCTACTGCCCTTCGTGTATTTTTTTGAATAATCGGGTTTTTCGATTTCCTCAATTGGATCCAATTCGTCAATTTCCTCTTCGAATTCATCGTGGTCGTCATCGTAAAAATCTGATTTGTTTTTTTTGGGCGGGATGTCAGGGGTATTTATTTGTTTCTTTCCAACCCGGGCAAACCCTTCAATAAAACTATCTGCAAAATCGAATTCAGGATTGGCAATAATTTTCCCTTTCTCCGAAACAAACCCATACTTGTTGTCCTTTTTTATTTTATAAGTACCCTGTCCGGAGGGCGAAATGGACTCATATTCCGCAGGAATAATAAGATTTCCTGCTTTGTCGATCAGGCCATATTTCTTTTTTAGTTTTACGCGCGCATAGCCGTTTTCAAAGCCGTATGCATAGTCAAAATGGAGGGGAATTTGAATTTCACCTTTCGTATTTACGAAGCCGGTTTTCCCATTTTGCGACAAAGTACAAAGGCCTTCTAAAAAATTTCCGATGTCAGAAAAATCGGGGGGGACTATCATATTTCCTTTGGTGTCGATAATTCCAAACCGGGAATTAATTTTAACTTTCGATAGACCCTCTTTGAATCCATAAATCATCTGGTATTGGGTGGGAATAACCTCTTTTCCCTGGTAATTAATGGCGCCAAAGCCACCTTCGGTTTTTACTACAGCAACTCCCTCAGAGAATGAATAAACCTGAGTGTATTTGAAGGGAACCACGAGATTTCCTTTAGGGTCAATAAATCCCCAGGTGTAGTACATTTTTCCCCGTATATATTCCTCGCTGAGGTGTTTGGTAGAAATGGATTTCAATGGAGAGTCAGGTTTAAAGTGCGATGTTTTTCCCACCGCTGCAAAGCCTTCTGAAAAATCGACCGCCTGGTCAAAATCGAAGCCGGTAACAGCTGCTCCCAGGTTATTGTAATAAGCCCATTTGTTGTCTTTCATAACAGGAATTAATCCATCCGACATGTTTCCGGCGGCATCGAAAATGGGTTCGGTCACCACCCCGCCTTTTCCGTTTAATATTCCAAACTTATTGTCTTTTTTATATGCAATGCCATCCGGAGAATATTCTCCCTGGGTTAATTCAGGACTTGAAAATACCTCATCAAAATTTTGATTCAGGAAAAGGGTGACAGTCCCTTTTCGGGCTTTTCCAAAACCCTTTTTAAAATCATAGGCAGAAGAATATAGCTGTTTCCCGGTTGTTTTGCCGTCTGCTGAAATGAAGCCGTATTTCCCCTCTTCCTTATACCTGTGTGGTTGAGATTTATCCTTGTTCAGAAAAACCTGATCGTATTTTTTTGTGGAAACAGCCTTTCCGGTTTTTTTGTCTTTCAGAAAATATTTTCCGGATTCAGGATCAAATTGAGTTTCCAGATCAGCAGCATTCAAAAGGATTATTTGAAAAAATGCCAAAATAAAAATAAGGGGTCTTTTCATGAGGATGGAGTAAGGTTAAGCAAATTCAATTTATTTTGGAAAAATAAGCAATAAAAAACCCGCCTGCAAGGCGGGTTTTTTATTGGAATAAAATCTGTATTAACTATGCCAGTTTTACGTTTACGGCATTCAGGCCTTTTTTGCCTTCCTGCAGTTCGAAAGTAACCTGGTCGTTTTCCTTAACCTGATCGATAAGGCCGGTGGCATGTACAAAATACTCCTTGTTCGTTTCCACATCGCGGATAAATCCATATCCTTTGGAAACATTAAAAAATTTCACAGTTCCGTTGTTCATTAGTATTGATTTAAATTTTGTCAAAAATAAGATTTCCTTTCAAAACATGAAAATTTTTTATTGCCCTGTCCTGATTATTTTTCCTGAGGCCTTTTGGCCCGATTGTGTCACCTGGTAAAAATAAAGTCCGGAAGGCCAATCATTCCCCTTGGCAGGGTTGATTGTCCATTCGAAATTCCCTGCCGGGAGCGACTTTTCTTCTCTTATATAGATCCTTTGGCCATGGGCATTGAAGACTTCCAGCCTGACAGGACTGGGGCGGGATACATTAAAACTAACCGACACCTGATGGGAAAAGGGATTGGGAAAGGCGAAGGAATAGGGTGAAGGATCCTGCCAGGGTGTGGCTATCCCCGCCAGTAATGAATCGCCGGCCAAAAGGTTGCCTATATTAATATTTTCGTCGCCCGGATTATATATCAAATATTGAAATGCGTCGAATAACATTTCATCATTGCTTCCGGTTCCTGCAAAAACATTGATGGGAGGGTTATTTGGGTTATGGGGGTTACTTGAGGTATTATCATACCAATGCCTGGCAAAAAGTTTATAACCTGCCGGAATCTTTTTCAAAAACGGGAGTGTGTAAAATCCCTGCCAGTCGAAATCCCAGTCATTGATCCGGATGATGGGAATCGTATCTCCGGGGATAAAGGCGTAATTCACGATTTTGGTGCAAATTTTATGGCTGTGGGGAAATGTTCCATAAATAGAAATGGGAAGAGGAATTCCTCCGGAGTTTGGATATTGGGCACTGAAACTGGCCGTGGTGTTTGCAGGAATTGAAAGTGACCAGTTTTGTAATGGGGTGCTTACATACATATTTCTAACCCCGGTGGCATTAACCGGGTAGAAATACAGGCGGATTTTTGTGCTATCCTGCATTCCGGCACTTCCTGCGGGATAGTGAATTTGCAACACCATTCGGGATCCGGCCTTTATTCGAATACCGGCTTTCAAGGGAGCTACCCCTGGGAAAACGGTAGGAGGTGATCCGGGCGCATAGGCCCCGATGCTGAAATTTCCGGGGGCATTGAAGCAATTTCCACTAAGGTCGTTCGTAGTATTTCCTACGGTGTCAACATTTACCACCACATGGTGAACTATGGAAGGGTCGCCGGGAACTATTTCAAAAGCTCGTAAAATTCTGTCTTGTGTAAGATTGGTTGGTAAGGAAAAGCATACATAGCTATCGTTGGTTGTTGCATTGCTGGTAAAGGTGGGAATTTGCAAAACCAGCGAGGGTATGCCGTTGAGTTGATACGGAGGATAGGTAGGGAGGGGCGGAGCCTGTGTAGTGTCTCCCTGCGTAGCCCCCGTGGATATCCAGTTTAAAATAGCATTTTTTTCGCCGGCTGTAAGCACTCTTTCATGTAAAAACCGGGTATATGTGGTGTCGGGCATCCAGGGAGGCATTTTCCCCATTTGAACGGCCGGGTCGATTAAACTAACCCAGGGTATGGTTGCAGAATACCCCATGAGGCTGAATGGAGCTCCACCGTTTGGTCTGTGACAGGGAGTACATTTATTAAAAAATATGGGAGCCACATCTTTGTACTCAAGTTGTGCGATTGCCGGAAAACAGAACAGAAAAATGAATAATGTGGTAATTATTGATTTCATGGGATATTGAGTTTTTTCAAATATAGGAAAAGCCGGGCTTTAATAAAACTCTTTGATTAGTTTGAAAGTGCTTTTTTATAAGCCTTAAGGGCTTTTTCCGATGCGCTTTTCTGGTCAACAATAGGAGCCGGATAATTTTCAGAATTATACTCCGGAACCCACTGGCGAATGTAATGACCTTCAGGGTCGAATTTTTTTTGTTGCAAAAGGGGATTAAAAATCCTGAAATACGGTGCTGCGTCACAACCGGTTCCTGCACACCATTGCCAGTTGCCATTATTTATGGCAAGGTCGTAATCAATTAAATGGCTGGCAAACCAGGCCTCTCCAATGCGCCAGTCGCACAGTAGTTGTTTGCAAAAAAAACTGGCAGCAATCATTCTTGCACGATTATTCATGTGGCCGGTGGAAGTGAGTTCCCGCATTCCGGCATCCACAAGCGGAAATCCGGTTTTCCCATATTTCCAGGCCTCAATATAATCCGGGTTGTTTTCCCAGGCCATGCGATTGTAAGCGGGATTAAAATTCCGGGTAACAACATGGGGATAATGAAATAAAACCTGATTGAAAAAATCACGCCAGGCCAGTTTCCTTTGCAGCCCCGAATTTTTCCGATTTGCTGCCAGCAATGCTGGTGGCGAAACGGTGCCCCATCGAAGGTGGGGGCCCAGTCCTGTTACTACATCTTTGAGTTCTGTCCGTAAACCGTCCGGGGAAAATGCAAAGCTGTTTTCGTTGATCTGGATTTTTTCCTGGAGCCCCAGATTTTTTCGACCGGGAAATGGGATTTGGATTTTCACAAATGACCCTCCCGTAGGCATGGGTTCTTCTTTTTTAAGAGAGGTTTGTGTTTTCCACCGGTTAAAATAAGCGGTAAATACCTTATAAGGATTTCCATCGTTTTTCACAATTTCTTCCGGCCCCTGAATCACGTGGTCTTTAAAGGTGTGAACCGGGATACCTCTGCTCTTAAGCAAGGACATTACCAGATCGTCACGGTTTCTGGAGTAGGGTTCGTACGATTCATTAAAATATACACCACCAATATCAAATTTTTCAATAAGTGCCAGAAACCTGTCAATAGGATTCCCTGTTTCAATCAATAATTTTCCGCCCTTTTTCTTAATACTTTCATTCAGATTTTCCAGGGATACATAAAGAAAATCCAGCCATTTGTAGTTAGGATTCAAGCCAAGTAAAATATCCGGATCGAAAATAAAAACCGGCAAAACCGGTAATCCCGACTTAAGTGCAGCTGCAAGTCCGGCATTGTGCCCGGTTCGCAAATCTCTACGAAACCAAAAAACGGAAACTTTTGCCATTAATTACTGCTTTCTCCCTTTCAGGATACAACTCGATGTAAGTAGAACATTACCTGAAAAGGAAGAAATATACAGACTATCGTTAATCAGGGTAAGATCATAAAACAAATAACCGGGAGGGTTGTTAAGTCCGGTAAATGTTCCATGAAAAGACAGATTGATGGTGTCGGATCCAACGATAACGGCATTGCTCCTCAGGGGATGCTTTACAACATTAATGTTGGTGAAGTTATTAAACGTGGTATCCGGAGCAGGATTGAAAAAACTTGTGTTAATGCAAAGTTTGTGGGAATGATAACTTCCCGTAAACTTATCTCTGTAGTCAGGGGCATGGGCGGGCGAGTCAGCCGGAAGTTGCTTGTCCTTGGAGCAGGATACAAAAAAAAGGAAAAGAACTCCGAAGCAAATCTTTAAATATTTCATTATGAACTTTTTATTCTACAACCGGAACAGTTACGTCGGTATGACTATGTTTTTTCTTCAATTGCACAGGAACTCCACCCTTAACAGGCATTGAAATGGTACTATCATACCCCACGGCATAGAGGTAATAATCTCCCTTCAACAGTTTATCAAAATGAACATGTCCTCTGGCATGTCCGGTAATTCCGCAAACCCTGGAATCGTTGTATTTCGACACATCGCTTCCTGGAAATTCCTTGGCACCGTACTTAATATAAACAGTGGCGCCCGGAATTAATTGTTCATGATGCTTCACAGAGACAGACAATTCATGTTCCCCACCCGTTCCGTTTTTTTTACAGCTTAAAATTATCAGGGGCAGAAAAAGTAAAATTCCCCATAATAACTTCTTCATAGTGATGAATTTTAGGTAAATATAATAACTAAAATTCAATCATTAATCCTATAGAGGGAAGGATGGTTCCCGAGGTATTAGGTATTTTTTCCAGTAAATATCTATCTGGGTCTGAAGGGTTTGTGAGGGGTGTTCCGGAAGAATCTTTTTGCGTGTCAACAAAGGGTGGAGTTTCAATTTTGAAATTGTAAACATTCTGAACATCCAGATACATGTTGAGCGAGAGTTTTTTCAAATTCCAGGTTTTATCTATTCTCAGATCGAGGGTGTGAACCGGGTCGAGCCTTAGGGAATTCAGGCGGTTCCAATCGGGAATGCCTTGATAATTTACATTCCAGACTTCTTTTACCGATGAGGTTGCAAAGTCGATGGGGGTATAAGGGGAGCCGCTGAGGAATCGGAACCTGAACCCAATTTCATAGCCTCTCTTCAGCCGGTATCCTCCGGAAGCGTTAAGTGTATGCCTTACATCCCAGGAGGTAGGGGCGTAGTTTCCTGTTACCGTTTTAAACTCGCTTATCAGAAAAGTATAGGATAATAACCCATACCATGATTTGGAGAATTTACGCTGGTAAAAAAACTCAAGCCCATAGGAACGGCCTTCGCCGATGGGAGCAACGGGCTCGTTTACAATGAATCCAAAATCCGATCACAGCTGGGAAAGAGATATGGAATCCCGCAGGAGAAAAGGTTATCCGGAGTATTGTTTAAAAAAGCCTTCAACGGAGATTTTTGTAAAGGTGTTTGGGGAATAATCAATTCCACCGGCCAGCTGTGGACTTCTGATAAACCGTGAGCTTTTGTTGACCAGGTTTCCCATAGAGTCGGTATAGCCCAGAACGGTATACGGAGGTAGCTGGAAATAGACTCCTGTGCTGAAGTTCAGCGTGGTTTTTTTGGTAAGGGTATAGCTTATTCCTGTACGCGGTGAAATATTTTCAGCAGGATTCAGGGTTGTTGCGGAATAATCGGAAAAATCGGTTCGAACCGAAAAAGAAAGCTCAAGTCTTTCTTTCAAAAATGTGCTTGAAACCCGGCCAAAAGCATAATACTTGAATAAGGACAACCTGAGGCTTGTTTCCTCGCGTAGAGAAGTTGTATCGATGGTAATAAATCGTTGTGTATTATTAGTAAAGATTCCCTGTTCAATGCCTCCGCCATAAAGGAAGTTTAATTTTCCTGCATACCCGTATTTTTCCATTCTGAATTTAAACTCCTGCTCTCCCGACCTATAATCGAGAATCAGATTTTCCGGTTTTTCCTCATTCTCTCTGTATTTAATTGATTTGTTGTTTAGCTGGTTGGTGGAGAAAATAATGTTGAGCGGCCCGTTTTTTCGATAGTTAGTCCATTTAATGCCGGTGGTATAATTCCATTGCGTATTAACGGGAATGTTGTTTAGAATGTAATTATTCCTTTTTAATACATCGGGGTCGGATATGCCCTCGTTTACTTTTTGATTGAGGGAAAATTCGTCAATGGCGGCCAGCCCGAGGATCAGAATTTTATTTTTTTCATTGATTTCAATCTCTCCCTTAAGCAAGATATCATTATAGGTGGGAAGAAAGGGCAACTTAAGTGTTGAAAACAGGTACTGGAGATATGATCTTCTTACTGAAAATCCAAAGGAAGCTTTTTTGCTTCCGATTCTGTCGAGGGATAGTGCCAGGTCTGAAGAGCCAAGCATAAAACTTCCCCCGGTTTTTTCTTTCTTCATGGGAACCAGAGAAATGTCCATGGCGGAACTTAAAGGATTGCCAAGATTAACAGGAAAGGACCCGGTGAAAAAATCCACCTCTCTGATAAAATTAACGTTTATCATACCTACGGGTCCGCCCGAGGAACCCTGGGTTGCAAAGTGGTTGATGTTGGGAATTTCTATGCCTTCAATAAAAAACCGGTTTTCTCCGGGAGCCCCACCTCTCACAATTAAATCATTCCTGAATGAGAGGGTTGAATTTACCCCGGGTAAATTGGTTACCACTTTTGAAATATCGCGGTTGCTTCCGGGATTACGAAGAATTTCGGTGCTTGATATTGTTTTGAGGCTGACCGGACTTTCGGCTGTCTTGTTGAAGGGTGATGACTGGATAATAACTTCTTCGAGCTCTTTTACCAGGGGCGTCATGCCTATTTCAAGCCGTGTTGTTTTTCCTGAAACAATTCTGATTTCATAAATAACTTCTTTTTTATAACCTACAAAACTTGTGAATAGGGTGTAGATGCCGGGTTTTATTCCTTCAATTTTAAATTGTCCGTTTATGTCGGCGGTTGTGGTAATCTGAATTTCTTCAATGGCGAGGTTGGCAAAAGAAATGGGTTCACCGGTTACTTTATCCTTCACCGATCCGGTTAGGGTTCCAACCTGACCATGCAATCCGGTACTGAATACCAAAAAATAAAGCGAAGTCAGCAAAAAGAGCCAATTCCGGGTGAAGTATGATTTTCCTGCTGTGATTTTCAGGAATTGATGTTTAATGCCTCGGCCTGAAGTTCCTTTCCAACCCGGTGCAAAATTTTCAGTTCCGATTTGTTTTTTCCTGCATAGGCATGTGCAACGGATAAAGCTGTTTTCCAAATGAGTGAGTTTACTTCCGGGCTAAACAATTCGGAATTTTCTTTTTTAAAAGTAATAAAATCGTTTAAGGCCGCTTCAGGTTCGGTTGCGTTTTCCGCCAGCCAATCAAAGGAAAATTCGATTCCGAAAGCCAGATCGGTTGCGAATTCGTCAGTTAAAGGTTCAAGGGGAACCCAGTTTTTTAAGACCAATTCATGTAGTTTTTCAACCTCATTGGGATGGATTTTCTTGTCGGCGGCAGCAATGGAGTAAAACAATTTCCCCAGCGCCTGATAAAAGGATTCTGCAATGGACTTGTTCATGATTTGTTGTTTTTCTAAAATTAAAATCAATGAACCTGAAAAAAGATGATTAAAGTCAGGAAAAGGCAAATTATTTGCCCTTTCCTGAACTAAGGGTTTTAATAGTTGAATTGTACCTGCAACCGAAGTAAATTTCCTTTTTGATGATTCGACTTATTGGAAGAATCCTCAAAGGTTCGGTCCGACATGGTATACATGGCTACCAATTCGAAATTTCTGAAGGGTTGCCACTCAATACCAAACTCATTTTCTTTTACAATATATCTCCGGGCATCGGTTTCGTGTTTTTTGCCTCCATTATAGTACTGGGTCCGGAAGAATGGGAAAATAATCTGGTCCTTTACTTTTATCATATAGGTACATTGAAAGTAACCGCCACGAAGAGGAAGCTGCCGGATGGTGTCGGAAACAGGATCATATTCAGGGCCGGTTCCTACATTCCATTCGGTTTGAATTCCAAAAGGCTGGGGGTATAGAACGAAACTTGCAGCTACCCTCTCATCTTTGTAATTGTATTCTTTGTTTATTCCCTTTGCTTTTCTGTCCTGAAGAATAACTTGTCCGGTATATGCTTGAATTCCGGGCTCAATAATTTGCTTTCCGAAGATTAAAAAAGGATAGGTAAGCCGACCCACTATTGTTGGGTCGTTATTGGCTTCAGGACGGTTGGCGGTTTGACCGTTATGGGCTCCAAATCCGAAAACACCATAATCGCCAGAGCCCTTCAAGCCCGAAGATATCAGGTAAGCAAATCTTTCCCTGATTTTTTTAGGTGCCCAGTATAAAAACACACCCAAATCCCGTTCGTTAGAAAGTGCACTGTTTATCCCGTCATTTCGGTCAAGCGGAAGGCGGTTCTGACTGCTTTGTAAATTTTCAAATCCGAAGGGAACTTTGCTTTGGCCAAATCTTAAGCGGGTGGTTTTATTCTTATCTAGCGCCAGGTCAAAATAGGCATCCCTGATCTGGGCAAAGTGCAAACCTGAACTGGAAGCCGAGGAAGCCAGGTCGGGCTGGATATACATAAACACCCTGTCATGAACATTTCCACTGAAGATCAATCGGATTCGCCGGATAAAAAACCCTCCGTTTTCACCCCAGGATTTATCGCATTGGTCGCACTTTAATTTTGGATTTGTTTCGAGCAGGCGGTTGTATCGGACCTGGGTATAACCTCTGAGTGAGATGGATTGATACCATGCTTTTCTGGGCTCCTCTGTTTTTTTGGGCTCTTCTTTTTTCACTTCCGTACTGTCGCCTGAAGCCGTCAGGGTGGTTCCTATCAGAAGAATCATCAAAAAAGAAAGGGTGAGTTTTAGTGGGTTCATAATTTTGGTTTTGTGAGGCAAAGGAAGGAAAGCCCGGTCCAGGTTAGGTTATGGAAATATTAAGTTTGATTTAAATAATAAAAAAAGGCTCCCCGTGGGGAGCCTCACCGGGAACCAAAAACCGGATTTTAAAATTTTGCACCCAACCCAAAGAACAGAGTTCTACCGTTGGCAGGCATCAGGCCCGGACCCGGATATCCGCCTGCCCTGCGGGTAAAATAGGCGGCATCTGCAATGTTGTTGATACCGGCCTTAACATTGAATTTTTCGCCAAACAGGTAGGTAAGCGAACCATCCATGACCGTATATCCGGGGATTAAACCGGTGGTTGAAGTGGCATTGGGTGTAATGGTGTTGGCAGCATCGGAAAAGGTTTCACCCACCTGATTGAACTGGAAAGTGGCTGAAAAACCCTTCAAAATATAAGTTGTTCCAAACCGGAGGATCTGATCAGGAGCATTTTCAACTTTTTTTCCAACCAGGGTTTTGGCCGGGTCGTTTACGATTGCGGGATTATCCCAACGGGTATATTTTGACTCCATGAAAGCCATGGAGGCAAAAAAGGAGAGATAACCTCTTTTGCTGTTTTGGGTAAATGCCTTCACAATATCCAGCTCCACAAAAATTTCGGCTCCCATGCCTTGTGAAGTCCCGATGTTGGTTTTGTAAGGAAGATTGTCTTTCGATATTACCCCGATCCGGTTGTCGTATTGAAGGAAGAATCCGCCAATGTCAAACTCGAGGAATTTTTTGTAAGTTCCCCTATAACCGAAATCAAAATTAAACCCACCGGCGTCTCTGAGGTTAGGATCAAGTACTTCTGTAGAGGCGGAAGGGGTTAGCTCACTATAGGTAACCGGGCGGTATCCCTGACTGTAATTGGAGTAAATATTGGTGGTTGAGGTAACTTCATATTGGGTTCCCACCCCCAAAAGAAGCACATTACGGTTATTCTCGCGACTGAAGTTCCCGCCATTTCCGGATTTAAAATACCCGGATGCGCTGGAATTGATGATTTCGTAGCGGATTCCGGGGGTAATGCTCAGCTTTGGCAGAATTTTGAAGATGTTTTCAACAAAGAATGCGAGGTTATCGGTTCCGAAAACCATGTCTTTTCCCCAGGTAGCATTGGTGAGGGTCAGGTCGAAATCGTCTCCGGTTGTCCCTGCGCCTTGTTGCAGCCTGATGGTTTTACCCCGGTACACTCTGGTTCCTGCAGCAAGTGTACTTGTATTGCCTAACAATTTATAGGATTTCAGGTATCTTATCTCGGCTCCGTAATTTTCGTAAGTGTCCCTGTCAACCTGGCGTGGATTAAAGGAGTTGATGGCCTGGTTAAAGGTATCGGCTACGGTTATAGATTTGGCAAATCCTACACTGTTTCGTTGCGCGTGGGTTGAAAACAGCTTCACGCTCAACCGGGAGGTTTCACTGAAATTATAATCGATATTCAGGTTGCTTACATTCCAGGGTGCGTTAAACCAATTCCTGCTTCTCAGCGATTGTTTTGGGTTTACCATAAATAAGGAGTCGGAAAGCCCCCCGGGTTGCTGACTCACATAATTCATGCGGGTGTATTGAAGTCCCAGGCTTAGTTTTTTATTTACCTGATATTGTAAAGAACCGTATCCCGTTGAAATGGAATAGCCATTGTTTTCCCTCCATCCGTCTGAATTTCTGTGATGGAAGTAACCATAATAAGAAACTTTTCCCACGGTTCCACCCAAACCTGTATAGGCATTATATAAACCAAAGCTTCCTACGGTTTGCTGGGTTTCCACAACCATCTTTTTGTGTGGGCTTCCTTTTTTCATTACGTAGTTTAACAAGCCTCCCATCTGTGGACCGAATTGCAATCCGGCCGCACCACGAACCAGTTCAATGCGTTCAACACCTTCAAGGGGCGGACTGTAGTATGCTTCCGGATATCCAAAAACTTCAGAACAAATATCATATCCGTTTTGGCGTACATTAAACTCCCAGGATCTGTTGGGACTTAATCCACGGGTGCTAACGCCAACCTGGATTCCGGAACCATCGTTTTCCCAAACGCTTACTCCGGGAACTTTTCCAAAAACCTGACGGGTATTATTTACTGATAAGTCTGCATCGATATTCCCAAGCTTAATAACTTCATTTTTTTTGCCGGAGAAGATAAGCGTTCCAGCCACCTCAGGGAGTCGTTCAATTTCATTTTTCAGAGGCTTGTCTGAGAATTCGAAGGTTGGTAATTGAATTACTTTGTTTGAGTCGGTATCGGTTTGGCCAAAACCTGCCTGAACCTGGGAAAATATCAGCCCCGCAAATACTAATCTATTGATTGTCATACAGATAACTATTTTGGATAAGGTTATTTAGAATAATTCTAAAGAGCAAAGTAGGGGCTTATTTTGCTTTCTCCCTATACCCAAAAAGTGGTATTTTATAACTAGTTGATTTTCAGTCTCCTGAGGCTTCCTTTCCCAGCTGGAATTTATGGTGCAAACTGATCTGGACCTGGTTTTTTGCCCAGGTATCGGTGATTTGCCGCATGGCACCTACCTGGATTTTCAGGTTGTTGGAAATGGAATAACCGAAGGCACCATAAATCCTGTCGCGATCAAAGAGTTCAACTTTTTTTCCATTACCAATGTTTTTTTCCCCATTGATAAAAACTGCATTTGTGCCCTGGATGTAGATTGCACCCTTGGAAAGGTCTGGTTTGTTGAGGGGTACGGTAACCGCAATAAAATACCTGTAACGGGTTCTGAATTTTTGGTTGTCGACCCATCGTTGTTCTATTCTTATGCGATGCGTTAAAAACACCCTGGGCAAGGGGTTTTCCGGGAACAGAAATTCCTGATAGATACGGTTTTCATGACTTGTTTTTTTTCCAGACCCAAACTCACCGGTAGTTATTGTAGCGTAACCCAGGGTAAACTGGGCTTTTGATTTTGGGGCTTTATAATAGAATCCTCCTCTGGCAAGAAATTGCTCCATGTCGTCGAAACCATTCCAGGTTCGGTGTTGAATATCTCCCTGAATCCCCCAGTTTTTTCCTGCCACATTTCCATCGAAAAAATAGATATACCAGGCACCCCAGGTATCGGGATTTATTTTTTGGGAAGAAACCACCTCAACTTTAAGGAAAAAAGTCACAAAAACTAAAAGGGCTGTATGGGTAAAAAATTTCATGGGGCGAACTTAGGATAAAAACAAATGGACATTACGGGTTAATTGAATTTTAATCTTTTGCAATCCGGCAAAAATAAGGCAAATGACAATTTTTCAACCCGGGTTGCCGGAACATGTAAAAAATTTCAGTTTTCGGGGGTCATTCTGGCAGGAAAACAGGATGGCATTTCATTTGCAAAATCACCCATGAAAACTAATGTTTAACCCTATAAAAAGGAGGACTTATGACACTCATAAAATGGAGAAAACCTGAAACGCCCATGATGCGTAACAGTTTCATGATGCCGGCTTTTGACAACATCATTGAAAAATTCTTCAGGGATGATTTTTTCACACCGGAGTTTTCCGGGTCGGTACCGCCTGTAAACATTTCCGAAACCGAAAAAAGTTACCGGATTGAAATGTCGGTTCCCGGGTTTAACAAAGACCAGATCAAGGTTGAAGTTGAAGACGGCAATCTTGTAATTTCGGGAACTTACGCAGCAGAAAAGGAAGAAAAGGAAATGAGGTACCTCAGAAAAGAATTTTCGGGTGGAGCATTCCGGAGAAGTTTTTCACTGGACGATTCCGTGGATACCGGAAAAATTACTGCGAAATACGAATCCGGTATGTTAATAATTGAAATTGCCAAAAAGGATCCCGGAAAAAATTCCTCTGTACGCGAAATTAAGATTTCCTGAGGCCCAAATTTTATTGGGTGAAATAGGTAAACCGTGTAACCCCCGTTACGCGGTTTCCTTTTTTATCTGAAATTTCGGAAAGCAAACCCTGGTTGTTATAATTGTAAAAAGTTTGAGCGGTTCCCCGATATTCAGTAATGGAGGCTTCAATCTTTTTGTCCGGACGGTATGTGTTAATGGTAGTCCGGTTTTTTTTGTGGTGCTCCCTCCGACGATCGTACCGTACTTCTTTTATTAAAAGCCCGTTCGAATAGGTTCGCACCATACCTATCCGGAAATTTTTTATTTCCTTGTTTTTGAACCAATAAGTTAGGGTTTCTTCCTGATCTGAAGTTTGAATGGCAATGGAATCGGTTTGGTTGGGTCCCTTCCGTTTTAAAATTCGGTTGTTTGAATCAAGGTAGAAATGAGTGATGAAATTTTCATTGGCTTTTTCTTCCAATACATTAAAATTTCCCCTTGTTTCCAGAAATTTCATGTTGTTGTATTGATAATTCCCCTTCATCTTTTTCTGACCTGTTAGATTTTTCCACCAGGACTTATAAAAAATAACCTGACCCTTTTGGTTGTATGAGACAGAATCGAAAAAAATATCATTGGTTCCTGATATTTTCCGGGTGATTAATTTTCCGGATGGGGAATATTTATATTCCCCGGTTGAGGTTACCGTGGTTTTTTCTCCCCTGATTTTTAAGGTCTCGCTTTTTTTGACCCTTCCGTTTTCGTCCAGGTAATATCGGGTGAGAAAATTTCCGGGACTCACCTTTTCTATTTTTTTTATGCCTTTTTCCTTAAATGTTAATGTTTCAAGGGCCGAAAACGGTGTCAATTGATAAAAGTCAGGAGCGGAAAAATAATAAGTGGGATTGTCTTGAGATTTCACGGGTAGAAATACCAGAGGAAATAGAACCAAAAAAGTAAATAATTTCATAGCTAAAAGGTTTTAGGTCTAAAAAAAGGGTAAAGACACTACGCCTGCTATAATAAACAGCAGAGAACTTACATTTCAATAATAAGAAAAAACCAATGGAAAACCAAATAAATGAAATGAAAATATTTCAGGGAGACGAAAGTGTAAAAGCCTTTCCAATGGTATCCGGATTATTAATAATGTCGAGCATGTACGATGCTACCGACCTTCTGCTGATTGTCAGGTTGGGTTTTGGGTGAGATCCCAATGAAATTTTAGGTTTCTTAATGGTTGGATTATTGGTTAATCCCACCGGACGGATTACGGTCCATTCAAGATCACTTCCCGCTAAAAGATCTTCCGAAGTTTCATGATCTTTATAGGCAGGGCCTATATTGCTGTTGTCAATCAGCCACCGAAACCATCCCGGCAAATCTTTTTTTGTTTCTTTAACCCCCCAGGCCGTGCAAACAATTAATCGTTTTACTCCTTTGAATTTGCATTCTCTGATGATGTTATTCATCGACGATGATAAAAAATCGGTTGGAGTACGCAGGGGTGACCAGGGAAAGTCGGAAGTCCGGGAAATATTCAGCACACTTAATACCACTTCGCATTCCTCCATGGCGGTTCCCAGTTTTTCTGCATCGGTCGGACTTCCCTCGCAAAGCGAAATCTTTTCCCTGAATTTTTCGGGAATTTTTGCAGGATCCCTTACCAACACATTCACCTCATACTTTCTTTCAAGTGCAAGTTCGAGAAGGTGAAGTCCCGTTCTTCCCGTAGCTCCAAGTAAAAGAAGTCTCATTACTTGTTTTTTTGGCGGTGCTTTTTGAGTTCAGACTCAATTTCTTTTTTTACCGGATTTTCCATAGGTAAAATACAGGAAGCATATGATGTTCCTTGTTTTTTCTCTATCATTCCTGTTCCCTTTTCCCGGTTTTGAAGAATGTCTTTTTCGGAAATTCCCCGCTCAAGCAATTGCGAGAGGGATTTAAATTCCTTTTTGGAAATTTTCTTTTTGAGCGGATCGCCCCCATCATAAATGCCGCTTGAGCTGTTTTCGGGTTTTACGGGAATGTATTCAAAGGACCCCGGACTGATAAGGAACTGGTTACCACTCCCATCGGAATACGTGTAAGAAATATTCATTGGCGTTTTACAAAATGAAATTAGCAGTAGAAACAATGCAGGAAGAAGAGATATCTTTTTTATCATCGCCGTATATTTTTTTCGTATAATTTAATCCAATCATCCGCCGACATTTTGGTAGCCAACTCTCCAATCAATTCAAATGGAATATTCTCAGGTTTTTTAAACCGGATGCAACTTTTGCCCATGTCGGGTCGGGATTTGGTTACTCTTGAATATTCAGCAGTAAACCAGGAAAGTAATTTGGGGTCAGCGTAAATTCCCATGTGATACAAGGCAATAAAATTCTTTTGCGAGGCTATGGATAGGAAGGGCAGGGGAAGCTTTGGATCGCAATGGTAACCGGCAGGATATTTTGTGTGGGGAACAACATAGCCAATGCTTCCGTACGAGATGGCTTCCTTAAATCCCTTGGGAAGATTTTTTTTGATAATCTTCCGCAACGTATTCATGCTCCCTTTCCTTTCCTCAGGGAGCTGATTGATGTAATCTTCCGGCGTGGTTATGTTTGCACTCATTGTTTATTTTCTGCCAGTTTTTTTAATTTATTCAATCCACCCCCAAATTCCTTATCCATATTTTTCTTAAAATTAATAAAGAGTTTCATGATGTTCATGGGATATTGAATTTTGCTTTTGAATCCCCAGGCTACGCGGGTTCCTTCGGTAATTTTTTCCAGATTTATCCATGCCTGCGCAGTGCTTTTAAAAGGCTTGATAAAATCCAAACGCGTTTCTACCCGGTTTGGGGGATCCAGGCTGATTAGGGTTTGAGAACCCTGTCCCACAGCCTTGTTTCCTTCCCAGCCCTGAGAAGCACCCGGAGTCCCATCAGTCCCTGTAAATGTTTTTTTCATGTTGGGGTCTTTTTCTACCCAGGGGCTCCATCTGTCCATTTCCTTTAGCTGGCTGACATACGGCCAAACGGTTTCCGGATTGGCATTTATATCCATTGTTTTTTCATATTCCATGTCGGTAGAAATGAAAATTGGAATAATCAGAATTAATGCGATTATTCCAAGAGCAATATAAAGTGCAATCATTTTTCGGTTTTTTTTAGATTAATGTTATTGTTATTTAAGATGTTTTTCAAGAAAAGTATCTTGTTCCCATAATAAATGAAGGATGTTTTCTTTGGCAGCGTAGCCATGGCTCTCACCGGGGAGAATTACCATTTTCACGGGAGCCCCAAGCCCCTTTAATGCCTGATAATATCTTTCGGTCTGTAGTGTAAAAGTGCCGGGATTATTATCTGCTTCGCCGTGAACGAGAAGTAAGGGAGTTTTCATTTTTTCAGCCGACATAAAAGGCGACATTCCGTTGTATACTTCCTTGGCATCCCAGTAATTCCTTTGTTCGCCCTGAAATCCGAATGGAGTTAGTGTGCGGTTGTAGGCACCGCTTCGCGCAATGCCACAGGCAAATAATTTTGAATGGGTAAGCAGATTGGCAGTCATAAAAGCACCGTAGGAATGACCCCCAATGGCTACCCGCTTCGGATCGATGTAGCCCATCTTGTCAACAGCGTTTATGGCGGCTTCGGCATTATCAATAAGCTGCTGAATGAAGGTGTCGTTGGGTTCTTTGTCTCCTTCTCCAACAATGGGAAAGGAAGCGTTATCCAGAACAACATAGCCGCGGGTTACCCAATAAATAAACGACCCGTTATGGGGAAAAGTAAAAGCATTCGGGTTGGAACGCGATTGACCTGCCGTGTTTTTGTCTTTGTATTCGAGCGGATATGCCCAAATTAATAAGGGGTATTTGGTTTTTTTCGTTTTGTCATACCCAAGGGGAAGGTACAAGGTTCCGGATAGTTCCACCCCGTCTTTTCGTTTGTATTTTATGACTTCTTTTTGAACATTCTTAATTGATTCAAAAGGGTTTTTGTTAAAGGTTATCTGAACCGGGTTCCCACCTTTTATTTTACGCAGGAAATAATTGGGAAATTCACTTTTGGATTGAATTTGCACAAGAATTTCTCCGGAATTGATATCCGAAAACCCGATGATGCTTTCCATCCTGTCCTTTAGTTTCGAAACATAAAGTCTTCGTGTGGAAAGTTTGGTTAAATCAAATTCGTCAATGAATGGGAATTGTCCATCGGGTTTGTGCCCTTCTCCTTTCAAAAAGGCCTTATTCCCTCTGACCGCTACCACGGATTTGCCAAACTTATTTTTTTCGGTTTCAAAATCCCCGGGATGGGCATAAATATCCTGGTTGTTTCTCTCCCAAAGCATTTTGGGTTCGTCTTTTTGGGAACCGGGGTTGACTTTCCAGGTGGAGGTCATGCGCGTGTCGTGCCAGTAGTCAGAAATCAGGCAAAAATCTTTGTTGCCCCACAAAATGGAGGAAAACCTGTTTTTGGTTCTGAAAAATTCAATGGGCTCACTTTTAAAAGGGGCTTCCAGAAGGTATAATGCATCGCGGTGAGAACTTTTCTTTGCGGGATCGCCCTCGTCGAGAGCCTCAACATAAAACAAAGTGGCAGGCATGTCATTGCGCCACTGCAAAGATCTTTTTCCGGTGCGGGTTGCCATAAATCCTTTGGGAATATTTTCTGAGAGTGGAATCCTGGCAAGGGTGGTTAAAAAATTTCCTGAATAATCATAAAGACTTATTTTTTGAGGAAAACGCTGATAAGGTACAATGTAAGAGAAGGGTTTCTCAAGACTTGTAATCAGGATGTATTTTCCGTCGGGAGAAATTTCCTCCTCCAGATAAAGATCCAGGGGGAGAAAGGATTTTATTTCGCCCGACAGACTTACTTTTTTTATTTCGGATCCCACCAAAGTTTCGAAGTTAAATTCGTCGGTTGGATTTTTTAACAAATCCTGATAGGTTCTGTTTTGTGATTTTTCCCCACTGCTTTCCGCAACAACAGGACGATCGGGAATTTCTTTTCCCCGGATTTTCAGGGGTTGCCTGTTCGAGGGAAGAGTTCTGACAAGCAATTCGTTGGAACTTGCATTCCAGCTGTACGGGTTGCCGATATTGGCATTTAAAACGGGTCCGGTAAGTTGTTTTGCTTCTCCTGATTCCAGGTCGAGATACCAAAGCTCCACACCCTTATCAGAGGTGTGGGTGAAGCCCAGTTTTTTTTCATCGGGCGAAAAGGCGAAGTAGGTGATTTTTGGATTTTCAGGAAGTCCCTTTACCTGGACCTCTTGCTTATCCATAAATTTTTTGATTTTCAGATTGTTGTAATAAGTAATGGTGCTTGAAATATTGTGGTCGGGATTAATGCGCAAACCTCCCAGCTTCAATTCTTCCTGATAAAGTTCAGGTAAGGTTTTGTAGGTGTTTCTATAGGCAAGAATCAGGTATTTTTTTCCGGAATCAAAAAATACGGACGGGGGTCTGTCGTAATCGGCCAGTTTCAGAATGGTTTCCGGGGGGACTTTAAAATTACCGGATCCTTCGGATTGGCCATAAAAAGTGAGAGAAAATGCAGATAGTAGTAATGAAAGGAGGGTTTTCCGCATAGGATTTGTTTGGGAATTTCTAAATTTACAATAAAGGGAAATTACTTAAAATTTTGATTACATGGAAAAGAATTTAGGGGCCGAGAGCTTTTTTAAAAAAAACAAACTGTATCCGGAGGAAATGAAAAAACTGCGAAGGGTGGTTCTTTCCACGGGCCTGGAAGAAACCCTGAAATGGGGAGCCCCTGTTTATGTTTATCAAGGAAAAAATATTGTGGGTCTGGGTGCTTTTAAATCGTATTTCGGAATTTGGTTTTATCAGGGAGCCCTTTTGAAGTACTCGGCCAAAAAGTTAATCAATGCCCAGGAAGGTGTTACCCGTGCCCTGCGGCAATGGAGGTTTTCGGAGGGTGAAAAAATTGATGAAAAACTCGTAAAGCAATATATCCTGGAGGCCATCAAAAACGCAAAAGAAGGGAAGGAAATCAAGGCCAGGGTAGGTAAACCACTCATCATCCCTGCTGAGCTGATGGAATTATTTAAAAAAAGAAAGGATGTGCAAAGTGTTTTTGAAAAGATGAGCCTCAGTCACCGAAGAGAATATGCAGACTACATCTCTGAAGCCAAAAAGCCCGAAACCCGTGAAAAGCGGATGGCAAAAATTATACCCATGATTATGAAGGGTGGAGGCCTGAATGATCGCTACCGTTAGTTGAGGGGGGTGCAAATACAAGGACTATCGGATTTTTCCTCAAGTGAATATTCCCTGGATTGAAAGGGCAATTTTCTTTTTTTGGGTCCACTGAGAAAAACTATTCCTTTCATTTTTGAGGGTCGGGTGGATCGTTCAACGCTTATTCCTTTTTCGAAATTGTCGGCAATGGTGGTGGGATAAACATTGCGGGCGGATTTGAAAACCGGGATTAGCATTTCGCAAAACAAACTGTCAGGATTCTCTAATTTGTCTTTGTTGGAAACTACATAATGGTATTCAATGGTGTGGTTATAGATGTTTATATCCACCCATGAAACTCCGGGGTTTTCCTCGTTTTCATTGAGAGCCTTTGGAGGTTTGGGTTTTAAGGGACCTGAATCGACTACTATTTTCGGGGTGGGGGAGATGAGTGAATCCCTTAAGGTTGTTGCTGTGGTCTGGGAATCTGCCCCTGTTGCTGTAGTTTTGCTTGTTTCTTGTGGAATTTCACCGCAGGAAAAGAACAATACAGTTAAGCACATAAGAAGTACAAGCCGGATCAGAATTTTTGCAAAAGTCATAGTAATTCCGGTTTGGTTCTTTCAGGTGCGAACCTGAGCACCAGGTAACCTGCTAAACCGGCAATCAAAGAACCTGCCAGAATTCCTGCCTTGGCGGAATCCAGCAACATCGCCTGGCCGGCATAAGCAAGGGTTGCGATAAAAACCGACATGGTGAAACCTACTCCGGCGAGAAGTGAAGCGCCGACCAAGTGATAGTTTGTTAAACCCATTGGCTTTTCACAAATTCCCATTGTAATTCCCAGGGCAGAAAACACCAAAACACCTATGAGGTTTCCCAGGATGAGGGCCATGGCAAGCACGATCATAAGGGAAGAGTCCAAAGAGGAAAAATCAGATAAACCTATCCCGGCATTGAATAAAGCGAAAATGGGCATAATGCCGAAAGCGACCCAGGCGTGTAATTTATCCTCCAGATGTTGCAGGGGCGAACGAACATTTGCAATCCAGGAATTAAGGTCATCTATTTGCTCTTTTTGTTCACGGGATAAAACAACTTCTCCTTTTCCCGGTGTGGAGGAAATTTTCTCTACAAACTCCGGAAATTTTCTTTTAAAAGTTTTGAAATTTATTTTTTGACTAATGGGAACCGCAAAGGCAAGAACCACTCCTGCCAGTGTGGGGTGTATGCCACCCTTCAGGAATAAAAACCAGGCGGCCAGGCCTCCAAAAATTATTATAGAGAGTCTGAAGTACTTTCGGTAGGAAAGGAAAAGTAAAAAGCCAAGAACCCCGCAACCTATTGCAATTAGTCCCCATTTTATTCCGGTGCTGTAAAAAAGAGCAATTACCAGAATGGCGCCCAGGTCATCCACGATGGCAAAGGCGGTGAGAAATATTTTCAGGCTCAAAGGAACACGATTGCCCAGTACCTTTAAAATGGCAAGGGAAAAGGCAATGTCCGTGGCCATTGGGATGCCCCAGCCTGCGGAAGCCTCAGGATTTTTATTGAAAAAGTAAAACAACAGGGCGGGAACCGACATCCCTCCCAGGGCTGCTAATAAAGGGAAGGCGGCTTTTCTGGGTTCACTCAACTCTCCGGAGAACAATTCTCTTTTTATTTCAAGACCGATTAAAAAGAAAAAAATTGCCATGAGCCCGTCGTTGATCCACAGTATGAGGGGTTTTGACAGTTCGAAAGTGTGAACTGAAAATCCAAGCTCCAGATTTTTTATTTTCTCGTAAAGAGAGCTGTAGGGACTATTGGCCCAAATTAAAGCCAGAATGGTGGATCCGAAGAGTAATAAACCTCCGGCAGATTCTATCCGGAAAAATTTCTGAAAAGGAGAAATTACGAAACTGATAAATGAGCCGCCTACCTGTTTTTGTTCTTCCATTTTTTTCTATTTGGAAGCCTGACAGGTTCCTGATAAATAAAAACAGGTATTTGCATACGCTGAATCCGTTAATTGATACGACATTATAAGTTGATTGCCGGTAATGAAAATATGAACCGTATCCATATCCCAGGTTGATCCGTCATAGGCCTGAATTCCCTGTATGGGAAGAATACGCCCATAGCCATTTTTATTTAAAAAAGTTCCCTGAACCTGGAAAAAACGGTTTGCGAAATTATACAGGGTTACCTGATTGTTCGTCATGCTACCGGTTATCTGAAAGTTTCCGGAGTTAACCTGGGATCCGCAAAGCGAACTTTGCTCATAATACAACCCTGCATAAACCCCAAGGTGAGGGTAAGAATAACTTGTAATTCGTATGGGAAGGGTATAGGAGGCTTCCTTTTTCTTTTTCTTGGAATAAACGGTCAGGGTAACATTATAATCTCCAGGCGTTGTATAGGATTTTTTTGGAGAAAACTCATCCGAGAATGTTCCATCCCCAAAATCCTATTGATAGGAATATCCATTGCGGGAATAATTGTAAAACTGAATTTCATTATTGATGGTGGTTTCTCTTTTGTCGGATGCTGTTGATGCATCAGGTCGCTTGTTACAGGAGGTCACAATAAGAAGAAACCCAATCAAAAGAAAAAACAGGTTAAGCCTGGGTGTCATATGGGTATGTTTTATTTACGGAATTTAAGAGAAATTGTATGTCCAAGGAGGGCCATGGGAATGTAGGCAACAATTAGATCAAGGCCTATGAACCAGGCCGGGGCAGGTAGCATAAAGGCATTGACCACTCCTCCCACAAGAAAAAAGACCCCGATTACAAGTGCAAAAATTCTCCGGTGTGAACGGGCTATAATGGAAGCGAGAAAGGCTCCCACAAGGGTTCCTAGTGCATGTGCCAGAAATGGAAAAATAAAATTTGCAGGGCCAAACAAATGGATGTTGGCTTTCAGGCTCTCAAAATCTGCCGGATTCACACCTTCAGGAGGGGGTATAACCAAAGGAGAAATAATTATGAGTCCCATATTCACCAGACCACCTAAAAATGCACCACATATTACGGCGAGGATATTAAGGAGTATGTTTTTCATTTGTTCAGGTTTTTAAATTGCGGGTAAATAATAATCAAAGGTAATCCTAGTAAAACTGCCATCAAAATGGCTGAGTAAAGATAGGAAATGGCCCCGGAAAAAATGGCAATTCCTGTTGCTCCCACGCCCCAGATAAGAGCTCCCCAAACCAAACAATTAAAAGCCCATTTCTCATTTTTCCTTACCCCGTGCCGAACCAGGAAAAACTGGAAGAGTCCGACCACTACGCTGAGCAAACAAAAAAGCCAAAAGGTAAAGCGGAACACCGGATATCCCTCCGCCGGCAGCTCCTCAGTGCCGTAAAGGTCAGCGAATATCATTTTTTCCAGGGTGAAAAAAGGCATAGAGTTAACCAGGATTCCTGCGGCTAAACTGCCTGCAATGAAACTAATCGCAATTAGCTCCATGGCTTTGTGAACTGAATTGTAATTTTTAGGCACTAGTTAATTTTTGAGACATCTATTTTAAGAAGTTGGGTTTTTACCGGTCCCGCTTTTACTTCTGCCAGGATAGCCAGAATATATTTCCCGTCCGGACTCCAGCAATGGTCTCCGATAAAATAATGTCTTTTACTCAGCTTGGCCGGGTTGTCCGGATTGGGGTTGTTAAAAAAGGTGATACGATGGTGCTTGCCCTCGTTAAAAACATACAATTCGGTTCTTAAGGTTCCCCATCCCCAGGTATTTTTCCAATCGAAAAAGCGTGAGGAAATATAGGAATATTGCCCGGGCTTTGCCGGATTTTCATTATACATTTCCTCCCAGGTATGAGCCGAAGCACTTAAATTTTTGGCTTTGCCGGTATTGATTTCAAGTTCGAAAATATCACTTGCCTTGAAATCGGTGTTGGTATTGCTGCTGAAATATATTTTGCTGCCATCTTTGCTAAACCCATGGGTTTCATACCATCGGTTTCCTCCCGGTGTAAATTCCCGGATATTCGCAAGGGAGTATTTGCCGGGTTTTTCCTCTGAAATTTCCGCCAGTTTTATCCTCCAGGCCCCGAACATACTCGCCGATTTGTCAGGACCTGTTCTTTCGGCCCATACTATACTTTTATTATCGTAGGAAAAATGAGGATGCAAAACCGCATATCCGGCCGGATTGTCGGTTAGTTTTTGAATGTTCTGTCCTTCGGAAGTCATTATCCATAAATCGTTATTTATGCCCAGCGATAAATGTTCTTCTGATTTGGGCTTCCGAGAGGAATGTTCGTTTTGAACCTGAAACAAAATTAATTTTCCGTCCGGGGAAAATGCCGGTTGCCCACGGTAATGCCAGTCCTCAATTTTCTGGCCATCGTAGAATTTTCCGGTCATCTGTTCTGTTAGATTTTTCATTTCACTTAAATCAGAATTGCAGATAACAATATCCCAGTGTTTGCCATTTAAGAGGTCGAAAGTAATTTTCCCGGTTTTAACATTCCAGTCTGAACGACCTCCGTTTTCGCTGAAAACGGTGTAAGAAAATTTATCCGGAGTGGGCAAATTGCCTTTGGGCCTGAAGGATAAGCCACTAACGAAAAGAAGGATGAGCATTAGTAATGAGTTTCTTTTCATTTTTATTTATGTCTTATTTGGATACCTCAGGGTTGTCAATTATTATTTCAATTTGGGGTCCTTCAAATTTGGGTTTAACCCCCATCAGAATATCAATTACGGCTTTGTCGCGCGCAAACAATTCCCGGATTCGGGTCTTGAATGAGTTTTTGAAACTTACATCAGGGGCATTATAGGCATAGGCAACGAGTTCAACTTTTCGGGCCACGTAAACGGCTCTTTCGTTATGAAACTTCTGGCTTATTATCAGGATGTTTCTTTGTCCGAAAACCAGTTTGGCTCTTACCACCGAATCCAGGGTGCGAAAGCCCGCATAATCAAGCGTAATTTTTTCGGGAGGAATACCTGCCAGGACGAGGTATTTTTTCATTTGCACCGGTTCATTATAGCTCATCGTTCCGTTGTCGCCGCTTACAATGATGTGCTTTATTTTTCCGCTTTGAAATAATTGAACTGCCGTTGAAATCCGGTGGTAGAAAAAGGGATTTAGTCCACCCTTTTTTAATTTGGAGCTTGTGCCTAAAAGCAATCCTACATTTCGTTCAGGCAGCGACTCAATGTCCGCATATATATAGGGAGATGAGAAATTCCGGATAGTCGAGTCGGCAAGAAAAGTAAACAAGCCGGTAAGAATGGCTAAGGTGGAAAAAACCCAGGCAAGTCTTTTGCGATATTTTTTCAGGATGCCAATCAATTTAAATTTGGTTTTTAATTTTCTCCAGTTCTGCTTCAAGCTGTTGCCTTTCCTTTTTTTGTTGGGTAATGTCGCTTTCAATGGCAATGAATTTCTCTACATTTCCTGCGGCATCGAGAATGGGGGAGATAGATAAAGAAAGCCAATAGGGGTATCCCTTTTTATGGTAAGTGAGAATTTCTTCTTTTCAAATTACTTTCTGGCTTAACTTTTTTCGGATTCGTTCCACGGTTTCAGGGTCGGTGTCGGGACCCTGTAACACTTCCCCGGGCTTTTTGCCGATTACTTCGGTTAAGCCGTATCCCGTAATTTTTGTAAAGCCCTGATTAACCCATTCAATAATCCCGTTTTTGTCGGTAATTATTACGGCCTCAAATGTTTTGTCAGCCACTTCGGCAAGGGTTCGGGAGTATTTATCGGACAGGCGCACCCGCTTTTCGATAGACTCCATGGTTTTATTTACATCCGATTCCAGTTTTTTTATTTTGGATTGAGCTTTTGAAAGCAGGCCAAACAAAACTATAATGATAAGAGCCAAAACTCCTGTTAAAATTATCCAGATATCCATAATGGTAAATGTAAGAAATTTGTGCCGAAATTATTTTTTTCGGGGCGGGTGCATCAACACCCCAAATGAAAAGTTAAACTGAGAGAATAAGAAAGATTGAGAAGCCCGGTCGGTAATGGAAGTGGTGGTTCGGATATGGGGCATATTAATGTGACCAAGCTTTCCTTCGAACTGAACGAAAAATTTCCTGTAAAGCGAGGCTCTCAAACCCGTAATTACACTTATTCCATACCCCGAAAGATGAAATTCATCGTATCTGTTTTGATTCATAAGGGTAGTGTTGGTGCGGGGAAGTAATATTCCGAGCTCTGCCCCGAGTACGGTTTCAAAATTCATATTATGAAAAGAAAAAAGCCGGTTTGTTTTCCGAAGCGACAGGTTTTCATAATTGAGTCCGTCGGTGTGTTCATACATTAGAAAGTTCGGACTAAGAAGAATCATGGAGTCCTGAAAGGTGCCCTGGTAAATGCTGGCATTTTCAAAAATAAAACCTGAGATTTTTGTTGTTTGAAATTGTTTCATCACATATTTCATGTGATCCATTCCAAAAGAAATTTCCCAGGTGTCGTTCAGGTAATACCCAATTCTGAAATTAAACTGGGGAATGGTAATGCGTTTGGGGTGCAAATGGGTGCGAAATTCAAAGTCGGATTTTCTGTCAGTGGCTATTACATTATATAAGGTGAAATCGTAAGTGTTTCCCGAAAACCGAATGTCGGAGGGTGAAAAAAAGGAACGGTTCCAACCCCAGTAAAAATAGGTTATTCCCTTGCGGGATTCTGGTTTACCAGGATTGCCTCCATGTAACAGGCCGGAAAGCATGGTTACCGCCACAAAAGGAAAAATCAGAAGCTGCCGCGCAGGATGGTTCATTTTTTTTAAATTATTTCGGGTATTCAATCCGGTGATGATAAATGTTCCCGAGTTTTTTCTTAAGCAGCTTTTTTATTTTGGTAATATCACGGAAGGTAATATCGGAGTTTACAAATTGTTCCTGCTCTACCAGGCCATTGATGATTTTTTCTACATGGTTTTCCAAAGAGGCTGCATCAAAATTTTTGAGCGACCGGGCCGAGGCTTCCACGCTATCGGCCATCATCACGGCCGCTGTTTCCCGGCTATAGGGTAATGGACCGGGATATTTAAAATCGTTTTCCGTAGCGGTACCATCCGGATTCATCTGGAGGTAGGAACGGTAAAAAAAACGGGTAGTGGTGGTTCCGTGGTGGGTTCTGATAAAATCAATCACCTGATCGGGAATGCCTGCCTTTCTCGCTTTCTCAACGCCTTTGATTACATGCGAAATGATAATGCGGGCACTTTCCTCAAATTCCAGCTCATCGTGCGGGTTGATGCCGCTGACCTGATTTTCCACGAAAAATGGAGGGGCTTCCATTTTGCCGATGTCGTGATATAAAGCTCCGGTTCGGGCAAGCAATGGATTTCCTCCTATCATCCTCACAATTTCCTCGGCAATGTCGGCAACCTGAATGGAATGTTGGAAGGTACCGGGGGCTTTACTTGCAAGTTCCCGTAAGAGCGCAGAATTGGTATCCGACAGTTCCATAAGTGAAACATCCGAAACAAAGCCGAATCCTTTTTCAAAGGCGTAAATCAGAGGGTAGGAAAACAAGGTAAGCGCCGCACTTACCCCAAAATTAAAATAACGGGTGGTGGAAATGGACCCAAAGCCTGTGTCGTGAAGAAGAGAAAGGGCCGTATAGCTTAATGAAAAGGCAATGAAGATCCATGTTCCGGAAATGAAAATCTGGGCCCGTTTGCGCATGCTTACAATGCTGAAAATGGCGGCAATGCCGGCGGTAACTTCGAGAAAAATGAATTCGAAAGGGCTTGGCATTACGAGCGAGAGAATAAGGATGGTAACCAGGTGTACAAATAAGGCAAGGCGGGTATCGTAAAAAGTACGAATAATTACCGGTAGAATACAAAAGGGCAGGATGTAATAATTGGTCAATTCGTATTTCAGGGCTATGGTTCCCATCAGAATCATCAGAATCATCAGCAAAAGAATAAAGATGATTTTATTGGGTTCGCTGAAAATATCTTTCCGGAAAAGGAACAAAAATGCTATTAACAAAGTCATGCAAATGGAAACCCCCAGCATTTGTCCACCCAAAACCTGGAGGTAATTGGTGCGACCTCCCGTCTGGTTTTGATATTCTGCGGCCAGGGATTCCAGAATGCGTTGCTTTTCGGGGGTAACAATTTCGCCCCTGCTGATAATACTCTGTTCCCGCATTATTCCGCCTTTGGTAAAGCTGATTTCAGACATGGATTGCCGGAGAACCTTGGCGGTTGTCTCAGTATCGAATTCTACATTGTGGTTCAGATTATTTTCGAGGACATTAATTATAAAATTCCGGTTGGGGTAATCGGATTTAAAGAAGGAGTAGATCAGGTCGCCGGCCGATTTTGCCGTAAAAAAAGAAGAAACCGGTTTTTCTTCCTCCAGGTTTTGAAAGATAATTGCGATGGGAAAAGAAGGATCGTTTCCCGCTGCTTTGGCAATGGAATCAGGCAGATTGATGATGCCGGTATTGTAAACCGAGTCGAGGATTTGCCGGGCAACGGCTGCCATTCGCCTTTTTTCCGATTCGCTTAAGGGGCTGTCGGCTATTTCCTTCAGTGCCGCCGATGATGCCCGCTTTCCGATTTCAGGATCCATCCGGAAATAGGGCCTTGCCTTTTTCTGAATTTCAAGCTTTTCTCTTTTAACTTCTTCCGGACCTTTGAGAACCGGGAAGTCGAAAGGTGCGATGAGAGTTTCAAAAGGCCATGCTTTTCCCTGGAGGTTTTTTATTTCAAACTGGAACTTGGTTTCCCTGGGAAACAAATACACAATAATAGCGATGGAAACCAAAAACAGAAATCCCTTGAACAGGAATTCATGTTTGTCGAAAATCAGGCCGGGGATTTTTTTTATGTCCACCTTCAGGTTGTATTATTTTTCCCTATTGTAAATTCTGAAATTAATGGCAGGGCGTGCCATCAAAGTCAATATAAGTTATGGCCGTGCCTTTACCCGGGTCTCCTTCGTAGGCCGACAAAATTTCAAAAGTTATTTTGTCGAGGTAAGTATAGTTTATTCCGGAAAGATCAAATTGCTGAAGCTTACGGTGGTCGTTTAGCTCTATAATGCCAAGCGCCTTGTCATTTACCAAAATGCGGATTTGTTTTGCCCGGCCATATCCGGCAAATAATTTTTCATCCCGGGCTGCCCCGTTAATGATAAATACTTTTGTTAAGGAACGGCGAACGGTATCATTCGGATAGGGCTCATCTTTTGCAAGCATAAATCCCGGTTTTTTATCGGCTCCCGGGCTCTGAAAAGCATAAAAATTAGCCAGCGTAACATCATACATGATCACCCGGCCTGAGGAATCGCCCTGGGAAGTGTTGACATGAAAACCAAGATCAGTCATCTGCATTTCATTGCAACAATTTAAAAAGGAGCAACCAAAAGGAAAGAAATTCCCCGCCGCTTCCATTTCCGGACTCTCGGTTTCCATTACCTTTTCATAATCTGACTCTGAAAATGAAAACAAAAATTCAGGTACGGGTGTTTCCGAAACACATTTGAAAAGGGTAGGGGTGGCGCTTCCTTCGTCTTTTTCGTGTACTGCGACCTGACAGGAATAAACTACCTGGATCAGGAGCAGGGAAAGCAAATATTTAAATGATTTCATGAGCTTTTTTTAATGCCTTGTCTAAGCCATCAATATTACTTCCACCCGCTGTTGCATAAAAAGCCTGACCACCGCCACCTCCCTGAATTTCTTTTCCAAGTTCTTTAACGATGGCAGCGGCGTTGAGGTTTTTTTCTTTTACCAGGGCATCGGAAATGGCAACGGTTAAAGATGCTTTTCCTTTTATGTTGGCTCCCAAAACCAAAAACAAATCGGGAAATTTTTCCCGTAAACCGAAGGCCAGATTTTTAATGGCTTCGGGTGATTCGAGGGAAACTTTTTTTACGATTTTTCTTATCCCGTTCACAGATTCTGCCGATTTGGAAAGCTCCTCATTTAAGGCATTTACTTCACGGTTAAGGAAAGATTCAACTTTAGCACGCAGTTCTTTAATTTCAAGTTGAAGGGCGGAAATTTCTTTAAGGGGATCGGAAGGATTTCCAAGTTCCGCCATTATTTTTTCCAATAGCTCCAGCCTGCTGTTAAAATAAGCCTCGGCTTTTTCACCCGATACGGCCTCTATTCTTCTGATACCTGCGGCAACTGCGGATTCTCCCACAATCTTAAATCTTCCAATCTCCGATGTGTTTCCCACATGCGTGCCTCCGCATAATTCAATACTGAATTTTGGATCCATGCTTACCACCCTTACCCGCTCACCGTATTTTTCGCCAAACAAGGCCATGGCTCCAGATTTTTTGGCTTCTTCCAGCGGCATTACACGGGTTGAAACAGGAATCATTTCAGCAATTTTCTCATTTACAAGAGCCTCTATTTTTTCCACTTCTCCGGTTCCCACCTTACTAAAATGAGAAAAGTCGAACCGTAGGTAATCGGGGTGTACAAGGCTTCCTTTTTGTTCAACGTGGGAACCTAAAACACTCCGCAAAGCCGCATGCAGCAAATGGGTGGCACTGTGATTCTTCTGAGCCGATTTACGGGTTTCAGGGTTAACCCTGGCCTGCCAGATTCCGTCTAATTTCCCCGGAATTTTTGAACAGACATGGATGTGTACATTGTTCTCTTTTTTGGTATCGGAAATCTCAATTTTCTCTCCCGCTCTTTCCAGGGTTCCCACATCTCCCACCTGACCTCCGCTTTCTCCGTAAAACGGAGTTTTATCCAACACCAGTTGAAACATCTCCTTTCCCTTTTGCTTTATTTTCCGGTAGCGCAGAATTTTACAGGGACTTTCAAGGGTATCGTAACCTACAAACTCAGATTCCCCCGGATTTATTTCTACCCAGTCTTCTTTATCGACCTGCCTGTCTTCACGCGATCTGTTTTTTTGTTTTTCAAGTTCTTCCCGAAATCCTTTTTCGTCAATTTCAAGTTTATATCCTCTTGCGATAAGTGCGGTAAGATCCAGTGGAAAGCCGTAAGTGTCATACAGTTCAAAAACCGTTTTTCCGTCAATCTTTTTTTCCGAACCGGATTTGGTGGATAAAGCAATGCACACCTGATCAATGCGCTTTAGTCCGCTCTCCAGGGTTTTGAAAAAGGAAAGTTCTTCTTCGCGGATTACTTTTTCAATGAAAATTTTCTGGGCATTGAGCTCCGGAAAGGCATCTCCCATCTGGTGACATAAAACGGGTACCAGGCGGTGTAGGAAGGGTTCCTTCAGGGCCAGGGACTGATAGCCGTATCGGACGGCACGCCTGAGGATTCTCCGGATAACATATCCGGCACCTGTATTCGATGGCAGCTGTCCGTCGGCTATGGAAAAGGAAATGGCGCGTATATGGTCGGCCACAACCCGCATTCCAATGTTTATTACTTCATGTGATTTTCCCTCTGCTTCCGATTGGTAACGCAGGCCGGAAATGTCTTCTATTTTTTCAATCAGGGGTTGAAATACATCCGTATCATAAGTGCTTTGCTTTCCCTGGAGCACCATACAAAGCCTTTCAAATCCCATTCCGGTATCTACATGTTGTTGGGGAAGTTTTTCCAGTTTCCCGTCGGCCTTGCGGTTGAACTCCATGAACACATTGTTCCAGATTTCAATTACCTGGGGGTGTCCGGTATTCACCAGTGTTTTTCCCGGGGTTTTTTTCCTGTCGGCATCGGAACGCAGATCGGCGTGAATTTCCGAACAGGGGCCACAGGGTCCGGTATCGCCCATCTCCCAGAAATTATCTTTCCGGTTGCCTTTTAAAATGCGTTCTTCGGGAATCCATTTTTTCCATTCCTCAAAAGATTCTTTATCGAAGGCAAGTCCTTCCTTCTCCGAACCCTCAAACACGGTTACATACAACCGGTCGGGTGCAATTTTATAGACGGAGGTGAGCAATTCCCAACTCCATTGAATGGCTTCTTTTTTAAAGTAATCCCCGAAACTCCAGTTGCCCAGCATTTCAAACATGGTGTGGTGGTAGGTGTCAACCCCTACTTCTTCCAGGTCGTTATGCTTACCGGAAACCCGAAGGCATTTTTGGGTATCGGCAACCCGGGGATAGGCCGGCTTTTTAGAACCCAGAAACCAGTCTTTAAACTGGTTCATACCGGCATTTGTAAACATCAGGGTAGGGTCATCTTTTATGACCAAAGGGGCCGAGGGCACAATTTTGTGGTCCCGGGCCTCAAAATACTCTAAAAATTTTTCTCGGACCTTTTGTGCTTTCATGGCTTGGGCGGGCACAAAAATAATAAAACCCTGCTGAAAAACAGGGTTTTATTGGTAAGGACATTATAAGGTGCCAGCCGTAATAATGCCTCTATTGGTTATTGGTTTAACAAATATAATGGATGAGTTTCAAATTTCAAATATAATTCTTCTTAAAGTGGGACATTTGAGCCTCAATTGCTTGATTTCGAGGGGGTGATTTAGTATTTTTGCCCGGTTTGGAAAACAAGGTTAAATATAAATTCAACACCCGCTCCCTAACCTACGAGAAGGTTGTAACCGGTTGGAGGCAACGCTTAATTAAGCTGGCTTCCTACCTGGCTACCTTGGCCGTATTTGCTACCCTGACCATTATCGTTGCCTTTGAATTGATTGATTCCCCGAAGGAAAAGAGGCTGATGCGTGAGATTGAAAATATGCGGGTTCAATACGAAATAATCAATAAAAAACTGGACCAGATGTCCACGGTTCTGAATGACCTCCAGGAAAGGGATAATAATATTTACCGCACTATTTTCGAGGCCGAGCCTATTCCTGCATCGGTAAGGAAAGCCGGATTCGGTGGGGTTGATCGTTATAAGGAGCTTGCCGGGTTTGAAAATTCCCAACTGGTTATTGGCACCACCCAAAAACTGGATATGCTGGCCAAACAACTGTATATCCAGAGCAAATCTTTTGATGAAGTGGTTAAGCTGGCTCAGGGCAAGGAAAAAATGCTTGCCAGTATTCCCGCCATTCAGCCCATTTCAAACAAAGCCCTCCGTCATGCCCCGGGAGGATTTGGATGGAGAACCCATCCCATTTACAAAACTTCGGAGTTTCATGCCGGAATGGATTTCGCCTGCCCCATGAATACTCCCATCTATGCCACAGGCGACGGCGTGGTGGAAAGGGCTGATAATATGGCCACCGGCTATGGAAACCATGTGGTCCTTAATCATGGATTTGGCTATAAAACCCTGTACGGACATATGTCTAAAATGGCGGTGCATCCCGGACAAAAAGTAAAGCGCGGACAGGTGATAGGATATGTGGGAAGCACAGGATTGTCAACCGCCCCTCATGTGCATTATGAGGTAATAAAAAACGGGGATCGTGTGAACCCGATCAACTTCTTCTTCAACGATCTGACGCCCGAAGAATACCAAACCCTGGTAAATCAGGCTGCCAACAATTCCCAGTCTTTCGACTAAAGAGTTTTTTCTGAATCAATTTCGGGAATGAAGGGCGATGCGGTTTCCTTCAGAATCAATAAACAAACCCATGTATCCGTGTTCCGGGGAAATTTGTTTTTTGGGAGCCAGAATTTTTCCTCCGGCTTTTTCAACTTTAGCTAATTCATTGTTCAGATCACCTGATGGGCTGTTAAAATAAACCAGGGTTCCGTTTTGAGCGGGCTTGTAAAAATCTTTATGGTACACCAGAGAACCGCCAGCACCGGGAGCTTCCGGATTTTCAGACCAGGGAAACCAGCCCATGTCCAACTCGCCCATCTTGTTCCTGCTGATGGTAAAGCCAAACACCGATTCGTAAAATTTAATCGCTCTGTCCATATCGGAAACGGCGATTTCAACCCAGCCAAAAACCTGTTTTTCCATATTGCTTATTTATAAACGGGTGGACAACCATTGTTGCCGAACGTGAATTTTATACCTGCCCTGAGTTCCCAGGCTCGGTTTTTAATTTTCCAGTTTCCTTCATCCCCGATTTTCTGATTCATGGCAGAATTTAGATCCGGGTTGTAGTGCAGTTCCACCATGGGTTTGATGTTTCCGAAAGTAATGAATTCAAATCCGGCTCCAACCGACCAACTCAGGTGAAGGGGAGTAAATGCCAATGGCACCGATGGAGTACTTTGGGAAAATTTATATTCCAGTCTGGGCCCAATAAGGAAATAGGGGTAACCGTCGTAGGTTTCACCTCTTACCACCAGAAAATTATTCCAGCTGATGTAATCGAGTTTGTTTCTTTCTTTGGTTTCGCGGTGTTTGGTTCCTTTCCGGTCGAATTCAAATTCGGTGCGCCAGCGAAAGGTGGGGTGATTTACAAATTCGGCGAACAATTCCCCGTTAAACCCAAACAGGTATTTGTGTTTTTCGGTGGTGGAGGAGGGGAAGGGAGGGGAGGAGTTTTCGATCCACCATTTTTGTTTTCCCAGCGTTAGTCCGCCCATGATGCCAAATCCCTGGAAAAACTGGGAAAAAGAAGGCATTGCGGCAAAAAGAAAAACAAAAACAAGAAGAATTCCTGAATTTTTACGCATAAAACAAAGTTACGGAAATAAAAGAAAAAGGTTTCGTGCTGTTTTGAACAACATTTATTTTTTTATGAAATACCCCTTCAGGGTAAAGCCCAGTCCAAAAAGACTGAGAAAAAAATTAACCAGGTTCTTAAGGTAGTTCAGATACCATTTACCATGAATCCGCTCCCTGATTTTTTCATCGATGTTGATGTTTGACGAAGGACCTGAACTTTTTGTTTTTTTCGAAGCCTTCATCCGGGTAATGCTGATGCCTGTGGTAAGCACCTTAAGGGTGTTGAATCCGCTTGATTTCATGAGTCGTTTTAAGGTGGCACGGGTGTAATAGGTCAGATGTTCGGGATACATTATAACATTGAAATCCGCTTTCAGGTAATACCTCAGGTAAGAATTAAAGTTTGGGGTTGTGCAATAAAACAATCCGCCTTTTCTGAGAAATTTATAAATAGCTGCCATTTCCTCACGCGGGTTGTTGATGTGCTCCAACACCTCAATGGAGGTTATCACATCAAATTCCTCCGAAGCAAATGAATCAGCGTTTAGTTGTCCCTCTTTCATGATTAATCCGGCTTTCTCGCATAATGCTATGGCGGCAGGGGAATATTCGGTGCCGTACACATGCCAGCCTCTTTTTTTGGCTTCCTGGAGGAACCATCCCCGTCCGCAGCCCACATCCAGTATTTTATTTGTTTTTCTATAGGGTTCAAATGCGTCGAGGAGGTTTTGGTAGCTCCGTACAGTCATGGGACTCACGGAAACTTCCGTCATATATGAGTATTGGGAATAAAATGCATTCAGCTCATCCGGCGTGGGGATATTTTCCATAAATACCAGGCCGCAGGACTTGCATTTTATAAGGCCGTGCCTTTCATGGAATCCTTTTAGCGGCTTTAGGAAGCCGGACTTGCATAAGATACATGAAGTGTGTTTTGGCATTTACCAGGGTTAAATTTAGATTTTGATTGAAAATTACCCATTTATTGCAATGTGAGTTTAATAATCGACCTTTTTTATCAGAAGCCAAGGATGGGTTTGTCGATTTAGTTTTTCTTGAACTATATTGGAAGAATCTCCAAAGGCATGCCACCCCTCTTTCTTTTTGTACCTTACTATTCGAATTGCATCCCAACCCTCTATGGGCTCCCCTAAGGTTGTTACACCTGAAGAAGCATGATTGTAGTTTTCGTTTTTAATAAAGAGATAGAATTTTCCTCCCTTGTTTTCCAATTCCCAAATTTCCTTTATTCCAATCCTAAAAAATGTGAATGGATCCTGGTAAGCATCGTGAGCGATCACACTCTGCCTCCCTTTGAATTTAATGTTTAGAAGCAAAGGGTTATGCTTTGGGTCTATCGACACTTGTAACTTGGTAAAAAAACCGGCAAAGAAAATTTCAAATTTTAAAGAAGATAGATTAGAAAATTGATTTTCCATTTTGAAATTACAAATTAAAAAGCCCCTCTTTGGGAGGGGCTTTCGTGGTTTAGTTAATAATTTTTATTTCTTCTTATCATCCTTTACTTCTTCAAAGTCAACATCGGTTACTTCTCCATCCTGCTTTTCGCTGCCGTTGGTATCGGCCGTAGTGGTAGTGTTGGATGCGTTGGCCTGCTCCTGTTGGGCCTGATAGATTTCCTGACTGGCGGCCGACCAGGCTGTGTTCATGGCCGCAAGGGCCGTGTCAATCTTAGCCAGGTCTTTTTCCTTATGGGCATCTTTCAAATCGCTGAGGGCCTTCTGAATGGCTTCCTTATTGGCTGCTGAAATTTTGCTGCCGTATTCGTTAAGCTGCTTTTCAGTCTGGAAAATCATGGCATCGGCCTGATTTATTTTATCGGCTTCCTCCCTGGCTTTTTTATCAGACTCGGCATTCATTTCCGCTTCTTTCTTCATCTTTTCCACTTCTTCCTTGCTCAAACCCGATTTGGCCTCGATGCGGATATTGTGCGATTTTCCGGTGCCTTTGTCTTTGGCCGAAACATGCAGAATTCCATTGGCATCGATGTCGAATGTAACCTCAATCTGAGGAACACCCCTGGGTGCAGGTGGAATTCCGTCGAGGTTGAACATTCCCAGCGAACGGTTGTCCTTTGCCATGGGCCGCTCTCCCTGCAATACATGAATCTGTACGCTGGGCTGATTATCGCTTGCCGTACTGAAAGTTTCGGTTTTTTTGGTAGGTATGGTTGTGTTGGCCTCAATGAGTTTGGTGAATACACCACCCATGGTTTCAATACCCAGCGACAAGGGCGTAACATCCAGAAGCAATACATCTTTTACTTCACCGGTAAGAACACCGCCCTGAATGGCGGCACCAATGGCTACTACCTCATCGGGGTTCACACCCTTGCTGGGCGATTTACCAAAGAATTTTTCAACGGCAGCCTGAACCGCAGGAATCCGCGTGGAACCACCCACCAAAATTACTTCGTTGATGTCGTTTACCGTTAATCCAGCATTTTTTAAGGCACTTTCACAGGGAGCAATGGTGCGTTTGATCAGGTCATCCACCAGCGACTCAAATTTTGCACGGGTTAATGTTTTTACCAGGTGCTTGGGTATTCCGTCAACCGGCATAATGTAAGGCAGGTTGATTTCTGTGCTGGTTGAACTGGAAAGTTCAATTTTTGCTTTTTCGGCCGCCTCTTTCAAACGCTGCAAGGCCATGGGGTCTTTTTTCAAATCCACCCCTTCGTCTTTTTTGAATTCCTCGGCCAGCCAGTCAATAATTTTCTGGTCAAAATCGTCTCCTCCCAAATGGGTATCACCATCGGTTGATTTTACCTCAAAAACGCCGTCGCCCAATTCAAGTACCGAAACGTCGTGAGTTCCTCCACCGCAGTCGAAGACCACAATTTTCATGTCTCTTTCTTTTTTGTCGAGACCATAGGCAAGAGCTGCTGCGGTCGGCTCGTTAATAATGCGGCGTACTTTTAATCCGGCAATTTCACCGGCTTCTTTGGTAGCCTGACGCTGGGCATCATTAAAATAAGCCGGAACGGTAATTACTGCTTCGGTAACTTCATAGCCCAGAAAATCTTCAGCGGTTTTTTTCATCTTCTGAAGCACCATGGCTGAAATTTCCTGAGGTGTATACTGACGGTCGTTAATCTGAACCCGGGGCGTATTGTTGGAACCTTTGATTACTTTGTAGGGAACCATGGCAATTTCCTTGGCCGCCTCATCAAAGGTTAATCCCATCAATCGCTTTATGGAGTATATGGTGTTTTGCGGGTTGGTAATGGATTGCCTTTTGGCAGGATCGCCAACCTTTCTTTCTCCGTCTTTCACAAAAGCCACAATGGAAGGTGTGGTTCTTCTTCCTTCACTGTTTTGAATTACCACCGGCTCATTGCCTTCCATTACGGCAACACAAGAGTTGGTAGTTCCTAAGTCAATTCCAATTATCTTTCCCATAAACTTTGTTTTTCGGTTTTTTTATTAAATAACAGGTCAATGATTATGCCATCGGCATAGAGGTGAAAAAATGGCATATTTTGAAGAGAATCAGCGTGAAATCAGGGCTTTAGTGACACACTGACAAAGCCCCTTACGGCATTTTGGCACTATTGGCAGAAGTAAACCGAAAGCGGATTTTCCGTACAGAAATTCTGCCAGGCCGTGTATTGTCCGGCATAGAGGGAATCGAGGCTGTGGTTATTGCCGGTATTTCCCAGTTCCATCCCTGCTTTAAGCTTGGTATATCGGGCCGAAAATAACCCAATGCCACCTTCCAGATTTGTATAAATGGGCTTTTCCTGAAGTACCCCGAGCGAGGGTTTGTTTACTTCCATATAAGTGGCAAAATCTTCCCCGGCTGAAAAAATGAAAAAATCAAGGTGATGGCTGCTGTTATTTATTTTTCCGGGAATGAGGTAATAGTTTCCGTCGTTGGGTACGTTTCCGGGGTTACCAATAAACCGGTAAAATGATTCGCCCATGAATTCAATTTTCATGGTTTCGTTGCCCAGTAAATTATTGGCTTTCTTCTCCGGAAAAACCCAATCCACGCTGTCCTGGGTTTTTACCCCCGTAATTTTATGTTTGCGTACGTAAAAAAACCGGATGGCAACCTGATACAACCTTCCGTTAGGTCCCGTGCTCCATTCCACTTTGAAAGGGAAGTTGGGATTGGTGAAATTAACTATGCTTTGGGTGGGAACCGGATTGGCCATTACAAAATCTTTAACCAATGGGGTTTTAGCCGTAACTTTTTTTCCCGTCTCCCCATTAATAATGGTAAGCCGGTATTCCGAGTCGTCGAAGATAGCGTCGGTGGTTTTATACAATACCTGATTAGGATAAGCAAAAATCCCGGGAGGTTTGTTCAGGGAAAGGTCGCGAATAAGAGGATGGGTACTGAGTAACTGATTGTTTTTCCATCGTTCAAGGGTAACCGTAAGCTGGTTGGTATAGTTAATGGAGTCGTAATAGCCCGCCATCTGAAAGGCATCACCTTCACCCAGATAAGCCTTGTTGATTTTAATGTATTGGGCGGTATCGCTTTGGTTCAGTAAACCAAAAACAACCATGGTTTCTTTCCATTCATCGATGATTTCCAGGTCGTTTTTGCAACCGTTAAAAACCAGAACCGCACACAGTGAAAAAATAAAAAGGGAAATTTTCCTCACAATGATTTTTTTGGTTCCTAAAGATACGCTTTTTATTCGTTAATTTTACAATGATGAAATGGTGCCAATTAATTTTCATTGCCTGCTTCTTATTCGGTAAAATCGGATTTTCCCAGTATCAGGATTTAAATTTTCCGGTTACCAATGGCCCGGTTTACGCCATCGATCGGGTAGGTAACGATTTGCTCATCGGAGGTAATTTTGATGATCTGGGTCCTGCCACCGGAGCCGGGGTTCCCATTGATGCACTTACAGGAATAGTCCGGAATGTGCCTTTTCCACGGGTAAACGGTAAAGTTTATGCTGTGGTTCAGGACGGGCAGGGGGGCTGGATTCTGGGCGGAGCATTCTCGAAAATCGGGAGTGTGGAAGTGGATAACCTGGCCCGGATAAAAAGCGATTATTCGGTAGACCATAATTTTAAACCCGAAGTAGATGGCCCTGTATATTGCCTTTTCATAAGGGGTAGCCTGGTATTTGTCGGTGGGCAATTTCAAATGATCGACGGCACCGGCCGGCAAAATCTGGCCTGCCTTAGTTTTTTTTCCGGTCAGCTCACAGCTTTTAATCCTACCCCCAATGGGCCTGTTTATTCCCTGGCGCTTTCAGGTAATTTGCTTTATGTAGGCGGAATATATACGATGATAGGAGGAAATGCAGGAAGAACAAATTTTTCCCGCATTGATATCAACACATCCACCGTTCCCGGAAATCCGCCGTATCCCTATCTTGATTTTAATCATCCGGTTAACGGAGCGGTCAGAACCATTCTCATTCGGGGGAATCTGATTTATATTGGTGGAGATTTTAATATGGTGGGAACCCAAAGCCGAAAATCCCTGGCCTCCTTTCATCGTATTGGTGACAGCCTGATGCCTCTGTCGCTTAATATTTCCGGACCGGTAAGATGTTTGGCGGCTTCCGGAAATTTTCTCTTTTTCGGAGGCGATTTCCTCAGTGTAAATAATGCTCCCCGGAAATACTTGTCTGCCGTTTCCATGCAAACGGGACTTGTTACCGGTCCCACAAAGTACCCCGATGCCCCTGTAAGAAGTATTTTCGCCGGTTCTCAGGTAATTTATTTCGCCGGTGATTTTAAAAAAGTTAATGGCGAGGATCGTAAATATTTAGCGGCCGTAAATTTTTCGGTTGATTCCCTGCTGTCATGGAATCCACATGCCAGCAATAAAGTGCACGCTCTGGCTGGTGCCGGAGGTGTCATTTTTGCAGGAGGAGAAATGGTTTCGGTAGGTGGTGAAGATGTAAGGAACTTTGCCATTCTCGATCTCCCTACGAAAACCCTGAGCTGGTACCGGCCCAACCCCAACGGTACGGTGTTTTCGATTTTAACCGATGGTTTGTACGTGTTTATCGGAGGTGAATTCACCACCGTAAGCAACAACAACCGCAAAGGTTTGGCCTGTCTTGATTTTTCCGATTACTCCCTCACCGGATTTGCAGCCCAGGTAAACGGAACGGTCAGGGCTCTATGCCGCTCGGGAAACGCACTTTTTTTTGGTGGACTTTTTACCTCGGTTAATAATGTTCCCCGAATCAATCTTGGTAGTGTGAACGCCGTAAGCGGTACTTTGAGCGCATTTAATTGTCCGGTTAATGGCACCGTTAATACCTTGTTTGCTGATGCTTCCAAAGTTTACGCAGGCGGTTACTTTTCCGATGTAAACGGGTATACCCGGAACCGCCTTGCCTGTATCGACACACTCAATTCGCAACCCTATCTTCCCTGGAATCCGGGTGCCAACGACGGAGTGTATTCCATGATTCGTTCCGGAAATAAAATTTATCTGGGCGGCTGGTTTACCCAAATCGGAAATCAAAACCGTCCCAATTTTGCGGTCATTGACATGGCCGGAAATCTTTTGCCTTTTAATCCGGCTCCCGATCGTTTTGTGCGGTCTATGTTTTTGAAAGGCGACAGTCTGTTTCTCGCCGGAGACTTTGATAATCTGGGACCCATTCCGGCCTACAACAGCGCCCTCATCCAGACTTCCACACAATCTGTTTTGCCCTGGCCCACACCCCTCGATTCTTTTTCAAATGTGGTGTATTATGGTAACGGAGATTATTTTGCCGGTGGTTTATTTTCTTATGCCGGTGGTTTATACCAACCCTTCCTGGCAAGGTTTACCCTGAATCCTCTGGGAGGCGGCGATGTTGATAATACCATGGTGAGCCGGGTATTTTACCCCAATCCCTCAACCGGTGATTTTTCATTCCGGAATCCTCCCCGGGAACAAGGAAAAATAGCCCTCCTGAAAATTTTTACAAGCACCGGTGTATTGGTTTATGAGGAATCCCTGACTTTGTTGGATGAGAACCGGATTTCAGCCGGGAATCTTCCGGCGGGTATTTACTTTATAAGGCTTGAGGGGGCGGTGGGAACCGGAAATGCAAAACTGGTTATAACCCGGTAAATAAAATCAACGGAAATTCTTGGTTCCGGTAAACTGTCCGTACATAAGGGAGTCTATGCAATTGGCCGTAAGCTTAACATCTTTGATGGTTTGAAAAAGCCGGCTTGAAAATAGCCCGATTCCGTTTTCAATATTTGTATAAACAGGATTTTCATTAAAGGATCCGGATCCTGCTGCTACAACCTCCATGTAATTGGCAAATTGTTCTTCCGCCACACCGTAAATAAACTCAAGGGAAAGAAAATTCCGCTCTACTAAATTATTGGTAGGCAGTTTAGGATTGTTTCCAATTACCCTGAAAAAATATCCGGGATCAACGGTTTCAGACAGGTTTTCACCCCCGCTTAGACCGGCTGATTTATGATTTACAAAGGGAATGTCAATGTACTTGAACGCAATCTGGGTGGTATCAAAAATAAATCGCTCCCTGTAATGAAAGCGGATGGTAACATTGAACAAGCGGCCGTAGGGGCAGGTTGACCATTTGGTTTTGTACAGGGTATTGCCGTAAAGATTAATGCTTTGGTTTTGAAAGGGGGTTTGAACCAGCATATTCGAAAGTGTGCGGGTTTTGGCTGCTGCCTGCAGGCCGGAAATGGTATTTATTACAGTAAGTCTGTATTCGGAACCATCCCCGGAAACGGGGGTGTTGGTTTTGTAAAGGTATTGGCCCGGGTTTGAGAAAATTCCTGAATCTTTGGGAACCGCCGAATCGGGCAATAATAAAATGGATTGCACCACGCTGCCATTGAGCATTTTTTCCAGGCGAACGGTAAGGGCATTGGGAGGGTAGTGGAGGGAGTCGAAATTTCCTGCCATTACCACGGCATCTTCACGACCCAGAAAAGCTTTGTTGACTTTAATATACTGGAGGGAATCGCCGGGGTTTAGTAGCCCGAATACGGCCATGGTTTCCTTCCAGTCATCAACGATGTCGAGATCGTTTTTGCAGGAGTTAAAAACAAAAAGTACCCCAAGAATAAAGGGGATAATTTTTTTCATGGATGTAAATGTAACAATTATTCAGCCGGTCTGCAATCAGCCCTGGCATTCAAGTTCCGAAAAGAAAAATGATCCTTCCAGCTTTGCGTTGGCATCGGAGTCGCTCCCATGAACGGCATTAGCTCCTATGGATTTGGCAAATTTCTTCCGTATGGTGCCTTCGGCGGCCTTGGCAGGATCGGTGGCTCCGATCAGGGTGCGGAAATCTTCCACAGCATTTTCCTTTTCAAGGATGGCGGCCACAATGGGGCCCGAGCTCATATATTCGGTAAGTTCCCCGAAAAAGGGGCGCTCTTTGTGTATTTCATAAAATTTGCCTGCTTTTTCCCGGGTTAAACGGGTAAGTTTCATCGCCACAATCCGGAATCCGGCCTGGTTAATCATACTCAGAATGGGCCCGATGTTATTGTCGGCGGTTGCGTCGGGCTTTATCATGGTAAATGTTCTGTTTCCTGCCATAAAAAAAAATTGTGCCGCGAAATTAACAAATTTTCAAACGCTGATTTTATTTCCGGACGATAATTAATCCCTTTGCTGAATTTCTTCCTTACCTTTGATAACTCATGAATCCTGAATTCAATACCCTTCTTAAAAATCTGGAAACGGGGAAACCGGTGGTCATTGTTACCCACCCCAATCCCGATGGCGATGCCATGGGTTCTTCCCTGGGTCTTTACCATTTTTTGAAGAAAAAGGGCTATGATGCACGGGTAATTACCCCGAACGAGTTTCCTGCTTTTCTGGGTTGGCTTCCGGGCTCATCCCGGGTTAGCGTTTTTTCCCTGGCACCGGAACCCTGCCGGAAATTAATTGCCGAAGCAGGGGTAATTTTTTGCCTTGATTTCAATACCCTGAAAAGGGTGGGCCCCCTGGGTGAATTGATCGAAAGTGCCGGAGCTTTTAAAGCTCTTATCGACCATCACCGGGAACCCGATGCAGGCTTCGGCTATTCCCTGCACGATATCAATGCCTCAAGTACCTGCGAACTGGTTTTCGATTTTATTTCATTATTCGGGGAGGAAAAATCCATCGACCCTGAAATTGGAATTTGTATTTATACCGGAATCATGACCGATACCGCCTCTTTCCGGTTTCCAGCAGCCGGACCCAAAACCCACAGGGTGGCGGCCTTTTTGCAGGAACAGGGAGTGAAAACCTATCTGGCCCACGAAAATGTTTACGACCAGAATACCCTTTCCCGTTTAAAACTTATTGGCCATGTTTTATCCAACAACCTGAATATATCCTACGAGAAAAAAACGGCCATTCTCACCTTGTCGCTCAAGGACCAGAAAATGTTTAAAATGGAAAAGGGCGATACCGAAGGGCTGGTAAATTACGGACTCTCGGTTTCGGGGGTTCAGCTGGCGGTGTTTGTTATGGAAAAAGAGAATGAGGTTAAATTTTCTTTCCGCTCCAAGGGCGAACTTGATGTGAACCGCATTGCAAGAAATCATTTTAACGGCGGAGGACATAAAAATGCCGCCGGCGGCAGTCTCGGCACAGGATTTGAGGATGCATTAAACCGACTGAATGCATTTTTAGACAGTCCGGAATTTATGCGTGTAGTTTCCTGATATGAATTTTCGTTTTTATTTTTTCCTTTTTTCAATAACCGCATTTCTTTCCTGCGGAAATCCCGACCCTTCGCCTCAGGTTCCTCCTGACATAAAGGATAAACTCATGGATGCGAACCGGATTTTACGACAAAAGGAATCTGATGAAATAGATGCATATGTAAAAAACCAGGGCTGGGACATGCAAATGACCGGCACCGGATTGCGTTATTTAAAACTGGCAGAGGGAGATGGCGATTCCGCCCGGATGGGTATGAAGGCTACCATTAACTACCGGATTAAACTACTCGACGGCACCCTGTGTTATTCATCCGACTCCCTGGGGCCCGAGGAATTTATGGTGGGCAGGGATTATGTGGAAACGGGCCTTCACGAGGCCATACAAATGATGCGGAAAGGAGAAAAATATGTTTTTATTCTGCCCGCCCACCTGGCGCATGGCCTTTTGGGCGACTGGGAAAAAATACCGCCTCTTTCCCCCGTGGTATATTATATTGAATTAAAATCTCTGGGGAAAAAATGAAAAGGAAAGCCCCGGTTTTTCTGCTTGCTATTACCCTGTTTTTCGCGTGCAGCGAAGGACCCTACAGTGGATTTTCGGAAATCGATTACCACCTGTTTTACAAATTAAGAGCCTATGACGATTCCGGAAAGGTTCTGGCCGAAAAAGATCATGTATGGTACACCATGAAGGTATTTGCTCCAACGGATTCATTATTGTTTAATTCAGGAAGAATTTTTCCGGCAGGCATGGAATGCAGGGCCGAAAGTTTGTGCCATTCGTTTTTTTCCATAAAACCTACCCTCGGGAAATGGGCCTCCGGCGATTCCATGACCCTCATAATTGATAACTATGAGCTGGTTACACATCCCGGCTTTTTAAAATACCGGTCTGAAGGTCCCCTGCGGGTAGAATTGAAAATTTTAAAAGCCCTTTCGCCTGACCAGTTTGAAGATTATGTGAGAATGATGCAGGAAACAGGAGATATTCAGGAAGGACTGATAATTGCCGAGTATATAAAAAAGCAAAAAGAAGGATTTGAAAGAACCGGCAGCGGAATTTATTTTCATGAAATTTCACCCGGTTCAGGCCATCCTCCCTCCAGAGGGAAAAATGTTAAAATTTCTTATTCCGGAAGTTTTCTGGGCGGTGAGGCTTTCGACACGGGGACTATGGAGTTTAAACTGGGTCAGGAAATGCAAATTCTGAGAGGCCTGGAATTGGCAATTTACCGTATGAAACCGGGCGGCAAAGCGAAAATAATCATACCTTCGTACCTTGCGTACGGTGAGCGAGGATCAAGCACCGGAACCGTACCACCATTTACACCTGTGGTATATCAGGTCCACTTAATTGAAATAATAGAATGACGCGTTTTCTTCTTCTCCCCCTTGTTTGTGTTTTGTTGTTTTCATGCAGCTCTAAATTCGACGGTTACGACGATAACGGAAACGGATTATATTATAAGTTCTATTCCCGCAGCGGCGATACCCAGGCTCCTGCCATGGGCGACTTTGTATTTATTAAACTCTTAAATAAGTATACCGAAGACAGCATTATTTTCGATTCCCGGAAAAGCAAAAGCGATGGCATCGTTTCTTTTCCCATCCGGAATATTCCTTTCAAAGGTTCTTTGGAAGAAGCCATTCTTATGATGCGGGTTGGCGATAGTGCAAGCTTCAAAATTTCCGCCGATTCCATTTTCCAGCAAATCCCAAAAGAAGATTCGGTTCCCACCTTCCCCGCAGGATCCTTTTTCACCTTCGATATTAAGCTGGTTAAAGTAATGACCATGCAACAGGTGCAGGACGAACAACAAAAAAATTACGAAGACTACCTGAAACGCCTGGAAGAAATGAAGGCGGAAAGAAAGGGTGCCGAAACCGGACTCATCAACGAATATATTTCTCAAAACAAGGTGAACGCAAAACCAACTTCCTCCGGGTTGTATTTTATTGAAACCAAAGCCGGTTCCGGTCCCAAACCTCAGAAAGGCTCTAAAGTAGCCGTTAATTATACCGGGAAATTTCTGGAAGACGGTTCAGTTTTTGATTCCTCAGACGAACATGGCAAACCTTTTGAGTTTACCCTGGGTAAAGGAGAGGTTATTAAAGGCTGGGATGAAGCCCTGCTGATGATGAAGAAAGGTGGAAAAGCTACCCTGATCATTCCCTCCAAGCTGGGTTATGATTCCACCGGAGTTCAGGATCCGTACAGTGGCAGATTTAGTATTCTTCCCTATACACCGCTTTTGTTCGAAGTAGAATTAATGGAAATAAAATAAAGCATGAGAACCGTATTATTGTTACTCCTTACAATAGGTTTTGTTCCGGCTGCTTTCGGACAGAAAAAGAAAAAATCCGAATCTCCGCCCCTTAAAGAAAAAACCACGCCCGTTGAGGAAATAGGGAAAGAAATGAAAACCCCCTCCGGCCTGATTTATAAATTCCTTAAACGAGGTGAAGGAGCGCCCGTGGAAGAAGGTGACCGCGTAACCATCCACTACGTTGAAAAACTGGAGAACGATTCCGTCATCGACGACTCAAGAAAAACAGGAAATCCTTTTTCTTTTAAAGTAGTTAGCGGCGAAGCTATTCCGGGTATTGTTGAGCTGGTTAAGCTGATGCGCGTTGGCGATATTGCTGAATGTGTGCTGAGTCCCAAACTGGGCTACGGTAGCCAGCAGGCAGGTTCCATTCCTCCCAATTCAACCCTGAAATTTAAGGTTGAAGTAATTGAAACCAAGGGTGGGGTAAAACCCTTTAAAGCCATAGGCGATACCGTAAAATTGCTTTCCGGATTAAAATATCTGGTGGCGAAAAAAGGAACGGGCGATAAACCTGCCTCCGGCGATATTGTTACCATACATTATACCGGATACCTTCCCGACGGGAAAGTGTTTGATAGTTCCGTGGAAAGAAATGAGCCGGTAAAATTTAATCTCGGAGGAAGCCTGCCGGGATTGGATGAGGGTATCGGACAAATGAACAAGGGGGCAAAATTCCGCCTTGTTTTACCCTATGCGCTTGCTTTTGGAGAGGCCGGTCGTGGTCCCATTCCCCCAAGAACCAATATTATTTATGATGTAGAGTTAATTGAATTCAGAAAAAAAATAAATCCTGTTCCTTTTGCAGTGAAAGGAAAAGATACAACCACCACCGCATCCGGCCTGAAATATATTGTGGTTGCCTCAGGCAAGGGCGAGCAGGGCGGCATGGGCAAAAAAGTTAAAGTTCATTATACGGGATTTTTGAGCGATGGCTCCATTTTTGATTCTTCCGTTGAGCGTGATACCCATTTTGAATTTACCCTGGGCCTGAATTCGGTAATTCCGGGTTGGATGGAAGCTTTGCAAATAATGAAGGAAGGCGACAAGTGGCGTTTGATTATTCCTCCCGGTCTGGCTTATGGCCCCAATGGAATGCCACCCAAAATTCCAGCCAACGCTACCCTGATTTTCGATGTGGAGCTGGTGGATGTGGAATAGGTTCAGGTTCCCAAAATAAATACCGCAGGAGTTTTAGGAGGTAGCCAACCTGATTTTTTCCAGTTCGAAATACTTCGGGTAAGAATGAACTCCGTGGGCAGGGTAAGATCCGCAGCCACGCACAAAAGCAAATTCTCCTGCTTTATTTTCATCAGATCCTCCCAAAGCGCGGCATTTCTGTAAGGTGTTTCAATGAATATCTGTGCCTCTCCCTTCAAAGCCATCTGACTTAATATTTCAAGACTTTCCCTGCGGTTTTCTTTTTCACGGGGCAGGTAGCCCGTAAAACGGAATTGTTGTCCGTTAAGACCACTGGAGGCAAGGGCCAGAAAAACAGAAGAGGGACCCGGGATGGGAACCACTTTGATTTTTTCCTGATGACATTGTTTTACCAGTGATGCACCGGGATCGGCAATACCCGGCATGCCCGCTTCCGACATCAGGCCTAAATCCCTCCCCGATTTCAGAAAGCGAATAATCTCCGGAAGGGTAGTGTCGCCCGTATGTTCGTTGAGTTCAAAAAAACTTACCTGGTCAAAGGCTGCCTTAAAACCCATTTTGCGCAGGGCTCTTCGGGCAGACCTCAGGTTTTCCACAACAAAGCCCTCTAAGCCTTGGATTAATCCGGGCATAAAAATCCGGCCCTGCTCAAGGGGCTCATCACCCAGGGGGCAGGGTATGAGGTAGAGGCTCATAATTTGCTTGTTTTTTGAATTCCTTCTGCCAAAAGCCCGCAGGCATTATCGAGCAGGAGATAAACCTTTTCAAAGCCCGAATCGCCGCCAAAATAGGGGTCGGGCACCTCCATATTCGTGTCGGGGAAGGAAACATGGAGCAAAAGGTCTACTTTTTCGCGATCGGCAGGGGTTCTGGCCAGCGAGATTACATCGGAGTAATTGGCAAGGTCCATCACAAAAATTCGGTCGAAACGGTCGAAATCTTCAGGTCTGAACTGCCGGGCTCTTAAGGATTTGAGATCAACCCCATGCCGGGCGGCACAGGCAATGGCTCTTTCGTCGGGTTTTTCCCCTACATGGTAATTGGAGGTTCCTGCAGAATCTACTTCTGCTTCAATGCCCTTTTCGCTTAGTTTTTTCCGGAGCACACCTTCTGCCATGGGTGATCGGCAAATGTTGCCCAGACATACCATGAGGATTTTTTCCATTTTTTTGTTTAAAGCTAAAAAAAGGGAGCATTTCTGCTCCCTTTTTCATGAATAAATGAGGTTTATTACTGAATACTGATTTTCTTTTCCAGTTCTTCGATATAAGCTTTGAAGCGCTTATCGGTATCCATCAGGTTATTAACGGTACGGCAGGCGTGAAGAACGGTAGCGTGGTCTTTGCCTCCGCAATGCATTCCAATGGTAGCCAAAGAGCTTTTCGTCATTTGCTTGGCAAAAAACATGGCAATCTGCCGGGCCTGCACAACTTCCCGCTTCCGGGTTTTGGATTTAAGCAATTCCAGGGGCAGGTCGAAATAATCGCATACCACTTTCTGAATATAGTCGATGGAAACTTCCCGGGCAGTGTTTTTGACAAATTTGTCAATCATCTGCTTGGCAAGCTCAATGGTAATCTGCTTCTTATTGAGGGAAGCCTGGGCGAGCAGGGAAATAAGAGCTCCTTCCAGTTCCCGGACATTGGTAGTAATACTATAGGCCAGGTATTCAACCACATCACGCGAAAGTTCGATTCCGTCGTTGTAAAGTTTCTTTTCCAGAATGGCAATCCGGGTTTCCAGGTCAGGTGACTGAAGGTCAGCACTAAGGCCCCATTTGAAGCGGCTTAGCAGACGCTGTTCCATGCCCTGCATTTCCACGGGGGGCTTGTCAGCGGTAAGAACCAGTTGCTTTCCCGTTTGGTGAAGGTGATTAAAAATGTGGAAAAACACATCCTGGGTTTTATCCTTTCCGGCGAAAAACTGAACATCGTCGATGATCAGCACATCTATCATCTGATAAAAATGGATGAAGTCGTTCTGGCTGTTGTTTCTAACCGAATCGATAAACTGATGGGTGAATTTTTCAGAGCTTACATAAAGAACCGTTTTTCCGGGGAATAAATCCTTAATCCGGATTCCTATGGCCTGGGCCAAATGGGTTTTCCCAAGGCCAACCCCGCCATAAATGAATAATGGGTTGAATGCAGTTCCACCGGGTTTGTTCGCAACGGCGAATCCGGCAGACCGGGCAAGCCGGTTGCAATCACCTTCCACGAAATTATCGAAGGAATAAATGGTATTGAGTTGAGACTCAACACTAACCTTTTTTAACCCGGGTATAATGAAGGGATTGCGGATGGTGTTTTGGTTCACATCAATGGGCATTGCCACTGAGGGGTTCTTAACATCCCGCTTTGAAGTAGGTATTTTTACGGTATAGGGTTTTGTAGCGTTGGGATTCTCCATAATAATGGAGTATTCCAGTCTTCCTTCAGCACCCAGTTCTTTCCTGATGGTTTTTTTCAGTAACGTAATGTAGTGTTCCTCAAGCCATTCATAAAAAAACTGACTCGGAACCTGAATGGTCAGAACATTACTGGCAAGCTTAACAGGTTTAATCGGTTCAAACCAGGTTTTAAAACTTTGTGGACTTACATTGTCCTTGATCACGCTCAGACACTTTTCCCATACTTTGTTGTGATCTTTGTTACTCATTGAAATTTGCCTGTGAAAGGTAGCTTTTTTCGTTTTTTAATCAGAGCGTAAATATATAACCAAGTTTCAATTAGAAAGCAAAAAAAGAGAAAAAAAAAGAAAAAATATTTTTTGTTCTACTTGTATTATTCAGAAATTTTTATTGCGCTACCGGATGAAATTTTTTTATTAGATTTTACCTCGATAAAAAAGTCAATTCTTCCCAGTCGAACCCCGGCCCATCCTGTTTGTGCTACCAATACTTCTTCCTTTATACGGTTCTTAATCCGCATGGGTTTTTCCAGTAAGGTATGGGTATGTCCCCCAAGGATTACATCAACCCCCCGGCTGAGTTCGGCCATATCGGTGTCGGAAATTTTCCGCGAGGGGTATTTGTAGCCCAGGTGCGATAAACAGATAATCAAATGACAGCCCAGATCGTAGCGCAGAAAGCGGGTGTATCGTGCGGCGGTGGCAATGGGATCCAAATAACGGGTATTGCCGAAATTTTTTTTCATGACAAGACCCTCAAGCTCTATGCCCAGAACGAATATCCCGTTTTTTCCTCCATGCCTTTCAAAGGTATTCTAGGGAAGGCGTTTGTTTTTCAAGGG
>CALEYQ010000055.1 GCA_937924855.1 uncultured Bacteroidota bacterium | reverse complement strand
GGCTTGTGAGTGTTTCCTGTTTTATTTTTTGTCCGGTTATGGAGAACACTTCAATAGAAAAATCTCCGGGAGTTTCCATCGTAATCAGAAGGTTAATTTCTGTGCTGGCCGGGTTAGGGAATAAACTTAAGCCAAACTCAGGATCAAAATTATCTTCTGCGCTTTGCATCCAGGGGGTATCCAAAATAAATCTTGCAACAAAAGCATCTCTGTTTGTACCCGATAAAACATTACCGGCAGGGCCTGTAGCCTGGGGGCAACAAGAATGAGCCATAATTAAAAAATTATTGCTGTTTGTCCAGCCGGTTGTAAAAAAATGCTTGGTCCACATTTGGGTTCCACTTGTAAAAGCAATTGCATTCCCGGTTTCAAATGACCCATTGGTGGCAGATCCAACTTCGAAAGAGTGGTAGGTTGACCACCGCAAGTCGTCGGAATTATCAAAATTCCCCAAAATGGCATCGGATGGTCCGGAAAGTCCTGCACTGGCTGAAGGGCCCGGATTTGTAAAAAGTGCGTTATTGTAATCCTGAGAAATCTGCAATGGATAATCTGCACTTTCGGTTCCTCCGGTAAAAAATACTTCGTCAAGGTAATTAACAGCCATTGAATTGATAAAATCTTTTCCACTTCCTCCAAAGTAAGTGCCCCAAACTAATTTTCTTCCTGCAAACCGAAGAAAATATCCGTCTGAGCCTCCGCCATGTGTGGCATTAAAATACGAATTAGAATTGCATAATGGGAATTCTCCGGTTGGAGGCACATTACATAGATTTGTTGAAGGATTCGAGCTTTCAGTACTTCCGGCCAAATAAACATTATTTCCTGAATTTACTACCAAGCATCGCCCGTCGTCAAAACCAGAGCCACCAATAAAAGTGGACCATTTATGACCGCCTGTATTGTCAAATTCTAACAAAAAGGCATCCCGGGTACCTCCTCCATATGTTGTTTGGTTGTAAGCGCCTGAGTTAGTTAGGGTAGGAAAGCTTCCTCCTCCGGTACTGCCGGTTCCAAAAAGGTGGCCATTTCCATCCAAAACCAAGGAAGAAATTCCATCCCACTGGTCTCCTCCATAAAAGGTACTCCAGGTAATTCCTCCTGTTGAATTAAATCTGGCAATAAAGCCATCGCCCACTCCTCCAAAACTATTATTGTTCGTATAGGCACTCCAGGTATTGCATTTTGGGAAACTATCGTTGTTTGGAGAATTTTGGCAGGAAGTTCCTGAATAAATATTTGATGTGGTTTGGCCTCCTATGAAAAAATTTCCGGTTTGGTCTGCCACAATGGAATAGCCCTCGTCGTTACCGGTGCCACCAAAATAAGTGGACCAGCGGGTGGCAGGATTTTGGGCACCACCTGTTAAATTATCAATTCCAATAATAAATGCATCCCTTCCTCCTGCATTTGTTCCTCTATAGTATTGGCCTCCGGCAGACCAGGTAGGAAAATCAGAGCTTCCGGTAAACCCGGTTAAAAGACATAGTCCGGAGTTTCCATTGCCCTTTGCTGTTATTGAAAATGCCCGGTCATCACCTGAACCGCCCCAGAAAGTTGCCCATTTTACCTTATCTGCATCCTGTGAGGGATATGGTCCATATGGAGTTCCGTATTTTCGGATGTAGCAATCGTAAACTGAAGAGAAGTTGGGATAAAAACCATTGTTCCCCAAAAAAGTTAAATCGCTCGAGGAGGTAAAACCGCAAAAATAGGAGTTTCCATCGGAGTCCGTTGTAACTGAAGTGCCCTCATCATCACCGGAGCCTCCTAGGGGCATTGAATATTCCGGACTCAAACCATGTTGCGGAGTGGGGGGATCCCCCCACTTAAAACCAAAAACAAGGGTCCTGGAGTTTGTGTATGATCCTAAGTTGGAAAGAGTAATCTGTCCATTTGATATCGTATAAGTTGGGTTCCAGTTCAGACCCGAAAAGTTTCCATTGGGGTCAATCTCAAAAGCATCGGCTTTTGGCATTATCAGGGTCCCGCATTTAGTGTAAACTCTTAATTCGCCATTTGGCCCAATATTTACACTGTCGGCTCCCTGGTATGACCAATTAATGTTTGAGGGGTTGGCAAAAGGCCAAACAACAAAATAAAATTTAAGCCCAAAAACATTGTTTGAATAGATGGCATCGATTTTTGGCCAAATGTTATTGTGGGTAAGTTTATTATAGTCCGGAACAAAGACCCGTCCTTCAGGAATATGGCTGAGAAAGAAGTTTGAAAAGAAATCCTCATTTCTATCCATGGACACAATTTTTCTCCCCGGATTGGAATTGTTGAATTTCATATCAAACCTGTGAAGAGAATCTGTTGTTGCTGTGTCTCTGTCTATCCGGGAAAACACATAACTGAGGGCGGTGTCGGAAAAGAACAAGGAAGGAGTTGTTTTTGTGTTGTAGAATTTAATATTATTTGCAACATTTTGGGTGCCGGTAAAAATTAATTGGGTTCTGTTTTGTGTGAATTCAATACCTCTTCCAATTAAGCAGGTGTCCGGGGGCACTATCACATCCATTTCAATATAACGCACCGTTTTATAGGAAATTGTACCAGGGATCTGACTTTGCCCGGTAACTATAATGGCCCCGGTGCTGTCGAAGGCAAGATCTCGGACAAAGTCGTTTCCGTTTTCCCAGGAATTAAAATCAATCCTCCAGATTTCAGTTCCTGCAGAATCATATTTAATGGTTTGATAATCATAAGTTACGCCATTAAAAGTTGATCCTGCCACTACCAAGTCCCGGCTCCAGGGGTCAAGAATAAGAGCAATAGCGGTATCTCCGGCATTTCCCTTGCCGTTAAAATTATTTTTCCAAAGCTGGGTTCCTGAATTACTGTATTTTATAGTTGTAAAATTGGCCCCCTGGAGGGAATCGGTTTCGTAGCCGCATACATAAACATTCCCATCATAATCCACAACGATATCCCTGGCTTTGTCGTTTCCATTGGAAGAACCATTGTATGTGCTGCTCCATTGGGTTACAAGATTGCTATCCATTTTAATGGTTAGAAAATCGTATCCCGTGCTTTGGTTGGTTACCCCACCGGTGATGTAAATGTTTCCCAATGTATCAAGGGCAATCCCTCCAATTTCATCAAATCCGTTGGTGGAACCGGAAGCAGATGAACTGGATCTTAAAACGCCCGTACTTGCAATGTAACTTAATGTAATATAATCGAAATCGGCGGCAGAGGCCTGACCCACGCCAACAATATCCAGACGGTTGTTGGAAGAGGAGTAGCTTAACTTATAACCACCATCCATTAAATTTGAATAATCATATCTTGCCGCCCAGGAAAAAGTTCCTGAAGTATCATAGTGTAATGTGATTACATCATATCCTGTAAGCGTATCATAGGAGCTTCCAGTTGCAAAAAGTTTTCCGTTTTCCACAGCAATATCAAATAATCCATCATTTCCTGAGGAGGGGCCGTTATAAAAGGCAGACCAAACCAGGGTTCCGCTTGTGCCGTTATATTTTTGAATAATACAATCATTACTGTCCTGAGTTCCCCGGTAAGTACTGCCACAGATATACACATTTCCGGAAGCGTCCAGGGCTATCCCGTTTGCAAAATCAAGACCATTTCCGGTTCCATTATATTGATTGGTCCACACAACAGCTCCGTTTGAGTTGGCGTATTTGCTTACCAGAATATCATAATTCCCCTGAGAATTGATACTGGCTCCGCAAAGAAAAGTATGGGATGAGGTAGTAATGACTTTTCCTTTAATGAAGAAGGACTGAATGCCGTCGCCGGTAAACCAATCCTCAAAAACCATTTTCCTGGCATAGGATTGGGCAAATGAGGTAGAAGAAAAAAGAAAGAAAATAATTAAAAGACAAACGACCTTTTTCAAGGATCTCAGCGAAAAAGCTAAAAAAGGTTCCGAGTTGTTTTCAGGAATGAATTCTGTTGAATGAGTTCTTTTGAATGAATTCTTTTGAATGAATTCTTTTGAATGAATTCTTTTGAATGAATTCTTTTGAATGAATTCGCGGGTTAAATTATTTTTCATTTTGGCGAGATTTTGTACGCCAAGATTATTTCAAAAAACACCCCGATCCTAATTAAAATTTGATTAAAAGAAAACTTTAAAACCATTTTTGGTTTTTCAAAAATAATCTTAATATGCTATTGGTAAATGAGATGTGAAGAATTATGAAAATTCATAAAACGATTTAGATAATTTTGGTTTTAAATTAAAACCAAGCCGGTTTTAGAATTGTTTCAAAAAATGTTGTAAGGAAGGGGGTTGAAAGGGGAAAGGCCATCCTTAAAATCTGTATTTGAGATCCGATTTTAATCGTTTATAATCGATTATAAACGTTTAATCACCGGCTACTGATATTGCAAATTGTAATTTGCAAGCCTGGAGGGCGTAACACGCCCCCGAAAAAGAATGGTCGTTGAGCCTGTCGAAACGACAGTTCGAGGAAGTAGGCGTGTCCAAAAGGATTTTCACCTTTTGTCTTGATACAAT
>CALEYQ010000054.1 GCA_937924855.1 uncultured Bacteroidota bacterium | reverse complement strand
ACTTGCATGTATTAGGCCTGCCGCTAGCGTTCATCCTGAGCCAGGATCAAACTCTCCGTTGTAAAAGTTTGATCTTCTTTCCTGACATTTGCCGGAAAGATTGTTCTCTTAGGATTTGAATCTCATGTATTGCTCTCTGCAATACACGACCTTTACTATTTCTTGGCCTTCAAACTTTTCAAAGAACTTTACTATCGTTGCCCCTTGCGGGGTTAGTAATTCTAAAACCTTTTATGAACGTTTTTCCAAAAAGGACGGCAAAAGTAATCACGGTTTTCCAATCCACCAAATTTTTTTACTCTTTTTTTTCTCCCCCTCTGAAAACCGCTTACTATTTCCGTCTAAATACTAAGCTTCTGAAAAAATAGGGACGCAAAGATAGAAAACCTTTGGTCCGAAATACAAAATGTTTAAAAAAAATTATTGGATGAGCACTTTAGCCGACTGGCTGCCCCTGCCATACATCAATACCGCGTTGTACATGCCTCTGGATAAGCCTGCCAAAGAAGGCAGGTTAACAACCCGGCTTCCGGAAAATGGAACTGAAAGTGAAGTCTCCATTACCTTACCGCCATTAATATCATAGAAAACCAACCTCACAGATTCATCCGTAATAAACTCGGGAATCTCCAGAAAGCCGGTTCCGTTTAAAACCAATGGACTGGGCATAATCCGGAACTTACCTTTAGGTTCTCCGGTTGATACTGCTATAATTGGTCCCCGTTCGGTAGTGCCGTTATATTCCACCGAATTCAAACGATAATAAGTTACAGGAACGAATGGGCTTTCGTCCTTAAGTTCATATTGCTGTGCGTAAATGGTTGTTCCGGCACCATCCACAATACCAAAGTTTTCAAAGTTTACACCATCCGTGCTCTTTTCTATCAGGAAGTGATCATTATCTTTTTCTGTTGCCGTTTTCCATTGAAGAACACTAAAACCCGAACTATCATAATATCCCTGGAAGTAAAGTAATTGAATAGGTAGGGCTGAATTCGGATATGAAGCAGGTCCCGTTACCGGTCCGTCGTTTCCATCCCATACAAAGGATCCACAATATTCAAGCTTTGATCCATTACAGGCTCCCAGCATAGTTCCTCCGGAAAAGATCACCAGGGATGAATTACAGGCTAATCTGATTTTTGCACCACATTGGAAATAAAGGGTCCCGTAAAGCCAAATTCTAACGTTATCCAGCACTGAGGTGACCATATCAACGGTGCAAACCTTGGAGGCAGGAATCAAAACATTATCATCGTTTTTGGGTATCCAGCCGCAACTCCAGTTAGCGGCAACACTCCAGTTTCCTGCGGCCGGCAAAAACGTATTCGGCTGACACTGACTGGTCAGCAAACCGGAACAAAATAAAATCAGAAAAAAGGGCAGAAGGGGCTTAAACACATTCAAAAATTGGAAAATTTTTATCTATTCCAAAATATTCCCATAAAAAGTGCCCTAAAACCGTAAACTTTTCGACGAAACCCCTTTTAGGTTAGACTAAATCACTCAAATTTCTCAGGAACAGCCACTTATTCGTTGTGAGCCTTATTTCCTGCTGGCTTTTTTTTGAAACTACTTTTCCTTTGCCTTGTTCCAGTACCTATCCAGTACTTCCAGTGGCACCTGCCCCAATACCACTCCCTCATTTTTCATAAGTCTTTCCATGGTTTTAAAGCGGCCAATAAACTTCCGATTGGTTTTTTCAAGAGCGTCCTCGGGATTAATATCAAGGAAACGGGCATAATTTACCATTGAAAACAACAAATCCCCAAATTCCTCCTCGGCCCCATCCTTATTCCCTTCTTCAATTTCCTTTTCCAACTCGGCCCATTCCTCTTTAACCTTCGCCGACACATCCTCTACTCTTTCCCAATCAAATCCAACCGCCTTTACCTTTTCCTGAACCCGGATTGATTTAACAAGAGAAGGCATGGAAACAGGTACCCCATCCAAAACGGACTCATCTTTATTACCCTTTTCAACCCGCTCCTTCATTTTAATCTTTTCCCAATTTTCTTTTACCTGGTTATCATCGGTTACTTTTGTATCACCATAAATATGAGGGTGGCGCCGAATCAACTTTTCGCAAACATGAAAAACAACGTCCTGAAGGCTGAAATGGTTTCCTTCTGAACCCATTTTGGCATAAAACACAACATGTAACAGTAAGTCGCCCAGCTCATTTTTTATTTTTTCGAAATCCTTTTCCAGAATGGCATCGGAGAGTTCATAAACTTCTTCTATACTCAGATGCCTGATACTTTCAAAAGTTTGTTTTTTATCCCAGGGGCATTTTTCCCTTAACTCATCCATAATTTCTACCAAACGCAAAAATTCTTCACTCAGATCGGATTTCATGGTCTTGTTATTTTTTTCCAAATATACTACCCCCTCCGGCGTGGGAAATAGTTAATTTTACGAAACTGTGAACACGCGAGGATTTCTGTTTTTTTTGCTGACCCTGATTTGCCATTTCAATGCCAAACCCCAAGGTTTTGGAATAGGCGGTAGTTTTTACCACGGCTTTGTTATTCCTCATAATACTTCCATGAGATACCTGGTAACGGGTTATAGTTCGGGAGGAGGAATAGATGTTGTTTTCAGAGGGAAATCCGAAAAGCCCTGGCAAAAAGATTATAAAAATCCAACCTTTGGATTAAGCGCCAACTTTTTTTCCTGGCCCAGTCACCACATTTTAGGATGGGCACTCGGTATCCAGCCTTTTGTGGATTTTCGGTTGCACCAGAAACGGAACCGGGAACTGATTCTCAGACATGGAACGGGCATCGGATACATTTCAGCCCCCTTTCAACGCACTGAAAATCATAAAAACAATGTTATGAGTTCCCACCTCAACGGTAACGTTACCTTTCGATTGGGAGAGCGATTTTATTATGGAAACGGCGCTTTTTTGGAGGGGGGAATTCATGTTACCCATTTTTCAAACGGCGCAGTAAGAATGCCCAACCTGGGGATTAATTATATTTCGGCCTATTTCTCCTGCGTTTTGGGGAAAAATCTCAAAAACAACCAGCCTCTTCTACCCGATTCTTCCCGGCCGGAAATTCCAAAAAAATCATTCTGGATTTTTCAGGGTATGGTCGGGCTGAACGAGGCAAATCCACCCGGTGGAAAAAAGCATTATCCCTGGAATTTATCATCCGTTTACTTACGGAATTTCAGCAAAAACTCATCCTGGTTTGCCGGCCTTGAATTACTCAATAGTCCGGCCAATATAGCCCGACTTGAAAACGATTCGGTTTTTATCAGTTATGGGGAAAATTTTCAGGCGGGAATAAAGGGAGGCTATGAACAAGGGGTTGGAAATCTTGGTTTATACATTGAAAAGGGTATTTATGTTATTGACAAGCACCGGGTAAACGGATTGTTTTTCCATCGCCTAGGAATCCGGTGGTACTTTTCAGAACGTTTTATGTGCTCGTTTAACCTGAAATCCCATTGGGCAAGTGCCGATGGCATGGAAATAGGATTTGCGTACAAACTGAAAGCAGGAAAATGATTTCGAAAAAAAACATACTCCATCTTTTCTTAATTCTATTCACGGGTTTGGTATCCTGTTCGAAAAAAGAAAACCGTTTTCGTCCCGCGGGAGAACAGGTAGTGGAAATCCGGGCTACCCCTTCATTTTCCAAAATTTTCCTTGAGAACCATGTCGACCTTGAGATCCAGCAAGACAGCTTTACTGAAGTCAGGGTAATTTTTGGCAAAAACCTGATTGATGGCATTAAGACTGAGGTGAAAAATGGCGAATTGTTAATTTCGGACAAAAACGGGGGCTATTGGCTCAGAGGCTTTAAACCCAGGGCCAAAGTTATCGTTTCGGTTCCCAACCTGACATACATTACCCATGAAGGGACGGGCCAAATTACCTGTGCCAACTACCTAAGGACTGACACATTGGATGTTTTCTTGAAAAGTTCAGGGGATGCTGAAATAAAAGTTTGGAACAACAAATTTCTAAGTCATATGATGGGAACCGCCAATCTGACGGTCACCGGAAAAACCGACGAACATGCAGCCTATACCACGGGCCTTGGTTTCCTCTATGCAGGGGATCTGGACACCCGGTATACCTGGGTTTATTCATACGCAACGGGCGATTGTTTTCTTAAGGCCAGCGACCTCCTTATTGCCATCATCAGGCATGATGGAAATGTTTTTTACCGTGGGAACCCGGGCATTGAGAAGACCATCAGCGGCAAAGGCAACTTATTGCCATTTTAGCTCGATTTAAATATAATTTTCTTATCTTTGCAGCCCTTTTCCGGATAAAGAAAAAATAACCGGGAAGCACTGGTCCCGGAAAAACAGTCTTCCCCATGCCCTCCCCGGCCTCCAATTGGGGAATTCAAATGAGTGAAGAAACCAAAGAAGAAGTAATTACCAACGCTTCGCTCCCATTAGAAAATTTCGATTGGGATTCCATTGGTAAAAAGAATCAGACTTATTCCAAAGCTGAAAAGGAAAAACTGGAAGGGTTATACGAAAAGACCCTGAAATCAGTATCTGACCATGAGGTATTGATAGGTAAAGTTGTTTCCATCAACAAAAAAGAAGTAGTAGTAAATATCGGGTCGAAATCTGACGGGGTAATTCCTTTGTCTGAATTTCGTTATAACCAGGACTTATCGCCCGGCGACGAGGTAGAGGTTTACGTTGAAAATCAGGAAGACCGTCAGGGTCAGCTTGTATTGAGCCATCGCAAAGCCAGAGCTATCAAGTCATGGGATCGTGTTAAGGAAGCTCTTACGAACGATGAAATTATTAAGGGATATGTTAAGTGTCGTACAAAAGGCGGGCTAATTGTGGATGTATTTGGCATTGAGTCCTTCCTGCCCGGTTCTCAAATAGATGTTAAGCCCATCAGGGATTACGATATTTATGTTGGAAAAACCATGGAATTCAAAGTTGTTAAAATCAACGAAGAATTCAAGAACGTGGTTGTTTCGCATAAAGCCCTTATTGAGGCTGAGCTTGAGCAGCAGAAGAAAGACATCATTTCCAAGCTTGAAAAAGGTCAGGTTCTTGAAGGAACCGTTAAAAACATCACATCTTACGGGGTGTTTATTGACCTGGGAGGCGTAGACGGACTAATTCACATTACAGATTTGAGCTGGGGACGCATCAATCATCCTGAAGAGATTGTTAAGCTGGATGAAAAGATCAATGTGGTTATACTTGATTTTGATGATGAGAAGAAGCGGATAGCGCTTGGACTGAAACAGCTTTCATCACACCCTTGGGATGGTCTGAATCCGGATTTGAAAGTAGGCGACAAAATCAAAGGAAGAGTTCAGGTTATTACCGATTACGGAGCATTTATTGAAGTTGCCCCTGGTGTTGAAGGACTGATTCACGTGAGCGAAATGAGCTGGAGCCAGCATTTACGCTCGCCCGGTGATTTCCTTAAGGTAGGTGATGAAGTAGAAGCCGTGGTACTTACCCTCGACCGGGAAGAGCGGAAGATGTCGCTAGGTATGAAGCAGCTTACACCTGATCCCTGGGCCAATATTCTGGATAAGTATCCAAAAGGTTCCCGTCACAACGCCACCGTAAGGAATTTCACCAATTTCGGTGTGTTTGTTGAGCTTGAAGAAGGAATCGACGGTCTGGTTCACATCAGTGATTTGAGCTGGAGCAAAAAGATTAAGCACCCCAGTGAGGTTACCAAAGTGGGCGAAAAGCTTGAGGTAGTGGTAATGGATGTAGATGTTGAGAACCGCAGACTCAGCCTTAGCCACAAGCATATTGAGGAAAATCCTTGGGATGTGTTTGAGACCATCTTCACAACCGACAGCGTTCACAAAGGAACCGTGGTTCAGATTATGGAAAAAGGAGCCCTTGTTTCCCTGCCTTACGGAGTGGAAGGATTTGCCCCCAGCCGTCATATTAAAAAGGCTGATGGTACAAATGCGGCCGTAGAGGAGCAACTCGAATTCAAGGTTATTGAATTCAGTAAAGACCAACGCAAAATTGTGGTTAGCCATACGCGAATCCACGATGAGCAGGTGCGTGAGGAGAAGGAAACCAAGAAGGCCGATAAGCGGAACGATTCCAACGAAACCAAGAAAGCCGTGAAAAAGCTTAAGGATTCCAATGAAAAATCTACCCTGGGCGACTTTGAAGCCCTTTCCCAGCTTAAGTCAGATTTGGCGGAAAAGGAGAAAGGTCAGAAAGGAGAAGAAGATAATTCCTAAGTTAAACCCCGGTTCGCCGGGGTTTTTTTTTAGATAAGTATAAGGAAAAGTATAATTTTGCACAAAGCCAACCATGGAATCCCGACTAATTCTTGATAGGGAACACTTCGAAATAACCCTCCAACGGCTTTCCTATCAATTAATTGAGGTCCATGATCAGTTTGCCGACTCGGTTATTATCGGCTTGCAACCCCGGGGAGTTTTACTGGCTGAAAGACTAAAAGCCCTGCTTGAAAAAAACCTGGGAAAAAAAGGTATACAGTGCGGTAGTCTTGACGTAACCTTCTACCGTGACGATTTCCGGCAAAAACCCCTCTCTCCTGCCTTGACGAGGCTTCCCTTTACAATCGAAGATAAAAACGTGATCCTTGTGGATGATGTACTTTTTACAGGACGCACCATTCGGGCAGGCCTGGATGCCATGCTGGACTACGGTCGTCCCAGAGATGTGGAATTATTGGTTTTGATTGACCGCCGCCTGAGCCGGCATGTGCCCATTCAGGCAAAATACATCGGAAAAACCATAGATTCGGTTGTTTCAGAACGGGTTACAGTGAGCTGGAAAGAGACCGAGGGGAAAGATGAGGTTTGGCTTCACCGTGAGGCCAAGGTTAGGAAAACCATCAAACGGAAAAAGAAATGAGTCGGTTGAGCGTTAAACATTTACTGGGGATAAAAGATCTGACCCTTTCAGATATTAACCGGATAATGGAAACCGCCGACTATTTTAAAGAGGTATTAAGCCGGCCCATTAAAAAGGTTCCTTCGCTCAGGGATTTCACGGTAGCCAATCTGTTTTTTGAAAATTCCACCCGGACCAAATTATCTTTTGAGCTTGCCGAGAAGCGACTCGGAGCAGATATCATCAACTTTTCCGCAGGGGGCTCTTCCCTGAAAAAAGGAGAAACCCTGATTGATACGGTAAATAACATTTTGGCGATGAAGGTGGATATGGTTGTGATGCGACACCCCAATCCCGGTGCGGGGGTGTTTCTAAGCCGGCATATTCAATCGCCAATAATAAATGCAGGTGACGGAGCCCATGAGCATCCCACTCAGGCCTTGCTTGATGCCTATTCCATTCGCGAAAAACTGGGAAGTATTAAGGGGAAAAAAATAGCCATTGTAGGAGATATTCTTCACAGCCGGGTAGCACTATCCAACATTTTTTGCCTCCAGAAACTGGATGCAAAAGTAAGGGTGTGTGGCCCCCCCACCCTTATCCCCACCCATATACACGAGTTGGGAGTGGAGGTATCTTACAGCCTTTCCGAAACCCTTGCATGGTGCGATGTAGCCAATATGCTGAGGATTCAGCTGGAGCGGCAGGAAACCCGGTTTTTCCCCAGCCTCAGGGAGTATTCCAGGCAATATGGCCTTACCCTTGATATGCTGAAAGGACTTAAAAAAGAAGTAGTTGTAATGCACCCCGGCCCCATAAACAGGGGAGTTGAAATAACCAGCGAGGTTGCCGACAGCGACCAGTCCATCATATTAAGTCAGGTGGAAAACGGGGTTGCCATAAGGATGGCCATCATGTTTTTGCTGGCCGGTAGAGGCCTGGAGGAGGCTTAAAACCAGTAATTTTTCCATTTATTTTCCGAATTTTTTTTTACTATCTTTGAGAAAAAGTTACACATGTCGTTTTTGGTAGAAAGGAAGGAGAAGTTTGCGGTTATCAAAACCCTTGCTGACAAGTTGGACAGCAATGTTGCTCCTTCGTTAAAGTCTGAATTGGTTGTTTTAAATGCCGATGGGGTGAAGAACATTATCATTGACCTTTCCCAGACACGCTACTGTGACTCTTCGGGCTTAAGTGCCATTCTGGTTGCGAACCGCCTTTGCAAAAATTCCCATGGGTCATTGATAATTTGTTCGCTCCAGGAAAATGTATCCAAACTGATTTCAATTTCCCAGCTTGATTCGATTTTAAATATTGCTCCAAACCTTGAGGAATCGGAGCAACAAATCTTTACCGAAGAAGTAGCAAAAAATAACTAATCCCAATATGGTTCGTTCATTACTCCTCACCTGCCTCGTTTTTTTCACCTTTTCATTAAAGAGCCAAAATTGCACTCCGGATGTGCAATACACCCAGCCCGGGGTTTATCCTGACAGTGCTACAAATTTTGCTCAGGGCTATGCAGGACAGCCTTACAGTCAACTTATTACCATCATTATTCCTCAGGACACCCAGGTTTTGCAACCTCCCTTTCCGCCTATGAATTGGGACAGTACTGTTATGGTTAACATGCAGGGGCTGCCTCCCGGATTCACTTATTCCTGTTGGAATGTAGGTCCCGGAAACCAAAGCCGTTGTTCCTGGAGGGGAAATACGAAGGGTTGTGCCATTATCACGGGAAATCCAACCATAAACGACACAGGCACTTATAATCTTACCATTAATACCCGGCATTATCTTGGCGGATCCACAAACCCCATTAACTACCCTATTACTTATTACAAAATCAAAATAAACGCTCCGAGTTCAGTTGCGGAGAATAATTCATCGCTTTTTGAATTACTTCAAAACTATCCCAATCCTGTAAATGACCGGACCGATATATATTTTTCTTCAGGCAGGAATCTGGTGGTAGAATTAAAAATTTTCAATGTTGTGGGAACCGAGGTAGGAACCTACCGTCAGAAAGCCAAAACCGGTTCAAACAAATTTTCTGTCGACACAAAGGATTTGCCTTCCGGTGTGTATTTGTATTCTCTGAGTAATGGTGAAAAGACCCTTACCCGCAGAATGGTGGTAAACCACTGATGATTCCTTTTGAAATTTGTTTTTTGGGCACAGGTTCGGCCCTGCCTACGCTTTTTCGGAACCCGCCCTCTCAATGCTTCACTATCAACAATGAGTTGTTTCTGGTAGACTGTGGCGAGGGAACACAAATTCAATTGCGGAAAAACAAAATCCGGTTTTCGAAAATCGAAAACATATTCATAAGTCATTTGCATGGAGATCATTTTTTCGGACTCCCCGGATTAATTTCCAGTTTTCATCTGCTGGGGAGGACAAAAAAACTGCGGATATATTGTCCTCCGGGACTGGAGGCATTGACTCAGCATATTCATGAAGTTTCTGACACCCATTTACGGTTCCCAACCGAGTTCATAACCTTGAGAACCGATAAGCCTGAGGAGATCTATACATCCGCTAACTGCCGGGTATTTTCCGTTCCCCTGAAACACAGGATTCCCTGTTGTGGGTTTGTTTTCGAGGAAAAACAACGACCCGGAAATCTCATTCCTGAGGTATTAAAAAAGCACAAGGTTCCCAGATCAAGAATACAGGCCATAAAATCAGGACAGGATTTTGAAACTTCTGACGGAACTGTGGTTCCCAACACCGAATTTATGCTTCCCGGTCCAAAACCCAGGAAGTATTCCTTTATTTCAGATACAGCACCCTCGAAAAAGTACCAGGACATAATCCGCGACTCAGATTTACTGTATCACGAAGCAACATTTCCTGAGGAAATGGCCGAGCGGGCCAGTGAGACTTACCATACCACAGCCAAACAGGCAGCAGAAATTGCAAGGGCCAACGGGGTATCAAAACTAGCCATTGGACATTTTTCAGCCCGATTTAAGGATGTTGATTTACTTGAGCAGGAAGCCAGAGCCATTTTTCCGGAAACAAAAGCGATTGCCGACGGAGACCGCATATCCATTGAAATCAGGTAATCATTCACATTTTTTCCATATCCTTTGGAAGAATGCTTTTATATAATAACTTTGTTCCTCCTGAAAAAAACAGATGAACGTCCACAAAAGAATTCTTATTGCCAACACCAACTTTCTGGTAAGAGAGGGCTTTCGCTCGATTATTCATCGCCAGAACGGACTTGAACTGGCCGGAGAGTGTGAAAAGGGGGAGGATTTAATTTCCTTGTGTCTAGAACTTAAACCCGATCTGATTATTTTGGATTATTCCGATCCTTCTTTCGAGCTAGAGACCTTGAAACCGATATTTGCCTTATTGCCTGAAATTCAGATTTTAGCCATTACCCCTCCGCAACCCGGACAGGTGGTAAACCAAGCCATAGAAGCAGGTATTATCAGTCACCTGCTTACCGATTGTGGCAAGGAAGAAATTCTGGAAGCTCTGGACTACAGTCTGCGCGGAGAAAAATTTTTCTGCGGAAAGATATTAAAGGAGTTAGTTCCCGAAACTTCGGACGCTGAAAGGGAGCCGGGATTTCGTATTTGCAATGGCGTAAAAATATCAGCCCGGGAAATTGAAATTATCCGGTTGGTAGCAGAGGGTTTGACGAATAAAGAAATTGCCGACCGTCTTTGCCTCAGCACGCATACCATAATGACGCACCGGAAGAACATCATGGCAAAGACCGGAATTAACAATTCCGCCGCACTCGTAATTTTTGGTTTAAAGAACCAGTTGATCAGCCAATAATCAAGCATTGATACTTGTAGTAGACACGGGTACCACAAAGACCCAGGCCGCTTTTTTAAACGGAGGGAACATTCATTTTTTTGAAGAGTTCCGGGGGATAAACTTTGCCAATTCACGGCCAGCGGAAATTGATTCCTGGTGGTCGGCCTTGAAAAATGCCAGCAGAATAATTGCTCCCCAACGCTGGAAAAAAATTATTGTGTATGGAGCAGGAGTAACTTCTGAAAACCGGAGCACCATTCCTGAATTTTCCGGTGCTGAGGTTTACTTTTACTCGGATCTCCTTGGTTCCGCCCGTGCCGGTCTGGGCACAGAAAAAGGAATTGCCATAATATTAGGAACCGGTTCCAATGCCGGATTTTATGATGGAAAGGAAATTTCTAAAAAGGTGGGAACCCTGGGCTATCTTTTGGGAGATGAAGGAAGCGGTTATGCCTTAGGTAGGAAAATATTGCAAAATTACTTTCGGGGATTTTTGGAAAAGGAAGTTTCCGATCGCATTGAAACCCTTTCCGGCGTACCGGCCTCGGAATTTTTACCCACCTTATACAAATCACCTGAACCCAGGAAAAAAATTGCCGGCTTCAGTCGTATAATATCTGAATTTCCGGGTGATGAGAAACTAATTTCACTGGCAAAGGGTGAGATTGAACGATTTTTCATGGCACAGATCCAGCCCTTGAATGTTCCGGCCGGAACACCGGTTTCGGTAACGGGCACGGTTGGGTTTTATCTAAAGCATATCGTGGAAGAACAAATTGCCTCCTCAGGGCTAAAGCTGGCCCGCATCATTCGGTTCCCCATTGAAAATCTGGTAAAATTTCACGCGAAATAATTCTCAGTAAGGAGCAATTATCAGTGGAGCCGAGAATTTTTTTCCGGAATCGAAAGAAATAAGGATGTTATAGGATCCGGGTGAAAGATTATCGAAATTGATATTCAACCCTGTCGAAATCGAAGTCCATGCGCGTGAATCCGGAATAGAAAACCGATACACCTCTCGTCCCGTTAAATCAAATACAGCTACTTCTCCCCTGCCTTCGATTTCAGGACCAAGCATTCTTAATGTAATGGCACCTGCAGAGGGATTTGGGAAAACCTTAAGGGTATAGTTTTTAATTTCCGATGCAGCCGTGGTAAGCGGAGAGGTAAAAGGAATGCAGGTTGGATTGGGAGAAAAAATACCCGAACTATCGGTTCTTATTAGGAATATATTATCGGTTCCCGAACAAAAACTCCTACTGAAACCTGCCATAATAAAACCTTTTCTGAAGGCGTTCCGGATGCAATACCCGTCGTCCATTCCCGTACCCCCATATGTAGTCCCTGATAAATACCAACCGTAACGGTGAATCAATTCAAAATGTACATCCAGAGCTCCAGCTCCTCCGTTATCTGTGGCTCCAACATATGCGAAATTTGAATCCGGGGTCTGAACAATGGAGTGAAGCGTTTCAGTATTTACCGATCCTGAGAACGAAACCCATTCTCCATTACCCTGGAAATCCAGTTTCAAAAGATAACCGTCCTTACCTCCATTTCCAAAAGATTCGGTGGTTCCTGCCGCCAAAAATCCGCCCTCAAAGGTTTGGATAACGGTAGCACCCACATCTTCGGCACTGCCGCCAAAATATTTCATCCAACCCGAAGCAGCGGTCGTATCACCCGTGGCATTGGTTTTTAAAACCATAAGGTCATTTCCTCCCGAACCAAATGAGTTGGTTGACCCGCAAAAAATAAAGGATCCATCGGAATTCTGATGGCCTTCCAGAAGTTCTTCGTCGTTAATTCCTCCGTAGGTTTTAGACCATAGCAGATTTCCTGAGGGGTCGAGTTGAAGGATATAGGCATCCATGGAGCCGGCACCGGAACTGTATGTTGATCCGCTTACAATAAATCCTCCTCCTGAAATGGTATCAATATAATGTCCGAAATCCCAATCGGTTCCTCCGTAATAGCGATCCCATAAAACCATACCGATTTTATCGGTTCTGACCACCCAAACATCGTATCCTCCGTTTCCGCCAGAATTGGAATATCCGACGATAGCAAATCCACTATCGGACGAAATTCTGACCAGACACTTGCCCACATCAACCCCAAGTCCTCCGAAGGTTCGGGTCCAAACAGGGTTTCCGGCCTTATCAACTTTTCCGAGAATCATATCGGTGGTTCCGTTTCCGAAACTGGAACTCGCTCCGGTATAAACAAAACCGGAATCATAGTCCTGGACAATGGATCGGGCATATTCGATATCAGGAGCAAAATAGATTCTTTTAAAATTAACCACCTGTCCTGACAACAACGTCGGAAGCAAGAAAAACAAAACCAGACAGGAGGTGATGCGAAAAACCAAGGTTCAGTTATTTAACTTTATTTTTTGATTCAAACTCTTTAATTATTTCCTCGTCAGATTTTCCAAAAAAGGAAATAAGTTGTTTTGCGTCTGCAGAGAGCGGGTGATCGGGGTATTTTTCAATCAGCACATCATAATATTCTTTTGCTTTTACGGGATTGGCTAGTTTTTCCTGGCAGGTAAATCCGGCCAGAAACAAACTTTCAGGATATCGGGTAAAGCCCTGATGCTTGTCTATAATTTTCTGATACCAGGCCAGGGCCTCTTTGGGTTGCTGAAGGGCATTGGAATACAAATCAGCACCTTTAAAAAGAAAATCAGGGGCAGATTGAGCCTCGGGAAATTCCTTCAGGAAGCGGCTGTATAGCGAAACCATTTTATTGGCAACCATCAGATCAAGTTTTCCTTCTTCCCTGCTTTTGAGGATTCCATTTTCCAGATTTTTAATTTCAGTAAGGAGGGAATCGCGGATTTCATCGGGAGTTTTTTCTTTCCCGCCACCGCAGGAAGTAAAAAGGACCGACAAAACCATTACAAGAGAAAAAAACCTGGCTACATTTTTCATTTTTCTAAAGATTAGTTTTTGGGGAATTTCATTCTATAGTCAACCGAAACCATGCCTTTGGAAATATCATTCATTTTGCCGCGAATCATTTTCCGTCGCAAGGGGGAAATCCGGTCTACAAATAATTTACCTTCGATATGATCGTATTCATGTTGAATTATCCGGGCCGCAATACCGTCGAAAGATTCATGGTGTTCCCTGAAATTCTCGTCCAGGTATTGAATATTAATTTTGGGCAGGCGGGGCACATCTTCACGGATAAGGGGGATACTCAGGCAGCCTTCGCTAAAATTCCAGGCTGTTCCTGATTCTTCTATAATACGGGCATTAATAAATACTTTTTTAAATCCGGTTAATTTAATCAGTTCCGGGTCTTTCGATTTGCCATCGGGTTCATCTTCATCTTCCGAAAACGCAGCAGCATCAACTATAAAAAGCCGGATTGACTTCCCGATCTGAGGCGCTGCCAGTCCAACTCCTCTTGCCGCATACATGGTTTCAAACATATCAGAAATAAGTCCGCTAAGGTTGGGGTAGTCGGCGGATATGGGTTCCGCAACCTTTCTCAGCACAGGGTCACCGTAGGCAACAATAGGCAAAATCATCTTTTTTTATTTTCAAGTAACAAAAGGTAGTTCTGAAGCAGAATAGTAGCACTGATCTGATCGATGGCCTCTTTATCCCTGCGATCCATTTTTTTGACTCCGGATTCCAATCTCGAGAGGGTGGCCATTTTTGAGGTAAACCTTTCGTCCATCCATTGCAGAGAAATACCGGAGAATTTTTTTTCAAATTCACGGGCAAACTTTTCGGCAAAGGGGGTTCCCTGACTTGGTTTTCCGGCGAGGGTAAGGGGCTGTCCAACGACGATTTCATCCACCTTTTCTTTTAAAAAATAAGCCTCCAGATATTCCCAAATCTTATGGCTTTCGACGGTAGCCAGCCCGAATGCAATTTTTTGCCCGGGGTCGCTGACTGCCAGTCCGGTACGCTTTGAACCCACATCTACGGCCATAATTCTGCCCATCTTACAAATTTACGAGTTTCCATCGTAAAAACCGGGAGGTTTATACCTTTGCAATACAATAAAAAAACATGGAAAACATTATTGAAAAAGCCTGGGACGACCGGGCTCTTTTGAAGGAGAAAAGTACGGTGGATGCCATTGAGGCAGTTATTCGGGGGCTTGACAAGGGTGAAATCAGAGTTGCCGAACCGGGTCCTGAGGGCTGGAAGGTAAATCAGTGGGTAAAAAAAGCTGTTATTCTATACTTCCCCACACGAAAAATGGAGGTAATGGAAGCGGGACCTATGGAGTTTCACGATAAAATGGCCTTAAAAAGGGGCTATGCCGATCTTGGCATCCGGGTAGTTCCTCACGCCATTGCCCGATACGGAGCATACCTTGCCCCGGGGGTAATTATGATGCCCAGTTACGTTAACATAGGGGCTTATGTTGATTCGGGAACCATGGTAGATACCTGGGCCACGGTGGGATCCTGTGCCCAGATTGGGAAAGATGTTCATTTAAGCGGAGGGGTTGGAATTGGCGGAGTGCTTGAACCTGTTCAGGCGGCTCCGGTTATTATTGAAGACGGGAGTTTTATTGGCTCAAGGTGTATTGTGGTGGAAGGTGCCCATGTAGGAAAAAGAGCGGTTCTGGGAGCGAATGTTGTAATAACCGGCTCTACCAAAATCATTGATGTTACCGAACCGGGCGGAAAGGAGTACAAAGGATTTGTTCCTGAAAATTCGGTGGTTATTCCCGGCACTTATCCAAAAGAATTTCCTGCCGGCACGTTCCAGGTTCCCTGTGCCTTAATTATAGGCAGACGCAAAGCCAGCACCGATTTAAAAACCTCTTTAAATGATGCCCTAAGGGAGTATCAGGTATCGGTTTAAAAAAAGCGCTTGAAAATTTTAATTATACAAACTGCTTTCCCCGGAGATGTGATTCTGGCAACAGCTCTGGCTGAAAAAATTGCCCAATCCTCCGGCAACCATTCCATCGATTATTTAATTCGTGATGGGAACCAGGGCATTTTGAAAAACAATCCGCATATATCCCAAATTTTTACTTTGGGAAGAGGATGGAAAAAAATATCCGGTTTTCTGCCTTTAATTTTCCGGATTCGTAAAGAAAAATATGATTGGGTTGTCAATGTGCACCGATTTGGAAGCAGCGGCCTTATTACCTGGTTTTCCGGAGCCAAAACAAAATCAGGTTTTTCGAAAAATCCTTTTTCGTTTTGTTATGACCATGCCCTGCCCCACCACATAACAAAGGGGACTCATGAAACCGAGCGAAATCAATCACTGATTCGATTTTTTACGGATGAAAAGGCGGCTTTGCCTAAAATATTTTTCAGTGAGGAAGACCGGAAAAAAGCGGAAGAGCTAAAACCTGAAATGCCATATATTGTTATGGCGCCGGGTTCGGTTTGGGAAACCAAGAAACTTCCCTTTGAAAAATGGGTTCAGTTGATAAGCCTTGGTCTTGACAAAAAATACCGGGTGGTTTTAACCGGCGGGTCCGGCGACCGGGCATTATGCCAAAAACTAATGGATAATTTCAAAGGCGCACCCGTCCACAATCTTGCGGGTCTTCTGAGTTTCCCTCAAAGCGGCCTATTGATGCGAGATGCAGCCTTTAATTTTGTTAATGATTCTGCTCCGCTGCACCTGGGTATTGCCAGCGGAGGTAAGGTAAGCGCCTTTTTTTGTTCTACCGTTCCTGAATTTGGTTTTGGTCCTCCGCCCGGAGCAGGAAGGGTTATTGAAACCAAAGAAGCACTCAGCTGCCGCCCCTGCGGGCTCCATGGAAAACGAGCCTGCCCGGAGGGACATTTTAAATGTGGCCATGGAATTTTAATTTCAGAAAAACTGTTTGATGAATAAGGAAGAAATACAGAAAGCGGTTAATGCACTGAAGGGGGGAAAAATAATATTATACCCCACCGACACCATCTGGGGATTGGGATGTGATGCCACCCATGCAGAAGCTATTTCAAGAATTTATGCGCTGAAAGAAAGGGAGGATTCAAAAAGTATGATCATACTTGTATCTGATATTGCCATGTTGAACCGTTATGTTCCGGAGGTTCCACCGCCTGCCTGGGACATAATTGAACTCAGTGAGAAGCCGGTTACCATTATTTACGAAAAGGTTCAGGGAATATCCCCAAGGGCAATTTCCGAAAACGGCTCTTGTGCCATTCGGGTTTGCAAGGATGAATTTTGCGCCCGGATAATACACAATTTCGGAAAGCCGGTTATTTCCACTTCAGCCAACAAAAGCGGAAGTCCGAGTCCGGGAAATTTTTCGGAAATTTCAGAAGAAATAATTAAGGGAGTTGATCATGTTGTTGATTACCGGAGAGAAGAAACAGGCCAGTCGGTGGCCTCATCCATAATATTATTAAAAACCAACGGTGAGGTACAAATAATCAGAAAATGAATCCGGGCGATAACATAGTACCTCTTCTCAACGAAGAACCTTTCCGGCAGATAAGGGCGGCGGCGGAGCAATTATCGCTGAATGCCTTCCTCATTGGTGGATTCGTGCGCGACAAAATATTAGGTCGGGAGTGCAAGGACATAGATGTGGTTTGTGACGGGAGTGGCATAGATCTGGCGGAAAAAACACATAAGCTTTTGGGACTTCCCGGGAGTCCTGTAGTATTTAAAAATTTCGGAACGGCTCAGATCGTTTTCGGGGATTTGATTCTTGAATTTGTAGGGGCGAGAAAAGAAAGTTATAGGGCGGAAAGCCGGAAACCGGAAGTAAGTCCGGGAACGCTGGAAGAAGATCAATTGCGCAGAGATTTTACAATAAATGCCCTTGCCTTTGGCCTTTCCGGAAAATCCAAAGGAATTTTGATTGATCCCTTCGGGGGATTGGCAGATCTGGAAAACAGAATTTTAAGAACACCTCGTGATCCGGATATTACTTATAGTGATGATCCCTTAAGGATGTTACGAGCCATTCGTTTTTCAGTTCAACTGGATTTTGAGATTGAGGCAGCCTCATTGGATGCCATTAGCAGGAATTCCGGAAGAATCCAGATTATTTCCATGGAAAGAATCACCGATGAATTGCAGAAAATGCTGCTGGCATCCCGCCCTTCCCGGGCCTTCATTCTTATGGAGAAAACAGGATTGCTTGACAAGTTTTTCCCTGAATTTGTTGCCCTGAAGGGAGTAGAAACCATAGAGGATAAGTCGCACAAAGACAACTTTTACCACACCTTACAGGTTTTAGATAATCTTTCGCTTGAGTCGGACAACATTTGGCTTCGCTGGGCAGCACTTTTGCACGATATCGCCAAGCCCCGTACCAAGCGATTTTACCCTGAAACCGGATGGACATTTCACGGGCACGAAGAAAAAGGGGCCCGGATGGTTCCCGGCATATTCAAAAAATTCAAACTTCCGCTTGACGAAAGGATGAGGTATGTACAGAAACTGGTACAACTCCATTTACGGCCGATTGCCCTTACCAAAGAACATATTACCGACTCGGCTTTGCGAAGATTGCTGTTTGAAGCAGGGAATGACTTAGAGGATCTGATGATGTTATGCAAGGCCGACATTACCTCAAAAAATCCGGTTCGGGTAAAAAAATACTTAACCCGTTTTTCCGAAGTAGAGGAAAAACTCCGTGAAGTTGAAGAAAAAGATTCTATCCGGAACTGGCAACCTCCGGTTTCCGGTGAGGAGATTATGGAAATATTTTCAATTGGTCCAAGCCGGGAGGTGGGGATAATAAAAAATTCAATCCGCGAAGCTATTCTGGAAGGTCATATTAAAAATGAAAAATCCGAAGCCCTGAAGCTGATGGTTGAAACGGCAAAAAAATTAGGTCTTGAGCCTAAAAAAGGCTTTGGAATTTAATTATCTTTGAATTGTATGGCAGTATATAAATTCCGTATTTCTCTTGAAGAGGACGAAGATATTGTCAGGGATATTGAGATCCGTGCTACCCAGACTTTTGAGGATCTTCATTATGCCATTTTAAGTGCCATTGGGTTTGACACCCAACACCAGGCCTCATTTTTCGTGAGTGATGACGCCTGGAGAAAGGGCCAGGAAATCACTTTAAAAGAATATGAATTAGCCCAGCCAAAAAAACCGGGCCTTGCCCCTCCCCCATTGAAATTAATGTCGAAATCAAAAATTTCGGCTTTCGTGGAAAGTCCCCACCAGCGCTTTATTTACATTTATGATTTTCAGGTTCAATGGGTTTTTCTGGTAGAACTTATAAAAATCCTACCTGAAGATTCCGGAAAAAAATATCCCGTCTGTGTAAAATCTGTTGGCTTGTCACCCCGTCAATATCCCCAGGTACCTGTGGGTGAGCCTGTATTGGATTCGGAAATTCCAACCGGAGATGAAATTACCGACCCGCTCGACCTTGTTGGGGAGCCTGAAGGCCTTGAAGAAGATCTGGATTTTGAGGCGGAAGAATCGGGCATTGAGGCCGACGAAATTCCCGAAGGTTCTGAAGAGGACCCTGAGGCAGGTGAAGAAAGTTCCATTGAGGAGATGGGCAATGAGGATGGGGAAAAACAGGAAGATTTCTAGGCCGGCTTCGGTTCTTCGATAAATTTCAAATCCCGCATAATTTTCAGCACATAATTCAATTGCTCTTCAGGAGTTAAGGAAGAATTATCAAGAACATAGGCATCTGAGGCCTGGCGGAGCGGATTTTCCTTTCGGTTTGAATCTTCAAAATCGCGTAATTCCAGGTTTTTTCTTACCTCATCCATGTCGATGTGAATGCCTTTGGCAGTAAGTTCATCCTTTCTTCTCATGGCTCTGATTTCGGGCTCGGCCGTCATGAATATTTTAAGTTCAGCACCCGGAAAAACATTGGTTCCGATATCCCTTCCATCCATAACGAGTGATTTTCTTTCGCCCATTTTCCGCTGAAGTGCGATCATCCGTTTTCTGATTTCGGGAATTTTACTGACTTCGCTTACTACCGAAGACACTTCCATGCTGCGAATATGCTTTTCAACATTTTCACCATTCAGAAGTGTTTCAGAATTTCCGGTGTCGGAATTAAACTCAAAATCTACCTTAATATCATCAAGCCGTGAAACCAAATTTTTTGAAGACGCGTCATTATCGGGACCCCAGATATTTTCGCGAAGGGCGAACCAGGTAATGGCCCGGTACATGGCGCCGGTATCTACATACCGGAAATGAAGTTTAGCGGCGAGGGCCCTGGCAAGTGTGCTTTTGCCACAGGCTGAGTACCCATCGATGGCAATAATGATACTGCGCGACTTCATGGCTCTAATATACAAAAATGAGGAAGAGGAAAATTAGCGGGCAGAGGTATCTTTCCGGTAGAAATCGGAAAGATTGGTGGTTATTGTAAAATTGTTGGTTCCGCCTGCCAGGTGGTAGTTTCCATGTCCGTAACTAAAATGGAATTTGGAAATTTTGAAACCGAAACCAAAGGAGAATCCTATTAAGCCCGGTTTGGTCTGAACCCGGAGTTCTTTCATCCTTTGGTAGTTAAATCCAAGGCGGATGTTAAAATTTTTAGTGAGCATAAATTCACCATTCATCAGCACATGTCGCATGGCTTTATCCAGAAAGGGACCAACCTTTTTCTCTTTAAGGGGTTCATTGGTGAGAGGGTCAACGGTAGGTTTCGGATTTGTAGGATCCAGGTAAGTCAGGTCCCATTGCTGGAGATTGGTCAGAATCAAACCAAAACGAAAAGGAACATGCTCAGGCTTTTTGGTTAATCCGATCTGGATTTCAAAGGGTAAAGGTTCCCGATTTCCTTCCCGGTAAGGTCGCCATTGATATCCCAGATTTCGGACTAAAAGGGCTGCGGTAAAATTTTTGGCTTTTTTTTGATAGGTAATTGCCATGTCCAGGGCGCTTCCCCAGGACCAATAGGATTCTAGAACCGAGTAAATAGTTTTGAGAGAGGCGCCCATCGAAAAGTTAGAATCAATTTCCCGTGCGTAGGAAAGAGCAAGGTTATATTCTGCCGCAAAAAACTGGCCGGTAATTTGTCCGGTTTGATCCGCTTCAAGGAATTTACCATAATCAACAAACTGAAGTCCGGCTCCCACCATACCTAACTTTGGAAACTTTCTGGCATAGGCGGCATAGCCGTAATTAATATCGGACAGGTAATTAACGTAAGTAAGCGCCAATTGATTATGCATACCTTCAGAAAGAACCGAGGGGTTCTGATAAACCAGATTAATATCGTCATCGCGGGTAGGCAGGGTATTGCCGCCAAGGGCTGCCGCCCGTGCTGAGAAAGGTAAATTAACAAACTCAAAAGTATTATTCCCGCCGATTTGGGAAAAAGAAAGAACCGGCCCGAAAAAAGCAATCAGATAAAAATAATACCTAAACGGCACTAATAGTGTTTTTAAACCAAACGGAATTGCCGCTAAAATATTGAAGGGCAATAAATAAAACCAGAATTAATCTTCGGCCGAACCGGTTCCCAGAGTTTCGGGAATTTCTGGTTCCCGCTTTTCCTCCAAAGCAGGACCTTTGGGGGCAGATTTGGCTTTGGGGGTTACGGACAAAGAGGCCATTAAAGCCGCAACGTTTTCACCGTTAACATATACTTCCGAAACCAGGCTTCCACCCTCGGTAATCCCGGTTATATTCCTCAACTCAATTTCCTGGTTCAACAGCAGGTTCTGAAGTCGCTTTTTAGCATCATAACGGATGCTGCTTTTCTTTGGTATTGTGTATCCGGAAATGCGCACCAGATCACCGCCTTTATTATGCTTCCAGATTCTCCATTCCGGAGTAACAATTACGGTGTATTCGTTAACGATTTTGATAACCCGAAAGGCCATAGGCATAAATTTTTACAGTAAAGTAAACTAAAACTCGGTTACGACAAAAATAGAAAAAAGTTTCGAATGTATGTGCCTGAAAATCAAAGAGGAAATAAGGCATTTCCGCGTAGAACGGGGAGAATTGTGTTTCGGTCGGGGGTAAGGCAAAGGCGGATATCCTTTTTCAGATTCAGGGCCGCCAGTCTTTCCTTGTGTGAGGAATAGTTAAGGAATTTGTTAGGATCGGCTTTGGCCATTTGGTACAAGTATTTTAATCCCAGGCAGGCATCACCAAAATCGAAATCAGTTCCCTTAAAAGATAGGGCATCGGTAACGGCTCCGGCGAAGAGGGCATCTTCAAGGTTAAATTTATTTTTCCAGCCACTGCACAGAAGTAAAACATTCCGGCCTGAGTCATTAAGGTGGTTAACCAGGGCGGTTAAATTCAAAAAGCTTCCGATAACAACCTGGTAGGCATCATTCCTGCAAGCCTCGATAGCCTGGGTGCCGTTGGTAGTTGTGAGAACGATGTCTTTCCCAAAAATATCCGGTGTCATATAATCGTAAGGGCTGTTTCCAAAATGGAATCCTTCAACTTTTACAGCATTTCTTTCAGCCCCGGCCAGGTAGCCTTTTTCCATATAGCTTCGGGCCTCCTCTACCGTTGCAACGGGAATAATGCTTCTGGCACCAAATTCAAAAGCTATACCAATGGCTGAGGTAGCCCTGAAAATATCAATCACCACCACAATGGCTTCAGGATCGGCATAGGCCGGATAAAGCATGGGTGAAAAACAGGTATCTACCTTGCGTGCCAAAGGAATCAGGCTTTTTTAATAAAAGGAAGGGAACATACTTTGGCCGCAACGGGTTTTTCCCTGATCACAACAAATATTTCCGATCCCGGACTTGCAAATTCAGGCGAAACATAGGCAAGACCAATTCCTTTTTGAAGGGATGGAGATTGCGTTCCTGAGGTAACCCGCCCAATAACCCTTCCTGTGCCATCCTTTACCTCATACCCTGTTCTGGGGATTGCCCTTTCAATCATTTCAAAGCCCACGAGTTTATTTTTAAGTCCGGCCTCTTTTTGTTTTAGGAGAAGATCAGATCCGAGAAATCCGGTTTTCAATTTTGTGATCCATCCGAGTCCGGCTTCGAGTGGACTGGTAGTATCATCTATTTCGTTTCCATAAAGGCAAAAACCCATTTCAAGGCGGAGGGTATCACGAGCGCCTAAACCGGCAGGTTTAATTCCGTAGGCGGCACCTGCATCAAAAATCTTCTTCCAAATTTGGGGTGCATGTTCCGCTGAAAAATAAAGCTCAAAGCCGCCTGCACCCGTGTAACCGGTATTTGAAATAATTACGTTTTCAACGCCGGCAAAATTCCCTCTGGAAAAATGATAATAGGGAATGGCATTCAGGTCGGTTTCTGTTAAGGAGGCAAGCACTTTACCAGCATTTGGCCCTTGTACTGCGAGGAGGGCTGTCTTTTCAGAAATATCTATCATTTCTGCCCCCCATTTATTTTGAGAAGAAATCCAGTTGAAATCCTTTTCAATGTTCGATGCGTTTACTACCAGTAAAAACTCTTCGGTTCCCAGGCAATACACAATCAGGTCGTCCACGATTCCTCCCTTATCGTTAGGAAGACAGGAATACTGAGCTTTTCCGGGAACGAGGGTAGAAACATCATTTGAGGTAACCCATTGAATAAGTTCCGTTGCTCCTTTACCCCTGATGATAAATTCGCCCATGTGGCTTACATCAAACACCCCCACGGAATTTCGTACGGCCTGGTGTTCGTCGTTCAATCCTGAATAACTAACCGGCATAAGGTATCCGGCAAAAGGAACCATTTTTGCGCCGAGGGAAACATGGGTTTCGTAAAGGGGTGTTTTTTTCAGGGTTTGGGGTTCTTCGGTTTTCATAATTCAGGTTTGGAAAACAAATGTAGAAATTTAGCCTTATTGGCAAGGTTTGTATAGGATTCGAAAATTCCGGAGGGAGCCTTTTCAGCCATTTCATTTCGCAAAGGCTCATTGGTAAGCAGCTGAATAAGGCAATCTTTCCATTCCATTTCCGTGGAACATAGAAAACCGTTTTTACCATGATCAATCAAGTCTTTATTTACGCCCACAGGACTTGCAAGGGCGGGGATGGAAAGGGATAGATACTGGATAATTTTCAGTCCGCACTTGCCGCGGGTCCAGGGATTATCCTCCAGGGGCATAAGTCCAATATCCAATGGCAATAAATCAGTGACCTCGGTTTCCGCACTCCATTTAACAAATTCAAGTCCGGGAATTTCAAAGGAAGGAGGGCGATCCGAAATAAGCCGGAATCTAAATGGACTTACCCTATAAACTTCATTCAACACGGTTGAAAGTCCAAACAAATATCCAAGGGTACTGTGGGAACCGGTCCAGCCTAATACCGGCACCCGGTTCTTTTCAATTTTCTTTACTCCATTTACCTTTTCATAGCGTACGGTGGTAGGAACCACAAGAACATTTTTGTTATGTTGTTTTGCCCATTGTGCCAGATATTCATTCCCAACGGAAACTTTCCAGGCCCATTTACAAACGGAAGCTGTTTTTCCATAAAATCTGAAAAACCGGATAAAATTATTTTCCCGGCTGCTGTTGGGAAGCCAGATGGCGTCATCAAAATCAAAAATTATTTTCTTCCGGAAAATCTTTGCAATTACAAATTCAAAAAAGGGCGGTCCGGCCGGAGCAATTTCTCTGTGAATAAACACATAATCATAGCCCAGGGATCTGAAGAGATCGATGCAACGACGCAATAAACCAAGGGCAAATCCGAAAATCTTACCCGGAAAGTTACCGGAAGAGTATAAAATACTCCAGGTTTGGGGTCCAAAAAAGCCGGAAACCTTATAGGAAAGATTTGCTTCTTCCAGATACCCGAAATACTGCTCAAAGCGGAATCGCTGGCTTGGGGCCGCATCGAGCGGATATGGAACAAGAAAAAGTATCTTCCGGGTTTTCATCACCTACATCAATTTTTGATACACCGACTCATACTTATCAAGCGCTTTCTCCATGCCGAACTCTTCTGCTGCAACCTTTAAAAAATAATCCCTGTCCCGAAACTTTTCTCTTTCCATTTTGGCCACAGCATCGTTCATACTTTCCAACGAGTCGGGGTTTACCAAAATGCCGCACCCGGTTCGTTTTACAATATCTTCTACATCGCCCAAATCAGGGTTGGCAATTACGGGTAAGCCTGCAGCGAGATATTCCCCGAATTTGGTGGGACTAACCCCTTCTCCGCTATTACCCGGGTGATAGAAGAAAATGCCAAAATCACAGGCCGAAAGGTTTCGGGGCATTTCGCTAAAAACCACGGTTCTTATCCGGTACAAATCAGAGCTTACGTTTAAAGCACTTGCCGTTTCCCGAATAAGCTTCTCCGGAGAGTTGGACAAAAAAACAAAGCGGGCTTCAGGTTCTTTTGCATGCCATTTAGAAAAAAACAAGAACATTTCACTGAGACGGTACCTTCCTCCCAATGAGCCGGCATAAACAAGAATTTTATTCCCGGAGTTAAAGCCCCATTCCAAACGGAGCTTTTCCCTTTCCTCTGAAAAATCCTTTTTAAATCCCGAAACATCAAGGGAACAGGGAATAACGGTGGCTTCGGCATGGGAAGGACATTCCTTTGCAATTCTTTTTACTCCCATTTCCGTAAGCGAGACAAGGGCATGGGATTCTTTAAAAAACAGGAGTTCTTTCTTCCTGAAAAAAGAATATACCCGGCGGTATATCGGGTTTTTCAGGTTCCAGTAGCCGGCGTCGGCTTTTTCATCGGCCCAAAACCCGCGCATATCAAAAAGAAAACGGGCTCCGGTTTTCACTGAAATCCGGAATCCAATCAGCGAGGGCAAAACGGAACGACCATGAATAATTTGGGGAGGATGGGACTTTAGCTTTCTATTTATCCTTCCTTTCAGCCTGAACAAATCGTAAAGAGTGGAAAGTATCGGCGGCTTTTTAGTGTAATAAATAAACTCCCATTCAATGCCCGCTTTTTTTAGTCTCGTTTGGATTTCGGAGCCGAAAAGGCCGAATCTGTTCTTTTTCTCACAGGAAAAAATCATCAGTTTAAATCCCCTTTTGGCAAGTCCTTCCATGTAAGGCAGAATCTGGGATTGCCCCAGGGGGTCGGTCAGACCATCATAGGACAAAAAATATACCCACCCATCCGTTTTCATACAGGCCAAATATACGGCAAGGCGGCAAATGCATGCCCTGAATATGCTATATTTGTCCACATGTTAAACGCCCTAAAACAAAGGGTTTTCTTCAGCCATCGCCACCCCAGGTGGATGGTTTTCCTTGTGGATCTTTTTCTGGCTCTGCTGGCCCTAATTCTGGCCTATCTGGTTCGCTTTAACTTCGATATTCCCCAGATTGAAATAGATTCTTTCCCCATAGTTTTTCCTCTGGTTCTTGGCATCCGTGCTTTGAGTTTTTTTATCGGGAAAACCTATATGGGAATGGTGCGTTTTACAAGCCAGAGGGATGCCGCCAAAATTTTCGTTACCCTTCTGGCCGGTTCCGTACTATTTGAGATAATCAATACCATCACCTATGTTTCCATGGGTATTTTTATCATTCCCAACTCTATTGTAATTATTGAATATCTGGGGCTGACTTTTTTGATGTTAAGCCTCCGCTTCATTTTCAAAACCATGTATGTCGAAGTGAGTTCGATAGGCCTGGAAAAAAGAAATGTTATTATTTTCGGAGCCGGTGAAAGTGGAATCATAGCCAAACGAACACTCGAACGCGACCGGGGAACCCGCTACAAGGTGCTTGCCTTTATCGATGATGATCTTTCCAAAACCGGCAAGCAGCTTGAGGGTGTAAAAATTCATCCCTTTGAAAAACTGGATCAATTGCTCACCGGAAATGAAGTGGCCCATTTGATCATTTCGGTTCAAAACCTATCTCCTTCTCGCAAGCAGGAGATTATTGAAAAATGTATTGAACATAAAACCCGGGTTCTTACCGTTCCTCCGGCCAGCAAATGGATAAACGGCGAATTGAGCTTTAAGCAAATCAAAAAAATAAATATTGAGGATTTACTGGAAAGGGATCCCATAAAGCTCAACGAAAAAAATATCCGCCAGAAAAATTCCGGCAAAGTAATGCTTGTAACCGGAGCGGCCGGATCTATTGGCAGTGAAATTGCCAGACAGTTATTGAGGTATAATCCGGGCAAGCTGATTTTGCTCGATCAGGCCGAGTCGCCGCTGTATGATTTGGAACAGGAACTAAAAGACTCCGGAAAAGAAGATCTCTTGGAAATCGTGATAGGCGATATCCGGAATCAGGATCGGATGCGAAAGGTATTTTCTCATTTCCGTCCTGAACTGGTATATCATGCTGCTGCCTATAAGCATGTACCCATGATGGAAATGAATCCTTCGGAAAGCATAAAGACAAATGTGGTGGGAACTCGAATTGTGGCCGACCTTGCCCATGAGTTTGGTACCGGGACCTTTGTTTTTGTGAGTACCGACAAAGCTGTAAACCCAACCAATGTAATGGGAGCATCAAAAAGAATTGCAGAAATCTATGTGCAGGCACTGAGCAAATCCTCGAAAACCCAGTTTATCACAACACGGTTTGGAAATGTCCTGGGCTCGAACGGTTCGGTAATTCCCAGGTTTCGGTCTCAGATTGAAAAAGGAGGCCCCATAACCATAACTCATCCTGATATTACCAGATTTTTTATGACCATTCCCGAGGCCTGCCAACTGGTTCTTGAGGCAGGATCCATGGGAGAAGGCGGAGAAATCTTTATGTTTGATATGGGTCAAAGCGTAAAAATTTCAGAATTGGCCAAAAAAATGGTCAGACTTTCAGGCCTGGAACTCGGGAAAGACATTCAAATAGTTTACACCGGCCTCAGACCCGGGGAAAAACTCTATGAAGAATTGCTTGCCGACCAGGAAAAATCGGTTCCCACCCACCATAACCAGATTGTGAGGGCGGTTGCAGAGCCTGAAAAACTGGAAAGCATTTCAGTCAAAATTGATCTGTTGAATGAAAAAGCAGGTGCAGGAGACAACAGTGAACTTGTAAAAATCATGAAACAAGCAGTTCCTGAATTCATTAGCAATAATTCTGAGTTCGAGGCGCTGGACAGACAAAAAAACACATGAGAAAAGTTCTTTTGCTTTTTTGCGGACTAATCCTTTTAATGAGCTCCTGCACGGTTCATAAAAGGCATTTTAATCAGGGCTATTATATTGACTGGAACAAAGCTGAAAAAAAAGCAGGTCAGGGCACTTCCGTTGAATCAAAAAAAATCTCACCCATCGATTCACCTGAATCGAAAAACAATACTGAGACTTCAATTACAAATGGCTCCGAGCAAATTCAGCCTACAATTCCGACAATAGGGAATAGTAAAAGCCCAAAATTAAACTCCGCACCTGGTTACAACCAATTCACCAAGGAGGACAGAAAACCTGGAATAGTAAAAAAACAGGCTTTACATAAAAAGGAGAAAAGTTCCGGCGCTATGCCACCCGACCGCTGGGATCTGCTGTTTCTTGGACTGGCATTATTTTTTGGAGGCTTAATTTTGGGAATCCTCATTCTCGCCACTTATTCAAGCAGTGGGGTTGCCCTGGGTGCCGTAGGAATAGTATTATTGATTGCCGCCGTCATTGCTATGCTGGTTGGTTATGTTTTTCTGGAGCAGGCCTTTCCCGGGCTTGGATGTCTGCTTTTGATTATTCTTCAGGTATTCCTTCAAATCCTATCCTGATGACCCTTCGGGATATTTTCAGGCAACACCTTGCGCAAACCTCTCCTGAACCCCTTGAACTTGAGATCAGGGCTGCCGAAGGATTGTATCTCGAGGATAGCAATGGAAAAAAATATCTTGATCTGATTTCCGGAATTGGTCCCAGCATTCTGGGGCATGGAAATCCTGAAATCCTGTCGGCCATTGAGGCCCAGTCCAAAAAGCATTTACATGTTATGGTTTATGGCGAACTGGTCATTGAACCTCAGGCAAAACTTGCCCAAAAGCTCTGTGAATTTCTCCCGTCATCACTTAACTCGGTTTACTTTGTCAACTCAGGATCTGAGGCCATTGAAGCAGCCATTAAAATTTCCAGAAAAAAAACCGGAAAGGAAAAACTGATTTCTTTTTCCAATGCTTATCACGGCAGCACAACCGGTTCGCTGGCATTGTGCGGGAATGAGGGGTTAAAATCGGGGTATGGGCCATTTTTTCCCTGGGTCAGCATTTTGCCCTTTGGCGACACTGAGCCATTGAAAAAAATAGGAAAGGATGTAGCTGCAGTTTTTATTGAACCCATTCAGGGCGAGGCAGGAGTCAGGGTACCCGACAAGGCATACATTAAGGAGCTTGCCACCCGTTGCAAAGAGCAGGATGCGCTTCTGGTTTTCGATGAGATTCAAACCGCTCCCGGCCGCACCGGAAAATTGTTTTGCTTTGAACATTACGATGTCATTCCCGATATGATATGCCTTTCCAAGGGAATTGGGGGAGGATTACCTTTAGGAGCCCTGATAACTTCCCGGGATATTATGCAGGTTATTCAAAAAAATCCGGCTTTGGGCCATATTACCACTTACGGAGGAAATCCCCTGAGTTGCGCAGTTGGACTGGCTGTTATGGAACAAATAACACGCGATGGACTTTCATTTTTGAAAAAAGTGGAAGAACTTGGGAAAATCATCAGGGCTGAAATAAATCATCCGAGAATTATTGAAATCCGGGGAAAAGGCCTTATGTATGCTCTTGAATTTGGAGAGGAGGAATTTTGCCGGAAGATAGTTCAGGCCTTAATCGAAAAAGGATATTTGACGGATTGGTTTTTATTTTGTCCTACTGCAATGCGGCTTTCCCCTCCCCTTACCATTACCGAAGATGAGATAAGAAATTTTGCCAGAGATTTAAATGAAGCGTTAAACCGGATCAGCGGTTAAATTTTTCCAGATCTGATTTTTGGGATCCCAGATAAATCAGAAAAGCTCCAATAGATAAAAGCACGTGACCCAGGTCGAGGTGGTTAAACCATTTGTGAGGAAAAATAAAGGAAATATGTACAATGGCAGAAACAAAAGCAAAAAAAACTCCGCCTAAAAAATATTTTGCAGAGGCCACTTTTGTTTTGTGAAGCACAAAAAATTCAAGAGAGGCAACCACCATAACCAATCCGTAAAAGCCATGCACTTCCACAAAAAAGAAATTGAGGGTTGAGAACACAACCAGGCTTAACACTATCATCTCAACCACGTTGGCAATCGACAAAAACTTTCCCAATCCTTTTGGAAGTAGGGGCCGTGCGTGAAAAATAGCCACACGTTCCAGGAAGGCAACCGAGAGCATGGAAAAAATCCACCCCGGGAGTTTACCGTAAATGCCAACGGCATAATTTAAACCGTGTCCGAGAACGCCTCCAAAAAAAGTTCCAAGAGCAAGCATTATATAAAAACAAAACAGGAGCTCAAGGATTACATTATCCTTTCTCTTTTTCTGTAAGCGCCAGGCACAGAAAACACAGATTGCGGTTATCAGCAAATCGGTAAGCACGGTTACCGGTTCTTCAATCAGAAAATCGCCAATAAAAATTCGTGTCTTTTCGAAATCTCTCATTACATTTTGCCTGGACATTCAATGCCCAGCAGCCGCATCGCATCGGAAATAATTTCTCCGGTTACCCCGGAAAGGGTAAGTCGGAAATTCCTGAGATCGGAATTAGTTTCCTTGAGAACCGGGCATTCATGATAAAAGGAATTAAACTCACGAGCTAGCTCATAAACATACTTTGCCACTTCAGATGGGTCAAGATTTTTGCCGGCGGTGAGAACCGCATCCGGGTATTCAAAAATCCTTCGTAACAATTGCAGCTCAGGCTCCAACACTGAAACAGAAGCGCCGAATGAAAAATCTTTTTGTCCGGACTTCTCCAAAATCGATTGAATCCGGGCGTAAGAATATTGAACAAAGGGGCCGGTATTTCCATTAAAATCGACAGACTCCCTCGGGTTAAACAACATTGTTTTACGGGGATCCACTTTCAGGATAAAATACTTGAGGGCTCCCATACCAATCCTGTTAAACAAGATTTTTGAGGCTTGCGGATCCGAAAGATCCGACTTCCCCAATTCAACCGTCATTTCCTCAGCCGTTTTCCTCATTTCTGAAATCATATCGTCGGCATCAACAACGGTTCCTTCCCTTGATTTCATTTTTCCTTCGGGCAGCTCAACCATTCCATAGGAGAGGTGACGGCAATTACCGGCCCAGCTGTAACCCAATCGGCTTAGGATGACAAAAAGAACTTTAAAATGATAATCCTGTTCGTTACCCACTGTATAAATCATCTTTGAAGTTTCAGGGAAATCCCTGAATCGCTGAATGGCAGTGCCAATATCCTGGGTAATGTAAACGGAGGTTCCGTCGGAACGGAGCAATAATTTTTTATCGAGACCTTCCTGGGTAAGGTCTATCCACACAGAGCCGTCCTTCTCCCGGTAAAAAACACCCTTTTCAAGTCCCTCCGAAACCGTGGATTTCCCTAATAGATACATTTCAGACTCGAAGTAAGTTTTTTCGAAGCCCACGCCAAGGTCATGGTAGGTAATATCGAATCCGGCATATACCCAGGCATTCATGGTTTTCCAAAGGTTTACGACCTCTTTCTCACCGGCTTCCCATTCCCTCAGCATGGCTTGTGCTTCTTTCATTAAAGGCGCTTGTTTTTCGGCCTCTTCTTCTGAAAATCCCTTATTGATAAGACCCTTTATTTCCGCTTTCAGATTTTTATCAAACAAAACATAATATTTTCCAACCAGGTGATCGCCTTTCAAGCCTGATGATTCCGGAGTTTCTCCATTTCCCCATTTTTTCCAGGCCAGCATACTTTTGCAAATATGAATTCCCCGGTCGTTGACCAGGTTGACACGGATTACGGTTTGCTTACACTTTTTCAGGATTTCGGAAACCGAATGTCCCAGCAAAATATTCCGGATATGACCCAGATGAAGCGGTTTGTTGGTATTGGGTGAGGAGTATTCGAGAAGTATGGTTTCCTTTACGGGTGGTGTCGGAACCCGTGTAGGATCGCTTTTCAGGGCAATAAGGGCTTTGGTCCAGACTTCGGGTTGGAGTCTGATGTTGAGAAAACCTTTTATAACATTAAAATCCAGGATAATATCCGTGGATTTGAGGAGTTCATTTCCTATAAGACTTGCTGTTTCTTCAGGTTTTAGTTTAGAAAACTTCAGAAAGGGAAAAACCACAAGGGTAAAATCGCCGGTAAAATCGGCAGAAGTTCTTTGAAGGGAAATCGAGGAAACACAGCCCTCGCCGAACAATCGGCTAATGGTATTACGGCAAAGTACTTCAAGTTGTTCCAGCGGTGTCATAGGCCCCGAAGATAATCAAAACACATTGGTGATTTGATTGGAAGCTTTGAGAAGAATTTCAAAAGCGTTTTCTGCCATGAGATTTTCCCGGTCGAGGGTAGGATTAATTTCTACCATTTCAAGGCAACAGATTTTCCGGCTACGCAGGAGGTAATAAATCAGATTTCCTGCTTCTTTTTCAGTAATGCCGTTAGGAGCCGGGGTTCCTGTTCCTTTGGAAATATTGCTATCCATGGAATCCACATCAAAAGAAACATAAATAAGATCGCATTGATCCAGGTAATTGAGAGAATCGATGGCCACCCTTTCAACGGCCTTTTTACGAATTTCTGTAACCGAAAAAACCCTGATTTTATTTCGCTTAATGATGGCGTCTTCCTGAGGCTCGAAATCCCGCAACCCGATAAACACCAGGTCGGAAGGAGAGATTTTAGGACCGGCAATACCCAGATTTTTCAATTTGTTCCAGAATTCAACCGTTTCTTCATCGGGTCGGTTGATGGCTAATTCCGGATTATCTTCATTTAATAAGGCTGCCAGGGTCATTCCGTGCATGTTACCACTAGGGGTAGTATAGGGTGAATGAAGGTCGGCATGAGCATCAATCCAAATTACCCCAACCCTTTTATCGGGAAAGGCCATTTTAATTCCTGCTACGGTGCCGATGGCGGAAGAATGATCACCTCCGAGGATTATGGGGAAGTTGCGATTGTCTTTCAGGCATTTCTCGATTTCCTTTGAAACCTTATCACAGAGCGCATATACCCCTTTTATCCGTTTTGCATAATCGTGAATAACGGGTTCAAGGAGCAATTTGTTTTCGTGGGGTATCTCCTGGGAGCGGTATTTTTTAAAAAAGGAGGAGCCAAAATCCAGGGCAGCAATCTTTATGGCATCAGGTCCAAGGGAGGACCCGCGTGTGCCGGCTCCAATCTCAGACTTAACCTCAAATAACTTAATAGTTTTCATTTTTTTTACCTTATTAAACCCGGATTTCCATTATTTTTGGAACCCGCTTTACTTAGATTGACAAAAAAAAAGCCATCTAACTTACTTATATATTCAACCAATTAGTTATCAATCAATTACATCACCAAAATGAAAAACAAATACAACGACCTAATAACCCAGACCTTTCATTTTCCTCAGGAGGAGTTCCATGTGGTTGATAACGAGCTCTATTTCAACAATATTCCCCTGATGGGGATAATCAAGCAATACGGAACTCCTTTGAAAATATCCTACCTCCCAAAAATCGGTTCCCAAATTGAAAAGGCCCGGAAAATTTTCAAGGTAGCTATGGCTAAAGCCGATTACAAAGGTACTTATACTTACTGTTACTGCACGAAGAGCTCCCATTTTTCTTTCGTGCTGGAGGAAGTCCTGAAAAACGAGGTTCACCTGGAAACCTCCTCAGCCTATGATATTCAAATAATTAAAGAGCTTTTCAAGAAGGGGAAAATACCTAAGGAAACCTTCATTATTTGCAACGGGTATAAAAGGGATGTCTATCAAAAGTATGTTACCGACCTAATAAATGATGGATTTAAGAATGTTATTCCTATCCTCGACAACAAGAACGAGCTTCGTTACTTTGCCAAGCATGTTAAGAACAAGTGTAAGATAGGTATCCGGATTGCTTCCGAGGAGGAGCCTTCTTTTGAGTTCTATACCAGCAGGTTAGGGATCAGGTACAAGGAAATCATTGACTTCTATAAAGACAACCTGAAAGACAATCCCAAGTTCGAGTTGAAGATGCTACACTTCTTTATAAATACGGGCATCCGCGACTCGATTTATTATTGGACTGAGCTGGCCAAGTGTCTTTCCGTTTACGCCGAGCTTAAGAAAATCTGTCCCGAACTTGACTCATTAAACATAGGCGGCGGTTTGCCGATCAAAACCAGCCTGGGATTTGACTACGATTACGAATACATTATTGAAGAGATAATTTCACAAATCAAGATTTTCTGCAAGCAGAATAAAATTCGCGAACCCAATATTTTTACCGAATTCGGCTCATTTACCGTGGGGGAAAGCGGGGCAACTATTTATTCTGTTGTTGACCAGAAACTTCAAAACGACAGGGAGTTGTGGTACATGATTGATTCTTCCTTTATCACTACCCTGCCTGATACCTGGGGGATAAATCAGCGTTTTATTCTATTGGCCGTGAACCACTGGGATAAGGAATACCAAAGGGTAAACCTTGGGGGCATGACCTGCGACAGTATGGATTTTTACAATACCGAAGCCCACTCCAACCAGGTTTTCCTGCCAAAAATTGAATCCGGAGATAAAACACCGCTTTACATTGGATTTTTCCACACAGGAGCCTATCAGGAATCCTTAAGCGGGTATGGGGGCATTCAGCATTGTCTGATTCCTGCTCCAAAACATGTTCTTATTCAAAAAGACGAGAACGGGGAGCTTTTTACCCGCCTCTTTGCCAAAGAACAGAGCTATAAATCAATGCTTAAGACCCTGGGGTATTAATTGAACAAAAAAATTATCTTTGTCCCTTACCTTAAGAGGCAAAATGAAAAACCCTCAAAAAGAAGAGGTTGAAACCAAAAAGCCCAAAAGGAAAAAGCGATTTGCTTTCATCCTTTTTCTAATAACCGTAGGATCCCTTTCCTGCTGGTATTTCCTTTCAGGGGGGTCCCTGCCTGATTTTTTCGGAAGTACTCGTCAGGGACAAGTGGAATACCAGGTAACTTACCCTGATATTGACAGTGAAAACAACATGATGGCAGCGGGACTTCCCGATAAAGCTGTATTCAAATTTAAAGATGAGAAGTCAATGACCCATCTGTCCGCCATGATGGGACTTGTTACCATTGATTATATAGCAGACCGTAAAGAAAACTCAGCCAAACAATCGCTGGTTCTCTTTAACAATAAATACGTTGCCAACCTGAATGAAGCTGCGGTAAATAAGCTTAATGCAGGGTTTTTGAAAGAATTGAAACTTGTACCCGGAGAAACCAAAATGATTGCCGGATATAAATGTGAGAAGGCCAAGGCAATTCTGGAAAATGGCAAGGAAGTTGATGTGTACTATACCCGTGACCTGGGAGGAGATGAAATTAATTTCGGAAACCCCTACCATGAAATCAAAGGCGTATTGATGGAATTTGAAATCGAACGGTACGGCATTTCCATGAAACTCCAGGCAACGAAGGTTGCCAAGGAAGGGGTTGAAGAAAAAGATTTCACGGTTCCCCAGGACTTTAAAAAAATGCCTATTGAAGAATTGGAGAACATTCTGAAAACTTTAAACCCAATCAAATAAAAAAACAAGAATTCATGAAAAACCTGTTTACCCTGGCCATTGCTGCCATTTTTTCCATGGCTTCCCTGGCCCAAAACAAAGAAGGATCCATTGTTTACACGATGAACATCGACGGGCTCCCTCCCGAAGCTGCTGCCATGATGCAGGGCATGGAAACCCGGATTTTTGTGAAAGGGGACAAAACCAAATCAGAGGTTGTAAATCCTTTCTCCACCACCATTTCTATTTCTGACAATAAAACCAAAGATGTGGTAACCCTGATGGATATTATGGGTCAGAAGTACATGATAAAGTCAAAAATTGAGGAACCCACCACCGACAAAAACGGAAAGCCTGAGATTAAAATTAAAAAGTTAAACGACAGCAAAACCATTGCAGGATACAAATGCAAAAATGCTGAGGTTTCGGTGAAGGATAAAAAATCAGGCGAAAGTCATACCTCCATTGTATGGTATACTACTGAGGCTGGTCTGGGTTATGAAGCAAGCTTCAATGGTTTGGGTGGATTACCCCTCGAATATGAAATGAAGCGGGACGGAAGAAAAATCCAAATGTCATGCAAATCAGTTTCATTTGACAAGGTACCCGATTCAACCTTCGATATTCCTGAGGGCTATACCGAAACAACCCAGGCTGAACTTGAACAAATGTTTAAAGGAATGGGAAAATAATTTCCCCGGAAAATTGAAAAAGCCCCATGAGGGGCTTTTTTTTTGGGTGATCGAGGGGTCTTGAACCCCCGACCTTCAGATCCACAATCTGATGCTCTAACCAGCTGAGCTACGACCACCATTTCCCGTTGTTTACGGGGAGGCAAATTTACGTTTTTATTCGTTTCTCAAAAAGGAAGCCGGTTTATTTATAGTAATTTTGTCGTATGGCCGGAAAAGGGAAAAATATTACCCTTCAAATCGAGGGGATGGACTGTTCATCCTGTGCTGCCGTAATTACAAAAACCATAGAAAAAAACCCATCTGCATCCGATGTATTTGTGGATTTTGCAACGGGGGAAGCCACATTCAATCTGAACAGGTCATCGGAAAAAGACTCCATTAAATCTGCCATTGCAGACGTTGGCTATAAAGTAGTGGGAGAAAATGAACAGGGCAGCGGGCATGCTCATCTTGACAAAACCCTATCCGGACTTGAAAAGAAATTTATCTTTTGTGCGGTTCTTACGGCTCCCCTCCTTTTGCACATGTTCCTCCACTTCCCCCTCCTCCACAATCCATGGTTCCAACTCAGTCTTGCACTTCCTGTGCTTGCGATAGGAATTATGCATTTTGGGAGAAGCGGATTAGGATCACTTAAGGCCGGTGCTCCCAACATGGATGTGCTGATTTTTATAGGATCCACCTCAGCTTTTGCCTATAGTATTGCGGGAATGTTTCTTTACGCCGGCGACCCCCCAAGACAAGCCGAAACTTTGTTTTTTGAAACCGGCTCCACCATTATTACCCTGGTACTACTTGGAAATGTTCTGGAACACCGGTCGGTAAGGAAAACCACCAGTGCCATTCGTGAACTTTCGAAACTCCAGGAAGTAACAACCCTCAAAATAGAAACGGTAAACGGGGAAACAACATATACTGAAATTAAAGCTACTGAGGTTAAGGCAGGAGATTTATTGAAAATAAACACCGGAGACAAAATTCCGGTGGATGGACTATTGGTTGAGGGGAATGCTCTTATTAACGAAAGTATGCTTACAGGAGAAAGTCTTCCCCTTGAAAAAAACAAGGGGTCACAATTAACCGGAGGCACCCTGGTAGAGGATGGTAATTTTGTAATGAAAGCGGAAAAAGTAGGAAGCCAAACGGTTTTGGCCCAAATAATAGAAATGGTGAAAAGAGCCCAGCATTCAAAACCTGAATTGCAAAAACTGGGCGATAAAATTTCCGCCATTTTTGTCCCTGTTGTAATTGGAATTTCCCTGCTTACTTTTTTTGGCTGGTATCTTTTTTCCGATGCAGATTTTTCCGAATCTCTTATGCCGGCCGTAGCCGTTCTGGTAATTTCCTGTCCGTGCGCCATGGGTTTGGCCACTCCAACGGCCGTAATGGTGGGACTTGGAAGGGCTGCCAAAAGCGGGATTTTGATAAAGGGAGGGGGCACCCTGGAAAAATTTGCCGGAATAGAAAAAATCGTTTTCGACAAAACCGGAACCCTGACAACCGGGGCATTTTCAATTAAATCTCTATCGGTATCCGAGCCCTATTCCGAATCAGAAATTGAATCTGCCATATACAACCTGGAATTACATTCCTCCCACCCCATTGCCAAATCTCTGGTAAGAACACTTAAAGCAAAAAACTACCCGGCGGAATTTTCAGAAGTAAAAGAAATCAAAGGATACGGAGTTACCGGCAAAAGAAAGGATGGGGTTCTTTTTGAAATCGGCTCAAGAAAATGGGCTGAGGGGAAAACAAATGATCTGAAACACGATGTATTTGTTTTTGCCAATGAAAAATTGGTTGCCACCCTGGACATCCGCGATGAACTCAGGCCCGGAGTAAGGGAAACCATGGAAAAATTCAAAAACCTTGGCATAGAGCCCATACTCCTCAGTGGTGACTCAGAGGAAAAGTGCCGGGAAATAGCCGAAGAAGTTGGCATTTCACGAATTTATTTTCAAAAAACCCCTTCCGAAAAACTGGAAATACTTAAGGAGCTTTCCAAAAATCGAAAAATCGGAATGGTGGGAGATGGCATAAATGACGCCCCTGCCCTGGCACAGGCAGAAGTTGGGATTTCAGTTGCCGGAGCCACGCAGGTTGCCATGCAAAGTGCCGAAATTATTGTTTTTGCGGAGCGGGACTTCACCCGTGTTTTTATAGCGAAGAAAATTGCGGTTCACACCCTCAAAACCATAAAACAAAATTTATTCTGGGCCTTCTTTTATAATGTACTGGCCATTCCGGTTGCGGCAGCCGGATTCTTGAGCCCCATGATAGGAGCATTATCCATGGCATTTTCAGATGTAATTGTTATTGGCAATTCGCTCCGGCTAAAAACCAAAAAATTGCAATGATTAAAAAACTCATAAGTAAATCGCTGCAAGCGCTTGGTTACACTCTTGTAAAATCAAAAAAAAGCGGGGGGCTTCCGCCTGATGTTGACGACCCTGAGTTTCTTAAAATATACTCCGATTGCTCCCCCTTTTCATACACTTCCATTGAACCCCTTTTTCATTTGTACACTTCCGTGAAATATATTGCTGCCATGAAAATTCCCGGGCATATTGTGGAATGCGGGGTTTGGAAGGGAGGAAGCATGATGCTGGCAGCCATGACACTCTTAAGGGAAAAAGAAAACGGCCGTGAACTTTGGTTGTATGATACTTTTGAGGGCATGAGTGAGCCGGGGCCGGAAGACATTGATTTCAGGGGTCAGGATGCGAAAGCAATACTTGACAAAACCAAAAAAAATCAGGAAAAAAACTATTGGTGCTATTCTACCCTTGAGGAAACCAAAACCAACTTATACAGAACAGGATATCCTCAGGCGCAAATAAAATTTATTAAAGGTAAAGTTGAAGATACCATCCCCGGACATATCCCCGATCAGATTTCCATCCTGAGGCTTGATACAGATTGGTATGAATCTACTTACCATGAACTACAACACCTGTTTCCCAGGCTGGCAAAAGGAGGCGTTTTAATCATTGATGATTACGGACATTGGAAAGGTGCGCGGAAGGCCACGGATCAATATTTTAAAGAAAACAACATTAAAATTCTTCTTAACAGGATTGATTATTCAGTTAGGGCCGGCATAAAAAATGGATAAGGAAAAAAAAATCAAGATTCTTTTTCTGAGTTCCTGGTATCCCGGAAAGTTGTTTCCTACTCTGGGTAACTTTTGCCAGAAACATGCCGAATCAGTTTCGGGACTTGCGGAAATAAATGTGTTGTATGCCTGTGGGGACCCAAATCAAAAAAGCGCTTATGTCCTCGAAAAAACCGAGGAAAAAGGAGTTCATGTTACAAGAGTTTATTACGCCCGCAGCTCCGGATGGTTTTTGCTTTCCGACCTTTTAAACATGATCCGGTATTTTTCGGCTCTTAAGCTGGGGTTCAAGAGTATTTATGGGACCACAGAAAAACCTGATGTGGTTCACCATAACATTATTTTTCCGGCAGGTATGTTTGCCCGCTACCTGAAAAGAAAGCACAAAATCCCCTACTTGATTACTGAGAACTGGACAGGATATTTACCTGAAAATTCGGGAGCTTACCGGGGCTTGTTCAGAAAATGGGCCACCGGAAAAATTTGCAAGGAGGCTGACCTGCTTACTCCTGTGACAAAAAACCTGGAAAAGGCTTTAAAAAGTCATAATCTGGGAAAGAAATTCAGGGTGATTTACAACGTAACGGACACGGGAATTTTCAAGCCAGGAAGCCCTGATTCCGGGGAGCCAGTTACTTTTATTCATGTAAGCACCTTAAAAGAGGATCACAAAAACATAAGCGGAATAATCCGGGTTGCCCACCGGCTCGATGGGAAAGGCTTGCCATTCCGGATTCGGGTAATCCACGATGAAAGCAATCAAACTGCCCTCAATGTCATTAAAGAATTAAATGTAAATCCCCGGATTTTTGAGTTTTTAGGCAGTCGTGAACCGGAGGGAGTTGCCCGGGAGATGGCCAAATGCCATGCCTTTTTGCTTTTTTCAAATTACGAAAACCTTCCCTGCGTAATGGTTGAGGCAATGGCCTGCGGATTGCCCGTTATTGCCACCGATGTAGGAGGCATTTCAGAGCACCTGAAGCCTGAGTTCGGATTTTTAATTGCACCAAGGGATGAAGAGGCCCTGGAGGCGTCCATGGAGGCAATAATAAAAGGAAAGGAGTTTAACAGCGATGAAATTCGTAAATATGCGGTGGAAAACTTTTCCTACGAGGCCATTGGGCAGAAATTCTTTTCAATCTATAAGGAACTCAGCGGAAAGAAATGAATAAAATAAGGAAATTTTTTGCAGGGGTCGGTTCGCTTATCAGGTGGCCTTTCCTGATTAACACTGTGCTGGAGGCCAACCTGCGCTGGAAATCTAAATTTGAAAAGAATTATCCCGGTTACCGCTTCCGGCAAATACCCTTTTCAGGTTTGATGAAAGGCCCCTTGAGCCTTAATGAAATTAGCCTTGAAGAAGGATCTGGATTAATAACCGACCTGGCTATGATTAAGCTACTTTCCTCACGGTTTCCCGGCGGAAAATACCTCGAAATAGGAACCTTTCGGGGGGAAAGCGTGATTCAAACCCATGGAACAATGAAAAAATCCTACACTCTGAATTTGCCGTTGGAGGATCTAAAAAAGATGGGGATGAGTGAAGAATACACAAGGCAAATCGGAAGCATTTCAAGGGGAAAGGAAGGAATAATTCATTTGGAGGGAGATTCAAAATCTTTTGATTTTGAGGGACTTGGAGAAAATTTTGACTTGATATTTATTGATGGTGACCATCATTTCGACATGGTTGAAAATGACACCCGGAAAACATGGCCTGTTTTAAACAAAAAAACAGGTATTATGGTCTGGCACGATGTCCGGTTTCATTCCGGTGAGTTGCGATTTGAAGTACTTTCCGGCATTTTTTCAGGCCTTCCGGCCGAAGCCCATAAGAATCTTTATTTTATAACTAATACATTATCCCTGGTTTACTGGCCGGCAGACCCACTGGCTTCAGAAACCTTTCTTCACTGGAAATCAGACAATTGCAGATATCGCATTGTTATAAATCCCGCTTAATTCCATGGTTTTTTTTAAAAATTTGTTAATTAATAAATTGAGATAAAAACCCAGTTTTTTTAACTTTGTGAACCTTAAATCGAAACACCTAACCTAATTGTTTAACAAAACCTAAGCAAAATGAAAAAATCGGTACTTTTTGCCATGGCCATTGGATTTGGACTTGCATCTTTTGCCCAAAATGCAAAAGAATACAAGCGCCTGCCTTTCGCCATGGACGATGCAGTTGGCAGCCCTAACAAGGTTGTTAATTCATCTGCCAATCTGAAAAACGGAAACAATGTTGCTCCAACTGCTATCTGCGATACTCTTGGATCAGCCGGAAACGCCTACGGTTCTTTTACCCGTGGTGGTCGTAGCCTTTTGGCCTTTGACCCAAACCTGAATACCTTGGTATATACTCACCGTTCGCATCCTGCCATGGATGCTACTGCGAACACCGGATTTATCATGTATGATATCTCTACAAACGGTGCTCAAACCTGGAACAACAGGATTGGTCCCGTTTATACACCCGGTGCTGAATTGGGTCGTTACCCCCAGGGCTTCATTTACAATCCTCCCTCCAATACAAATCCTGCAAACGCTTTCTTAGGTGTTTATGGGCCATGTACCGCAGGAACAGGATGGGTTGCTCATTTTAATGCAGGAACCAGCCTGGGTACTCTTGGAGCCACACAGGATGTATTCATGTTCCAGCCAGGTCTTCAGGGATTGATTCCTTATAACGGAGATCAGTCTCAGGACGGAACTGTATGGATTGCCGACATGAGCTATGACGGAACTGACTACCTGGATACCGTTTATATCCGTAAAGGTGTATGGAATACTGCAAACGGAAGGTATGGCTTCACCACTTATCCAATTTATGCCCCTGTTTCCGTTGATGGAAATGGAGCAAAAAATTTCGGATCATGTTATTCTGCTTTCAGTGCTAACGGACAAACAGGATACATGGTGATGATTGCACATGATGATTTCGTAAACTTCCCTGATTCCGCTTTCTACCTTATCGTTTACAAGTCAACCAATGCCGGTGTAAACTGGAACCTTTCCAAGCGCATTTGCCTTGGCAACCTTGACTCTCTGATGAACGGAATCGGTCAAGGCCGTTACACTACAGGATTCGACCTTGATTGCGTGGTTGACATGAACGGAAACCTGCACATGGTAACTATCGGTTCTGAACAAACTACCGGTGGCTGGTCTGTGCCTTCCAATTCAAACAAAATTGCCATGCACGTTTGGACTACTGACGGAGGTTCTACCTGGAAAGCCCGCAAATTGGGTGAAACCATGACCTTCAGAGGTTCTTACGGTTCTACTCCAATTTCTGAAGACAACCGTCCGCAGATCTCCACCAACTGGAGCCGCGACCGTATCTTCTTTACCTGGTTCGATACCGATACCAACACTTTTGGTAATCAGGGTAACGTGTTCCCTGATGCTTTCATGGCTGGCTACAATGTTACCACAGGAATGTGGAGCCCTGCTGCCAATAAGACTACCGGCTCCTGTGCCGATGGATTAATGCTACAGGGATCAGTTCCTCAGTATGTAAAGTCCAGCAGCGGAACGCACACCATTTTCGCAAACTACTCTCTTATCACAGACGACCTTGCTCCAACCAACTTCAGAAACTTTGATGCCGCAACCATTACTGATGCATCAATGACTTCTACCGGAAGCAATGTTTACCTCTGCTATGTTTTCAGCGTTAACGAACACACTAATAATGTGTTTGGAGTTGGAAACCCATATCCAAACCCAGCTAACGCTATCACCAACTTTGAAATTTCAATGCTGCAATCTGCAAATGTTGCCGTTGAAGTTTACAACACCGTTGGTCAGAATGTTATGAATATCATGAACCAGAATCTTGGAGCCGGAAAGCACATCATCAACATGGATGCTTCCGCCCTTGAAGCCGGTATCTACTTCATCAGCGTTCGTGCAAACGGACACACCGTTACCAAGAAGCTTACTGTTACCAAGTAACAGCCCTCTTCTTTCATAAAAAAACACCTCCGTTCTGCGGAGGTGTTTTTTTTACAATATGTTGTAAATTGATTTTATCCCGGGAGTCCTTTCGAGCACAAAGCCTTCACCAAACTCAACCCCAATCTCCCGTCCATGAATTCTGGCTTTACTTTCCACCACCTTTAGAAACTCTTTCCCGCTGATCGGAGTTTTCGGACCTTTAAGTCCGGGAGAATAAAACTGAGAGGAAAAACATTGAATGGCTTTCATCTTCTTTTCGAAAAAGGGAGAAATATCCAGAATCAGATCCGGCTTTAAGGGGCGATCCTGTATATATTGAAAAACCAGTTTAGGCCTATGCGTCTTTTGATTTCCACGGGTTCTGATTTTTATTAGGCCGGAATAAAAGCAAGCCTCCCTCACTAATTCACTGGCCCGGCCATGATCGGGATGCCGGTCGACCGGGGCATTGCAAAAAACATATTCGGGCTGGCAATCCCGGATAACTTCAATCAGAGCCAGTACAGAGGCATTATCCTTTTGGAAAAAACCGTCGGCAAACTTCATATTAACACGAAAACGGGCTCCCAAAAGACGGGCTGCTGCCAAGGCCTCCCGGGCCCTGGTTTCAGGACTTCCACGGGTTCCCAACTCTCCCTCACTAAGATCTACAAGACCAATTGACTTTCCTTCCTTTTTCAGACCAAACAAAGCCCCGGCACACCCCAATTCAATATCATCGGGATGAATACCAAAGGCGAGTACATCGGTTTTCATGGGATTATTTATCGAGAAATTTCAAGATTTCTTCACTGTCGGGACTCACTTTAGAACTGAAAGAAGCCACCAGATTTCCATTTTCATCGATCAAAAATTTCCAGAAGTTCCATTTAACTTCAATGGGTTCCAACTTCCCTCCTCCGCCAGAACAAAGCCAGGCGTACAATGGGTCGCGATTGGGTTCCTTTATTTTCACCTTTTCGAAAAGGGGAAAAGTAACTCCGTATTTTTCTTTGCAAAACCCGGCTATTTCATCTCCTGAACCCGGCTCCTGTCCACCAAAGTCGTTGCAGGGGAAGGCCAGGATCACAAAACCCTTTTCGGCATATTTCCGGTATAGGTTTTCCAGTTCGGCATATTGAGGGGTATAGCCACAACGCGATGCGGTGTTAACCACAAGTACCTTTTTTCCCTTATACGCAGCCAGTGAAACGGGATTTCCCGAAATGTCATTTACCACGAAATCGTGGAAGTTTTTCTGGGAAAGGGCTGTCAAACCCGACAACGATAAACAAACCAACAAAATCAAAGTTCTCATACCTGTAAAAATACAATGTTTTAGGTAAAACCGGGAGCAATACCCAGTATATTTGAAGGTGAAAAAACAGGTGCTTTCGATATTTTTACACGAACTGAAATCCGACCTTAGAAGCAAATATTCCATCGGCGGGGTTTTACTCTATGTGCTCTCTTCGGTTTATGTAGCATACCTGAGTCAAAAAGGCAGTATGGAACCCCAAACATGGGTTGGAGTATTTTGGGTATTGACCTTGTTTTCGGCGGTAAATGCCTCTTTAAAGAGTTTCTTTTCCGACAGCCGTGGTCTTCGGATCTATTATTTCAATATGGCCCGTCCGGAAGCCTTTATTCTTGGAAAAACAATCTATAATTTTTTACTTATTACCCTGGTTTCCTTCATTGCTTTTGCCACCTTTTCATTTCTAAACGGGAACCCCATTCTTCAAAAATCCCTGTTTCTCCTTTACCTCATCCCAGGTGCACTGGGCCTGGCCGCTGTTTTGTCGTTGATGGCTGCCATAGCCTCGAAATCAGGCAATAGTTTTACCCTTTTAGCTATTTTGAGTTTCCCTCTGTTTATTCCGGTATTGCTCATTTCATTAAAGCTGAGTATGCTGGCCATGAACGGACTGGAATTTGCTGCCGCAGCAAAGTATTTCTTTTCGCTTATCGCCCTTGATTCCATCGCAATCCTCCTCTCCTATTTGTTATTTCCGTACCTTTGGAAAGAGTAAAAAAGATGGTCCGAAACTGGTGGAAAATAGTCTGCGGAATTTTACTTTTCTATGTAATTATTGCAGGATTAGTATTGGAGGTTCCGGCAAGGTTTGTCCTTAATGAAACTATCCGGAATCTGTATTTTCATGTTCCCATGTGGTTTACCATGGTTGCTCTTTTTTCTGTTTCCTTTTATGGCTCGCTTCGTTTTCTCAGATCGGGAGACTTAAAATATGACCGCATCGCCGCCGAATCGGCCTTTGTTGGAATTCTGTTCGGGATTCTCGGTTTGCTTACCGGTAGCCTTTGGGCCAAATACACCTGGGGTGCTTTCTGGACCAATGATGTTAAGCTGAATGGGTCGGCCATAACCCTGCTGGTTTTTTTGGCCTATGCTGTTTTGCGGGGGAACACCCAAGAGGAACAAAAAAGAGCCCGCCTGGCGGCGGTTTATAATATTTTTGCTTTTGTCATGATGGTGGTATTGATCTTTTTACTGCCGAGGATGTATGACTCACTACACCCCGGCAATGGAGGAAATCCTGCCTTTAACCAATACGATCTCGACGGAAACATGCGGCTGGTTTTTTACCCTGCCGTACTCGGATTTATCCTGCTTGGCCTTTGGATTTTTACTTTGAAATTACGCATTCGAAAATTAAACGATGATATCACAACTCATTGATTTTTCAAATAAGACCTGCCGGATATTCCTGCTCGCCTTATTAACACTTCCTCTTACCCTTGCCGGGCAAACGGAACAGGAAAAGCCTGCGATGGCGGATCTTTTCCGTAGCGAGGGAAAAATATTTGTGGTTGTGGGAGTAATGACCCTGGTTTTCCTGGGAATAATAATTTACCTTATATATCTCGACCGGAAAATAAACCGGCTTGAAAAAGACTCGAAGAATAAATGAAAATTTCCACACTTGTTGTTTTAGTATTGATTGCCGTGGCCGGTGGTGTCATGATTTCAACGCTTTCGGATGCCGGAACCTACGATGTTTTTAATGCCGCCTATAAAAACCCCGGAAAGGAATACCATGTTATTGGTTCCTACGTGCACGAAAACGGACAGGAATACAATCCGGAAATAAATCCCAACCTTTTTTCCTTCCACATGAAAGATACCCTGGGAACGGTTTCCAAAGTTATTCTCCACAAAGAAAAACCGGCAGATTTTGAACGGGCAGAACGAATTGTAATTATTGGAAAAGCCGAGGGCAATGAATTTCACGCCCGCGAAGTTTTAATGAAATGTCCCTCCAAATACAATAATGATTCTCCGGCAAAGGACAATGCTGAAAATCAGTAAGCACCTATGGAATCAATAGCCTATAACGGAGAAAGTGCCTGGATAGGCGACTTGGGATTTTTACTCAGCGGAATTTCGTTCTCTTGTGCCCTGTTTGCGGGCTTGTCCTGGTTTCTTTCGCTCAGAAAATCTGACTCCCATAGTCCGGCCGGCTGGGAAAACTTCGCAAAAAAACTTTTTTTCTTACATTCCTTTGCCCTGCTGGGTGTAATTGCTTTGGTTTTCCTGGTCCTTGTCGGACATTTTTTTGAATATCAGTATGCCTGGCAACATACAAGCCTCGACATGTCGATGAAATATATTTTTGCCAGTTTTTGGGAAGGACAGGAAGGGTCATTTCTGTTGTGGGCATTCTGGCATGTGGTTTTGGGATTTATTTTTCTAAGAAAGCAAAGCGAATGGACGGCACCGGTTATGGGAACCATGAGCCTGGTGCAGGCATTTATAAGTTTTATGATCCTGGGTGTTTATGTGTTTGAGTATAAAATCGGAAGCAGTCCCTTCACCCTGGTAAGGGAAATGCCGGAAAACGCCGGTTTGCCCTGGATAAAAAACCCCGATTATCTTTCCTTACCTGTTTTTGCCGATGGCAGAGGATTAAATCCGCTCTTGCAAAATTACTGGATGACCATTCATCCACCGGTTCTGTTTTTAGGATTTGCCTCCACCCTGATCCCTTTTGGATTTGCCGTTGGAGCGCTTGTCCGAAAAAAGTTAATGCAATGGCAATCCCCTGCCCTTCCCTGGACCTATTTCTCTATAGGAATTTTGGGAACCGGAATTCTTATGGGTGGAGCCTGGGCTTACGAGGCTCTTTCCTTTGGCGGTTTCTGGGCCTGGGATCCCGTTGAAAACGCATCGCTTGTACCCTGGGTTCTTATTGTTGCAGCCGGTCATGTTATGCTTGTTAATATCAAAGCAAACAAGAATCATTTTACTGCTATTGTCCTTACCCTGGGCTCCTTCCTGCTAGTTTTATACAGCACCTTCCTAACCCGAAGCGGAATTTTGGGCGATTCAAGCGTTCATGCCTTTACCGATCTCGGTATGTCGGGACTCTTGTTGATTTTTCTTTTTTCATTTGTTGCCCTTGCCGGATACCTTATTTTCCTGAACCGGAGAGAATTTATCCGGCTACATAATAAAGAAGATGCTTTTTACAGCCGGGAGTTTTGGATGTTTGTGGGATCGCTTACTTTGCTCTTAGCTGCCTTTCATATTTCTTTTACCACTTCATTTCCTGTAATCAATAAAATTTTCGGAACCAAACTTGCGGGACTTGAAATTGCAGACTACAACAAATGGCAAACCGGTTTTGCCATTTTGATTCTTGTGCTTATGGGAATTGCCCAGTTTTTCAAGTATCGGAACACCGAACCCGGGGAAGTATTTGCCAGGATCAGAGTTCCACTTTTTTCGGCCCTTGTTTTAAGTCTTGTTTCAGGTTATTTCCTCGGTTGGCTGGAATTTTCATTCCGCCTGTTTTATTTGCTGTTATTGTTTGCAGGCGTGTTTTCGGTTTTGGCCAATGGGAAATACCTGCTTTTCGTGATTAAAGGAAAAATAAATCATAGCGGGGCTTCCATTGCCCATATAGGATTTGGCCTTTTAATTACAGGGGCCCTAATATCAACGGGAAAAACCAAAACAATTTCTGTTAATCCCGACAATTCCCTTTCCTCATTTGGGAACATTTATCCCGCCAACGAAAACATCAGGCTGAACAAAAACGATACGGTTCCCATGGGAAACTATTTTGTGGTTTACAAGGGCAAGGAAAAAGACGGCATTCATATTTTGTTTGAAGTGGAATACCTGGAAAAAGATGCCCAGGGGAATTATTCCCAGGCCTTCACTTTATACCCCCGGATTCAGCTCAATGAGAGAATGGGAAATTCATCGGAGCCCGACACCCGACATTTCCTGCATAAAGATATTTATACCCACATAACACACCCCGGAATTATGCCAGGTGAAGGGGTGGAATGGAAAGGGCCCACCACCGCCACCGTGGTTTCGGGAGATACCATTTATTGCAATAATGCCACCCTGATATTCGAGGGACTTGACCGTGCGATAGACACGACCGGACTGGGAAAGGTTTTTCTGGCGGTGGGAGCCAGAGTTAAAGTTCTGAATGGTGCTTCTGCCGACACTACCGTATGGCCTTTGTATATTATCCGGGATAGTTTCCCTGAGGTTCGTGAAGCCCTTTTACCCAATCTGGGAATGCGGATTGCTTTATGGAAGATAAACCCTGATACGGGATCTTCGGAAATTTCTGTTTTTGAGAAATTGTCTTCGAACAATGATTTTGTAGTTATGAAAGCCCTTGAGTTTCCCGGGATAAATATTTTATGGGCAGGATGCCTTATCATGGTTGCCGGATCATTTATTGCCGTGAGGCAGAGAATTAAAAAGAAAAATGTCGCTTAGATTACCAAAAGGACATGTAGTTGTGGGAACCGGGAATCTGGGTTCTCACCTGATCAGGAGACTGAATGAGCGGGGAGAAAAAATTATTGGGGTTTGGTCGCGCAATTTAAAAAATGCCAAAAAGGAAGCACTCCGTGTAAATGCTATCGGGACCAACAAATTAGCGGAACTCCCCCTTGCGTCAACCATCTGGCTTGCCGTTCCCGACGATTATATTGAGAAAACGGCCCTTGCCATAAAAAGTCCGAACGCTATCCTGATTCATTCTTCCGGCAGCACCCCGCTGAGCGTTTTGTCAAAACACCATATCAACTCGGGAGTGGTTTACCCTTTTCAATCCTTTACTAAAAACAATCCGGTTGAATCCTGGAATAAAATTCCGGTATTCTACGAGGGCAAACAAAAGGATTTACCGGCTCTGAAAAAACTGGCTTTACTGCTGAGTCCAAAAGTCCAATACCTTAATTCCGAAAAAAGGGCTTTTCTGCACTTGTCGGGAATATTTGGAAATAATTTTTCCAATTTCATGTTCCTCCTGGCTTATGATTTGATAAAAAAGGCCGGATTGAAGTCTGATTTATTGCATCCGCTCCTTGAAGAAACCGTGAAAAAAGCCATTACCACCGGACCTGAAAAAGGGCAAACCGGACCAGCGAGGCGCTCGGACTTAAAAAAGATAAAAGAGTTGGAAAGGCTATTAGCAAGGGACCCCCAACTGAAAAAGGTATTCCGGGTATTATCCGACTCCATTTCCCGGAGGTTCCAATAAAAAAATATAACCAAGGTTAATACAGGCCTAATCCGATAGAGGATTTTGTATATTTACAATATGGCCGTAATGCGACTTATCAGGTTACCCAATCTGCTGATCATATTATTTACCCTTTATTCTATCCGGCATCTTATTCTGGGTCCCGTTTTGGCTTCCTGGGGCATGAGTCTGAACATTACACATTTCGATTTTTCATTGCTTTCCTTTTCCATTGTTTTGATTGCGGCGGGAGGCTATGTAATTAATGATTATTTCGACCAAAAAACCGACCGAATTAATCGTCCCGGAGAAGTTATTGTAGGCCGCAGCATTCCCCGCAGAACGGCCATGGCAGCTCATATTATTCTTAATACCATTGGCGTTTTAGCCGGCATATATTTATCCTGGAAGTACGGATTGTTTATTCTTGGATCCATGATTTTCATATTCACCTCGAGTGCCCTTTGGTTTTACAGCGTTGATTTCAAAAAAAGGATGCTTGTGGGCAACCTGGTAATTGCCATCCTGGCCGGATTAATTCCCCTGCTTCCTCTGGTGTACGAAACCCCATTGCTGGGAAAAAACTACAGGGATGTATTTTTAGCCAATCACCACTCTTTCTCTTCTCTGATTAAAATAATTGGGGTTTTTTCATTTTTTGCTTTTTGGTTTACGCTGGCCCGGGAAATTGTAAAAGACATGGAAGATTTTGAGGGCGATTTGGCCGCTGGCGGAAAGACCCTGCCCATACGGGCCGGAAAAAAAACAAGCACTTGGATAGTTTTTATCCTGAGTCTGGCAGGTTTTATTTTGCTCACCATCGGACAAATTGCTTTGTATGATTCCTACGGAGGATTTTGGGCCTCAACTTACATAGCCCTCCTGCAGATTCTTTTAATCCTTTTTTTGTGGCTGCTTTTCAAAGCCAGTTCGCCCGCTGAATACCGAAAAGCCGGAACGGTTTTGAAAATTTTCATGCTTGCCGGAATTTCCTTTTGTTTTGTATTCTGGTGGTTATTAAAATCCGGAATCTGGGAATTATCCTGATGCATTTCGACACATTAAAATCCCGATGGAAATATGTCCTTGCTTCCGGCTCACCCCGAAGGAAGTATTTATTGGAGCAGTTGGGACTTGAATTTACCTTGCGACCCACGGATGTAGAGGAAGGCTATCCGGAGGAATTAAAGGGACATGAAATTGCAGAATATTTGTCATTGAAAAAAGGACTCGCCGGAAGGAAAAATCTGCAAAAGGGAGAGCTTCAGATTACCTGCGACACTTTGGTTTGGCTTGAGGGAGCCGCCCTGAACAAACCCGGGAATTATTCCGAAGCCTGTGAAATGCTGAAACGAATTTCCGGAAAGCCTCATGAAGTATTTTCGGGGGTAACGCTAAGCACACTTAACAACCTTGTAACTTTTTCCTCTAAAACAAGGGTATGGTTTAAGAAACTCGAAGAACAGGAGATTGATTATTATGTAACAAACTTCAAGCCCTTCGATAAAGCAGGATCATACGGAGCCCAGGAATGGATTGGGTACATTGGCATGGAAAAGATAGAAGGGTGTTATTTCAATGTGATGGGACTGCCTCTCGCGGAACTGTATATGCAGCTCCGGAAATTTTCAGAAGAAAACCCTAACGAATAAAAATCGTTCGTTCCGTTTTCTTTTTAAACTCAAGAGCCCTTCTTGCCGTAAGACCGCCAATTTGATTCAGGTGTGCTTCAATGCTTTTCCAGATTACAATTAAATCGTCATCGGAAAGTTGCTCGAAAGACAATCCTGAATAAAAGTCGTCAGACCCGGTAATGAGCTCAATCAGCTCGGCTCGCTTCATAATGAAACTTTGGTTAGGCAAAACTAACCCCTCTTTAACAAGGATTTCGACACCCTGTCACCATACTTGTTAACAGGGTTTTCAACAGAAGCAAAGTGGATTTTTACTTCAGGAGCCCGGAAATGATAGATTCTACGGTTATTCCCTCGGCTTCGGCCTTATAATTTCGAACGATCCGGTGGCGAAGCACGGCATGCGCAACGGCATTCACATCTTCAATATCGGGACTGTATTTTCCGGAGAGTGCTGCATGGCACTTAGCACCGAGCACAAGATATTGGGAAGCACGGGGACCTGCACCCCAGGACAAATAAGCATTTACTTCGGGTCCGGAATTTTCGGTGCGGGGTCTGGATTTGGATGCCAGTGATACAGCGTAACGTAAAACATTATCATTAACTGGAATTTTCCGGACCAAATCCTGAAAAAACATTATTTCCTCTGCCGACAATACCTTTTCCACTTTTTGGGGAGTTCCGGTGGTGGTGGTTCGAACAATTTCCAATTCCTCATCTATGCTTGGGTAATCAAGAAATAGGCTAAACATAAACCGGTCGAGCTGGGCCTCGGGCAAGGGGTAGGTTCCTTCCTGTTCGATGGGGTTTTGGGTAGCCAAAACAAAAAAAGGACGGGAGAGCTCATACTTTTTACCGGCAGCAGTAACATTTCTTTCCTGCATGGCCTCCAGCAGTGCCGACTAGGTTTTTGGGGGAGTCCGGTTGATTTCGTCGACCAAAATTATGTTAGCAAAAAGAGGACCTTTAATAAATTTAAAATTCCGGGATTCATCCAAAATTTCAGACCCGATAATATCGGATGGCATAAGGTCGGGGGTAAACTGGATCCTGTTAAAACTCAAGCCCAGGGCTTCAGAAACGGTATTAACCAGCAGGGTCTTTGCAAGACCTGGCACACCTACCAACAGACAATGTCCGTTCGAGAAAATAGAAATAAGGACATTCTTTACAATCGTTTCCTGTCCGACAATAATTTTACGGATTTCGGCTTCCAGAACATCCCGTTTATTTCTGAGGGCATCAACCGCCTCAACATCGTTTTTAAAATTCATGGCAGGGTAAATTATTTTTGAATCCAGTTCGTTTCAAAATTACAGTTTTTATACTCATCGCTGATCCAGACATATACTGAGGGAACTTTCCGGGCGACCCATTCCCGGAGCAATTTTTCCTCCTTTGCGGCAACCGCCTCTTCTTTTATGCGTTGGTAATCATCCTTCAGATTTGCTTTATGAGGTTGCGTCCGTGATTTCACATAAATAATCCGGTAAGCCTGTTTTGAATCGCGGGTCATGGTTAGTCCTGGCTGGCTAATTTCTTTCGGACCCAGCTTATCGATAACCAGGAACAAGGTAGGATCAAACTGACTTATCTGATCCATTTCAAACCGAAAAGTACCAGCGATGGGATTAAAAATACTGCCTCCGTTTATTTTACTGTCTTCATCATCCGAAAAACGACTGGCGGCTTCGGTAAAAGAAATCGAATCCTTTAGTATCATAGTCCTGAGGCTGTCAAGAAAATTACGGGCTTTAACCAAATCTTCCGGAGCCGATTCAATTTGAATAAGAATATGCTGAAGGTCTACATACTCACCCTTACGGACCAGCAATTTCATTACATGAAATCCGAAAGAAGTTTCGAAAACGGGAGAAATCTCGCCGGGGTTCATAGAGAATGCATACTGGTCGAATTCAGGAACAAAAGTGCCTCTGGCAATATTCTCATACTTGGTAGGTGCGCCACCTTTTCCATTGGAACCGGGATCCATGCTGTAGGCCTTAACCAAAAAAGTAAAATCTTCACCTTTCAGGGCCCTTGCCCTTAGTTCCTCACATTTTGATTTCGCATAGGCTTTCAGTTCAGGGTTAACCGCTGGTTTTTTTACAATTTCACCAATTTCGATTTCGGCATTAATAAAGGGGATACTATCGGCAGGCAGGGAGTTGAAGAAATTTGAAACCTCCAGCGGGGAAACATCAACATCACCGGTAATTTTATTCTGCATTTGCTGAATCATCATCATGTTTCTTACGTCCTCGCGGTAATCGTCTTTAAACCCTTGCAATGATTTACCGTAATATTCTTCGAATGCATCAACATTACCTCCGAAGCGACTGATAAAAAACTTAAGCCGGCGATCCAGTTCGTTTTCAACCTGAAGATCTGTAACGGAAATAGAATCGCGCTTTGCCTGAGCCAGAAGCAGCTTTTGCAGCAACAATTCCTCGAGCAACTCGCAACGAAGACCCGGAGAAACCTCTTTATTTTGCTTTTTCAATTCATTTACCTGGTTTCTTATTTCAGACTCAAGTATGGCGCTTCCTCCCACAACGGCAATAATCTTATCCAGCAATATAGTATCCTGTTGAGCTTTTCCCAGTACAGGAACCAGAGAAAAGGCCACTACCAGGAAACCAATCGCGCTACGGGTTAAACAATTCAACATTCTTTTGGTTTTTAGCTTCTGCAAAAATTTCATTTTTTATCTTTTGAATCAAATCAACCTTCCGGCGGTTGATGATAATACTTCGAATGTTCTCCCGTTCAAAGGCCAGCGGGGAAATGCTGTTTTTAACCTGGAAACCCCGGATATTCACGAAAAAATAATGCAGGGAATCTTCCACTTCAATAAACCGGTTGTTCCGCAAAAAAGATTCTTTGTCGTATAACTTAATAGGCACTTCTTTCAAAATATCATCAAAAAGCAACCAACTGTCATCAAAGTAGTAATTTTCCGCGTAACGGGAGCAATAACCGGCCAGTTGCGCTTTGTCTGCCGCTTCATCGGAACGATACCACTTTCTGACTTTATTGATTTCGGGAGCTTTCCTGGGAATCTTAACGAAAGTTACCTTAATAATATTGTCGCGCAGGGAAAAGCTTTCCTTGTTTTTTTCATAGTATTCTTCCAGTTCCTTGGTGGAAACCACAGTGTCAAGATATTGGGCCACGAGGGCTTTTTCATACTCGTAAATCACCAATGATTTCCGGTAATCTTCCAGCTTTCGGGAAATTTCACTCATGCTTTCTGAATTCTCTTCGGCTTTGCGCAGCAGGAGGGTTTCTTTGATCCAATTCTGGACAAAACCATTTACGATAGCGGCACTATCTTCTCCGGTAGCATCGGGAGGAATTATTTCCCGCAATTGGTCTTCATACAAAAACACATCAAAAACCCTTGCCACGGGTTTTCTTCCGGACTCTCCCTGCGGGCCACAGGCCATGAGGCCAAGCAAAATAAAAAATCCGGCCGGAAAAAACAGGCCGGATTTTGAGTGAAATTTTATAAAGGAAGGCAAGCTCACTTAAGTGCCTTTAACACCTCTTGGTTAATTTCAACTTTGTACTTTGCTTTTAGCTCTTCCAGCCATTCCTTTTCAAGGTGAGCCTGATAATCGGCGGTAACAAGACCCTTGCATTCATTCAGGGATTTTGGTGAAGGAGCCAGGATTTTGGAGACATTTAAAAACACCACTTTCGATCCGTCTTTTTTGTTCGGTGATAAACCCGGGGTCCAGTTGGCATCAACCATAGGATTCTCCCCCTTCAGCAACACTTTACGGTCGAGGGTAACAACTGATTTATTGTTTTTATTCAGCTTATTTAAAATTTCCTGATCGTTTTTACCCTTTTTAATCATCTTCTTCACTGTTTCGGCGGTTTTTTCATCAGCACAGGTATACTGGGTAACTTCAGCCCGTTCATCCCAAAGGTATTTTTGCTTGTTCTTTTCATAAAATTCTCTCAGCCCGGCAGTATCTTTTACGCCTTTCGACCAAACTTTTTTATCGGTTAAATCAAACAACAAAATACCGTCCCGGTATTCATCCATCAGGGCTTTAAACTTCGGATATTTTTCGTCAAGCTTGTTTTCTTCGTACTGAACCAGGGTTTCTTCCAACCATGCTTTGTACTGGGAATTCAAAAACTGGCGGAAGTCCATGCCGGCTCTGGGGGTTTGGTGACTTTCGAGCCAGGCTGCAAATTCCAGCTGGGGGAAATTTTTTCCATCAAGCGTGAATAAGGGTTTGGACATTTTTGCCGCTTTCTCTGCACTCCATTTTGCAGCAAAAATGCTGGAATCCATAACCTTTGTCATTTCCGCAAGATGCTGGGGATAGTCTTTAAACTTGTACCAGGTTTTTATTTTGGAGATAAGTGCCTGACGCGACATGTTGGAACGCATATCTTTTGCCACCCGGTTTTTCAACTCGATTTTCATGTCGTTAAAAGGAGGAAGTTCTTTGGATGAAATCCGCTTAACAATATGCCAGCCGAAACGTGTCGTAAAAGGTTCAGTAATATCCCCGTCTTTTGAAAGGCTCATCGCCTGATTAATAAATTCTCTCGGGAAGTTAACCGAATAGGTTACTACGGGCAATTCGCCACCGCGGTTTTTGGTTCCTGTATCATCCGAATAAAGGCGGCAAAGCTCCTTGAATTCCTCCCCTTTTTTCAGCCGGTCGTAAATCTCTTTTATTTTTTCATAGGCCTTGGCACTGTCCTCCTTGCTCATTCCTTTCGAAAGTTTAACCATAATATGTGCGGTATAAACTTCCCGGTGGGGTAATTTTTCAGCTACTTTAATAAGGTGATAACCAAACTGGGTTCTGACAGGCATGGTAACCTCACCAATTTTTGCATTGTACGCAGCCGATTCGAAGGGGTAAACATATCCGGTCAGGGCCGTGAAAAATCCAAGGTCGCCTTCGTTACCCTTTGCATACGGATCTTCTGAGAATTCCTCAGCCAGTTTTCCAAAATCTTCTTTGTTCTTTACAATACGATCCCGGATTTTCATGATTTTATTCCAGGCAGCTATGGTGTCTTTTGGCAGAGCATCCTGACCCACTTTAATCAATATGTGGCTGGCTTTTACATGCCATTTCATTCTGTCATAAGCTTCCTGTAACAGTTTATCAGTAATCAGGGTATCGGTAAGATAGGGTTGAGAAAGTTGTTTTCTGTAGCCTGATAACTCCGATTTAAAGGCCACGGTAGTATCCATTCCCAGATCGCGGGCTTCGCGAACCTTAAGTTTAAAGTTTACAAACAGGCCCACATATTCTTCCAGAGATTTTGGGTCGGATTGATTGGCACTCGGATTTTTCCGGTAAACATTTTCAAATTCCTGAACGGTAATTTTTTCTCCGGCGATAGTCATCAACACTTTGTCGGAAGAGGGTTGTGCCAACATGCACAAACCGGAAACAAAAAAGGAGCTAACAATTATGATTTTTTTCATACGCATATATTTTTCAAAAAAGGAGAGCAAAATTAAGCATTCTTTATCTGGAAATCAACCCTAAAAAAACACGGTAAAAGCCTGAAATTCAACAGGCTGCAGGAATCAATCCAGCCGGCGGATGGCTATCCCGTACAAGACGATAAATATCAGGGCAGGAAAAAGTCCGAAAATAACGGATATATGCCTGATTCCCGTAAAGGAGGTAGAGTCCTTCGCAATGTAGGCAATGACCACCGAAAAAATAATCGGAGCCAACTGCCCCACAAGGTAAATCCGAAATCCTGACTTTCGCAGCCTCCACATCATTATCACTCCCCACAAAACCACACCGGTGGATACCAGGGAAACAAGTCCACTCCAAAGAATCATTTTCACGGACGAAAACATCTCTTCACCAAGGGGATTATCAACCGAGGTATTTAATTCGCTTAAATATTTCAGGGATGTATAATAGGAATAAAAGGAATAAAGGGTTCCTATAAAGGACAAGCCACACCCAATAAAGGAAAGAATACAAAGTGTGGTTAAAAAAGGACCTCTGGATTTGGCTTTGATCCCTATGGAACCTGCATCTAAAAACTCCCGGTCGAGGGTCATTATTTCATGTTTTTTAACTGGAAGGCATACAGGACAATAAATGCGAGTGGGAAAAGAGAAAAAACCCAATAAATTACATTTACAAGGTTACCTAATTGGGCGGGCAGGGTTCCAAACCCACCCAGCAAAACAAAGGGAATTACCCAGGTAATAATTTGTCCGGCAAAATAGGGGAAATACCCAATTCGTTTCAATTTCCACATAAACAGAACCCCCATCAAACACAGGAGGTTTCCAAGCAACCCGGCAAGTGCCAACTCATATGCGTATTTCGCAGCTTTATCTACCATTTGGCCAACCCCGGAAAGCAATTCTTTGGAGGCCGGGTTGATACCTTGTTTCTCCAAAGGTTGATCATCAAGGGATAATGAATCGACAAAAGGGTTTTCACCCTTTTCTGCTTTTTCAAGCATTTGGTGGTACATTTCTGCAGACTTTTTGGTCATTTCAGCCGTAGCAAGGGAATAAAGTCCACTCAGGATTCCCAGGCCGGAACCAATGAATGACAAGACACATAAGACGGTAAGTGTTGTTGATCTTCCGGGCTTATTTCCAGGGCTATTGGAGTTATCTATGAGTTCCATGGGCAAAAAAAAAGCCCTGAAAAATCAGGGCTTTTTAACAGTCAGAAAAATTAGTTCATATGTTTCAGGTTCAAACCATACATAATGATGAAGGCGATCGGGAAAATTGCAAAAAGCATCATAACTCCACCGAAAATTCCACCGAATCCAACAAGGGCAATAGGAGTTCCAACACCCACAACCTGTCCAACAACATAGGCATAATATCCTGTCTTTTTTAGCTTCCACATCATGAGGGCTCCAAGAAGCACAATCAGGTTGGAAACTATTTCAACACCGGCAAGCACATAGGCGTACTTTGCCATCTTTGCAGCCGATTCCATAGCGTGGTTAAGGGCACCTCCCATACCATACA
>CALEYQ010000053.1 GCA_937924855.1 uncultured Bacteroidota bacterium | reverse complement strand
CCCGGAGTTGCAGATGACCCGGTGGAAATAATGAGAATAACAACTACTGGAAAGGTTGGTATAGGTCAAGATGACCCAAGTGCTGGAAAATTAGAAATTAGAGTGTCTGGTGATGGTGAAAGAGCTTTACAGATTACAAATACTGACACTAATCAAACAAGCTCAGATGAAACCATGAGAATATCACTTACTGGCGACACTTCCCCAAGTAACCCAAGATTGATTGGTTTTGAGGATGGTGATAGCCAAATTGGTGGAATTGTTGCTACTGGTGGAACTACTGTAGAATATTCAACAAGTTCTGATTATAGATTAAAAGAAAATGAACAGCTAATTACCGATGGTCTTGAAAGAGTAAAAAAATTAAAACCATTTAAAAAGAAAGGATTTTATTTTTGCTGAATATCAGGTGCTGGAGGAGAGGTCCATCGGAGCCGATGTTATATTACTCATTGCCTCACTACTCAATGCCCGGGAAATAAAGCATCTCTCCTCCCTTGCTCATAGCCTGGGTATGGAAGTGTTGGTGGAAATTCATAAAGAAGAAGAAATTGCCCTCATCCCCACTGATGTTTCTCTCCTTGGAATTAACAACAGGAATCTTGAGAATTTCCGAACGGATATTTCGGTTTCCAAAAATTTGGGTCCTAAACTACGCGACAACTATACGCTGATCAGCGAATCCGGAATTTCCCGACCCGGACAAGCCGCCCTGTTGCGGGATTATGGATTTTCAGGGTTTTTAATTGGAACCGGATTTATGAAAACCCCTGATCCCGGAAAATCTCTTGAAAAATTTATTAAGCAAAGCGATTCCCTTGTCTATGAAACTCATTAAAGTTTGTGGAATAAATTCCATGACTACCCTCAAAGGGGTGCTCAACCTGAGAGCAGATTACCTGGGTTTTATTTTTTATCCCGGATCCTCCCGGTATTGTACCCTCGATTCTATTCCTGAATCAGAGTCGGGCACTATTGGTGTTTTTGTTGATCCATTATTACCTGAAGTTTTGAGGCTGGGTAAGCAGCACAAGTTAAAAGGAATGCAACTTCATGGAAAGGTATCACCGGATATTCCTGAAAAACTTAAAGAAAACGGATACCGGGTAATTCTTGCAAAGCGTGTTGGAAGCCCGAATGACCTGAAGGTTTCGGATTTCGGTGTTTCCTGCGTGGATTATTTCCTGTTTGATGCTTTGGGGAAATTTCAAGGTGGAAATGGAATAAAGTTTAACTGGGAATGGTTGGAGGAATATAGAGCCGGGATTCCCTTTTTCCTCAGCGGAGGAATTGGTCCCGGAGATGCTGATTCCCTGAAAGCGATATCTCATCCGCTTTTTGCAGGGGTTGACCTCAACAGCCGCTTTGAAATTAAACCCGGTGAAAAAGATTTGTCACAATTAAAAAAGTTTATGCATGAATTCAGAAATTAAATCTATTGCCCACCCCGATGAAATGGGTTTTTACGGCAGGTATGGAGGCGCTTTTGTGCCCGAAATTTTGGTTCCTAACTTGCAGGAGCTGAAAGAAAATTATAAAAGTATAATCAGAGATGAAAAATTCTCTAAAAAGTACAATCGCCTGCTGGAGGAGTACGTCGGCAGACCCAGCCCGCTTTATTATTCTGAGTCCGGTTCCCGGGATGCCGGTTGTAAGGTATTTTTTAAACGAGAGGATCTGGTTCACACCGGATCTCATAAAATCAATAATGCTCTGGGACAGGTGCTGCTTGCCGCTTTTATGGGGAAGAAGGAAATCATAGCTGAAACGGGCGCGGGACAACATGGTGTGGCAGTGGCAACAGCCTGTTGTTTGCTGGGACTTCCCTGTAAAATTTTTATGGGATCCAAAGATGTGGAAAGACAGGCCCAGAATGTAAACCGTATGAAACTTTTGAAGGCAAAAGTGATTCCTGCAACATCAGGGAGCAAAAGTTTAAAGGATGCGACCAATGAGGCCATCAGGTATTGGATTTGTAATCCTGAATCATCGTATTATGTTTTGGGTTCTGTAGTTGGTCCCGATCCATATCCTGACCTGGTAGCTTCCCTTCAATCGGTAATTGGAAAGGAGATTATGAAGCAATTCCCTGAGAAAACCGGAAAGAAAAACCCCGATTATATTATTGCATGTATTGGAGGCGGAAGTAATGCTGCCGGAGCTTTTCTCCCCTTTGTGGAAAATGACGAGGTGAATTTAGTGGGTGTAGAAGCTGCAGGAAAAGGTCTTGATTCTGGTGAAACGGCTGCATCCCTAAAGTTGGGTACCGCAGGAATTATTCATGGATTTTATACCCGTGTGCTCCAAAACAGTGAAGGCCAGATTCAGGAAGCACATTCTGTTTCTGCCGGACTTGATTATCCGGGTGTGGGGCCTCTGCACGCCATGCTCGATGAAAACAACAGGGCAAATTATATCTCCGTTACCGATCGGGAGGCGCTGGAAGCCGGAATTCATTTTTCTTCGGCGGAAGGGATTTTGCCGGCACTTGAATCGGCCCATGCTATTGCGGGATTAAAAAAAATGAAATTCAAACCCGATGATCATGTGGTTGTTGTTTTGTCGGGCAGAGGAGAAAAGGATCTTACCACTTATCTGAAATACCTTAACTATGAATAAAACCCAGGAATGCATCAGGAATAATCCCGGATTATTATCCTTGTTTCTGTCGGCCGGTTATCCGGATATGCAACGGTTTGAAAAACTATTGAAAGCCACCGAAGAAGCGGGCGTTAAGTTGGTTGAAATCGGAATTCCGTTTTCGGATCCCTTAGCGGATGGAGAAACTATCCAGCATAGCTCGCGTGTGGCTTTGGATTCAGGATTCCAAATTGACCGGCTTTTTGATTTGCTCAAACGAAATCCTTGTGGTACCGGTGCACGAGTTATAATGACCTACCTGAATCCGGTTCTCGTTTACGGCTTAGAAAGATTTTTGCTGGAATTGAATGGTTGTAAAATCGATTCCGTGATTATTCCTGATTTGCCCATAGACCTGTATGAAAGGGATTATTTGTCGCTCTTTAAAAAGCATGATGTAAGTCCGGTTTTTATGATAGCTCCCGGTACTACACCCGAAAGAATCAGAAAAATTGATCAGCTTTCCAATTCATTTATTTATGCCGTTTCTGCCAATGCCATAACCGGAGAAAAAAAAGGATTTTCAAAAGAACAGCTTGATTACTTTTTGCGCTTGTCGAACTACGGATTCAGGGTTCCGGTGTTGGCAGGATTTGGTATCTCCGAACCCGGGGATATGGAAGTCATTCTCCGGTATTTTCATGGAGGAATTTGTGGCTCCGCCTTTTTAAAACACCTCGAAAGACTTGAGTTTTCAAAGGAGTCCCCGGCAGGATTTATTAAAAAATTCACTAATAAAAACAGTTATGATTATTCAACTTAACAAAAACGAAAACCAGTTTCCTTCCCAAGCCTTGATTGAAACTTTAGGAGGTAAAGGCTTTAAATGCTCCGAGGTAAGAACCCGGCGGGGACGATACCTGGTAGCCATAGGAAGCAATCCTGTTGACCTGCGCCTGATCGGACAATTTCCTGGCGTGGACGATGTGCATTTCGTCAATGTTCCATACCCGCTTGTTTCCTCAATGTGGAAAACCAGCCAAAGTGAAATTTCCTTTGGTAAAGGATGTTCCATGGGTGGAGACTCCTTTACCGTTATTGCAGGTCCCTGCTCCGTTGAGTCGGAAGAACAACTGGAATCGGTAGCTGTTTTTTTGAAAAAAATGAACATTAATTTTTTTCGCGGTGGAGTTTTTAAGCCCAGATCATCACCGTACTCGAACCGGGGAGGGGGAATTGATTACCTGAAAATGTTTCGCAATGTGGCCGACAGGTATGGGTTGAAAATTGTTACTGAGGTTATGGACAGCTCGCAAATCGGAGCCATGGAACCCTATGTAGATGTTTTTCAGGTGGGAACACGGAACGCCCAGAATTTTAATTTACTGGATGCGTTGGGTAAAGTAGACAAGCCAGTCTTGTTGAAGAGGGGAATGTCGGGCACCCTGGAGGAATTGCTTCAGGCTGCGGAATACGTATTTTCTGCAGGGAACGAGTCGGTAATTTTATGCGAACGGGGTATTCGTACTTTTGAAAAGGCGTATCGGAACACACTTGACCTGAATGCCGTTGCATTTTTAAGAGAGAAGTCTCATCTTCCCGTTATTGTTGATCCCTCGCACGGGGTAGGAATCAGGAAATATGTAGCCCCGCTTTCCCTGGCTGCGGTAGCGGCCGGTGCCAATGGTTTGATCGTTGAAATTCATCCCGAACCCGAAAGTGCCAGTTCCGACGGAGCACAAACCCTGAATTTCTATGAAGCCGGACAATTGTTTGAAAAAGTTCGGGAACTGAGCGGGTTCATGCGGAGTTTAGAATTAAATCCTGAACTTGAAAAACGAGCCAAGGAAATGGTTTAAGAACCGGGGGGCACTATTCCGCAAACTGAAGGCGCGTAAGACTTTTGTAGAGTCCGTTTTCAAGACTCATAAGCTGATCGTGAGAGCCTGATTCTCTTACCTCACCATTGTCGATGACAATAATTTGGTCGGCGGCGCGAACCGTTGATAAGCGGTGTGCAATAACAAAGCTGGTGCGGCCCACCATGAGTTTGTCAAGGGCTTCCTGCACCAACCGCTCCGATTCAGAATCGAGGGATGAGGTAGCTTCATCCAAAATTAAAATCGAGGGATTTTTCAAAACAGCTCTTGCAATGGCAATTCTCTGGCGTTGTCCTCCCGATAGTTTTATGCCTCTTTCGCCAACAACGGTTTCAAACCATTCGGGAAAAGAATCAATGAACTCAAATGCATTTGCCTTCCTTGCGGCATCGATAATTTCCTGTTCGCTGGCCTCGGGCTTCCCATACAGAATATTCTCACGAATGGTGCCGCCGAAAAGCAAAACATCCTGGGGAACAATGGCAATATTGTCTCTCAGGTTAAAAAGAGAATAGGAGTGGGAATCTTTTCCGTCGAACAAAATACTTCCTGAGGCAGGTTCATAAAACCTCATTAAAAGTTGAACAATGGTTGATTTTCCGCTTCCACTTGGGCCTACAATCGCAATGGTCTGACCTTTTTTGGCTTTGAGGGAAATATTTTTTAAAACCGTGAGCTCGGGTCTGGAGGGGTAGGCAAAAGCAACATTTTTGAACTCCACTTCACCTTCCAGTTTTACCGAATGGTCAGGGGTGGGGTCGGTTTTTTCTGCCGCCTCATCCATGATTTCGAAAATTCTTTCGGTGGCTCCCAGGGCGCGTTGCAAGCCCGCATATAATTCTGCAATGCCTCCGATAGAGGCTCCCACAAAAACAGAATAAAGAAGGAACTTAAACATTTGCCCCGTGGTAATGGTGCCTTCCTGAACCAGGCCCACTCCCTGCCAGATAACCAGGACTATGGAACCGAAAAGGCACATAATGATAAATGCAGCAAACATACCACGGGCAACAGCCCCTTTTATGGCCTGCTGAACTACGCCGGCAATTCCTTTTTTATAACGTCCAATTTCAAACAATTCGTTGGCGAAGGACTTTACATTTGAAATACCCTGAATGGTTTCTTCCACAATGGTGTTGGAATCGGCAAGGCGATCCTGGGTTTCGCGACTGATTTTTCGGATTTTCCGCCCGAAGAAAATAGCGAGGAGTGCCACAACGGGCACCACGGCCAGCATGATCAGTGTAAGGTGTGGAGATAAAAAGGTGAGGAAGATTATGCCCCCGATAATTAAAATTATCTGGCGGATAAATTCAGCCAACGAAGTATTGAATGTGTCGGCAAGCATGGAGACATCGGCAGAAATGCGTGAATTTAATTCTCCAACCCGGCGGGAGGAGAAAAAGGTCATGGGCAGACGAATCAAATGCGCATATAACTCCTTTCTCAGATCGCCGAGTGAATTTTCGGTAACCTGGGCAAAAAGGTAAATCCTGAAAAATGAAAAAACCGATTGCGCCATAAGTACAACCATTAAAATCAGGGCAATTTCGTTGATGCGGGAAAGATCAGCCGAGGTGGCCGAATCAACCAGGTCGCCTAAAAGAGCAGGAAAAATCAGCGCAACGCCGCTGGTGAGGAACAGGAAAATCATCCCTACAAAATACCTTGCCTGGTAAGGCTTGAAATAATGCCAAACCCTCCGGATGGTTTTTAAGCTGGCAGCGGTGATCTTAACCTTAGGCAACTTCTCTTTCGATTCCCTTGATAATCGTGACATGGGCGACAAAGTTACTTTTTTTCCAGGCAGGAGGAAATTAGAAGGTACATTTGGAACCGTGGAAACTCCTGTAAGCCTTACAATTGGAACCCTAAATTACAGCGTTTACCTGCCGGAATCGCCCGACTCCCTTATAGAGGACTACCTGGGTGCAAACCCTTCCGTTTTTGATGTGGGAGAAGAGAAAATTCCCTATTGGGCCGAATTGTGGCCATCGGCCATTGCTCTGGGTGAATTTCTGCTGAATCATCCTGAAATAATCACAGGAAAACGGGTTTTGGAAATTGGGGCAGGACTTGGCATTCCTTCACTGGTTGCCGGCTCCCTGAATCCCGCCTCCGTAGACATTACCGATTATCTTCCTGAACCCCTGGATTATGCCCGGCTTTCCTGGGATTTGAATCATCCCGACCAAAAGGCCAATATATATAAGTACGACTGGCGGGAAAGTTTGCCCGGTACATTTGATGTCTTGCTGGCCTCTGATGTAGCTTACGAAAGAGCCGCTTTTCCCGCTCTCTTAAAATGCATAGACAGTATGAGGGGAACAGGGGCTGTTTTAGTGGTGTCGGAACCCAGCCGGCATTTGGCCGGGGAGTTTCGGGAAGCACTTATGAAACGGCCTGGGTTTCAGGGCTCGGAGATTTATGAGGTTTTTCGGAATGGCCTGAGAACCAAAGTGTTTGTTTGCTCCATTTTGCTGTAATATTTCTTTGTGGATTCCAATCCTATTATTATCTTTGCCCCCGGTTTAAAAAAACCAGCAAAGAAATAAGCTATGAAACGCACATTCCAGCCCTCCAGCAGAAAGCGCAGCAATAAGAACGGGTTTCGTACCCGTATGGCCTCTGCCAAGGGCAGAAGGGTTTTGGCTTCACGTAGAAAAAAAGGTCGCAAAAAATTAACCGTTTCTGACGAAAAACTCCATAAGCGGGGCTGATAATGAAGATATTCCCGAATTTATTTAAACCATCCATTAACGGATGGTTTTTTTTTGTCCCTCCGAGTGCTGTTTCCGTTCAAACTTTGTTAAAAAAAGCAATCCGGTCTATATATAATCGAGGTTTAATTTCGCGTTGGAAAAAGGCATTTCCGGATGCCTTTTTTTTATGCCCAAAAACAATTTAAAATGCCAAAGGACAAATCCATCAAATCAGTACTAATCATCGGTTCAGGACCTATTGTTATCGGACAAGCCTGCGAATTTGACTATTCCGGAAGCCAGGCTTCGCGGTCGCTAAAAGAAGAAGGGATAGAAGTAACGCTAATCAACTCAAACCCTGCTACCATCATGACCGACAAGGTCACGGCTGATAATGTTTACCTGATGCCTCTGACCCGTAAATCGATAGTGGAAATTCTGGAAAAACATAATATAGATGCCGTTTTGCCAACTATGGGCGGTCAAACTGCCCTGAATCTTGCCATGGATTGTGAAAAGGCAGGTGTGTGGAAAAAATACGGCGTGAAAATGATTGGGGTAAACACCGATGCCATTTCAACCACGGAGGATCGGGAAAAGTTTCGACTCAGAATGTTGGAATTGGGGGCTTCGGTTTGTAAAGGAAGAACGGCTACATCTTTCCTTGAAGGAAAAGAAATTGCCCAGGAAATCGGGTTCCCACTGGTAATTCGACCTTCCTTTACCCTGGGTGGTACCGGAGGAGGATTTGTGCACAAAAAGGAAGATTTCGATGCGGCGCTTACCCACGGCCTTCATGCCTCTCCGATTCATGAAGTTTTGGTAGAACAAAGTATCCTTGGCTGGAAAGAGTTTGAGTTAGAGTTGCTACGCGATAACCTCGGCAACGTGGTGATCATTTGTTCCATTGAGAATTTCGACCCGATGGGAATTCATACGGGTGATAGCATTACGGTTGCTCCGGCCATGACACTCAGCGATACCGCATACCAGAAGATGCGCGACATGGCCATAAAATGTATGAACGGAATAGGTCATTTTGCAGGAGGTTGTAACATTCAATTCTCACTGAATCCTGCGAATGAAAACGAAATGATTGTGATTGAAATCAATCCCCGGGTGTCGCGCTCTTCCGCCCTGGCTTCGAAAGCCACCGGGTATCCCATTGCCAAAATTGCAGCGAAGCTGGCCATCGGATACAACCTTGATGAATTAAAAAATCAAATCACCAAAACCACCTCGGCTTTCTTTGAACCAACGCTTGATTATGTAATTGTAAAAGTACCCCGCTGGAACTTCGATAAATTCAAAGGAACTGATCGCCATCTCGGTTTGCAAATGAAATCGGTGGGGGAAGCTATGGGTATTGGAAGGTCGTTTCAGGAAGCCCTTCAGAAAGCCTGCCAGTCGCTCGAAATTAAGCGGAACGGACTCGGAGCCGATGGAAAGGAACTCCGCGATCAGCAGCAAATTTTGGAAAGTCTGGCCAACCCAAGCTGGAATCGTTTGTTCCATATTTATGATGCCTTTAAAATGGGCATTCCTTTTTCAACCATTCACGACAAAACCAAAATAGATCCCTGGTTCCTGAACCAGATTGAGGAACTGGTAAATCTTGAAAAAGAAATAGAATCCTATACCCTTGAAACGCTTCCCCGCCATATTTTAATGGAAGCCAAAAAGAAAGGATATGCCGATAGACAGATAGCTCATCTTTTACGCTGTCTGGAAAGCCAGGTATTCAATAAAAGAAAAGAATTGGGCATTAACAGGGTTTACAAAATAGTTGATACCTGCGCTGCTGAGTTCGAAGCTCAAACGCCATACTATTACAGCACTTTTGACGACGAGGACGAATCGGTTCCCACCAATAAGAAAAAGGTAGTGGTACTTGGCAGCGGACCCAACAGGATAGGGCAGGGGATTGAGTTTGATTACAGTTGTGTGCACGGTGTGCTGGCAGCCCGGGAGTGCGGGTATGAAACCATTATGATAAATTGTAATCCGGAAACAGTTTCCACCGATTTTGATATTTCCGACAAACTTTATTTCGAACCGGTATTCTGGGAGCACATTTACGACATAATTCTAAAGGAAAAACCGGAAGGGGTAATTGTTCAGCTAGGAGGTCAAACTGCACTGAAGCTGGCTGAAAAACTGGATAAGTACGGGATTAAAATAATTGGAACCAGTTTTAAATCACTCGACCTGGCCGAAGACAGGGGTAGTTTTTCCTCCCTGCTCAGGGATTTAAATATACCCTACCCGAAATTCGGAGTAATTGAAGATGCCGATCAGGCCGTGAAATTGTCGAGAGAACTCGGATTTCCTCTGCTTGTGCGACCCAGTTATGTTCTGGGTGGGCAGAGCATGAAAATCGTAATCAACGAAAAAGAGCTTGAGCAACACGTGGTAAATCTTTTGAAGGATATTCCCGGAAACAAGGTGTTGCTCGACCATTTTCTGGAAAAAGCCATCGAAGCCGAAGCGGACGCGATTTGCGATGGAGATGATTGCTACATCATCGGAATAATGGAACACATCGAGCCTGCCGGGATCCACAGCGGCGACTCCAATGCCGTTTTGCCTCCCTTTGACCTCAGTGATAAGGTGATTTCCCTGATGGAAGAGTATACCCGTAAAATCGCGAAGGCTATGCAGGTTAAAGGTTTAATTAACATACAATTCGCAATTAAGGATGAAAATGTATATGTAATCGAAGCTAACCCAAGGGCCTCCAGAACAGTGCCTTTTATAGCGAAAGCTTATGATGAACCCTATGTAAATTATGCCACGAAACTGATGCTCGGGGAAAAGAAAGTCCGCGACTTTAAGTTCAACCCACGAAAAAAGGGATATGCCATTAAAATCCCGGTTTTTTCATTCAATAAATTCAAGGATGTAAATAAGGAGCTTGGGCCGGAAATGAAGTCTACCGGGGAGGCCATACAGTTTATTGACAACCTTGAAGATGAATTTTTCCAGAAAATTTATTCCGAAAGGAACCTTTATTTAAGCAAATAATTCCCCTTTGTTTTTGTAAATAGCTTTTATATCTTTACCCCTGGTTTGGCTCCGCTCCGGAAACGGAGTGGAGCTTTTAATTTATTTAGATATGAAAGTAAATACCCTTTTTGCCCTGTTTACCAGCCTTTTTCTGGGATTGTCTTTAACCGCCCAGGAAGGCGGAGGCCTTTGCCAATCCTGCCTCAATAATCATAATAATGCTTCTAATCAGGACCTTCCGGATGACGGGAACGGGTCATTGGGTCAGATTTACAACCAGAGCATGTGCGGACTAAACTGGACCCAGGGCAGTCGCCTGGTTCAAACCCGAAGTGCCAGTTTGAGTTTTAATAATAACGGAACCGGTAATCCGACTACGGTTCAGATTACAGGCCTTCCCGCCTGCTATATTATTGAAAGGGCCTATGTTTGGTATACCGTTTCCTACCAGCCGGCCTCCCCCGCCAATACCACCGTAACTATTACCAATCCTGTACCTGCCTCTGCAACCTATAATCCCGTTATTGCAGGATCCGGACCCAGCAAGTGTTGGGGAGAGTCAGGAACGCGGGTTTACAGAGCCGATGTAACGGCATCAATCTCCGGAAATGGAACCTATACCATCCAGGTGAACGGATTAAGCAACGCAAGCTGGGAAATTGATGGGGCCACCCTTTTTATTATTTACAGGAACCCTTCAGTTACCTATCAGGGAACTCTTGTCATTCACGACGGAAACATGACGGGAAACTGGGGAAACCAGCAGCAAACAATGACGGGTATTAATGCCTGCGGCAACAGTACTTTTGCGGAGGGTTTTTTAATCGTTTCCGATATGCAGGCAAATGTTAATGGGGGCCAGCATCCCTCAACCATTAACGGGGCCACTGCAAATTACCCCAACAACTTTTACAATTTCGATATGGCAACAACCAACGTTACCGCTGCACAGGCTACGGCTCAGTTTGCCACCAACGGATTGAATTCGGATTGTTTCACCTTTTCCATGATGGGCCTTTATTTTCAAACCACCTCCTGTACTACCTGTGTTCCGGTGTCACCGAATCCAATTACTATTTCCTCCACTACAACAAATGCAACCTGTAACCAGAACAACGGTACTGCAACAGCCACTCCATCCGGTGGAACTCCTCCTTATACCTATTCCTGGAATACTACTCCCCCGCAAACAACCCAAACAGCCACGGGATTAGCTCCCGGAACCTACATAGTTACCATCACCGACGCCTCCGGTTGTGCTTCAGGCCAGGACACGGTGGTAATCCTGAATTCCGGAGGATTCACACTTTCAAGTGCCCCAACCAACGTAAGTTGTAACGGAGGCAGTAACGGTTCCGCTACGGCAACTGGCGGAAACCCGCCATTTACTTATTTGTGGAATCCCTCAAGCCAAACCTCTGCCACTGCTACGGGGCTTTCAGCAGGAACATATACGGCTACGGTTACTGATGGAAATGGTTGTACCGATACGGTAATCATCACTATTACCCAGCCTCCTGCCATTACTATTCAAAGCGGCTCTTCTAATGTTCTGTGTCCGGGAGGTAATTCCGGTTCGGCCACTGCGGTGGTTAGTGGCGGTAACCCAGGGTATACATACAGTTGGGCTCCGGGTGGACAAACATCGGCGAATGCTTCAAACCTTACGGCAGGAACATACACCCTTACCGTAACGGATGCCAGCGGATGTACCCTTACCTCTACCGTAACCATTACTCAACCTCCGCCGATTTCGCTTAGCACTAATGTTACCAATGTTCAGTGTAATGGCGGCAGCGATGGCTCTGCTTCGGCCAGCGGGTCGGGTGGCACCAGTCCGTATTTTTACTCCTGGAATACAGCCCCGGTACAGAATACCGCCACCGCCACCGGTTTAACTGCCGGCACCTATATCGTTACCGTTACTGACGCCCAGAATTGCACCTTTACCCAGTCTGTAACAGTAACCCAGCCTCCTCCACCGCCTGATACCCTTGCGATAACAGCCAGTCTTTGTGAAGGAGACTCTATGGTTGTTCTTCATGCCCCTCCCGGCTTTACCAGCTATCAATGGTACCATAACTCCAATCCCGTTCCCGGTGGGAATGCCGACTCTTTGGTTATATTTTCGGGCAGTCCGTCTGGATATACCGTAACCTGGTTGTTTAATGGATGTATTCATAACACCAGTGCAATTATTACTACGGTTCCGAATCCATACTTTATTCCAGATACAACTGCGAATGTGTTTACACCCAATGGGGATAATATGAACGACTTGTTCTTCCCTTATAAATCGGCGTATTACAACCCGGCCTCCATCGAGTATTATGCGAAAGAGTTTAAAATTCAGATCTTCAACCGTTGGGGAACCCTGGTTTATGAAACCACAGATTACAATCCGCAATGGGATGGAAGGATAAATGGGAATGGAAAGGATGCATCTGCCGGTGTGTATTATTGGGTAGCAACTTATGTGAACCGCTGTGAACCCAATAGGGTGGTAGTTCATAAAGGTTTTGTACACCTATTGAGATAAATTTATTTCTGATCATTTAAAAGGGGGAGGATGCTCCCCCTTTTTTATTTAGTTTTGTGCAATGCAGGAAATCTTTTTTACCATTCTTGTTGTTTGGATACTATTCCGGATTTTTCAGCCCCGCACAGGGGGTCAGGGAAACATAAATATTCATCACCACTACAATTCCGGTTCCCACCACGAACCGGAAAGTGATATTGAAGGAAATTCCAATAAGGTTAAAATTGAAAAATCAAAAAAAGGATCGGAGCCTTTTTCGGATTTTGAAGAATTGAAATGAGTTAATTCCCGGCTTTAATCAATTTGACCAACGTGGTTTTGGTTCCAACACTTATTCTTACGAAATAAATTCCCGGACTTAAGCCCAGGTTTTCGGTTTGTAAGGGAATTAAGTGATTTCCGGCATCGAATTTTCCCCGGTGTATTTCTCCCAAATTTCTTCCGGATACATCCAGTACTTCAATTTGCAGGGTTTCGGATTTAGACAAGTTTAGAGAAAGGTAAAGGGGATTAATAAAGGGATTGGGGTAGAGGTTTGCCTCAAAAGAAGGAAATTCGTCTTCCGTTCCAAGAAGAGGATCTAAAAGTTTTGCCAGGAAAATATCAGCCTTTCCATCTGAAATAAGGGTAGGGTTGCTGCCGAATTTGGTAGATTGTTGAAAATGCCCTGTTACATATACATCCGGTCCTTGTCCGGGATAAATATCAGTTCCTCTTTCTGAAGAGGTAGATCCCCCGGCAGTAGCCACCCAAAGCCAGTTTCCGCCCGGTGAAATTCTTGCGGCAAAAATATTCAGAGAGTCGGTTCCGGTAGGAAAAACAGAACTTCCAAAAAATGCATTATGCCCATACGAGCCGGTTACATAAATCCTCCCACTCCTGTCTGCGTAAATGGAATTACCCCTTTCATCGCCTGAGCTTCCCCCGGCTTTTGCTGCCCAAATCCAGTTGCCTGCAACATCCATCCGGGCTACAAAAATGTCGCGCTTGTTGTAATTATCTAATAAAATAGTTCCAAAGTAAGCAGAGTCTTTAAACTCCCCCGTGAGATAAATGTTTCCCAGGTTGTCGCTGGCAATGCCATTGGCCCTGTCGTCCTTATCGCCCCCTGCCTGCCGGGCCCACTGGAAATTTCCCTGACCATCATATTTCACAACAAAGATGTCGCGGTCGGGGGGATCCACGGAAGTCATTTGCACGGTGCCAAATGTCCGGGTACCCCTGAATCCTCCGGCCACATATACATTCTGATTCTGATCAACGGTAATGGCATTGTCCCGCTCTCCATCTCCGCCCCCAAAATGCCTTGCCCAAAGGAAATTTCCGGCGGAATCCATTTTGGCAACATACAATAAGGTGTCTCCCAAGGGAGGAGAAGGAAGCATAATGGTTCCAAACCTCATAGCTCTTGAATAAAATCCGGTGAAATAAACATTGGCAAAATCATCCACGGCCAGGTCCTGCCCGTGATCATCCCAATCGCCACCGGCCCATTTAGCCCAAATCCAGTTTCCGTTTGGACTAAGCTTTGCAATAAAAGTCTGGTCGCAGCACGTATTTCCCGATAAATCGGTAACATTAAAAGGTCCGAATTGAATCTGGTCCCAGAAAGTCCCGGTAATGTAAATATTTCCGGCTTTGTCAACATCCATGCCCAGGGCGCGGTCGTCGAACATTCCACCGCCAGTAGCTACCCATTGTATATTGCCGGAGGCATTGTATTTTGCAACAAAAATATGCTTGTCGGTGGGGTAGTTACTCTGAACAGCAATTGATCCAAAGGTGGCATATCCATTATAATAACCACACACGTATATATTGCCGGATGCATCAGTCCTGACATGGCTGGCTTTGTCTGATTTTATACCCCCGGCCTTGACCGACCAGGCCCAGGTTTGGGCTTTTCCAGGTGTGGTTGAAAGGACAATAAAAAATGCCCAGAATAAAGAACGAAAATTCATGGTTTGTGATATTTCAGAAATGAAATTAATACAAAAATTCCATATTGGGAAACCGGACGTAATTATTCTGTAAATCACCCCTTTAAATTTCCTAATTTTAGGCCACAAAACGGAAAAACCACCCTATGAACTTTCAATCCCTTTTTAAAAAGGCATTGCCTCACATCGGAGTGCTTGCCTTCTTTTATTTGCTGACTTTCATTTATTTCAAGGATGTGGCACTTGGAAGCAAAAGAATTGCACAGGGTGATGTTGTAAATTATTTGGGCGTTTCCAAAGAAATTGTCGACTATCAAAAAAAGGGAGAGAAGATTCTTTGGACCAATTCCCTGTTTTGTGGAATGCCCACTTTTCAGATTCATACTGAATATCCATCAAATCTGATGGTTTATGTAGACAAAATTTTTTCTGCTTTGTTTCCCCATCCCATTTATAATGTATTCCTGTACATGGTTGGGTTTTACATTTTGATGCTGGTGCTTAAGGTAAATTTCTGGCTGGCAATCATGGGCTCCCTGGGCTTTGCCTTTTCATCGTACTTTTTTATTATTCTCGAGGCCGGTCACAATTCCAAGGCCCATGCCATTGCCTATATGGCTCCCGTTCTGGCCGGGATTATTCTTACCTATAGAGGGAAATTACTCGCGGGCGCCGCACTCACCCTGTTGTTTCTTGGGCTTGAAATAAAAGCCAATCACCTTCAGATGACCTATTACCTTTTTATGTTGCTGGGTCTTCTTGGATTAATGTATTTTATTTATGCCTTGCGGGAAAAGTGGTTGCCGCTGTTTTTTAAAGCCTCAGGTGTTATTCTGGCAGTTTCTATTCTTGCGGTAGGTTTAAATGCCGGACTTCTGATGGCTACTTATGATTACAGTAAGTACACCATCCGCGGTAAGTCTGATCTTACCATTGGTCCGGATATGAAAAAACTGGAAGATGTATCCGATGGATTAGATTCCGATTATGCCCTGGCCTGGAGCTATGGAGTAGGTGAAACCATGACTCTTCTGGTTCCTAATTTTAAGGGTGGAAGTTCCGGACAGATAAAATCCGAGCATGGCAAGCTTTTGAATAAAACCATTGCTGATCCTCAGATCCGGGAAGCCGCCGGGAGCATGAATTCTTATTTCGGGGATATGCCCTTTACTTCAGGCCCTGTTTATGCCGGATCTATCATTGTTTTTCTCTTTCTGTTGGGAGCCTTTTTTGTAAAAGGCCCTCTTAAATGGGCTCTTCTGGGAGGGGCAATTCTAACCATAATGTTAAGCTGGGGTCGAAATTTTTCAGGATTAACGGATCTTTTTCTTGAAAGCTTTCCTGGGTATAATAAGTTTCGCTCCGTTTCCAGCATTTTAGTTATTCCTGAACTTATTTTCCCTCTACTGGGTGTTTTAGGTTTGGATAGAATCATTAAAAACCCCGGATTTCTTAATGAAACATTCGGGAAGTATAGCTTTACCAACCTGAAGGTATTTTTTGGCGTGTTCGGATTCACGGCCGGTTTAACCCTTCTTTGCTGGCTGAGTCCTGGAATGTTCACTTCTTTTTCCGGTCCCGATGAAATGGAAAGATTAACCCAGGAATATCTGAGGAGTAATTCCGATGTTACGGAACAACAGGTTCGCAGTTACCTGGAACAAGTATGGCCTTCGGTAGAGGAAGTAAGAGAATCTATTGTGAGTGCCGACGCGCTGAGAAGCACTCTTTTTATTCTGGTTGCCGGAGGGTTGATTTTTTTCTTTTATAAGGGGAAAATTAATGCAAAAATTTTGGGAATTTCACTTGCCGCCCTGGTACTTGTTGATCTTGCTCTCGTAGATCTACGCTATCTTTCTTCTGACAATTTTGTGAAAAAGAAAGAAATGGAAAACCCCTTTGCGGGTCCTCCCTATTACCGTCCTCACTTTGCGGATCAGGTAATTTTAGAAGACAAAGATTATTTCCGGGTTTACAACCAGTTTGCCCGCCTTGATCAGGATGCCGCTACCTGTTATTTTCATAAATCCCTTTCAGGTTATCACGGCGCCAAGTTGAAAAGGTATCAGGAGTTAATTGATTTCCATTTGAACCGGGGAAATATGGCAGCATTTAATATGTTGAATACCCGGTATTTCATTACCCGCGGCCCGGAAGAGCAGGGAGGGGTAAGTGCCATGAAAAATCCGGGGGCCCTGGGTCCAGCCTGGTTTGTGAACGAAGTAAAATGGGTAGCTTCTGCCGATTCGGAAATAGTATCTCTCAGTGGGTTTAATCCGGCCAAAACAGCTGTGATTGATCAAAAGTTCAAAGAGAGCCTTAAAGAGCCAGGAACTCCTGATTCCACCGCAGGTATAGTGTTGGAGTCTTATCATCCCATGGTGATGAAGTATAAAACAACAGCTTCTGCGGATCAATTAGCTGTGTTTTCTGAGATTTATTACCCATCAGGATGGAATGCATATATCGACGGAAAGGCGGTGCCTCACGGACGAGCTAACTATGTTTTGAGAGCGCTGAATATTCCTGCCGGAAATCATGAGGTGGAGTTCAGGTTTGAACCCTCGGCCTACTACACCGGCGAGAAAATTTCTATGATATCTTCGATCCTGGCTCTCTTACTTTTTGGAACTTTCGGGTTTTTTGAATGGAGAAAGCGGAAAACCGAAGCATGAAACGGGTTCTGATTCTGACCTATTACTGGCCTCCTGCCGGAGGTGCCGGTGTGCAGCGCTGGCTTAAGTTTTCAAAATATCTAAGGCAATATGGTTGGGACCCGGTAATTTATACCAGCGAAGATGGGGAATATCCCGCCCTGGATCCTACCCTGAACAAAGATGTACCCCAGGGCATAACGGTTTTAAAAACCAAACCCTGGGAACCTTACGGATTTTATAAAAAATTAATTGGGGGGAAGAAAGGAGAAAAGGTGGCTGCCGGATTTATTTCTGAGGATAAAAAACCGGGACTGGTTCAACGGTTGGCAATATGGATTCGTGGAAACTTGTTTATTCCCGATGCACGGAAATTCTGGATTCGCCCTTCTGTAAATTATTTGGCCGGGTGGTTAAAGAATAACCGGGTTGATGCCATAATTTCTACCGGCCCTCCACACACCATGCATTGCATTGCCCTCCGGCTGAAAAAAAAATTCAAACTTCCCTGGATAGCAGACTTCCGTGACCCATGGACCAAAATAGATTTCTATGATCAGCTCATGCTTTCCCAGCAGGCCGACGCAAAGCACAAGAGGATGGAAAGAGCGGTCATAAAAAATTGCGACAAGTTAGTAACTGTAAGTCCCAGCTGGGCTAATGATTTTCTGGAATTGGGAGCCAGGGAGGTTGAGGTTATTACAAACGGATTTGACGAGGCTGATTTTGATATTGAAAAGCCCGAAGTAATAAGGGAATTTGCTTTTCATCACATAGGAGCGTTAAACCAGGATCGCAATCCTCATAATTTTTGGCTTGCCCTTAAAGAGGCTTTGATGGAGGAGCCTGAAATCGCACAATTTTTAAAAGTGCGACTGATTGGCAAAACGGATTTTTCAGCCCTGGAAAGTGCGCGAAAAGCAGGCCTGGAAAAGTATCTGGAAAAAGTCCCTTATATGCCACATGGAGAAATAATTACTTTTTTGATGAGATCTCCGATCCTGCTTTTACCACTAAACGATACTCCCAATACTTTGGGTATAATTCCCGGAAAACTGTTTGAGTACCTGGCTGCAGGCCGTCCTATATTTTGTATCGGGCATCCCAAGGGCGATTCTGCCAGGATAATTCAGGATTGTGAAGCCGGAATGGTATTCGGTTTTCATGAAAAGGATAAAATGAAGGAAGGAATCCTGGCTTTGTTCCGTGAGTTTAGGTCGGGTAATTTTCAAGTAAAGGGTAAAGAAATTATGAATTATTCAAGGCAAAAGGGCGCAGAAAAGTTTGCATCTTTGCTTAACCATTTAACGTATTCCGGGTAAGATGCAAAGAAATAAATTAATTGTTCCTTTTTTTAAATACCTTTTCTCACGGCCTCAGATTTTGCTAAAAGCCCTTTACCATGGAGTTTCTGCCGCTGATCGTAAGGATTTTGTAATAAAGAATTACGGGTTTTCAAACGGACTTCCTGAAATCGACTTGCTTGATCTTATTCCGCAGTTTAATGTGGAGATTAAGAATTTTACTCATTTGTACGGCACCAGTTTGCCCATAGATATTGCCCTTTTAAAAGCATTGGCCGGGCGAATACCCGATTGTGATTTTTTGGAAATCGGAACCTGGCGTGGAGAGAGTATTTCAAATATGGCCGAGGTTTGCCGTTCATGTTATTCGGTGAGCTTAAGCGATGAGGAAATGAAGGCCATCGGGTATGATGAAAAATATACCCGTGTCCAGCGGTTTTTTTCCAAAAATCTGCCCAACGTCAAGCACATTGAGGCCAATTCCATGACCTTTGATTTCTCAAGCCTTGATAAAAAATTTGATTTGATTTTCGTTGACGGCGACCACCGCTTTGATGCAGTTAAATCTGATACGGCAAAAGTTTTTGAATTGCTAAAGGATGAAAATTCCATAATTGTTTGGCACGATTATGCCATTCAATATGAGCATATTGACTGGAATGTTCTGGCTGGAATTCTGGCCGGCGCACCGGCCAAAAAAAGAGGGAATATTTTACATGTTACCAATACACTTTGTGCAGTGTATCTGCCGGGAAATCACAAAATTCATAATAGGGATTTTCCCTCCGTTCCCAATAAGAAATTCTCAATTTCCATTTCCGGTCAAGCCCTGAATTCATGAAAAGCATTATTAATAAATTGCTTATAGGATTCGGTTACCAGATCCAAAAGAAGTCAGGCCTTGTTTCCTCCGATGGAATTCCGGTAGATTTTAAGAGTCCTGAATTTGACAGCATTTATAACCAGGTGAAGGGAAAGACCTATACTTCTCCGGAGGCGGTTTTTTCCCTGATTTCTTCGGTCGAATATGTAATTCGTAACAATATTAAGGGTGATTTTGTTGAATGTGGGGTTTGGAAAGGAGGAAGTGCAATGGTTATGGCAATGGCTTTGCAATCCTTGGGAAAATCCGACAGGAAATTGTATTTGTACGACACCTTTGAGGGGATGTCAGAGCCTACCGAAAAGGATGTTGATTTTAGAGGGGATAAAGCAGGGAAATTGCTTTCTGAGCAGGAAAAAAACGATTCCAAAAATGTTTGGTGCTATAGCCCGTTGGAAGAGGTAAAGGAAAATCTTGCCAAAACCGGTTATCCGGAAGAGAATATTGTCTTAGTTAAAGGAAAAGTGGAAGACACCATTCCTCACCAAATTCCTTCATCCATTGCCCTGCTCAGACTTGATACCGACTGGTTCGAGTCAACGTATCATGAAATGAAGTATTTGTACCCACTGCTGGAGCCGGAAGGTGTTTTAATTTTGGATGACTACGGGCATTGGAAGGGAGCCAGAGAAGCCGTTGATAAATACTTTCTGGAAAAAGGAAACAAACCATTACTTCACCGGGTGAATTACACGGTTCGTTCCGCCATTAAGCCCCGGCTTTAATCAGGTTTTTAATTAATTCCACAAGTTTGTTCCTCGTTTCAGGAGGAAAATTCTCCATAATTCTTTTTCGTGCCTTTTTACCTAACTCAGGTCTGTTGGTATTTAAGGCTTCCCTGAAAATTTCCTTTAGTTTATCCGACTCTCTTTTTTCTAAAATAAAACCGGTGTCTCCAACAATTAGAGGCATAGCTCCAACATCAGAAACAATGGGAATGCACTCACACAGCATAGCTTCGCAAACTGCACTTGGAAACCCTTCACAAATGGAAACCTGATAGTAGAATTCACTTTCTCTGTAAATTTTCTGAAGTTCGTCATAGGGTATGAAAGGCAGAATCCTGAAATTTGGGGGTGGGCTCGGATATTTCATTCCGGGCTGGTCACCTACCAGCGTAAATGTACAATCAGGATTTTCACGAGCCAGATCTAACAGTAAATCTATTCCCTTCCGGAAAAAATTTTGTGGACCCATTTGGGAAACCGTAAGAACGCTGCCGGGCTTTTTGGGGGAATCGCAGAAAAACTTTTGGGGATCATAGCCATAAAACAGGGTTGTAAAGGGAGCCTTGGTTCCTTTATATAGGTTGTAAATTCCTTGTTTTTTAATCAGGGTTTCATAATAAGAGTAATCCCAATCCATTAGCTCGTCTGCAACGGGTGCCAGATGGGTTGACCGGAGGTATGACCAATGGGTGAATTTCCTGAGCATAAACTTCCGGTAATTCCCATAATTTATCTCTGGAAAATAGACTCCATCAGTACCTCCCGGAATAATAAGATGGGGCTTTCCAAGTAAGCGGGCCATCATTCCGGGAAGCAGGGAGTGGTATCCGGCAAATTGGGTAACAAATGCCTTCTTGCCGGGAGCATGAAAAAGCAAAAAAAAGAACTGATAAAGCAGAAAAAATGGGGTAGTCCATTTGGGTGATGGATTGAAAAAAAAATCTACAACACTAAAGTGCTTTTTAAGTAAAGCAAGATCGTTCCTTACGAAGGAGATATTTACGGGGTAGGTGTATACTATGGGCTCTTTCAAATCAGGTCATGAATAGGCTCAAAAGTATTATTTTAGTGCCAAATTAAGAAAAATGGTTGTTGGCAATGGGCTTATTGCACGTGCGTTTCAAGGGTTCAAAAATGTCGATCAGGTTCTTATTTTTGCTTCCGGTGTCAGCAATTCGCTTGAAAAAGATCCCGCCGCCTATGCCCGTGAACTTTCCCTGTTGAAAGATTATTCCAATTTTGAAGGGAAATTTGTTTATTTCTCAACCCTTTCCATTTTTGACCCTGCCCTTTCCAAAAGTCCGTATGTTTTACATAAAAGAAAGATGGAAGAGGTAGTTTCCTCGTATAATAATTACCTTGTTTTGCGACTTCCCAATCTCGTAGGACGGGGAGGAAACCCGAATACACTTTTGAATTTTTTGCATAATGCCATTCTTGAAGAACGGGAAATTCCGGTTTATACAAATACGGTGAGGTATATTCTGGATGTTGATGATGTTGTATCATGGGTGGAAAAGCTTTTAACTAAAGGAACCATAAATGTTAGTCTAAACCTTTGTGGCACTAAAGGTTTTTCTGTGATGGAAATTCTTGAAGTGTTGGAACATGCCTCGGGGAAAAAGGCAAGAGTGAAGCCTCTGGATGTGGGCGAGCCCTATTTCCCGGTTTGCGAACCCGTACCGGTTTCATTGGATTTCCCCTCGCCCCGGAAATATCTTGAAAAGGTAATTTTTAAATATTTTTCCTGAATTAAGGGCCATGATGAAACGATTTTTATTCAGTTTGCTCGGGCCTGAATTGTACCTACGCCTGGTTAGCCGGTTTTTTTTCTGGTTTCTTGATATGGGTTTCCTCAAGGGTAAGCCTGAATTCTGGCATCATTACTTTACGCCATCGCTCCTGCCCACCGGAGGCTATGTGCTTGATATAGGGGCTAACCTGGGATATTACTCTCGGCTTTTTCAGCGGAAGGTTGGGGCCAAGGGAAGAGTTTATGCCGTGGAGCCTGTTGCACTTTTTCGAAGGGTGCTGATTAGAAATACGCGTAAGCATCAGAATATTGAAATTTTTCCATTTGCTCTGGGTTCGGAAGATGGAAAAGTGATTGAAATGGGCATTCCCGGTTCCCATAAAAATTTTCGGCATGGTTTAACCCGAATCCTGACTTCTGAAGATAAAGAAGTAAAACACACCTTTAAAGTTGAAATGAGAAATCCGGAGAAGCTGTTTGCTGAAATTGATCGCCTGGATTTTATTAAGTGTGATGTGGAAGGTTATGAAATTCATATATTTCCCCTGCTTGAAAAATTAATTACAACCCATAAACCGGTTATTCAGATAGAAACATCAGGCCGCAACAGAGAATTAATCATGGAGCAATTAACTGAAAATGGCTATAAGGCATATAGGCTTAATGTGGATAGATTAGTGGAATATAAAATGGGGGAATATCCCTTAGATTTGATTTTTGTTCATGCAGACCGGGAAATTCAGTATTCCCATTTGATAAATAATTAATGATAATCAGCGTTTAGTTTTTGTGGGAACCATTCGAAAACAGGGTATTTACAATACGGCATTCTCCTACTTGGGAGTTCTTGTCGGTTTTGTTAATATTCTGATCCTTCAACCCAAAATGCTGAGCCCTGAAGAACTTGGCCTTACCCGAATGCTCTTCAGTACCTCTATCATTTTGGGAACTCTTTATCCCTTAGGGTTGAATGGCACTATCATAAAATTTTTCCCCTCCTTCCGTAATAAAGAAAAGGCCAATTACGGATTTATTAATCTGATACTTCTGGTGGGTTTATTCAGCTATTTGATTTTTGCCCTGGGAATCTGGATTTTTCGGGAAAGCATATATGGCCATTATGGGAAGTCTCCCTTATTTACTGAGTATTTTACCTACGTATTTCCCATGACATTTTTTGCGGGGATGGTTTCTATTGGTAATAGTTACGGTTTTATTTTATTCCGAAGCAGTCTTCCTGCTTTTCTGGATGAAATTTTTAACCGTGTTTATCAAATGATTATCGTTTCCCTTTACTTTTTAAAGGTGATTTCTTTCGACACATTTTTGATTCTGTTTATGTTAATGAATGGAATTCAATTACTTATTTTATGGACTTACCTGGCACGCATTGACAGGATTTCCGGAACCATTGATTTTTCCAGGATTTTTTCCGGAAAATGGATGGAGATGGTAAAATACACTTTGCTAATGGCACTTGCCACCCTTGCCAGTCGCTCCCTTCGGCAGGTCGATGTGGTTCTAGTTGGGAGTGATTTAACAGCCGGAATTCCGCTTGAAGAGGTAGCAGTTTATACCATTGCCGTTACCATTGGTACGATCATCGAAGTACCTGCCAATGCATTGAGTAAAATAGCAGATTCTAAAATTTCAGATGCACTTCATTTAAACGATATGGATCTTGTCAGGAAGGTTTATTTTAAATCAACCCGGTTTCTAATGGTGCTTGGCGGTTTCCTGTTTTTGCTGGTTGTTTGCAATATTCATCCTCTTCTGCAGTTGATTGGGGGAAAATACACGGGGGGAGAGTGGGTGGTTATAATTATTGCCTGTTCCGCTTTTTTTAATATGGCAACAGGCCTTAATAACTCTATAATTTTCTATTCGCACCGTTATGCCTGGGGAACTGTTTTGCTGGTGGGTTTGATTGGCTTAAGTATTGCCCTTTGCTACTGGTTTATTCCCCTGTGGGGTATTGAAGGAGCTGCACTCGCTACAGCCCTTGCATTTTTCGTTTTTAACATTATTAAGTATCTGATAATTTTAAGTTCATTCCGCCTTCAGCCCTTTGGATGGTTTGTAATACCTGTTTTGGTTTTAGTGGCTGCAGGCCTCGGCATACACCTGCTTATACCCCGGTTGGAAAATCATTACATCGACATTCTCCTCCGTTCCGCCGCAGTGGGAATTCCTTTTTGCCTGGGCATTTACTTCTTTAATGTGATCCCTGAATTGCGGGACTTTATTAAAGGAAAAAAATCACCCCTTCAGCTTTTTCAGTAAGTCTGAGCATTTGCGCTTGTTTTCCTCGTCCTCCGGCGTTTTGTTCGGAAGTTTGAGCGCCTTTTCAAGAAAACCTCTGGCAAAAGAATCTTTGCCCATTTCATGATAGGTTAGCCCCAATTCGTAAAAATGTAAAATATAATCAGGCTCATGAACAATGGCATTCTGGAAAGCTTTTGCCGATTCTTCATACGAACCTCCGGGAGGAACTCCTCCGTAAAAGGTGTTAATCATCGCCTTTTCCATGGCGTTAAATCCGGCAATGGTGCGGTGCCAGCGACCTAAAATATGATACGCTCCCGCATGCTTGGGATCGAGCGCAATCGTGCGGTCTGCTTCTTTTTTAATGAGTTTCGAATTTTTAATCTTTTCGCTGGAACTCGCGTTCTCATTGATCCTTCCCAGAGCCAGGGCATAGGCATAATGAGCCTCGGGATTTTGATCGTCGAGCTTTATGGCCTTGCGGGAAAGGTATTCTGCCTTTTTATAATACTTCATTTTTTCCGCATCTGACTTTTGCGTTGCTCCCACGCGGGAATAAAAATAGCTCCCATAGGCTATATACATGGAATTGCTGGAGTCGGCCTTCATGAGCTTTGAAAAAATGTCGAACCCTTCCTGGATTTTATAATTTTTACGGCACTCAAGGCCATTTTGATAAAGTTCATCGTTGCTTTGGGCTACAGCCAGATTCAGCAATAATGAAAACGAAATGAAACTTGCTTTATACATGATATTTTAGTTTTAGAATGCTCTGTTTACGGCTAATACCCAGCGGAAAGCAAAATAATCCTGCTGACCAAAAGGGATTCGGTTAATAAAAAAGGGCATGTCGAACCTTATTACCAGCGGACTAACGGTTTGCAAAGGTCCGAAACGTTTTATGGTCATGGCAACACCCAGACCCGCATCGGCCCGAAGGTCTGTAAATAAAACATCTTCCTCGGGAACATTATAATTAATTATGCCTACATCGCCGAATAAATAGGTGTTAAATTTAAGCGTGCTTTTTACGGCTGAAGCAAATTTGTAGCGCTTGAGATTTTTTCTGAAAAATTTGGGAAGGTTTTTGCCGCGAAACAAATTATCAAACTCGAGTTCTCCGTTAAATGCCGCACCGCTTACTCCCTTGTAGGCAAAGCGAATTCCTCCGTTGGCTGTTTCTTCAGGAGCAAGATATCCGGAATATCCGCGGAGGTTTAATCCGCCTCCGTGATGGAAATGATTCAGGTCTTTTCCATAGCCCGCCCAATCGGTTGGGAAAAATCCAATGGAGCGGGTGAACTTATTGTCCATCATTTCTTCAGGACTGGCCCCCGCCAGAAAGAGCGCCGATTCGGGAGCCATGTTTTTTCCGGTTCCGTAACGGGCAATAAACCGGGTGTTGAATTTTAATTTCTTTCCGATGTTATTCTGGTTTATTACCTCCAGATTGGCATAGGCATAATCATAATCACTCATCAGCGTGGTTGACCGTAAACTCAGATCAATATTGCCCCGACCGAAAGAATAGGAGTAGGGATGTTCAAGACCCAGCGTAATGGTGTTGTTGAGTTTGTTGCGGTTCCATTCTTTGTTGAGCAGATAAAACATGTCGGTTGTGTCTTTCCTGATCATGGAACGGAATCGGGCGTAGAAGCGGTTTGACCTGCTTCGGTTTGCTTTGTCTATTTCCGCCTGGTAAAATTCCATTCCGTCTAAAAACCTGACCCCTGCACTGAAATTTGAATTTTTTCCGAACGCTTCAAGCGGGGTTGAGTAATTAACGCGTAACGAAACATTGTCAAAACCATTTACAGGAGCTGCAGTGTCAAGACCGCTTTGCAAAAGACCGGTGTTAAACCAGGTGGTGAGATCGAATTTATGGTAACGCCCCATGTAGGAACCTGAAAAATGCAAACCGGCTTTCAACCCGTCGTAACCATTATACCAAAGCTCGGGACGGGCAAGCACCTCATAGGTTTTCCAATCCGGCATATTCCAGATTTTGGAATCAAAGTCGAGGGTGATGGGAAAACTAAGGGAATTGTCAAGCATCCAGATGTCGGCCAAGCGATGGGTAGGATCTATGATTACATCTTTGGGCCTGCCGGGAAGGGTAACCGTTGCTACATATTCAGGATTCAGTTTGTCCCAGCCATACCATTTGGGCAAAACCGCGGCATTGGTTTTTTTCACGAACCAGGTATTGGGAATGTGAAAATGAACAAGGCTGTCGTTATCAAGCTTTACCGCAAAATCAATCGGCATCTGCATGCCTCCTTTGCGCTTAAATGTAATTTCGTAAGTGTCTTTTTCTTTTCCGCGTTTTAGTCCCGTTACGGCATAATCAATGGTTTTGGGAGTTTCAAACCATTGGTCGAAAAACCAGTTCAAATCTACCCCGGAGTAATTAACCATAGATTTGGTAAAATCTTCCCAATACGGGTGACAAAAACTCCACTGGCTGAAATAATGCTGCATGGATTTTAAAAAGAGTTCATCCCCCATTACATACTGAAGATTATATAGCATCGTCGCAGTCTTCATATAAACCTGCCGGTATCCTCCACCATGGCGTAGTGCGGTATTAAACATGCTGCTATGTGTATTCAGCGTTACCTGGTCGCGGTGTTCGAAATCAAATAAATAGCCCTGATATACTTCGCTGTCGCGAACGTAATCGGGTTTCAGGTGTTTTTTTACGTACTTGCTTTTGGGTAAGGTTCTGATTCTTTCCAGGCCGTCAATTTTTTCATAAGCCCAATTGGTGAGAAATTGGGTGAATCCTTCATCCATGGCAGCGCGGTATGTTTCGTTGGTTCCCACCATACCGAAAAACCAATTATGCCCAACTTCATGAGCCAATAAATCACGGTAGTCCGGATCAAAGCCCCCATCAAGTGTCAACATCGGATATTCCATTCCGTCGCGGGCGTCGGCAACTATCATTTTCGGATAGGCATACATACCGAAATCCTGGGAATATACCCGGATTACTTCGGCAGTGTAGCTGGCGGCATTTTGCCAACGCGAGGCATGCGGTTCCTGACAAAGGGAGATTACTTTTACGCCATTCCATTCGGCTTCCCCAATGCGGTAGGTGGGGTCGGCCGTGAAGGCAAAATCATGCACATTTACCGCATAATATTTCCAGGTTTTCCTGCGCTGGGGATCATATTTGATAATAGTGGAAGGGCGGGAATAAAGCGGCTTGTCCTTAAAGCGCCGGATATCCAGTGAATCGCGAAGCCATTTGGGCATCACCTCCTTTTCATTAAGTAAAACACCTGTTGCATCTACCACAAAGGTTTCGGCAAAAGTCAATTCTACCTCATAGGTTCCGAAGTCTCCATAAAACTCTTTTTCCAGATGCTGTTCGGTATCCCAGCCGAATTTCCGGTCGTACACACAAATCCGGGGATACCAGTGAACTCCGTCGTAATGTTTATGGCCATAGGCATTAAACATTTTCATTCGCCGGCGGACTTTGGTGTCCATTTGGAAAAATGTTTTGAAGTCAATTTCGAAGTGAATGGAATCGCCACTCTTCAGAGGTTTTTCAAGCCAAACTTTCAAAATGGTATTATCCAGCTCCGTCTTTAACATTTTTCCTCCCGATTCTATTCTGAGGATCTGGGTTCCCAAACCCGATTTTTCATAATTCCCGTATTGGTTTTTAACGCCATTTCCCTGGGCGAGGTGATCAAGGTAGGAGCCCTCGGTAAAAGCGTTCTGATACAAATGAAAATAAACAAAGGGCAATGCATCGGGCGAATTGTTGTAATAGGTAAGGTCGAGGGCTCCGGTTATTATGTCGTTACTTTCGTCAATGATGGCCTGAATTCTGTAATGCACATCCTGTTGCCAATAGCCCTCATACGGCTTTTTGTTTTTCCAGTAATGGGGGTTTGCAGCCGAGCGGTATGGACCGGTGAAATAGCCCTGACTTAAACCGTTTAGGGCAAAAAATGCCAGGAAAAGGCATGAAACAATAAATTTCATAGAATGATATTGCGTTGTGCGAATATAATAAAATCCCCTCAGGGTAGCCGAAAATCAGAGATCCAGATCCGAGGGTTTTTTCCCCACCACAAAGCTGCCGATTACCAGGTAATCCATGTCGGCCCTGTCGAAACTATGAATGGCATCAAATGGGGTACATACGATGGGCTCTCCTTTTATGTTAAAGGAGGTATTGATGAGAACCGAATAGCCGGTTTCTTTTTTAAATGCCTCCAGAAGTTCCCGCATCCGGGGATTTTCATATTTATTTACGGTTTGTATCCTCACCGAATTGTCTACATGGGTAATGGCAGGTAGTTTTTCACGGAACTCAGGGTTCACATTATAAACCATCAGCATATAGGGGTTAGGAAAGCCCGAGTCGAAATAAACCCCGCAATCTTCTTCCAGCACTATGGCCGCAAAGGGCCTGAATCCTTCCCGGAATTTTACCCGTGCATTCAGGGTGTTTTTCATTTCGGCAACCAGAGGGTTGGCCAGAATGCTTCGGTTGCCAAGCGCTCTGGGTCCAAATTCCATTTTCCCCTGAAACCAGCCCAGGATTTTCCCGGCGGCTAATTGTTTGGCGGCAAAGGATGCAAATCCGCCTTCCAGTTTTTTATACGGGAGGGAGAATTTGGAAAGTGTTTTTTCTATTTCCCCGTCGTTATATTCGGGACCAAGAAAGGCCGAGTCCATTATAAATTCCCGTTTGCGATCCAGAATCTGATGGTTCAGCAAAAGGGTGCTTCCCAGGGAAGTGCCTGAATCTCCGGCAGCAGGCTGGATGAAAATGTTATCGAACAAGTCTTCTTTGGCAACCAATCCGTTGGCAACGCTGTTGAGGGCTACCCCTCCGGCCATACATAAATTCCGGGCACCTGTTTGTTTCTTCAGGTGACGCGTCATATGCAAAAATGCATCTTCCACAATTCGCTGCGCAGCTGCCGCCAGGTCAAGCTCTGCTTCACTCCAGTCCTTTCCTGATTCCTTTGAGGGCCCGAACAGGTCATTGAACTTTTTTGATACCCCCGATTTCCGGGTGTAGTGATAGCTGAAATAATTCATGTCAATAGCAAAGCCTCCCGACTCCGTTAACTTAACCAGGGGTTTTAGCTTTTGATATTGTTTTGAATCCGGGTTTCCGTACGAAGCCAAACCCATTAATTTACCGGGACCTTCGATCAGTTTAAATCCAAGGTGCCTGGAAATTGCCTGGTAAAAGGCACCCAGGGAATGAGGGGTGTTAACGCCACCGATTTTGCGGATTTTATTGCCGCTTCCGTGGGCAAACAGACAGGTTGACCATTCTCCGGCTCCATCGATAGTAAGAATGGCTGCCTCATCGAAATGGGTAGGGTAAAATGCCGAAGCTGCATGGCACATATGATGTTCCATCAGGTGAAAGCGAAAGTTCATTTTTTTCCCGGGATACATTTTCCTCAGGGTTTTCGGAAGCACCCGCATATCTCCCAGATAATTCAACATGCCCAGATTTTCCTCAACCGAAAACGAGCGTTGCTCTCTGATAAGGTTGGGAACCTTGTCCCAGAACTTAAACAGAAATACGGGAATCTTTGAATAAGAAATGGAAGGTTTCCAGAAAAAGGTGACATGATCGAGATCGGAAGGATCCAGATTTCCATATTTCAAACAGGCATCGATGGAAAGGGCGGGAAGGCCCCCAAAGTGTTTTTTCCGGTTAAGTCGCTCCTCTTCAACAGCAAAAACTACTTTGTTGTTGCTTAATAAAGTGGCTGCCGAATCATGCCCGTAACAATTGAATCCCAGAATATTCATGGTTATTTTTTTTGAGCCAATCTTCGTTTGGCTTCTGCTAAATTGTTTTTTGCCAGTTCATTTTGCGGATTAAGGGCAATGGCTTTTTCCCCTGCTTCAATGGCCTTTTCATATTGGCCCAGTTCATTGTATGCCGAACAAATGTTGTTGTAGGCAAGATCGTAATCGGGTTTGAATTTCAATGACATTTCAGCGGCCTCAATACATTTTTCAAATGAACCGGCCAGGTAATAATACAAGCTCAGGTTTAAATAGGAATCTGCTCCCGGATTTTTTCTGACTTCTTCGAGGGCATTTTGCAGCCCGGTGTCAACCTGTGCCTGTAAAGCCTTTTCGCATTCTTCCAGCATAAGCTGAAGATTTAAATGCCCCGGGCTTTTTTGAAGTCCCTCCCGGCAAATAGTTATCGCTTCACGGTAACGGCCGTTATTGTGTAAAAAGCGGGCATAGTAAAAATTGCCTTCCGGATTTGATTTTCCGTAATCCAGGGCAGCTTTGAAATAATATTCAGCTTCTGAGGTTTCCCCCAAAGCACCTTTAAGTATGCCCATGTTTATGTAGAGGTAAGAGTATTGGGGAAGAAGCTTCAGGGCTTTTTGGTAATAGTTCCAGGCGCCAGGAAAATCACCCTTTGCCATGAGGGCATTTCCATAATTCATCAGGCCTCTGCCGTTTTCCGGACTTTTTTCGGTAACATCTTTCCAGAGCGACTCTCCGGTTTTCCAGACTTTGTTTCTGGAATAAACTCCCCAGGCATGGGCCAGAAAGAAAATAATCAGAAGACTTCCTGAGATTAATTTCAGTCGGTGGGAACCGCTAAACCGGCTTTTGTATTTTTCATAGATCAGAACCCCAAGCCAGGTGAAAGCCAAAACCAGGCCGATATAGGGAAAAAATACACGGTGGTCGTTGAGCACCTCCGCCAGAGGGAAAATGCTGGAGGTGGGAAGTAAGGCCACGAAAAACCATAATATGCCAAAGGCTATGGGACTGCCTGCAGGGTGTTTCGAAAACCGGAATGCAATGATGATAAGGCTTACTACAAATAATATTCCGGCATAAATCCGGTAATCTCCCGGGCCTGAAACAAGGGTCCAGTCGGTATCGGCACTGAGAGCAGTGGGGATTAAAAAATTTCTGAAATAATGGGCCATTACAAAAGGTTGGGTAAACAGGTAAGCCCAGGTGTTATATCCACCCGAATCCCATGTTGGAGGCGTGAGTTTGTTGGCCAGATAGAACAAGCCCGCCCCGACGGCAAGGGAGGGCAGGGCTGGCCTCAGAGAGTTCCAGATTTTGAGGGGAGTGATGTTTTTGCTGAGCGCTTGTTTCCGGATAATCAGCCAATCGAATAAAAACAACAATGGGGAAAACATCAGCACGGGTTCTTTAACAAAAAACCCTGCGCAGAAAAAAATCAGGTAAAGGTGGTATTTCCTGGCCGGTTCCCAGTATTGATAAAGAACAAAACAGGCAATGATTAACAAGGTACTGAAAGAGTCGCTGCGGGCAATAATGTAATTTATGGTTTCGGCATTGGCGGTATGGAGCAGAAAAAATGCAGTTCCCGCAAGGGCGGCATATCGTACCGGAGCCTTTGGCAGTGTTAGCTGGAATATATTCAGGAAAAAATAATAAAGGAGAACACCCAGAAGGCAGAAACTCAAAAAAACAGACAAATGAAAATAAAAGGGGTTTATGGTTTTTTCCTTCAGCAGTGCCGGGCGGGCAGCATATTCCGGTGAAACCAGTTGTTCAAATTTGGCCGCAAAGGAACCGGAGTCGGCCATAGCCTTCCGCTTCATTTTTTCCTGAATGGCATAATCAATGGTGTTGAGGGTTGTTAAACCCGGCCGGTAGGCCTGATTCGGGGGCAGGGAAGAGGTGGTGGTGGCGTCGGTAAAAAACCGGGGAATGTTTTTAAGGTCTCGTATGGCGGCATTGTTAACGATGGTATGCTCATCGTCGAAATGGAATTCGTTTTCAAAATGATTGGAATAGGCCAGAAACAGGAGCAGGCCTAATCCCAGAACCCAATACCTGAACATTTTTCCTCCCTCGGGCATAGGGCGCGAAAATACGGATTAATTTTCTTCTTCAGCCATTGGCGAATCCCTCAAAACAGCACTTTATACTATCTTTGCCACCCGGATGGAAAAAAAGGAAATGTCGTTCCTCGAGCACCTGGAAGCCCTGCGCTGGCATCTGGTAAGGTCGGTTATTGTAATTGCTGTACTGGCAGTGGTTTGTTTTATTTTTCCGGAAATCCTGTTTGATAAAATCATATTCGGCCCAACCGACCAGCATTTTTTAACTTATAAAGCACTCTGCCGCTTTTCGCACTGGATTGGAAAAGGGGATGAACTTTGCATAACAGCCTTTGATTTTTCTCTGAAAAATATCCTCATCAGCGGACAATTTATTACCCATATGTGGATTTCTTTTTTGGCCGGATTGATACTTGGATTCCCTTATCTTTTATGGGAATTATGGCGCTTCGTAAGGCCTGCCCTGCACCCCAATGAAAAAAAGGCCATCAGGGGCTTTGTGTTCTACGCTTCGGGTTTGTTTTTTACGGGAGTTTTATTCAGTTATTTTATTGTAGCTCCATTGACGATCATGTTTTTAGGGAACTACCGGGTTTCGGAGAAGGTTGAGAATGAAATAACCATGGACTCCTATATTTCCACCATTTCCAACCTCACTTTTGCTACGGGCCTGGTTTTCGAATTGCCAATTTTAATTTATTTCCTCACCACGATAGGTCTTATGACCGCGGCCTTTATGCGAAAGTATCGGCGGCACGCTTTGGTGGTGATCCTTATTGTTGCTGCCTTTATTACCCCATCGCCGGATATTTCATCCCAGATAATGGTGGCCATTCCACTGTACGGATTGTATGAAATCAGCATTTTCGTTGCCAAATTTGTGGAACGTAGAAAACTTCAAAAAACAGCAAACTGAAAGCCATGAGTTCAAACGCTGAAGCATTTAATGTCTATCGGGAAAAAATGAATGCCCGGATTCTTGACGCTGATAACCTGGTGATAAAACGGTTTTTTAACCTCGACACCCAGGCTTATTTACCCCGCGCTCTGGATGTGAAAACCAAGGAGATGTTGGGGCTGGTAGCCTCCCTGGTACTTCGTTGCGACGATTGCATTCGCTATCATTTGTTGAAATGTCACGAACAAAAGGTGACAAAAGAGGAGCTTTTTGAGGTCCTTTCCATCGGCACTCTGGTAGGCGGAAGCATTGTAATTCCCCACCTTCGCAAGGCGGTTGAATTCTGGGATTCTTTGTGAAAAGATTGTTTTTTTTCATTAGGGTTTCTTTTGTAACTTCATAGTTTACATCAGGCCACAAATGGTCAGGATATTGCCGGTGAAAGCGATTAAGGAGGTTATATTTTTTTTCCTGCTTACAGGGTTTATTTGTCCTGCTTACGGACAGGTAACCCGCGTTTCCGGGAAAATTCTGGATTCCCAGACCAAAGAACCCCTTCCTTTTGTGAGTATTGTTTTTAAAGGAGCCAAAGTTTCTACTTCCAGTGATTTCGACGGGAATTTTGTGATAGTTGCCAACCAGCCTGTAGACTCCCTGATTTTTACCTATGTGGGGTATATCCGGAAAGGATACTCAATAAAACAAGGTTCCAGCACTTCTATGAATGTTTATATGGATCCCGATACCAAGGTACTTGATGCGGTTGATATTTTGCCCGGGGAAAACCCGGCTCATAAAATCCTGAAGAAAGTTTATGCCAATAAAGACAAAAACGACAAGGAAAAGTACAACTCCTATCAGTACCAGGTTTATAACAAAATTGAATTCGACCTGAATAACATCCCTCCGGAATACAAAAACAAAAAAGCCCTTAAGCCCATCAAATTTGTTTTCGATTATATCGATTCCACCAGTGAAAAGGAAAAGCCCTACCTGCCTCTTTTTATTTCCGAAACCGTATCGGAATATTATTTCAACCGGAGCCCCAGGCACAAAAAGGAAATAATAAAAGCTTCCCGGATCTCAGGTTTGAAGAATGAGGAAAGTGTAACCCAGTTTATGGGCGACATGTACCAGAACTTCAATATGTATGATAATAACCTTATCGTATTTGGAAAAACTTTTGTCAGTCCGATATCCGACAATGGAATTTTCTATTATAAATATTACCTGATCGATAGTGTAATTCTTGATGGGGTTCGCTGTTATCATATTCAGTTCAAACAAAAACGCAAACAGGAGCTGGCCTTTAATGGCAACATGTGGATTGCAGATACCTCCTTTGCCTTGAAACAGCTTGAAATGTCATTGCCGGAAGATATCAACCTGAACTACATCCAAACTTTGAACTTTATTCAGGAGTATAAAAAAACACAGGAGGGTTATTGGATGCTTTCGAAAGACCGCATTATTATCGACTTTGCCGTTCGTGAGAAAAAATTTGGGGTATACGGTCGCAAAACCACATCTTACCGTGATTATGTTATTAATAATCCCAAGCCCCCCGACTTCTGGGTGTTTGGCGATAACCTGGTGGTAGAAAAGGATGCCGAAAATAAAACAGAGGAATACTGGGCCAAAACCCGCCACGATTCTTTGTCGAAAAACGAATCGCAGATTTATAAAATGGTAGACACCATCCAGTCGCTGCCGTTTTACAAATCCTGGGAAAACATTGTGATCATGATGGTTACCGGATATAAAGTCTGGGGCAATGTGGAACTGGGACCCTACTATAAAACCGTCAGTTTTAATGCTATTGAGGGTCCACGCTTCCGCCTGGGAGGGCGCACATCAGATAAGTTCAGTCGCTGGGTTGAAATTAACGGGTTTGTGGCCTATGGAATGAAGGACGAAAAATTTAAGTATCAGGGCGAGTTTAAAACATTTATTACCAAAAAACCCAGGCAGATTGTGTACCTGAATTATAAAGACGATTATGAGATTCTCGGACAAAGCTGGAATGCCTTCACTCCCGATAATATCATCTCATCACTATTCCGCCGAACACCTCTGAGCAATATGACCCGGGTGCGGCAATCGCAGTTTATTTATGAGTTTGAACCTTTTGATGGATTCAATAACAAATTGTATTTCGTTTCCCGCTTAATGAATCCCCTGGGAAATGTGAGTTATAAATTTCAGCGGGACGATAACTCCATTGATTCCCTTGATCACATCAACACCACGGAGGTCCGACTGAGAAGCCGCTTTGCATGGGATGAAAAATATATTGAGGGAACATTTACGCGGGTAAGTACCGGTACCCGCTGGCCCATACTTTCCATTGCGGCTTCCATGGGAATTCCAAAAATTCTGGACGGGGATTATAAATACCAAAAACTCGTGGTAAATGTCACCGACAGGTTTTATATCAATCCCTTCGGGTATGTGGATTACATTATTGAAGCCGGACAAATTTTTGGTCAGGTTCCTTTTCCCCTGCTTGAACTTCACGGGGGCAACGAAACGTATATATATGATCAATACGCCTTCAACATGATGAATTTTTATGAGTTTGCGAGCGATCGGTTTGTTACGGTTCAGGCTTTTCATCATTTAGGAGGGTTCTTTTTTAACAAAGTTCCCTTGTTGAGAAGGCTGAAATGGCGGGAGGTATTTACGGCAAAAATGCTTATCGGGGAAATTACTCCCAAAAACCGAAATGTCCTGATTTTCCCCAATACCTTAAGTGCCCTGAACAGTGGTCCCTATTGGGAAGTCAGTGCAGGAATTGAAAATATTTTTAAAATTTTCCGTTTTGATGTTATGTGGCGAATGAATTATATCGGAAACGAATATATTTCCAATTACGAACAACATACAACCTCGCGGATTCCCAAAGTGGGTTTGCGAGGTTCGCTGCAATTTATCTTCTGATCATGAGTCTGAGAGCCGAAAATATCGTGAAAAGGTACCGCAGCAGGACGGTTGTTGATACCGTTAGTTTTGAGGTTAAAAGGGGTGAAATCGTGGGCTTGCTGGGTCCCAACGGAGCCGGGAAAACAACCTCCTTTTACATGATTGTGGGAATGATTAAGCCCAATTCAGGAAAGGTATTTCTGGGTGAAAAAGAAATTACGGACCTTCCTATGTACCAACGTGCAAAACTAGGCATTGGATATTTGCCCCAGGAAGCCAGTGTCTTCCGGAAACTGAGCGTGGAAGATAATATCAGGGCTGTATTGGAAATGACCCGCCTTCCCAAAAACGAACAAGACGCTAAGCTCGAACAATTGCTTGAAGAGTTTGGTTTAAATCATATTCGAAAGAGTATTGGTGACCGCCTGAGTGGCGGGGAAAGAAGAAGAACCGAAATTGCCAGATGCCTTGCGGTGGACCCATCCTATATTCTGCTCGATGAACCTTTTGCAGGCGTTGACCCTATTGCCGTTGAAGACATCCAGTCGGTGGTTCAGGGGCTTAAACGGAAAAACATTGGAATTCTTATTACCGACCACAACGTTCATGAAACACTATCCATTACCGATCGGGCATACCTGTTGTTTGAGGGCCGTATTCTGAAGGCAGGTTCCTCCGAAGAACTGGCATCGGATGAACAGGTAAGGAAAGTTTATCTGGGAAAGAATTTTGAATTGAGGAAATAAGCCCTAGTACCCTATCAGGTATTTTGTTATTCCTATCCGCATCCCTATAAAATCACGATCCAGGCGCGCCTTAATAAGCCCGGTATCTTTTTCATACATCCAGGTTATTTCATTCGTAAATGTGTCCTCTTTGTAATACCTTTCTGCCATTAATTCTCCGGTGGCTGAATACTCATAAGTGGTTTTGAATGTAATTTCCTCGTTGGCATTACTGCGGCGGATAAACTCGGAAAGTTTCCCCTTTTCATCGAAGCGATATAAGTAATAGTGTTTTACATAGCCGGTTTTATAGGCATGATTCTCCTCAATGAATGTTCTGTCGAAATTTATTATGGCATACCGGTATTCTTTTCCCTCATCGTTTAAATAACTTTTTCGTAGCTGACTCGGCGATTGAAAAGAGTACTTAAAATATTCATCACTTAAAATGGTTTGAACCGGAGAGGCTGCCATGGATTCTTCCGATTGTGAAAGGGGAATGGTTTCCTTTACATAGGTTTGTCTGCCAATAAATCCGTTTATGTCGTATTCATAATACCAGGCGAAAAAGAAATCAGCGACTTTGGTTTTTTTCATAATAATTCGTCCGATGGTATCATATTTGAACCAATAAAAGGTGGTATCGTAGAAGTAGGTATGTTCTTCTTTGGTGTAGGCTTTCCTTACAAGTTTTCCTTTTTTGTACAAGGCGGGGATTTCTTTTTCCACAAGCTCTTTCGATTTTACCCGGGTTTTATAATACATGGCAACATTTCCCTTTTCATCAAAGCGGTAGAATTCTTTCAGACCCTGATCGATAATAGGAGAGCCGTCGGGCTTATCCATATTGCTAACCTCAAGCCATTTAATTTTTTTTTCGGTGATGAACCGGGGGTCGAAGCGAAGGGGTGTGGTTTCGATCCAACTGGGTCGGGTATCGAGCATTTGAGAAAACCCGGGAAGCCAGGCCGTGAGAAAAACCAAAACGAAAAAAGCTACACGGAATGTGATCTCTGGCAGGACTCTCTCAGGAATTGCGTTCAAGCAATGAAAAAACTTCATCAAGACAGGAGCAGGGGGGAGAGCAGGTGTTTTCGCGACAGTGATATAGGTTTGTTTTTCCTGCTTCATATTTGCCTTTAAGAATGGAAACCCCGGAATCCGCATGGCTAAAAACAAAGATCAGGTTGGGATGATAGCGGGATGCTGCCTCTTTTCTTAATTCATCAACAGAGTTTCCAACAACCACAATCTGAGATGCCGGGAATATCAACTTTAGTCCCGTTTCCATCCAATGGGAATAGCCGGGCGGATATTTTTGGAGATCTTCTCCTATGCCACCAAGCATGGCAAGTGCCCTTTCTGAAAAAGAGGATGCCCCCGTGTAGAGTCCAAGGTAATACAGACTGGAAGCCATACCTGCATTTGAGGAAGGAATAACATTGTCGCTGAGTTCTTTCTGGCGTATGGGTAAATCGCCATCCTCCTTGCGGGTGAAATAAAAATAGGGATAGGGGTCGCCAAATTTTTGAATGGCTGTTTCTATTATGAACTGAGCATCTTTTAAATAGCTCTCATCTCCGGTTTTAGAAAACAAATTGAGCAAGGCACCGGAAAAGAAAGCGTAATCTTCCAGGAATCCGGAAATGGGGGCTCCTTCTTTTTTCCTGCAATGAAGGATTTCATTTCCCTCGAAAAACAAGGCCTTCATTTTTTGGGCAAGATCCCTGCATCGGGCAAGGAGCTTATCGTCCTGAAAAGCAAATGCCCCGTCGGTAAGGCCGGTAAGCATCAAAGAATTCCATGAGCAAAGCTGTTTGTCGTCCAGTCCGGGCCGCACCCTTTTTGCCCTTTCCGCCAGCAATATTTCCTTTATACGCCTGAAGGATTCCGGGTTTTCAGGCTCTTTTTTTAAGACCAGATTGTAATTTCCGTTTTCCCAGTATCCTTTCTCATCGAGGTGAAACAGCTTTTCTGCTTCCGGAAAAAGATCTCCCAGACATTTTTCCAGTTCTTCTTTTTTCCAGATATAGAATTTTCCTTCTTCGCCCTCCGAATCGGCATCCAGAGCCGAGTAATACAGTCCGTTTTCCCCAAGCAATTCCCGGTTGCAAAAGGCTATTATGCCAAGGGCAGTTTCCCGGTAAAAGGGCTTTCGGAATCGATAAAAAGCATGGGAATACAGCGACAAAAGCTGGGCATTGTCGTAGAGCATTTTTTCAAAGTGAGGAATTTTCCAGTTTCTGTCGGTGCTATACCGGTAAAATCCCCCGCCTGTTTGGTCGCAGATACCCCCCAAAGCCATTTTATCGAGGGTTAATTCAACGTGTTTCGTTACCAAATCCGCCAAGACTCCTTTTTCACCCCATAACTCGTCCTTCCGGAGGGCTGATACTTCCAGTAGAAACCGGTAATTGGAAGGCAGGGGAAATTTGGGAGCCCGGTTCGGACCTCCATCTTCGGGATCGAATTGGGAAGTCCATTTTTCAATTGCTTTTTGAAGTTCCCCGGGAGAAGGCAAGCCCGAACTTCTTTTTTCGCGATTTTCGATTTCTTGTAGTCCGGCAGTTAGTTTTTCTCCGTATTCAATAACTTTTTCCGGCTCCTCCCTGTAAATATCAGCCAGGGTTTTTAAAACATGAAGCCATTTGATTTTAGGAAAGTATGTGCCCCCGTAGATTGGTTTTCCGTCGGGAAGGGTAAAGCAATTCAGGGGCCACCCGCCATGCTGAGTCATAGCCTGTACCGCCGCCATGTAAAACATATCCACATCCGGCCGCTCCTCCCGATCCACTTTTATGTTAATGAAGTGCTTATTCATCCAGGTTGCCACCTCAGGATCCTCAAAACATTCGGTTTCCATAACATGGCACCAGTGACAGGCAGAGTATCCAATACTGATCAATACGGTCTTGTTTTCTTTTTTAGCCCGATCAAATGCTTCCTTTCCATACGGAAACCAGTCAACCGGATTATAAGCATGTTGAAGCAAATAGGGGCTGCTTTCCTTAATCAACCGGTTGGGCGTTCTCTTCATTTTTTATGGCCGGATTTTTGTTTTATTTTTTTAACTTTGTACCCTCATGAAAAAGATCTTTAATAACCGCAATTTAATTATTCTGTTAACAGGCCTGTTTATGGTATCCCTTCTGGGAAGCTGCCAGAGCCGTTGCCAGCGTAAGAGCGGAAAGTTCGTTAAAAAGCTGAATAAGCTCTAAAGACCTTAGAGTCTCACGGTTTCTGTTACATCCACAGGAAAAGTTTTCCGGATGAATGCTTTTCCAAGCCTTATCTGGCCTTTGAGGTGTATTTTCAGACTCTTTGATTTCAATATCCCCATTACCCTTGGGATATCCGCCATTCCCAGTTTCGAAAAATCTGATTCTACTACTACGGTGTGAAGGTCGTCTGACTTTCTTTTTACTCTTATTTTTTTCTTAAGATAAGCCTTTCCGAGGGCAATCCCATTCATTTCGGCTTCAAAATTTGAGCGGTATATCGAAAACCCCACGCTGTTGGGGTTGTTGATGCGAATGTAAATTTCAGCTTTAATGCCTTTGGCACTTAAATCAATTATTTTACTTCCTTCAACCTTGCTTACATAAACCGGCTTTATGGAAGCACAGGATGCCCATAGAAGTGAAAAAAGGGGAATTAGCAGACGGATGTTAAAAAACTTCATTTAAGTTAATTTGAATTGAAGGCTAATGAAAAAATGCCCTGAAAATAAAAACCTGAAAATTCGGTGTGGGGCCCACCCTGAATCAATTCGCGACCTGCTTTCCAGTCTTTTTGTGAAAGGTCAAGCCGGTAACCGGATTTTAATCCCAGGCTCACATGCCCTACGGTAAGCCGTGTATCCAGAAATCCGTCAAGCAGGAAGGCGGGATTATGATAAGCTCTGATTTCAGGCTCTCCAAAAACACCCTTGCCGGGATTTTTGTTATTGCTGGCGTTCAGTCTGATTTTCTGATACCCTAAACCAAAGCCAGGGCCGAAACTGAAAATTTTTGATTTGGTCAGGTTTATCCCGGAATAATAGAAAAAATTCCAACCCCTGAGGGTAAAGTCGTTGCTGTCGTTGCTGAAATTTCTTTCCAGCATGCCGGCAAATCTAAAGCCCACAAAGGCCCGGCCGGGGGTTTGCGTTGTAAATCCACCCCCGATAAAGATTTGCCTTGGATCAATGCCTGTGGAGGGTGAACCGAAAATGGAATTATTAAATGTGCTCAAATCAAAATTCATCGATTCGGCAAACACATCAAAATAAACTTTGCTGATTTGTTTGGGATCTGAAGAGTCGTCCGAAATGTTTTCCTTTTTTTCTTTCTCGGGCGGATGGAAGTTCACAATAATAAAATTGAATTTGTCGGTTATTACGGATCCTACAGAAGTATCTTTTGAAGCATCATAGATTCTGAATCCCTCCCGCCGGTTGGAAGGAAACAATTTTTTGAGTTTTTTTTCATCGGCGGAAAAATTTCCCATGAAGCCGCCGTTGGGATAATAAATAGCAATGGTGCAAACTTTTCCCCTGACCAGGGTATTGTCTGAATTGTTAATCCTTCCTGCCAAAGGACTTAAATCGTATCCGTTACACCATTCTTCCTGCTTTTGTCGGGCGACATGGCACCTTCCGAATTGACCGAAAAATTTTGCGTCGGGATAGGTTTTTAATATCCCTAAAAACTCCTCGTACATATACTGCTCGCGGTAATACATCCCCTGGATCATTCTCGACCCTTCATACTCATCCCAGGTCCGGAAGTTTTCTAATCCCCTGATAATTTTGTGGAAAATTGCATAGTCTTCTGCCAGGTAACGTGAATAGTCTGCCGTGTGGGAACGAAAGTTGGAAATGATTTCCCGAAGGGAATTTCGAATATTATAATTGCCGCTGAAATAGTACGAGGGGTAGGTGTTTTTTTGGGTTTCAGGATCAGCTTTCAGAAAGCGGGAAAGGCCTCTGAGGCTTTCAACGCTCAGTCGAATGGAGTCGGGTGGAGCAAGGGTATCGGGCAGAAAACGGGCAAGGGCTTTGCAGGCTACCGGTTGCGACCATTCCAGGTCAATTCCGAAAACCTGAATTTTTTCAGAATCGGGTAAGGTTTTGTTAAATTCACGAAGACCAAGAAACAGATCCGTGTAGTCACGGTACGATTTGTCTTTGAGATCGCTCAGGTAACTGGTGTCACCGGTCTGAATAAATTTATTGGCCAGCCATCCCACGCTGGTTCCGAATTCAAGTAAATATATCCGCACGCCTGCTTTTTGATGCAGGTAGCGCAACATTTTTAACTCAACTTTTGTGTTTTGCCTGAGAAAAGAATGGTTCTCACCGGTAAAAAACACTTTATAGTTTCTGGCGGCCGAATCCATTACCGAGAAACTGGTAAGATCTCTCCCATCGGAAATGTTGATATCCGATCCACCCTGTGCGTCGGATTTGCTCTCCTGACAAAACAAGTAACCTCCGGATAAAAAGGAAAGGAATAGGAGTATGCGGAACTGAATTAGGATCCTGTTTTTCACTCCTTATTTTTTTTCTGCCCTGACAAGTTCATAATAGTTTTCGTAAAATAAAGGAATGGTTTCTATGCCCTTAAGATAATTAAAAATACCGAAATGCTCATTGGGTGAATGTATTGCATCCGAGTCGAGACCGAATCCCATTAACACCGATTCCAACCCAAGGACATCTTTAAAAAGTGCCACTATGGGAACGCTTCCACCGCCTCGAACGGGAACGGGTTTTTTTCCGAATGTAGATTCCATGGCTTTGCTTGCGGCCTGGTAGGCAATGCCTGATGTGGGCGTTAAAACAGGGTTCCCACCATGATGGGGTTTCACTTTTACCCTGATGCCTTTGGGGGCCAGGGAAACAAAATAATCTTCAAACATCTTCATCACTTTTTCGTAATCCTGGTTGGGAACCAATCGCATGGAAATTTTTGCGAATGCTTTGGAAGGAATAACGGTTTTTGCCCCCTCCCCGGTATATCCTCCCCAAATTCCATTTACATCCAGCGTTGGACGGGTCGCGGTTCTTTCCAATGTAGAATAACCGGATTCACCTCTTACATCTTCAATATCCAAATGTTGTTTGTATGCTGAAAGATCGAATGGGGTTTTGGCAAATTCTTTTCTTTCTTCATCACTTAACTCAAGAACATCATCGTAAAATCCCGGAATCGTAACCCTGAAATTTTCATCGTGTAGTTTTGCAATCATCCGGCAAAGCTCGTTGAGGGGATTGATAACCCCACCCCCGTACAAACCGCTGTGCAAATCACGGTTCGGACCGGTTAACTCAACTTCAACATAGCTTAGGCCCCGCAGTCCCACAGTAATGGATGGAATATCGTTGGCAATAATACTGGTATCGCTGATGAGAATTACATCGCCTGAAAAACGATCTTTTTCTTTTTTGAGAAAATCTCCCAAATGGTCAGACCCGACTTCTTCTTCTCCCTCAATCATGAATTTAACATTGCATTTCAGGGTTCCCAGCTTTTGCATCATTTCAAAAGCTTTAACATGCATGAAAAACTGGCCTTTGTCGTCGGCGGCACCCCGGGCATAAATTTTCCCGTCTTTGATAACCGGATCAAATGGCGGTGAATCCCATAAATCTATGGGGTCGGGGGGTTGCACATCGTAATGCCCGTAAACAATTACCGTAGGAAATTCGGATCCTATAAGTTTGTCTCCATAAACCAGAGGGTGCCCCCCCGTTTCCATAACAAGCGTGTTTTCCAGTCCGGCCTTATCCATTTCTGATTTTACTTTTTCGGCACATTTCCTTACGGATTCTTTATATCGGGGATCGGCACTTACCGATGGAATTTTCAAGAGGTCAATAAGTTCACTGATAAACCGGTCCTTGTTTTCGTCGAGATAGTTTTTGTAGCTCATGCTTTTATTTATTTCCCGAAAAATCGGAAAAATAATGGCAGGGTTGATTCGGGCCCTGTAAACCCCTGCAGACCCTGGTTTTTGAAACAATGGAAGGATCAAGGGGCGTTCTTGCGGGGATGTTTATAATCCACTGAGATTCATTAATTTAAGTTATCATCAGACGGGTATTTTCATGCAACCTGTTCCTGTCTTATAATGTCTTATCTTTGGTGTAGGAACGCTCAGGTTCATTTTGCTGCGACAAACGCCCCCTTTTGGCCGACGAACCTTGTTTTTGTTCCTCCGAATTAATAAGTTTGTAACTTAAATTTTTAGTCCCCAATGGTTCTGAAAAAATCCATTTCCGTTCTGCTGGCAACTTTGTTCGCCGGTTCCTTAACCGTTTTTGGCCAATTAACGGTAAACAATACTCCTCCCAATAACAACAATCCTGCATGGCTTGTTCAAAATGTGCTTACCGGAGCAGGGGTACAAATTTTCAATGTTACTTTTAATGGCGCTCCTAATACCATTGGTGTTTTTAACGGGGCAAATTCCAATATCGGCCTTAACTCCGGAATTATCCTGAGTTGCGGGCACATCAATAATGCATTAGGACCCAACAACCAAACCGGAGCTTCCCAATCCAATAATTTCCCCGGCGACCCCGATTTGAATATTGTTTTTGCTCCTACTTTGAGCTACGACGCCACTATTCTTGAGTTTGATTTTATTCCTATGGCCGATACCGTAAAGTTTCGCTATGTTTTTGCCAGCGAGGAATACATGGAATATGTCAGCAGTCAACCCGGAGGTATCAATGACGGTTTCGGATTTTTTATCAGCGGCCCCGGAATCACAGGTCCCTTTTCCAACAATGCCCGCAATATTGCCCTGGTTCCCTCGCCTCCTGCTCCGCCCAATACTTATGTAACGATGTTTAATGTGAATTGTAATCCACAGAATTCACCTTTCTACATTTGTAACGATCCTCAAAATAGTACCAGCTGGGGAAATCAATGCTCCGCTGCCTACAATTGTCCCACTTCTCCTGCTCAGACCACCCACCAGTTCGATGGACAAACCACGGTTCTTACCGCTATGTCTCCGGTACAATGCGGTCAGACCTACCATATTAAAATTGCAATTGCCGATGGAGGTGATCACATTCTCGATTCCGGGGTTTTTCTTGAAGCAGGAAGTTTTTCCAGCTCAGGAATTGTAACCGGAACCGCCTCTTCAGCCACCGGAAATATCGGTGGAAACGACTCAACCCTTTATGAAGGTTGTGGCTCACTTGTAATTTATTTCGATCGTGGGAACCAAACCAATACTCAGGATACGCTTACTTTCCAGATTCTTGGAACCGCCACAAACGGAGTTGACTACGCTCAGATTCAAAATTTTGTAATATTCCCTATCGGAACCGATAGCGTTGCCATTACTATTTCTGCCCTGATGGATCCGCAACAGGAAGGCCCCGAAACAATTTTGATCGTTGTTCCTCCCGGACCTTGTTCCAATGGAGCCCCGGACACTATCCGGATTACAATCCTGAATGTTATTCCTCCTACAATTACTGCCTATGGCGATACTGTGTGTGCCAACGATCCGGCCACCATTTCTGCCCAGGCACAAAACGGTATGCCGGGATATCAATACTCCTGGAGTCATGGACTCGGTTCAGGTCCCTCAGTGACCGTTAATCCCGGCCCCGCTACTTCCACCATTTACACCGTTACCGTTACCGATACATGTGGAAATACCGCTACCCAATTGGTTCCTGTTTTTGTTCCACAACCCGTGGCTGCCTTTGGTTACAATTATGCCACGCCAAACTCAGTTGACTTTATGAACCAAAGTTCTCCTGCCGTGAGCTGGTTCTGGGATTTTGGCGATGGAAATACTTCTACCCTTCAAAATCCAAATCATACATATCCGAACGACCAAACCTATACCTTCCTGGTAACACTTATTATTACGGATGCCAATGGATGCCGGGATACCATAACCGATGTGATTACCATTTACCCTGATTTCTATTTCTATGCTCCGAATTCCTTTACGCCAAATGGTGATGGTATTAATGATTTCTATGGTGGCTTTGGAGCCGGAATACTTGAATACCACATGATGATTTTCAACCGCTGGGGTGAAATGATTTTTGAAACCAAAGACATTACCCAGGGATGGAACGGTAATCTGAAAAACAATATGATTCAGGAAGATGTTTATATCGCTGTGTTCAAAGTGAAAGGACCCCAGGATAAAAAGATTGAAAAAGTTACTCATGTTAGTTTAATCCGATAGCATTTCTATGCAAACCTCTTTTGCGAAATATGTAATCATGGCAGGAATTTTTTTCCTGCCATTTTTTTCTAAAGCCCAACTCGTAGTGTCCAACCAGGCTCCTTACAATACGGCCCAGTTTCTGGTGCAAAATGTTTTGTTGGGAACCGGAATTCAGGCCTTTAATTTTGTTTATACCGGCGCTCCGGTTGCCGTTGGCTATTTTAATGGCATGGCTTCCAACATCGGGCTCGATAGTGGAATAATTCTTTGTTCTGGCCATATTGATAGCGCCCGCGGACCCAATGTTACCGGATTTGCTACGGTGGTAAATAACACACCCGGCGATGCCCAGCTTGAGCAGATTACGGGAAACACAGCCAATGGAAGTTTTGATGCAGCCGTTTTGCAATTTGATTTTATTCCCATGGCTGATACTGTGAAATTTGATTATGTGTTTGGGTCCGAGGAATACATGGAATGGGTGAATTCCAGTTTTAATGATGCCTTTGCATTTATTCTGTCGGGTGTTACAACTCCTTTGGCACCGGTTAACATTGCCCGAATTCCCAGTCCGCCCGCGCCTCCTAACACACCCGTAACGATTAACAATGTAAATGCAAACTCTTATCCGCAATTTTATGTAAACAACGAGGTTCCGCCCGGACAAACGGTAAACTATGATGGATTTACCGGACCGCTTCGTGCTCAATATCCTGTAATATGCGGACAAACTTACCGGATAAAAATTGTGGTGGCCGATATCGGCGATGCAGCCTACGACAGCGGGGTGTTTTTGAAGGCCGGAAGCTTCAGCGCTTCGTCCATTACCATTACTTCCAATATTTCCTATGGCGGTCCGAACGATTCTACTTTGTTCGAAGGATGTGGACAGGCATGCCTGGTTTTTGACCGGGGTTCTGCCAACATCGGAAATCCTGATACCGTTCAACTTACTTTCGGGGGAACAGCCATTAACGGAGTTGACTTTACCACCATTCCCAATCCACTTATTTTTCAGCCCGGTCAGGACAGCATCGTAATTTGTATTCAGGCCTTTTCTGATGCCATTACTGAAGGAATTGAGATCCTGACTATCTCAGCACAAACCACCGGGCCTTGTGCCCAAACTGCAACCAACATTACCATTTACATCGGCGATCTTACGCCCCTGGTTCTTACCGCGAGTAACGACACCACCATATGTCCCGGTGGCACCATTACCTTAAATGCAAATACCACAGGCGGGGTTCAGCCCTATTCCTATGTATGGTCTACCGGTGCCACAACCAGTTCTATTACTTTTACCCCCTCGGCTACTACTACGTATTCTGTTGCCGTTTCGGATAGTTGTTCTTCACCGGTTCAATCCCAATCCATTGTTGTTACGGTTTTACCTCCCGGACCGGTGGTTGTAAGCTTGTCTGATATTACAGTTTGTGAGGGAAATACAGTTTCCCTTGTTCCCGGGGTTTCTGGTGGCGCACCGAATTATGTATATGCATGGACCACCACGGCGGGTCCCGATCAGGTTCCCAATCCGAATTCACCGAATAATACTTTTTTGCCCACAACAACAGGGTCTTTCCAGTTAACTGTTACGGATCGCTGCGGTGTGGTGGGAACCGGAATTGCAAATGTTGTGGTAGACAATCAATGTCAATTGGGTTTCCCGAATGTGTTTACTCCAAACGCCGATGGCCTGAATGACTTTTTCTCATTTGAAAATCTGGATAAGTACCCCAACAGTCGCCTGCAGATTTTTAATCGCTGGGGTTCACTACTTCTGGATGATGCCGATTACAAAAACAATTGGAACGGTGCCAAACAGCCCGATGGCACCTATTATTATATACTATATGTTTCAGACGGAAGGGTTTTCCCCGGCTACTTCCAGATTCTGGGCTCTAATTAAAACCGGGAATGTTTCGATGTAAGAATTTTTTCTTTTTCCTCTTTATTTTCTGCGGAATTTTTTCCGCCAAGGCTACCCATATAGTAGGAGGGGAGATGTATTATACCTGCCTGGGAAATAATAATTACCAGGTTACCCTCAAGCTTTACCGGGATTGTATAAACGGACAAGCACCTTTCGACGATCCTGTTTCCATTGGCGTTTATACCCCGGCCGGTGTACTTGTACAGGCCATGACCATTCCCTTTCCGGGTGCAGTGTTGTTACCTGTTACCCTTAATAACCCATGCTTTACTCCACCCTCCAATGTTTGTGTTGAGGAGGCAGTTTATACAGGAACCATTAATCTTCCTCCGAGCCCCACGGGTTATGTTTTGGCGTATCAGCGTTGTTGCCGAAACACAACTATTTTAAACTTGACGAATCCACTTTCGGTGGGATTTACCATTACAGCCACCATACCGCCTTCCTCCTTAGCCTTGTGCAATTCATCGCCAAGATTCGATAGTCTCCCGCCTTTGTTTCTTTGTGCAAATGTGCCCTTCAGTTTTATGCACTCTGCCACCGACCCTGATGGCGATTCACTGGTATATGAACTCTGCGACCCTTATGATGGAGCTTCCAACGCTAATCCGATGCCCCAGCCACCTGCAGGTCCACCCTATGTGAATGTACCCTGGAATCCCCCCTACAATGGCAACAACCCATTAAGCGCCAACCCGGCCCTGGCCATAAATCCTGCCACCGGCTTGCTAACCTGTACGCCTAACATGCAGGGGCAATGGGTAGTTGGAATCTGTGTGAAGGAATATCGTAACGGAAATCTTTTGAGTGTGCACATGCGCGATTACCAGTTCAATGTAATACCCTGCCCAAATGTTACGGTAATTTCCATTCCCAGTCAAACCACATTTTGCTTCGGCTATACGGTTCAATTTCTGAACTCTTCCATAAATGCCACAACCTATCACTGGGATTTTGGGGTAGCCTCCATGACGAACGATACCAGCAATTTATTTGCTCCAACTTTTACCTATCCCGACAGTGGGGTATATAATGTAATGCTGATTGGTAATCCCGGAACGCCCTGTGCCGATACCGCCTTCACCACTTTTTATATTTATCCCCTGCTGGCTCCTTCAATTCCTCCTCAGGCAGCGCAATGTATATCTAACAACAGTTTTAATTTCACGGCGGGTGGTAACTTTCTTGGTAACGGCACTTTTTATTGGGATTTCGGCCCCAATGCCAGCCCTCAAACTTCCACCCAGCAAAACCCATCCGGAATTACATTTAACCAACCCGGATTGTATACGGTTACACTTACGATAACGGAAAATGGGTGTACTCAAAGTACAACACAAATTGTAAATGTTACTCCGCCTCCCGTGGTTTCCTTTACCTTGCCTTCTTCCAGCGGTTGTCCTGCCCTGGGGGTTCAGTTTACCGATGCTTCTGTGGTGGGAACCGGAGTAACGGTTACTTATTTCTGGGATTTCGGGGATGGACAAACCTCAACGCTTCAGAATCCCTTTCATGTGTATACAGTGCCTGGTTCCTATACTGTATCGCTTACTATAATAACCCACAATGGCTGTGTTGATACACTTACCTTTATCATTCCCAATGCAGTAACTGTGTTTCCCGTTCCTCAGGCCGGAATTTCTGCCACACCTACGATTACAACTGTTTTTGATCCGGATATAACATTTACCGATGTTTCTCAGGGTGCTTCATCCTGTTGGATAAATTTTGGCGACGGGAACAGTTCTAATAATTGCAATGTGGTTCACGCTTATACTACCTATGGTAATTACTGGGCCCAGCAAATTGTTACCAATTCCTTTGGTTGTCGCGATACGGCCTGGATTCTTATTGTTGTTAAGCCCGAGTTTCGTTTTTGGGCGCCTAATGCCTTTACCCCTACCGGCGATGGCAAAAACGATATTTTCAAACCGGTGGTTTTGGGTGTTGAGAATTATACGTTTATGATTTTCGATCGTTGGGGCCAGCTATTCTTCAAAACCAACGACATCAACGAAGGCTGGAATGGTACGTACAAAGGTCGACCTTGTCAGGAAGATGTATATGTCTGGAAAGTTACCGGATTAAATCTGGTCAGCGGTGAAGAGCAAACCTGGATAGGGCATGTTTCTTTGATTCGGTAGAGCATCATACACCGACGATTTCATGTAAACCTGCACAACTAAATTCTGACTTATTGGGGGAAACAAAAGAGGGGTAAAGTAAGGGGAGAGGATTTTATTTGGTACCCGCACTGCCCGGCGGGATTTATTGGATTGGCAACCCCTCCCCTAAAATTATTACAGAATCAGAGCCTTGAGAAACTGATTTTACAACAGGTTATCTGGGTACCAGGTGGTACTCTTCATCAGAATCCCTTAACCACATTTCCTTGTTTTTTAGTTTTAAAATGGTGTAGTTTTTAGGATTTTTTCCGGGAATTAATATTTGAATGGCTTCCTTATCGGCAATAAACTCCCAGGTTCCGGTTTTGTCAATAACACCATTGTCCCTTTCGTAAAACTCGCCTTTTTTGGTAAATTCCCAGGTTTCATTGATATAATCAGAGGTTGTGTTTACACCACCTGAAATTTCAAAGGCATTGGCAATTTTCCAATCATTGGCCACTCTTGCTTTTTTGGAGCGTAGGGAAAGCCCGGGACCTTCAGGGTATTTTTTACAGGCGGGCAGAACCGTGAGAAGGATCACAGCAAAAAGCAAAGCGGAGAATTGCGTTTTTTTAGTCATGTTTAGTTGTATTGTTTCATTATTAAGAGGAACGGGCATGGCCTCAATATCAGCGCATGCCCGCTGCCTCACAGGTTAGGTTTCAAAAGAAATTTAACTTGAGGAACGACACATGTATTTGTAGGTATTTCCATTTAGCGTGTGTTCAAAAATGAATTCCCCATCAGTACCCTCGGTAAGCTTAAGGATATCATAGGTGTATGTGCTTGCTTTTGAGGAGGGGCTGGTAATGGTAATTTCAACCTGTTTGTTCTTATTTACCAGTTTCCAGGTGCCGTTCAGGGTAACATTTCCATCTTCAGACCTGTAATTTCCTCCATCCAGGAAGTACATATTTTCCGTTACTTCGCCAATTTGAGGATTTTCGGGAACCACAGAGACGGGAGATCCGTTTTTATATCCTTTTTCTCTTGACCATTCTTTGGTTAGGACTTCTTCTGCTTTTCTAATCTTTCCACCCTCTTCGTATTTTTTACAGCTTGTGGGCAGCACAAACAACAGGCAGATGATAAGGCTCTTAAGGATAATTTGCATGGGCTTTTTCATAATGTTTGATTTTTAAGTTGAACTTTTATATAAGGACGATTAAAGGTTGGGAAAGGTTGGAATGGATTTATGATTTTAATAATTGATGGCTATTGTTATCCTATAGCCCAACCCTATGGTATAAGGGGAAAGTCCAACTCCGGGAAACTATTATTTGGAGAACCGGTATTTTACATTCAAATAGCTTCCCCAGGCTGAGGTTCTTGTGGAGTTAAAATCCCGGGAAGCATAACTGTCGCCCATAAAGATGTTCTGGATTCCCTGGTTCAGGCATATTCCATAACCAAGCACAATAGACTTAAACTCCTTTTCCTGTCCCAAGCCAACTCTTATTCCAAAATCGGTCCGGGAGAATTTTGAAAGCGTTAATGCATGGTCGAAATCATTACTGGCTTCATAATTTTTTAAAATAGATCCGTAGGGCCCTGCCATAACTGTCCAATGCGAGGGGATTGTCCGGTACGGAGATTGCTTTATTTTGTATTGATATAGAAGGGCGAGTTTTATATAGTTTAACTCCAGGGTTTTGTTGAAATATTTTCCCTCTGAATATTGATCCCAGCCCTGAACGTATTTGTCAAGAACAAAAAGCTCTGTAACAAGGGCAGAATTTGCTTTGAGTGATAATGCACCGGTTATCCCAAAATTATTGGTATATCCTGACTGGTTTTGAATGAGACTGTTTTCATCAAACCCATTTTTGGTATCGTTGTTTACAATCCAGGTATTTGTAAAGGAGTGAACCAGACCGACCTCTATGAATCGACCTTTTGCGGTAGTACTTTGGTAAAATGAAGTTGAATCCAGAGGGCCCGGCTTTTGGAATTCACCTCCAAAAATGTTGAGTTGGCTTTCCCTTACTTTATGGGTGTTGGAAACAAGTTCCGTTTCGGGCAATTTCAGGATTGGGAGAAGGTTCGATTTTGTGAACGCCAATGGTAAGCCGGAAGAGGATGGAAGGAAGTCGTTCGAGGGTGGTAAAGCAGATACTTTGGAATTGTTTTGGGAGTTTCGGGAAAACGATTTTTGATTTGTAAAGGTTTTTTCAGCATTAACAAGGGCCTTGGTGCTATTCACCGTTGAGGGTCTTGAGGAAACTTCCGTAGGGAAATGTTTAGATTTGAAGGGGAAAAGCAGGGCTCCTTCGTAGGGGTCAGAATTTTGGTTTAGTGAAAGAATTAAAGCGACTCCTCCTGTGAGGGAAACCAAGAAAAGGAAAACAGCGGCAATCCTTCTCCAGGCAATTGCCGGCTTACGATCTAATTGCCAAACAATCCGTTTCCAGACCCGATCAATATTTAATTGTCGGTTAATATTAACCCAAAGAGCATCAGGAGCGACTTTTTCGGTTTGATTGAAACTGGATTTAATGGAGAAGTCAATCTTTTTGTCCTCAGCATCAGATTGAATTTTTCGTTCCAGATTATTCCATAGAAATTCCGGAGCAGGTTTATTGAGCCCGTCGAAACTTTGCCTGATCTTTTTTTCTATGTTGTTATCTTCATCCATTGTTTTGGCTGATAAGCGTTTTTAACATAGATCTGGATCGGTTCAATTGGGATTTTGAAGTGCCTTCCGAGATGTTTAGGAGTTCTGAAATTTCCTTATGGGAGTAACCCTCAATGGCGTATAGCTTCAAGACCATCCGGGCTTTTGCTGGAAGCTGATTCACCATTTTAATAATTTCTTTTGCGTTTATCCGGGATAGTAAATCATCTATTTTCCCTGTTTGAGAGTATTCGTAGCTCTCTAAAACTTCAAATTCCCTTTTTCTTTTTCTGAAAAATTCAATGGCAGTGTTGATTATTATTCTTCTTATCCAGGCTTCGATGGGGCAATCGCCTTTAAAAGTGTTTATTTTCCTGAACACCTTAATAAATCCTTCCTGAAGTATATCGCATGCCTCATCATCATCTTCCGCATAGGTTAGGCTGACATTATACATTTTATCAGCATACTTTCTGTAGAGGATTTCCTGAAAATGCCGGTTTTCAGCAAGGCAGCCTGCCAATATTTCTTCTTCCGTATATTTTTCAGCTATCTGGGAAACCACAATTTTGTTTTTTAATTAAAAATAACGGTAGTTACGTTATCGTCAATTCTGTCCCGAACCAGATCAAAAATATCTTCATTTGTGTCATCGTTAATAAGGATGGTTGGATTTCCATTAACAACAACAAGTGTGGCGTTGTCCATCATCCCGGTAGTAACTGTTTGAAACCAATAAACAGGATCCACTTTTATGGTGGCAGAAACGGGTTTATCTTTTTCAAGATTTATTTTCGTGCCACCCGATGAATTTCGGGCAGTGACATTATAATACTCTTCGGCCTCAAATTCAAATTGAACAGGGTAAACTACCGATGTGCTTGTATTTTTATAAGTTCCCTTTATAACAATATGGTCATCGCCCGTGCTTCCATAAGTTCTGAAAGAAACATTTATCTGATGATAAGTCCCCTGAGGAATATCAAAATCCCAAGCCGGGACCGGATTCGTGGGATCGAAAAAAACATTAAGACCGGAGGGGTAATCTTTGGTGAAATTTACATCGCTGCTTTGCTCTCTTTGCCCGTTGAAAGTAAAATAGGAAACTATAATGTTCCCACTTGTCCAGGATAAATTGCCCCCCAGGGTAACGGTCCGGTTCATGTCCATTTTGAATTTGACATCGGTCGGCAATTTCCATTTCTTTCTATCCTTACCACATGAAAATGAGGATGTTACGAGAATAACCAGGGCTAATTTTATGAAGGTATTGTTCATGGCTTTTATATAAGATGAGTTTGGGTTTAAAAAGGTTGGAAAAAGAGCGTATTTTTTTTGGGATCCTTGAAACAATTAGATTTTAATATAGGCTCTATGAATCCTCGCCGGTTTCCTTTCCAAATTTGTCTTTCCCAAGACTGAATTTATAGCCTTTTTCATTACCGGTAATTTTTAAATTCACATACCGGACTTTCCCCGTTTTATACTGAATTTCATCTTCCTGATCGGGAAGGGCTTCTTCAGTTTTCTTTTTGACAAACAGCTTCTGAGCCGCAGTCTTGGAAACCATGCTCCAGGGTATTCTTAAATAATATTCCATGTCGCCATTCAGATCCTGTTTTCCGCTGATCTCCATATGACCCAGGGAAGAATTTATTTTCATCCTGGGGATGGTGACTATGCCGTTTTTTATATCCACATGGTTGTTTAGGGTGTCAAATAATACCTTGCTCAGGTTTTTATCTTTAAAATAATCCGACATGTAATACAACAATGAATAGTTTTCTAGTTTGCCATGCCTTACGTCCAGATCCATATGGATTTCAGAATCGTCGATCTTGGGAACTAAATCATTGTGCATGTGAATTTTGCCAGTGATCTTTCCGGTAAACTTTCCGTGAAGGTTTTCCGATAAAATGTAATCCTGTCCAAAATTTTCAAACTTGAACATAAGTTTATCCAGATCTACATTCTGGGCATAGATTTCGGGAGTAAGGTAAATCAGTTTGGGGTTGGAACCGTTAAAATATCCTTTGATGTCGAAATGCCCGCCGGCAGCGTCCATTTTTAAATCATCTATATACAGATAATGGTTTGGAGTGGTTCTGAACTTACCCTTTACATTGTCGAATAAAAACCGGTGATAATTTAAATGGCCTATGTCTATATGGTAGGTCATGTCGGTAAAAGGCAATTCATAAATATTGAACCCCGCATCATGGTCAATGGCCGGAGCCCCCTTAATTTCGGCATTGTTGCTTTTTATGGCAGGCGCTGGATTATACTGAATCAATTGATCCACATCCAGGCGCGATGCCGTAATGCTGAAATGATTATCCCGCTTTTTTATTTTTTCATCCTTTCCTAAATAATAGTGGAGGGTGGTTTTAAATTGCGATTTTCCTAAAATGCCGTGAAAGTCTTCTACCACAAGGTGCTCATTTTCGTAGTGAACCCGACCGGCAAATTTTTCAAACCGTAGGGGATGCACTTTCATCTTTCCTTCAAATTTGTCAAGGTTCAGATCCATCGACTTCAGGCCGTCGTCATAGTGCAAATAAGTAAAACCGTGAACTTTCAAATTGTCGAATTCCTCATGCCTGTATTCTTCAGGTACATAATTGTCGCCTTTATAGGTGAAAAGTGATTCCAGTTGAAGAATTTTTGATACCAGGTTAAATTCAATTTTTGAATCGCCCCCCGGATGTTCATCAAACCATTTTTCATAATGCTCCAGTTTGCCAGTAAACAAAAAGTCACTTTTATCAATCATTCCCTTGAAATCTACAACCCGCAAGTCTCTTTCATCTATAAAAATGTCGGCATGAAAATCATGAAAGGCATGGGGATAGTGATTTAGTTTGGCGTAAAAATCTTCAATAAAAAATTCACCGACAGGCAGATATTTTGATTCGGTGAGTGATTTGGCGGATGCTTTAAAATCAAAGTCCATGCGTAATCCGGAAATCTGTTCATTAACAGCCGTGGAGTCGGAGCCTCCAAGCTCAAACAGATCCAAATAATTGCTGTTTACTTTAAGTCTCACATCAACCGGTTTGGATGTATGGTGAATGATGGCAGGAAGGTCATCAATCGTTCCTGTCATCGTAAAATCTGATTTCCCCAACTTGGCCGATAATATTGAGATTCTGGCTTTATGGCCGGAAATGTTGGTGTTTAAGTTAAAATTTTCTATGGGCAGATGATAGGCATCGGTTTTAAATGAAATGTCTTTCAAATCAATATTCATTCTATACTGTTCGTCGATTTCAGCAATGGCATGCCCCGGGTTCTTCAAATCAATTATGTCTTTGAATGCCAGGTCAATCTTGGCCGTTCCCTTCAGGTCTTCAACATGTTCCATTTGCAAAAATTTGGAAACAAAATCCATATTGAATTCAGATTGAAGTTTCACATCCAGTTCAGGGGCAGTGAAATCAAAAGCGGAAATATCTCCCGAGAATTTACCATTTTCGGGTTTTGCGGAAAAGTCTTTAATAGTAACTTTCATGGTGGAGGGATTTCGTCTTTCACCATTGGTAAAGTTCAGTTTGAAATTGAGATCCCCCAGGCTTTTTTGTGTTTCCAGATTAGTAAATATTCCATCCATACAAGCAATGTCTACATTTACGGCCGGACTGTGCCCATTGAGTGATTTTCCCTTCACTTTAGCGTCAATCGATATTCTTCCGGAATTTTCATACCGGTGCATCTTATGCATCAATTCTTCCGGAAAAAGGGCAATGAGCAAATTAAAATTGGTTTTGTCCCCGGCAAATTCAAAATCCAGGTCCATATCATTGGCAAAATCTATGCTCCCTTTCATGTCGAATTCGGCGTCTTCCAGATGCACTTTAGTGGGCTGAATTACTAACTTGTCCTTTCCTTTAAGGAAATCAAGCTGGGTTTCCAGGTCGAAATGTTTGTGCTTGAAAAAGGTAGTATCCCCATTGGAAATCAGATTTAGAATAAACCGGGCATCAAAAGCGGCCAAGACATGGTCGGGTGAGGACTCAAATTTTGAATGCGCCTGTTGAATGAAAGCTTCTACTTTCAGGTTGTTTGCTTCGTTTAATTTGGATAAATCAATATTGATTAATTCAATCTTCTTTAGTTTCAGGTGAAATTCTTCTTCGGGGCTGTCGACGGGGTTTGGAGAGCTAAGCGCATGAACGATGTTGAATTCCCCGTCTGCATGTTGAATAAGATTAATTTTTCCGTTTTTCAGCTTGATTTTTTTTATCTCCATTTTTCCCGTTACCAGGGTTAACAGATCAAAGCCGATATAAACGTCTTTTACATCCACCAGGGGAGTGGTGTTTTTTTCTTTGCTTTCGTAAACCTTAAAATCCTGGAGGTCAATGGAGATATATGGGAAGTTTTCAAAAAACGAAATATGCGACCCCTTAAGCTCGGTGGACCCTGTAAAGCTTTCGTTCAGGTTTCCAATCAGTTCCTGAACAAGCTTATCCTGGTTCACATAAACTATGGTAACCACCACAGACAGGAATAGGGTAGGAACAATAACTAAGATAAGGCTTAGTTTTCGCCAGAATTTTGGGGTTTTTAATTTTTCCCGGATATTAACCATGATATAATCAGTTTTTCCCTTTGGGGCAAGACAGCAAATTACGGAATTAATGGGTAAAACTATAATGACTTAAAGGGTTTAGGGGACACTTTTTGAAAAAAATTTCATTTTGTTGAAACCTTTTTGAGGGAATGGGGTAGAAGGACCTTTACTAAAACCATTTCAAAATGAATGTAGCACTCATCCACCTGGCTGTTTTTCTTGGAAGTCTGACATGCCTTTTTATTTCCGGTTGCCGCTGCGGCCGGCCGGCCTCCTATTATTCCCGTGTTGAAAAGGGAAATTACCATCCCAAGAAAAAGGAAAAAAGCAACAAGAAAAGAAGTATGCAGTGTGTGAAGTGGTGATTGAGATAAAAGTGATGGCAAAGCTCAGCCCTAAGTTTTATAATAAAAAAAGCAACCCTTGGGGATTGCTTTGAATGTTTGTGCGCATGGAGGGACTTACTGACGCTCCTTACAGTCGGTCAGCATAAACTTCTCGCCCTCCATGTTATTAAAAACGAAAAGCAACCCTTGCGGATTGCTTTGAATGTTTGTGCGCATGGAGGGACTTACTGACGCTCCTTACAGTCGGTCAGCATAAACTTCTCGCCCTCCATGTTATTAAAAACGAAAAGCAACCCTTGCGGATTGCTTTGAATGTTTGTGCGCATGGAGGGACTCGAACCCCCACGCCTTGCGGCACCAGATCCTAAGTCTGGCTCGGCTACCAATTACGACACATGCGCAAAACTGACCAAATCGTCAGGCTCAAAGAGCGAGTGCAAGTTTACGAAAAAAAGATGAATGGGAAATAGGAAGTATGGGACTCGAATGCTGACGCTTCGGTCAGCATCCAGACATCCCCAACAAGTTGGGGATTGTCAGGACCTCGGGTCTTACGAAACCAAAAAATTCTGGCGAGGCTATTGAAAATCCTGACCTTTAGCGTCAGGATTGAAAACGCTGACCTTTAGCGTTAGGATTGAAAACGCTGACCTTTAGCGTTAGGATTGAAAACGCTGACCTTTAGCGTTAGGATTGAAAACGCTGACCTTTAGCGTTAGGATTG
>CALEYQ010000052.1 GCA_937924855.1 uncultured Bacteroidota bacterium | reverse complement strand
AAGGCACCGGAAACCAACAAGACTACGGCTTCCGCATCTATGACCCCAGATTAGGCAAGTTTTTGAGTGTGGATCCGGATAACAAAAGGTATGTTGAAGATTCTCCATATTCATTTTCCGGGAACAACCCAATTCGTTTTATCGATTTAGTTGGTCTTTCCAAGGGAGATCCTTTAGCAAAAAAAGCAACGGGAAGCAATAGCATTATGATAGTTTTGGTTGACGCTTCTAACATCAACAAAGTAAGTCAGGAATTTGCCAACGAGGTTTCCGGGAAATGGGACTTCATTTATGTAACAGATTTAACAGATGCAAACAATTTCATTAAATCCAATTATCCTAGCGATCACCAGTTTGAAAATATTTTCATTAGATCTCATTCTGGTCAGGATGATGAAAGAAAAGGAGGGATAGAAGTAACAGGTGGGGAAATTATTAAAAAGGAAAAAACTATAAACACAAAAGGCGAACTCCTAAAATCAGAACTGAGTCCTGAAAATTATAAATTTTCAGAAAAAGGACTGATTACTTCAAATATTATTAACAAACCTGGAAGTAAATGGGTCCAAGAACAAGGAACCATTTTAATCGAAATTATAGACAGGGTCTCCCCAAATGGGAAAGTGGCATTTTCTGCATGCGGATTGGCCTTTCACCCAGATTTTGCCCAGGCCTTGGCTTCGAAGACCCAGTCAAAAGATTTTTCAATTTTCTTGTCCTACAATCATGTTCAACCCCATTCATTCCGGGTTAATGAAAGCCAACTAAAAATTGAGGGGTCCATAAAAACTAATACTGGTTTATCCGGCAGCATGGAAAGAAAAGACGGATGGTTAAGGATTGACATTAGTCGAAATAGAATTATCGGAAAAGCAAATACGAATTCAGATTTACTTTTAAATAAGGATAGTGGAAAAATAGAAGAAAGGAAGCATTCAAAAGAAAATGAATAAACTTAATTTTTTCATGCCCTATATATTGTTGTTTATCCTGGGGTGCATGAATAACAATCCAAACCCTGTAAAATATAAAGAAACAACTTCAAACTTTTGTATTGCTTCATTTGAAGGAAATATTTTGGAGTTTATTGATTCATTATCTCATGAAATAGTCAAATGTTCCCAAATAATCCCAAATCCGACAAACTCTTACTATTCCTCAACTTTTGACTTTTGCAGATTGGAATCAGATAAATCAAAGGATTCAAAGTTGCGGTTTCAAATTTTAAGAGGGGAAACTGAGAACGAAATCATAGTTGAAGAAAAGGTTTCAACAAATATATTCTTTCAATATAAAATTTTAAAACTACCTGATTACTCAGTTGGCATAGTTTCAGAGACTAAAATTGACGATAATTCAATTAATCAGGTTTTTAAAAATACAGGTTTTTTTCTTTTTAAGGAAGGTCAAGCGTATTACTTTGGTTTCGGACACAATGAAACATATAGGAATTCAAAAATCAGGGCAATTATGAAAGTAAACTGCCAACTATATCCGGAAAAAAAAATTCAATTTTGGCACGATGGACTATCTTTTGTTGCCAAAATTTCAAAAGATAGTATACATGGTTTTGTTGCCCATGGAAAACTAATTGACTCAAATAAAGTTACCTCCGATAAATTATCCTTCCAAAACATTATTTCTATATTTTCAGATATAGATACAATTCGAACAGACTCCTCAACTTTTTTTATTCCTAAAGCAAGTTTGGAATACAATAAAACCTACCCATGGATATTGAATGGTGGAGGATTTTATCAAATGGGTGTGAATGGGCCAGTAATAATTTGGCATTGATTTTAGCAAATTTCACTACCTAGGATCCCTCTCAACGGAAAACATTAGCACCAAAAACAAAAAATGATTTTTTTCGGGGGAACTAGGTTCCCACCCCGTTATAAAATTACGAAATCAATAACCTAAAGCCGGTAATTAAACGTTTATAAACGCTTAGCCAAGGGTTTAAATTAAACCCGGAATTTCCGGGTTTGAAAATTCTGAAGTAAATTAGCTGGATGAACTCCCGCCCTGCTCTTAACGAAAATCATCCTCCATTCGGAAGTCTGCTTCCTGGAAGAAGCTACCAAACCACCACCTACAAATACGGCTTTAATGGCAAAGAGAACGACAACGAGGTAAAAGGCACCGGAAACCAACAAGACTACGGCTTCCGCATCTATGACCCCAGATTAGGTAAGTTTTTGAGTGTGGATCCGCTGACGAAAGAGTATCCGTGGTATACGCCGTACCAATTTGCGGGGAATACGCCAGTGCAGGCTATTGACCTTGATGGTGCAGAAATTAAATATGACATGGATATCCAGGATCCAAACTTAAATGGGGCATCAAAATTGTTCGTTCAATCCTTTAAAGATGCAAGAGCAACTACTTTACACATAGGTATGATGGTAATGGGAGGTTGGTTTCTTGCCCCGGAAGCAATTCCCTTTATGGTCCAATGGGGATCAAAAACTTTAACCAACCCGGTTGCCATTAGTGAAATTTCCTCATTTATTTGGGGGCTAGGGACCGACGAGGAATATCCATTTCCTTCTGTGGGAGACAATATTTCAAAATCTTTCAGACTTGGCCTTAAAAAAGTAACTTCACAAACATTAGCAAATGGGAATTCTAAAAGGGTCATTAAAGAATTAGGAAGTGTATCATTTGAGGCTGGATCTAAATTTAAAAATGAAGGTGAACGAAGGGCGGCAAAATTATTTGCACAGGACGGCGGGAATGTCGTACTTCAAAAGGAAAAGAGAGGGCAACCAACGGCCGACCTTTTGGTGAATGGAACTCCCTGGGAGGTTAAAACAATGGCATCTGTTGACCCTTCTAAAATCTCTGGTGGAGTTATGAGCAGGATTTCGGATGCAACCAATCAGTCAAAAAATGTCTTTATTGATATGATGGACCAGAAGGGAGCAACTCTCGAAAATGCGACGCAGGGTGTCGCAGATTATTTCAAGACATATGATACTGCTGAAACTGTCAGGGTTGTAGGCGATGGATTTGATAAAACCTTCAAGAAATCTGATTTCAAAAATTAAAGTAATGGGGCACTACACGAAAATAATTCTTAATTTTCCTATAGGCGAAAACCAGCCTGCCCGGATTAAGGAATTATGCGAATTCAAATTCAAGGACGGTGAGCAATTTGTCATCCAAGAGGCTGAAGGTAATTTTTTTCCTCTCTGGACATTTGGCGGGGCGTATGAAGTCTCTTACTTTGACTTCGAGGCATTCCTGAAACACATATCGGAGAATGTGAAGTGGGAGAGGCCCGAATACGTTTATTTAATAGTGAAGAAGGAAGAGTCCGTTAATAGTGCCGTATATTCCCATGCTGGGGCAAAACTGCTTGTGGATTTTGAGTATGAATAAGTGACTATTCAAACTCAGAGAATCACTTAAGGGAAAAAAGTAGACATTCCCCCCAATCACCCCCGATTGAAGGGATGCCTGTTCGCTGTAAAATCCAGGAACCTATTCAAAACAAAGAAGACAACCAACTTTTTTGAAGGGGTTTGAGGGGGTTGTCTACTTTTAACCACGAGAAGGCTCGAATATGGCGAAAAGGTATTTCAATAAATTTACGGAATGCTTGACGAGATAAGAAAGTCGGTACACTCAATGTTGTATGAGCGCTTGGCTACCCTCTTCTTCGGCACGCTTGTCGTAGCATGGCTGATTTGGAATTGGAAAATTGTTTATCTGACCCTGTTCATCAACAGTCACCTTGTGGGAAATAAGATTAAATATATCGAGGATAATTATTCCGACCCTTGCTTAGTTTATGTCTACCCCCTTATCTCGACGGTGCTTCTGCTCACCGCGGTTCCGTTTCTATCGAATGGGGCGTATTGGTTGAAGTGGAATACTCCCCTTTTCTTTACCAAAGGTCCTCCTCTGCCCTCCCCCATTTTTCGCTCTAAAGAGAAATCAATAACTTAGCTTACCAACTTACCAATCCTTGCAGGCGACAATAAGCTCCCAATTCAGAAACAATGAGGCTACAAACGGACAGCCTGCATCCCGCATGGGCGGGATGATGCAGCGCATTGGCCAGCCCCCATTCGGCATCCCTTCGCTAAAGCTCCTCCCTTCGCCTATTGGCTTCGGGGCGGCAAGCCGGGAGCCAATCCCAACCCACATGCCTTCACTCGGGAGTTTGAGCGCAAAAAAACAAAGAAAAAAAAGCGAAACCCTGACCGAAGCGAAGCGAGCGTCAGGGCTGCTTCCGGGGCGGCAAACGAATTCCGGGGATTATAAGTATGGGTTCAATGGTAAAGAGAACGACAACGAAGTAAAAGGCATGGGCAACCAACAAGACTACGGCTTCCGCATCTATGACCCCAGATTAGGTAAGTTTTTGAGTGTGGATCCGTTGACTAAGGAATACCCTTGGAATACCCCCTTTTCCTTTGCAGAAAATGACCCTATAAATAACATTGATCTCGACGGATTGGAAAGATATAGGATAAATCCTGTAGAAGGTGGTGGCTTTGTTGAAATTAATCCTGAGGATCCATTTGGCCTTAATGGACTTGTTCAATATGGTAAAAATGGGCCAATTGAAAACTCATTTTATCAACCGGAAGAAGAAGAAGCTGCCAGGAAACTGGAAGCATTCAGAGATCATCCAAATTTTTCCAACATTGCTGGAATAAAATTTAGATATAAGATTGAGTCAAGCACTTTAGATCCAAATATTTCTGAAAAAAAACCCAACGAAAAGATAAAATCCCCAAATAGTTTAGTACATAAATTTGAAGGAGCAACTGGTTTTGTAATGGCGCTGACCGACCCTAGTTCATGGGTCCCAGGGGATAATGGCTGGAATTCTGAAAAATTCATGGGTGGGAAAAGAGTTATGTCCCCAAATGGTTCATTTATTAAGGGATTTGGTGTAGGCGAAATTTTGGATAAAGCTATAAATGACATAAATGGACGTCCCGGAATTAAAGAAATTAACATTACTGGGACCATTCACCCATGTAAAGATTGCCCTTTTACTGAAGGTGGAGTTGAAACTGTTAGAAAAAATATTCAAAAGAACCTTAAAGATTATCTCCTAAGTCAGGGCTTAAAAAACACTGAAATTAAAATAAATACTTCCATTAAATTTGATCCAAATCCAGGCAATACAACCATAGAAATTTCAACAAAATAAAATTATCAGAATGATCGCCCAAAACTTATGTTTATTCATTTTTTTTTGCATTTTCCACAATCATACAATTTGTTCAACAATCCCTTATGATACAATCACAAAAAAAATAGACACCTTAAAAGGAATTTACTTAAAGGAGGTTGTTTTAAACAAAAAAATAGTTTCCCAAACCTATTATTGGGACTCAATTATCATTCGGAAAATCACATATTTCCCTAATGGCAAAAAACTAGCAGACGTTGAATACCAGACTGATGGTAATATTAATGGGAGATTTGTTCAATACAATCAAGATGGATCTATAAAAACTATTGCACATGTTACTGGGTTTAGCATTGTTAATGGAAGGTTAATTCCAGAAATAAACGAGGATTATGATCTTAAAATTTTGAATGGCCTCTGGGTAAATTTCCACCCAAACGGGACACCTTCTAATGTTTCTTATTTTCAGGACGGACTAAAGGAAGGACTAGAATTCACCTACAAAAAAAACGGAAAAATTAAATCAATAACTACCTATCAAAAAGGAAAAAAGTGTGGTAGCCAAACACTTTTTCTAAAAAAAGGCACGAAAGAAATTTGGAATTTATGCCATTGACTGAAAAATGACTTTAATATTTCCAAGGCACACCATTTTTCAGAGTAAGTTTGGACTTAAGTCTTTTAAGAAATTTCATCTTTAAAAAATATATCGTAACAGAAAGCTCACCATTAATTGGTAACACCTAAAACAAAAAATGAGTTCTTCTGGGGAAACTACATTCCCACCCTGCTATAAAATTACTAAATCAAAAACCAATAGCCGGTGGTTAACGTTTATAAACGATTAAGCACGGTTTAATTTAAAATCAAAATTTCCCAGATTAAAAATTCTGAAGTAAATTAGCTGGATGGCCAATCCTTCTCTACCCTTAATAAACCAAATGCCACCTGCATCCCGCATGGGCGGGATGATGCAGCGCACAAAGCCACCTACATTCGGCATCCCTTCGCTAATGCTCCTCCCTTCGCCTATCGGCTTCGGGGAGGCAAGCCGGTGGCCAATCCCATCCCACATGCCTTCACTCGAAGTTTAAGCAAAAAAAAAAAAAAGGAAAAAAAGCGAAACCCTGACCGGGAATCAACTAGTTTCAGCCCCAATCAAACCCTGATTCCGAGGAGGAAATGCAGGTCAGCTATTCTAAAATAAAATTAAAAAGGGTAAAAAAACAACATCAAAGTGCTCCCTTAATATCATAAAAAAAGGGGCTGCATGCAGCCCCTTTTTTTTATTTGGAATCAGAATTACTTCTTCTTCTTGGTGTCTTGAGTTCCAACCCAAGCCATGAAGTTTTTCCAGGCTTCTTCGCCTTTCATGCACTTTTCTTTAGCTGAGTTGTAAGCAGTAGTCCACTCGGTAACTTTGGTGTTGGCATCGTTGTACTTAGCCATCCAGTTTTCGAGTTCTTTCTTTGCTTCAGCATCCTTGATAGTACCTTTTTCAACGGCGTTCTTGAAAGAAGCCCAGGTAGTGTCGGAAGCCCAACCTTCTGCAGCAGCTTTTGCGGTGTTCATGATATTTTCAAATTCAGCCATGGAAGCTTTGCAGTCCATTGCAGCACTGTCAGCTTTTCCTTTCCATTCAGCTTTAACGGTTCCGGATACGCTGTCAGCAGAAGCACACATGCTCTTGCACATGTCACATGCTGAAGTGATATCAGTTACCAAAGTGTTAGCAGAAGCCATCAAAGCATTCATGCTGGAATCAAGGGCAGCAACACTCTTTTTTGTTTCTTCAGAAACCCCGCCTCCGCAAGAAGCGAGAAAAATCAATCCGGCAGCAGCAAGGATTGAGTTGATTTTTGTTTTCATTTTTGTTTTTTGGTTTGTTTTTTTTGTTCAGGATTAAAATAAAATTAAAATCGCGGGGCAAAGTTACTCATTTCTTAGAGACTACAAAATCAGGCAGTTACGTTTTTTTAGAATCCGGCAAAAAGAACTACATAAATGCTTGTTTATCAGAATATTATATCAGTTTTTAACCAATTATCGGTTGAACCGTATAACATTACATGACCAGGTTTATCGCCCTTTTTGCCCTTTGGCTATTAATTTCTGCCACATTGTCTCCTCCTGAAAAATGGAAACAAGTCCGGGTTTATGTAGCATTGTGCGATAACGAATCGCAGGGAATTGTACCCGTTCCAGCAAAAATCGGTAATGGTAACGACCCCGATCAAAATCTTTATTGGGGTTGCGGATATGGCTTCAGAACTTTTTTCAAAAAATCAGCGGAATGGATCCTGGTGAAAACGGAAAAAAATCCTGAGGGGGATGTCATGGAAAAATTATTCTTCAAACATAAAACGAAAAAAATCATTCTGATTGCTGAAGCCTGGCGGGGGAAAGAAATTCAAAAATGCATCTCCACATTTCTGAAATGCGCTGCAGGTAATCTTAAATCATCGGAATCCATTACACTACCGGAAGAAACCGTGCTTACAGATGCGTCAAAACCTGATCTTGTTTCATTTATCGGCCATAACGGTCTTATGGATTTTTCGGTTCCCATGGAAAAAACCAACAAAACAACCAAAGATTCTATTCCTGTTTTGATCTATTGCTGTGCCGCAAAAAATTATTTTGCCGAACATCTGAAATCCGCCGGGGCATATCCACTTATATGGACAACCGGACTTATGTGCCCTGAAGCCTACTCCCTTAAAGCTTCCCTCGACGGTTGGGTGCAAGGAGAAACCGGACAATCGGTTCGAATCCGGACGGCGACCGCCTATGATCAGTATCAGAAATGCGGAATGAAAGGTGCCTTAGGTCTTTTCAGGACCGGGTGGTGAGAAAAAACGGGAAACCATATAAAGGAGGGAAAAAGTAATCAGTCCGTTCAGCAACAATATTTCATTTCCGAACTTATACCCATTGAGTAAAACAGGGGAAAACTTTTCCAATAGAAAAGTAAGACCAGGAGAAACCAGGGCAACTACGGGTACCCACTTATCATTTATCCCATGGCGGGTTAAAATTCCGAAGGCAAACAAGCCCAACAAAGGACCGTAAGTATATCCGGCCAGCCAAAGCACGGTGTCGATAATTGCCTGATTATTCAGAATTCTGAACAACAATATTACCATCAACAGAATCACGGCAAACATAATATGTATTGCGGTCCGTAATCCTGCTTTCTCCTTCTCGGATTTGTCGGTGCGTTTATGCAATCCCAGAAAATCGTAATAGAACGACGTCGTTAAAGTAGTAAGAACCGAATCGGCCGAACTGAAAGTTGCGGCAGTTAGTCCAACGATAAACGCAAGACCGGCAAAAATCCCAAGATGTTCCAGAGCCAATACGGGAAACAATTTATCGGTAATTACCTTTCCATCCGCATTTAGGGGGACCTGGATTCCTTTTTCAGAAACGAACAGATAAAGCAAAACGCCCAGGGAAAGGAAAAACACATTTACTATTACGAGAACAAGGCTGAACCAGCGGATATTTTTTTGGGCATCCGGCAAACTCCGGCAACTCAGATTTTTCTGCATCATGTTCTGATCCAGACCCGTCATGGCGATAGCAATAAACATGCCCCCAAAAAACTGCTTGAAAAAGAAATTCTTTTCCCGCCAGTCCCAAAAAAAAGTAGTAGACAAATCGCTATCGGCAATTTTTCCGGCCATTTGAAAAACCGAAAGATCAAGGGAGTTGCCAATAGCAAAAATGGACAAAATAACTCCCAGCAAAAGAAAGGTTGACTGAAAAGCATCGGTCCAAACCAAAGTTTTTATGCCACCTCTGAAAGTATAGGCAAGCATTAGAAAAATAATCAGGGAAACTGAAATTCCGAAGGGAACATGAAAGTGATCGAAGACAAATACCTGTAATACAAGGGCCGCCAGGTAAAGTCGTGCCGCCGCCCCAAGGGTTCGGGATAAGATAAAATAAAATGCCCCGGTTTTCTCTGCGTAAGAACCCATCCGCTCACCCAGATAAGAATAGATGGAGGTTAAATTCATCCGGTAATATAGCGGAAGGAGTACCTGGGTTATTACAATGTATCCGAAAAAATACCCGAAAACCAATTGCATATATGAAAACTGGGAAAGGCCTACGGCACCCGGAACGGAAATAAATGTTACACCGCTAAGGCTGTCGCCTATCATGCCGAAGGCTACTGCAATCCAGGGACTTGCTTTATTGCCCAAAAAATATCCTTCACTTCCGGTATTGCGTCCGGTGTACCAGGCAATGGCCAGAAGAATAAAAAAATAGGTGGCAATGCAAATAAGAATAAGACCCGGACTCATAAAACAAAAATAAATGTTGAGGGGCTTTGAAAGAGTGGCACTGTCTTTTGTTTCAACGGAGTTTTAAACATTTATGACAAAAAACCGATTAATCCATGGGCAATTCCAGCCGGTGGGCGGTTTTCAAATCGCAAAGGAGGTAATTCAACCCTGTTCCCTTCAAAATGGATGAAACCCTTTTTACGCCTTCCGCTTCATCAATGGAAAAATACAGGTAATTCAACCCGGCTGTCCTTTGTTCGATTATTTTCCCGATTTCGTCATTCAGAACTTCAATAAGAAAGGCCGGACGGAACCGGGGCAAGTAGTTTTCAAATCCTTTTAACACATAGGGTTCAAAGGATTCGACATCAATTTTAATGATATCTAATTTTTCAATGCCCTGTGTGGAGATAAAAGTATCCAGTCTGACAGAGTCCACTTCAAATCCCTTTTGCACCTGGCTGAAATCAGGAACGGTAATTTTGCCGTCGGCATCGGAAACAGCCACTTTGTGAATATTCAAATCAAAACCATTTAAGGTTTTGTTTTTCTCAAGAAGGGAGAAGAAAACGGGATGGGGTTCGAAAGCAAAAACCCTGGCCTGAGGATTTACGGCTTTTGCCACCAGGGAATAAACGCCCGAATTAGCACCCAGATCAAAAATCACGGAGGACTCTTTACACAATTCAATCCATAGGCGCATGGATTCCTTTTCAAATCCACCGGGTAAGCCTTTCCAGAAAATGCTATTTTCAATGTGGTTCCCACCGTGAAACAAAATAAAAGATCCCTCTCCCCGGATGGAAGCCCGAAAGGGGCCCTTGAAATGCAAATGCATGAAAACTCTTTCGGTAGGATCCCAAAACAATTTCAGAAATAAAAAAAACTGTTTTTTAAAGGGAAGTAAACGATACAGAAACCTGAACAGTCTTTTCATTTCTTGATTATTTCAGAGCCCATTGCGGCGGAATCAACTCATGTTCTTAAAGAGAAATCAATACTTCCAGTGATTTCCCCGCTTCAACCTTTTCCTTTTTCCTGATTTCTGCTTTTAGGGGAAGCAGGTAAGCTATGTGTTTGGTATCGAACCAAATGGCAGATTGCCAGGTAGTATTCCCTATTTTTGCCGAGGCTTTCAGGCGCCCCCAACCCTGCTCCTCTTGTTTCAGCAAACTTCGTATTTCCCGGGACATGCTCAGGGGAAGTGAAACAAAATACCATCCACCCTTCCCTTCAAACTTCCAGGGCCTGGCCTTAAACTTATAATTGATGCCTGCCGAAAAACCCATTTGAGATAACCTGTAACAAGTCCTTATTTTAACATTGCATTAAGCTCACTTATATAACCGTCTTCAACGGGGTGACCAAATTTCCGCGCTGACTCGGCATCCTGAATGGCTTCGTTTATCTTTCCCACCTGTCTCAGCGTAATACTCCTGTTAAAATAAGCATTCCCGTAATCAGGCTTCATGTCAAGCACTTTATTTAATCCTTCCAGTGCTGCCGTATAATTACCGGTTCTGAAATCACATTCTGCGAGTGCCATCCAGGCATCAAGAACCCCGGAATTAATCTCAATTACCTTTCGGTAATCCTGCTTCGCTTCCTCAAGCCGGTTCATGTTTTTCAGAATATTACCCCGTGTAAAATACAGTTCAAAGTCGCCCGGTTTGTATTTTATCGCCTCCCCAAAATCAGCAAGAGCCTGCTCATGGTTTCCCATGGCTTCATAAGTTAAAGCCCTGTTCTTATAGGCATTTGGGAATTGGGGTTTAATGCTTATTGCCTTACTGAAATCATCGGCAGCCTCCGCCAGTTTACCCAGCTTATAATACTCGGCTCCCCGGTTTGAATAAACGATAGGGGCTTCGTAATTGGAAAGGGCATGGGAATAAATGCTCACGCTATCAATCCACTTAAGGGAATACCTGTAGGCCAATGCTCCAAACACCAGCAGCAAAATGGCAGGAGCCACAAGCAGATTTTTGTTTCCGGGATTGTTCCGCAATTTCAGGTCGAGCACCCCACCGGCAATAAAAAACAAACCTACCAGTGAAAGATAGGTATAACGATCGGCGTGAATGGCATCGCCCACCGGAATTACCTGAAGCAGTAAGGCAATGTTTACACAGAAAAACAAAAATCCGAACACTACAAATCTGAATTTCCTCAAATAAAAGACCAGTCCCAGGCAAGCCATAACTATTAAAGGAGCAAGGTAAACGAGGTTGGAATTTATTTTGAGGTCGGTCTCCGGATAGGGATAAAAAATCGAGAGTTTTACGGGAACCAGGGTTTGCCACAAATACATCACAAATCCATACGAGGCAAAAAGCAATCTTTGGCCAAAAGTAAAGACAGCATCCTGAACCGCTCCTGCTTCCTTTTGCATTTTAATGGCCAGGAGACCCATTAAAACGGAGATCACAAACAGTGGCAATTTGGAGATAAAATCTTTTTGAACCAGCCTTCCCCGGTTAAACCAATCCATCAGCAGTAAAACCACGGGGAAAACCACAGCCTGGGCTTTGCTGAGCAAAGAAAGAATAAAAAACAGGTATACCAACAAGTGCTGATTCCCATTTCCGGTTTCAGAAAATTTCAGATATGCCTGCAGGCCGAGCAGAAAAAACAAAACAAACAACATGTCTTTCTGGGCAGCAACCCAGGCCACACTTTCCACATGCAGGGGGTGAATACCGAAAAGCAATCCAACAAGCACAGCCGGCCAGACATTCTTCAGAAGCCTGAGGGCAATTTTAGAAACCAAAATGGTGTTTACTATATGAAGGAGTAAAGAAAAAGCATGGTAGCCCGTAGCGCTTTCGGCTCCGAAAAACTTAAACTGCAAGGCATAGGAAATTAAAACAAGGGGTTGATAGTTACCTAAAATCTGACCTGAAAACATAGCTTTGATGTTTTCGCCGGATAAGGATTGAATCAGGGGATTGTTCAGAACGTACTGAGGGACGTCAAAATTTATGAACCCCTTTTTGAGCACGGGATGCAAAAATGCCAAAGTAATAACTGCTATCCCACCGAGCCAGGTATTACTTAACTCCGGGGTCTTTGCCGTAAGGGGCTTGCGGCTTTTTTCAGGTTTTGCCATCGTCCGGAAAATTACAAAAAACAGGGCACATCAGAATTGAAGATAAATGGGCATTACCGGGTTAGCCTGTTTGGTCTGAATAACAATCCAGATAAACAGACCGGTGACTCCTATTTTAACTAAAAGAGGAGCCGGAGCCAGGCGATTGATTACCCAGTGATCAAAGCGGGCAGGCACAAAATGCACCAGGTAGCCAAACATCATAACCAGGAAAACAGAGCGGTAATTTTCCCAAAGCGCCGGAAATCCTTCAGGATAGAAATTCAGGAAAATATTCCGGAGAAAAGTGCCGCTGTCGGAAAAAGTCTCACATTTAAAAAACACCCAGCAAAAGCACACAAAATGAAAGGTGAACAAAACCCCTCCCACTTTCCATAACAGGGCCCCGACCGGATTCTGAATGCTTTTCCATTCCTTCACCAGAGAAACTTTTAATTTATCAAGGCCGAGGGCAAGCCCGTGCAATCCGCCCCAGACTACAAAATTCCAGCTTGCTCCATGCCATAAGCCGCCCAAAAGCATGGTGATCATGAGATTTACATAAGTCCTGAACTTTCCTTTCCGGTTCCCACCCAGAGAAATATAGAGGTAATCGCGCAACCAACTGGAAAGGGAGATATGCCAGCGTCGCCAGAACTCAGTTATATTGGACGATTGATAAGGAGTGCGGAAATTAATATTGATCTCAAATCCCATCCACCGCCCCATCCCAATGGCCATATCGGAATATCCTGAAAAATCGCAATAAATAACCATGGCATAACCATATACACCCAGCAGACATTCAAGACCCGTGTAACGCGAGGGATCATTAAAAATAAACTCAACAAAATTGGCATAGATGTAATCCGAGATGACTACTTTTTTAAATAACCCTCCAAGAATCAAAAACAGTCCGTAAGAAATATCATAGGAGCTTACCGAAAGATCCTTCCTTATCTGGGGAATAAAATCGCTGGCCCTTACTATAGGTCCCATTACCAGTTTGGGAAAAAACGAAAGGAAAAAACAATAATCCCAAAAGCTGGAAACGGGTTTGAAATGACCCCTGTAAACATCAATGGTATAGCTTAAATTTTCAAACGTATAAAAAGAAATTCCGATGGGCAGCACCAGATCCAGGGTATTGATATTTCCGGAGGAAATGGAATTCAGGGTTTCAATAAACAGGTTGGTATATTTGAAAAAGGCAAGCAAGCCCAGATTTATCACCACACTGAAAATCAGAAGTGATTTTTTTTCGGTTTTGGTTTTTGCTTTATAAATCCAATTGCTGAGGGTAAAATCAACTATGGCGGCAATGACAATGAAGCTTACATACCAGCCGCAGGCTTTGTAAAAAAAATAAAGAGAAAAGAGCGTGAAAATTAAAACCCGGGTAAGTTTCCGCTTATAAAAAAACTGGTAAAACAGAAGGAAAACAGAAAAGAAGAGCAGAAAAAATGAGGAATTAAACAAGAGCCTGTCATCCTCGTTAAACAAAAATATATCGGCCAGCTTCCCGGGGTCGAAGGAAGAAAACCAATCCCCTGACATCATTTTTTATCCCGGTTTAATTCATACTCGTCATAAGCCATCAACAAAGCTTTAAGCATTAGTTTTCCCTGAATCTCATAACCCTTGCGGGTGTAATGAATCCGTGCCCGATCCGCCATTCCGGCAGCATACCATTTTCCCATGCTTCCGTAACCTCCCGAAACGGCAAACCAGTCGAAACAAGCCAGGTTCTTATCGGCTGCATATTTTTTAATGGTATTCACTACCTCAACAACGGTTGGATTTTTTACCCGTCCTTTTTTTCCGCCTCTTTTGAATGAATCGCCGGGAGTGGTAAGCAATATTTCAACGCCCGGATTTTCCCTGATTATCCTTGTAATCATGGTATCGATGGATTTGTAAAAATTATCCGCCGAAAAACCCTTCCAGTTGAAGGCTTCATTGGTTCCCAAAGAAACAACTACCAGATTTGGCCTGAGGAAGCGCATCTGGTCGAAGAAATAACGCGAGGCATTGTAATGCCTGAATTCGGCCCCGTTCACCCCTATCATATTGTAGAGCAAACCGTGCCGGTCATTTTCAAGAAGCAGCCCAAACACCCGGGCACAAACCTGTGAGCTTGTTCGCGGACAAGGCTTTATAATGAACTTACTTACAGGCATGGGAAAGCGAAAAGTGGATGTAAAATTATTTTCAGAAAAATTATGGGTCATGATATACCCTATTTCGTTCATAGAGCTGTCGTAAACGGCAAAATCAAACTGATCATCGGCCCGGTCGTGAAACAAAGTCAGGCGGGTAACACGATAGTCTAGCGTATCATTAATTTTCAGGGAAACCGTAATGTCGGCATTCGAATCGGTGGATTGAATAGTATAACCTCCAATTCCTATGGGAAGACTTAATTCGGGAAAAACGTTTCGTTTGTATTCCCAGGCTACTGTGCTCGAAGAACGGTAGTCGGAGGGCTCATTACTTCTTGCCAGACGATAGGGAAAAATTAAACCCCGGCCGGCATTACCGAATTTTTTCTGCAATCCCATTCTTATCATGCCAGAAAAAAAATCGGCCTGAACGTGGCTGTCACCGATATGCAAAACATTGGCCCTCCCCTGCCCCGTGGTTTTCAATTGATAGCACCGTCCAAAAAATCCTTCCAGGGCCGCGGCATTAATGATGCGGGAAGAATCAGGAGAAAGAAAGGGATACTTTTCCAGATTCTCCTGCCCTTTTACCCTGGTAAAACACTGTAGCAAAAGAAATAATAGCACGATGTATTTTCCCAAATCCTTCATCAGTCGAGTCGTTCGGATATTATTTTCATTTCGTTATACCAGCCGTACTGCTCCATCAACCTGCCGTACAGCAGTTTCGCAATTTTTTCTCCTCCCCTGCGGTTCGGATGGGTGTAATCTTTATTGGCAAACACCGTATCTCCTTCTACCCATTTTACCATACTGTTATACCCACCCATGTTTTCGTAAAGGTTCCAAAAAGCAATTCCTTCCTCTCGCGCCACTTTCTTCTGGGTTTCTACGAGCAATGGCACATCAGGTTCCGTAGCCCATCCTTCAGGGCCGCGATAGCTTTTGTCGTTTACACTAACCAGGAGAATGGACGCTTCCGGAAAACAGGATTTAATATGCTTCACCACATTGGTCAGTCCTTTTTCATACCAGGAATAATTCCCGGTATTGTGGGCAACCACATTCAGTCCGTAATGAAGTATGATGAGTTTATAATCCAGATGTGCATCAAAAGCCCGAAAAGTTTCGCGTTTTATCTGAGTAAGCGCCAAACCGGAATTTCCGCGGAAAGAATAATTATCCACAAACACGCCTTTCGGAGATTCAAAGCTGAAGCCATAAACATTTCGGGGTATTCCGGAAAAGCTAAGGTTAATTTTTGAAGCCGGATTTCCTCCCAATAGCTCGGTCATATTTATCAATTCATCCCCTTCCAGGGTAAAGGCAATTTCGGTTTCATCCGCTTTTCCTTTCAGAAACAGCGGCTCCTCTCCCGGACCAAAAAAAATTTTAACCTGACGAAAAGGTCCGGGACCACCCGAAGAACCGTATTGAACATTACTTCCTCCAACGGGGACAAAACAATACCCGCTGGGCCCTAAAGGGTGTGCATCGCCCCCGATATTATTGAAGTGATAGGCATTCCAGTCTTTACTGAATCCGTGTTTTATGGTTGACCTGAACCCGGCCACGATAGAGGTTACGGGAACAAATCCAACTCCATTACCTCCGAATTGCTTTTGAAAAAAGGAACGGAGATCCATGGTGAGCAAGTCCCCTTCAATCATACTATCACCGAAATAAGCAATCCTGACTTTATCACGCTGACCCGAGGAAAGCCCTTCGAGTGCTTTTAAAAAATGTTCAAGGGCTCCGAATTTCTTTTCCGTAAAGCTGATTACCGAAAGCCGGTCACGGGTTTTGAAAAGCAATCCCAGACTGTCTTTTTCCTTCTCCGAAAACAAAGGTGCCGGGAGGGGTGGATTAAAAATTTTACGCTTAAACCTAAGATCTGAAAAGAGATCCACAGGTTTCGCTCCCAGATGGGCTTTTTTCTTTCCGTAATCCAAAAAAGAAAGAATGCTGAAAAACACCACCGAGGCCAGCAAAATTGCCATGGGCTGCCAGATGAGGTTTTTCCCCGGTTTCTCCATCTTTCAAAAATACAAGCCCTAAGGGGTATTATTAATAGGTTGAGGGTTATTTATTCACTTTCCTGTGTTAGGCATTTTTTAAGCCCTTATTCCCTTTCATTACCGCCCTGTGTTATGTATTTTTGCTGTATGAAAATTAACTGGCTTCTTTTGATAATTCCCCTGGTGGGAACCTCCCAGAACAAAGCACCCGGATCCTTTAAATGGACATGCCTGGGCCCTGTAGACAAAATGGTTGAAAACAAGTCAAACGGACAGGGCGCTGGCCGGATTGTGTCGATTGCCTTCTGGCCCGGCTTCGGAAAAACCAATCAAACACTGCTTTCTTCATCCATTTACGGGGGCATCTGGGTTTCTTCGAACCGTGGGGTAAGCTGGAATAATGTGCACAAAGACTTTCCGAAAATCTCTACCGATACCCTACCCGCCGTTGGAGTAAGAGAGATTGTGATTGATCCCGAAAATGGAAATCCAATATATGCTTTACTGAACCATGGCAACGGAAACAGCGTGGGTGTATACCGCTATACAAAAGCCGAAGGCTGGAAACCCGGCGGACTGACTTTCAAACCCGATGAGGGGGCAAAAATGCATCATATTTCCATCCACCCTAAAAACACCAAAACTTTATACGCCGCAGGAACACCCGGCGTATTCAGATCGGAGGACATGGGCAAAACCTGGAAATCTGTTTTGCCATTTTCTCCCCTGGGCACTTACCGCAGAGTTTGGTTTTCTCCCGCTAATCCGGATTTTGGAGTAATTGCCGGCCCGAAAATTTACCAGACCCGCGATGGGGGTAAAACATGGACGGAGCTCTCCGGCTTTTTTATGTCCGGTGAAAATCCTGAACAAGGCTCTGTAAATACCCTTGCGGTTGCCAATGATTCAGGACATATCTATGTTGCGGCTATTTTTAAGAAACAGGTAACGGTGGGAACCAAAAAAGAGTCCCGGAAAACCTATGTCTTCCGCGTTTACAAATCGGGCAGTTGGAAAGATTTGGAAATTCCTCCCATGATGAATGAATGGAACGAGGATCGGCTTAGCTTAAACATACATCCCAAACAACAGAAATTTTTGTTTGCCGGTCAGGAATTGCTGCATCGTTACAATGCACAAACCGGAAAATGGACCACCCTTTCGGATTACGGTTCCAACATGCACCCCGACATTCATGAAATTGCTTTTGCACCGGATGGAAGTTTGTGGATTGGCCACGACGGAGGCATTTCCCTTGCGGAAACCAATATTGTAGAAGGCCTGCCGACATGGAAAACCATGAACAAAGGAATTTCCATCGGACAAATCTGGAGTTTTTCCGGATCGCCCACAAAACCGGGAATTATTTTTTGCGGCGAGCCTGATAATGGGAACTCCTACACCATGAACGCCAATGGAGACCCTTCAAAAATAGTCTGGAACGCTTATATGATGGGCGACGGCGGGGAAAAACTGGTTGACTGGTCAGACTCGATGTTTGTTTACGACCGCCAAACCATGTATTCCAATACCTCCATCATGAAGTACCGGCTGAAGGATGGCAAAATAACACACCGGGGTGCTGCTATGAGAAACATTACTCCTTCAGGTCACTTTTACGAAGATTGGGCAACACCCAAACCCATTGTGCAGGATCCCAAAAGGCCCAATATCATTTACCGCGGTTTGAACGGACTTGCCCGATCAACCGACGGCGGAAAAACATCAGAACTAATCTTCCGATCGGGTGTTTGTTTCGATAAGCAAACCGCCTGGGGAAGTCTGGTTACTTCAATTGCCATATTTCCCATAAAAACCGATGTCATTTACATCAATACCACCAACCCTTACGACAGTACCCGAACCGATGGAATATTCAGAACCCGCAAAGCAAGTACCTGTGCTTATGTGGGTCCTAACGGTTGCACCGACGGAGCCTCCGAAAATTGCGAATGCGATTGCTGGGAGAACATTTCGCCCGATATTCCCGGCTACGGATTAGCCACCTGGCAACAGGCAAAAAGTAAAATTTTATGCCTTGCCGTTCATGACAAAAACGCCAATCTGGCCTGGGCCGGCTTTTCTTATTCGCCCTATAACAAAAACCTGAAAGTAATGCGGTTTTTCACGCGTCAATGGATCGACATTTCAGAAGGATTACCGGAGCACACCTCGGTAAATGCCCTGGTGCATTTGAAGGGAAGTAAAGAATGGCTTTTTGCAGGAACCGATGATGGCGTTTACTACTGGACTCCCGAAAACAAACGCTGGTATAAATTCGGGAATAATTTCCCCAATATTAAAGTAACCGGACTGGAAATAAACTATCAGGACAAAACCCTTAGGGCTGGTACCATGGGGAGGGGAATATGGTCGGTACCACTCCCTTATGCCGAGAACACCGACAAGAAAGAAAACAAAAAGGACAAAAAGAAAAACGCGGAAAGTCCGAACAATATCTCCGATTAATTAGATAGAGAATCCCAATCGTTTTTCCAGTTCGGCATCAAGCGGGGGAAGGTTTCTGCGTTCCAGCAGAAAAGTATTCAGCATGGCTATTTCCTTGAAGATGTAATGTTTTTCAAGTGCGCCCTTCAGGTATTCCTTACCTGAACTGCCACCGGTTCCTACCCGTGTTCCAATCATTCTATGCACCATATTCATGTGCCGGAAGCGCCAGGTGCTCAATTGTTCATCAACCTCAAGCAGATTATTCAGAAAATGAAAGGGAAACTGCAGCAAAGGGTAATGGCGATAAATACTGATAAACAAAGCAGATCGGTTGGCGGCGGGGGTCATTTGCCTCCCCTCTCCGGGCTTATCGGCAAAAAACACTTCGTCGAAAAATTTCAGGTTTCCCTTTTCCCCTTCAACCAAAGAAGCTTCGTAGCGGGAACGATAGGACTTCCAGAAAGGGTGATTTGGCCAGGTGCCGAAATCTTTTCCAAAAAAATCAGGTTTTGCAAATACAGGAAACCGCTCCAGCCAGCGGTTGAGCAATTCCAGCAGGGAAGGTTTTCCTTCCACGCTCTTAATCATATCAATTTGCTCTTGCCTGAGTTGTGAGGTGTAATATTCCTGGCCATGCCGATGTTGGTACTTCAAACCCAGTTTAGCTTCCAGTATTTTGAACTGCCAGCTCTGAAATCCCGATGCCGGCCTGAGTAAATTTCTGAAATCCAGAAAATCCATGGGTGTCATGGTTTCCAGAATATCAATCTGATGAACCAAAACTTTCAGGATGGTTGCCATTCTTCCGGTACGGTGAACCACCTGTTCCAGTTCGGGTGAGTTATCATTGATGGAATCGCCCGACAATATTTTATGAACCGAATCTACTTCGTACAACAACTGCTTAAACCAAAGCTCATACGCCTGATGAATAATGATAAATAACATTTCATCATGGGCCTCAACGCCTTTTTTATCACTTTCAGGAAACTGGGCATTGAGAATCTGATCGAGTCTGAGGTAATCGCTGTAATGTACTTCGCTCATTTTTTTTTGATTAAGGTAAAAAAATATTCCACCCCACGGGAATGATTTATGTCAGTCCGGCATAAGAACTCAGGTAACTGAATCTGGGAAGGAGCTTACCCCCCTTGCAAATGCTGGCCCTTTCAATCAGTCCCGAGGCATCGTTACCCAGAAGGTCGGGCAGCACCTTTTCAATCAATTCCTTTCCAAAATCTTCCGAACTGTCGCGGGGCAGTTCACAGGGAAGATTGTCTACGGCCATAACGGTTATCGCTTCATTCGAGAACGGAGGGGCTTCCTTTCTTGTAATTGGATCATACCCGTAAAAGGGTTCAGGTATGGAGCTTGCACGCTGCGTACTTGGAACGGAGCCGTCTATGTCGCAGGTGACATCTGCGATTACGCTGATTCGGAATGAAGGCGAAGCCATTTCCTCCAATGTAAAAAGTTTCGGAGCCCGTGGATCCCAGTAAGAGCAATGAATGAATAAATCGCAATGGGAAGCGAATTTCCCGAAGGTTGACCGGAATCCGGAAGGATCTGCATAAAATTTTTGTGTATCCCAGGGTGTTCCGTCTTTCGATTCGTTATAGTTGTATGAATGGAGTTGGCAATACACCGGCTCGCGGAAAGTAAACTGGGTGAATTCGTAAGGGGTAACTCTTCGAATTTTCAAAGCTCCCAATAGCTCTATGGCTCCGTTGGCCACTCTTCCGTTTCCGGTTACAATAATTTTCAGGTTAGGAAGATTTATTTTGGAAAATTCCTTTTCAAGTTCTTTCCTGTCGTGGCAGGCATGAGCGGGTTTCAAATCAAAAAGTTTATACCGCAAACCATATCCCCTGATTCCATTATAGGCTCCTACAATACCGGCATAATGTCCGAATCCGATAATCCGGTTAAAATCAGGGTCGGTCATGCACTCGTAATCTATCATCTGGATCTTATTCCGGATAAGTGCTTCCATCAGAGATTTGTTGTGCTCTTGTTCCTTGATGGTGTGGGAGAAGAAAAGGTATTTCTTTTCAGGAATAAGATTTTTAACCGGAACTTCCTTTATGCCCATAATCATATCGCAGGACGAAAGATCTTCTTTTAATTCAATGCCTGTCATCTCGTATTCGGCATCGGTAAAGGCCCGGTGCGGGGAGGGCTGAACCAGCATTCGGGTACCCGGAAACAAATTTTGGATAGCCGCACATTGTTCAGGGGTAAATGGAACCCTTCTGTCGGGCGGCGTTTTGTTTTCACGAATAATTCCTATAACTGCCATAGTGAAAAATCAGGCTCAAAGGTATGGTTTTTGTATCTTTGTAGAATAGTAAGCGTTCTTTATTTCCAGGTTAAAAGTTTATGGGGCCGTTTCTGGTTTTGACAGCGGGATGAACGGTCCGGTAAGCATGCCGTGCATTGGGAAAGTGGCACGTAAATATCAATTCTCAAAATTCCAACTGGCGAAGTTAACTACGCCATGGCTGCCTAATACAAGGTATTAGCACAGCCAGGTCCTCCGGAAAGCTCTCTCAGGCGGCGTTCCGGGTCAGGGCCTCGCAAATGCCCGGGGTAAGCAGATGAAGTCTTGGCTCTGTTTACTACTAAAGACTAAGGGCCATTTTGGTTTAGCGTTTTAGACGGGATGGCTCCTACAATCAAAAAACGATAAGCATGTAGAAAGTCGGGGTGTTCCCTGTTTGGACGGCGGTTCGAATCCGCCCGGCTCCACCCTTGCCCTCCGAAGCTCCGCGAACCGATCAGGTGAGCGGAGCGAAGGAGGGCTTTTTTTTGAAACAAACCCACCTTTTACCTCCGGAGAATTTCGCCTGACTAAGTCCGCTTCCAATTTCTTTTTTGGGCTAACAAATTAATCAATGGAGTACGCATATCGCATAATGCGCTGATTGAAACGACATAACATTTGAGCCCCCAAACCCTCACCCTTACCACCCAAATAAACCAATCCAGTATCAATCCTGAATACCGTTCTGAAACTCAGACAACAGTGGCTTCTCAGCTTTCCCGGACTAAGGCTCCGGTTCACATCGCCGGAAAAAATCTTTGTAAAATAATTCCTTCTTAATATTGGCTTAACACCCTATTCCCACCTTTGTGGCAGTAAAAAACAAAATCCATGAAGGCCATATTAAAAATCAATCAGGTAATTTCCATTTCAATCCTGGCAACTTCTCTTTTTTTCCTTTCTTCTTGCGGAGCAGGTGAAAACAAAGAAAACAAAGCAAATGAACTAACCGGCGAAATTTCCATCGACGGCTCAAGTACGGTTTACCCAATAACCGAGGCCGTTGCCGAGGAATTCCGCAAAGTTCAACCCAAAATAAAAATCGGAGTAGCTCTTTCCGGCACCGGAGGAGGATTCAAAAAATTCGGACGCGGGGAAATCGACATAAATAATGCATCAAGACCCATTAAAAATGCAGAAGATTCGATCTGTAAAGCAAGCAACATTTCTTACCACGAAATTAAAATTGCCTACGACGGACTGGCCGTGGTAGTGAACCCCCAAAACGACTGGTGTAAAGACATTACCGTAGCTGAATTAAAAAAAATTTGGGAACCGGAAGCCCAGGGAAAAATTACCCGTTGGAACCAAATCAGAAAAGAATGGCCCAATGAAGAAATCCACTTATACGGCCCGGGCGTTGAAAGCGGCACCTATGATTATTTTACGGAAGCCATCGTGGGAAAAAGTCATTCCAGCCGCGGCGATTTTACAGCATCTGAAGATGACAATGTGCTGGTTCAGGGTGTTTCAACCGACAAATATGCGCTGGGGTTTTTCGGACTGGCCTATTTTGAGGAAAACAAAAACAAATTGAAACTGGTGGCACTTGATGATGGAAAAGATGATAATGGAAAGGGACCGATTATTCCTACTACTGAAACTGTAAAAAACAAGACCTATTCACCCCTGGGTCGTCCGCTGTTCATTTATGTAAACAGTAAAGCAGCAGCCAAGCCCGAGGTAGTGGAATTTATTAATTTCTACCTTGCCAACTCGGTTTCACTGACAATGGATGTGGGCTACATACCACTTGCCGATGATGAACTGAAACAGGAACAACAAAAATGGCAGGATTTTATTTCCACTTTTTCAGATGCCAAAAAATAAATCATTTTGTTTTTTTACGGTTCATTAAATTAACCCCGACATTTGTCGGGGTTTGCTTATTCGGAAATGCGGATTAAAGAAAAAATCATTGAAGGGTTGCTTTTGCTGAGTGCCGCCATCAGCATTCTTACCACATTCGGAATTCTTTATGTGCTAATTTCCGACTCCTACCCTTTTTTCCAAAAAGTTTCCCTCCTTGAATTTTTTACCGACACCCAATGGACTCCCCTCTTCGCCGATAAACATTTCGGCATTCTACCCCTTGTAGCCGGAACATTGCTCACCTCCGGAATAGCCATTGCCGTTGCCCTGCCCATTGGCCTTACCATTGCCATTTACCTTAACGAATATGCTTCACCCGGATTCCGGAAAGTAATAAAACCAATTTTAGAAATTCTGGCCACCATCCCTACGGTTGTGTATGGTTTTTTTGCCCTCGTGGTCATAACACCCTACCTTCAAAATTTCTTTCCCGAAATGGGAGGGTTTAATGCTCTTTCTCCGGGAATTGTGATGGGCATCATGATCATTCCGCTGATTTCAAGCATGAGCGAAGATGCTTTGTATGCCGTACCCAAATCACTCCGGGAAGCCTCCTATGGCATGGGAGCTACCCGGCTTCAGACATCCTTCCGGGTTTTGGTGCCCGCCGCCTCCTCAGGAATTATTGTCAGTACCATACTTGCTATTTCCCGTGCCGTTGGTGAAACCATGATTGTGGCCATTGCGGCCGGACAACAACCTAATTTAACCGCAAATCCCCTTGAACCTGTTGAAACCATTACAACCTATATAGTTCAGGTTAGCTTGGGTGATGTGGTTCAGGGATCGCTGGAGTATCAAACCATTTTTGCTGCAGGGATTACCCTCTTTGCACTGACCTTTGTACTGAACAACATCAGTTTTTACTTTAAAAAACGCTTCCGGGAAAAATATGAGTAAGAGAAATTCCATAAACCGGATAAACGATCAGGTATTTAAATGGTTCGGAATTGCCTGCACCATTTTCGGGCTCGCTATGCTGGCCATTTTTCTGTACAGCGTACTATCGGAAGGAATTCCTAGGCTTGACTGGCAATTTCTTACCTCATTGCCATCCAGAAAACCGGAGAATGCAGGAATTTTTGTTGGTATTGTCGGATCGCTTTGGATTATGGGTCTTACTGCGCTTATCGCCATTCCCCTCGGAGTTGCTTCGGGCATTTACCTTGAAGAATATGGCAAAAAAAACATGATTGCTTCCTTCATTGAAATCAACATCACCAACCTTGCCGGCGTGCCGTCCATCATTTATGGATTGCTTGCCTTGGAAATTTTCGTGAGGGTATTAGGCTTCGGGAAAAGTCTGCTCACCGGAAGCCTTACACTTAGCCTGCTTGTTTTACCCATCATTATTGTGGCCACCCGCGAATCCCTGAAGGCGGTTCCCAACACCATCCGCGAGGCAAGCTATGCTCTTGGAGCCACGAAATGGCAAACCATACTTTACCAGATACTTCCTGCTTCGGCCGGAGGCATAATGACCGGAGTAATTCTTGCTCTCTCACGTGCGGTGGGAGAATCAGCGCCGCTGATAGTAAGCGGAGCCCTTATTTATACCAGCGTAATTCCCTCCCATCCCATGGATGATTTTTCGGTATTGCCCATTCAAATTTTCAATTGGCTCTCACGACCCCAAAAAGGTTTCATCGTTAATGCAACAGCAGCTATTATAGTTCTGTTGGGTATTACTTTTATAATGAATGGCATTGCCATATATTTAAGGAACCGCTGGCAAAAAAAGATAAAATGGTAATTTGATATGGAAAAGATTTCAGCAAATAATGTGCAGGTTTATTACGGTTCGAACCATGTAATAAAAGATGTCAGCCTCAACATCGAACCCAATACCGTTACTGCATTCATAGGACCCAGCGGATGCGGGAAATCCACATTTTTGCGCCTGCTTAACCGCATGAACGATTACATTGAAGGATTCAGGAAAGAAGGAGATATTTTTCTTGATGGAAAAAACATATACGATAAAAAAATCAGAGTTGAAGAGCTGAGAAAAGAAGTAGGAATGGTTTTCCAAAAACCCAACCCCTTTCCCAAAACCATTTATGAAAATGTGGTGTACGGACTACGAATTCAGGGTATTAAAAACAAAAAAGTGCTGGATGAAACGGTTGAAACCTCGCTAAAAAAAGCAGCCCTTTGGGAAGAGGTAAAAGACCAGCTCACAAAATCGGCCCTTGCCTTATCGGGTGGACAACAACAAAGACTTTGCATTGCCCGTACACTCGCGGTTCAACCTTCCGTTATCCTCATGGACGAGCCGGCATCGGCACTGGATCCTATTTCCACGGCAAAAATTGAAGAACTGATCTATGATTTGAAAAAAAATTACACCATAATTATTGTCACCCATAATATGCAGCAGGCAGGAAGGGTAAGCGACAAAACTGCTTTTTTCTATATAGGTGAACTTATAGAATACGGAAGCACCAAACAGGTATTTACCAACCCGGAAAAAGAATTAACCCAGAATTACATCACCGGAAGATTCGGCTAAACAAATAAAAATGAAAAAAATTCTGTTTATCGGCCCCGAGAACAAGCTTTGCACACAAATGGCAGAGGCTTTTGTAAAAATACATGGCAAAGGACGGCTGGAGGCTTTCAGCGCCGGCCTTGCATCAGGCGCAAAAATAAGCCCCAAAGCCGTTGAGGCAATGATGGAAAAAGGCTACGACCTCTCAACCCATCATTCGAAAAATATTACTGAATTTAAGGGAACCTATTTCGATATTATTGTCAGTTTTCTTTCCGAAAAAACAGAAACAGGCCTCTCCTACGGAAAATTTATTTCCTGGGAACTTCCCGATCCTGCAAAAATGGAAAGAGAAAATTTCAGGGCCGTTTGCGACCAGATTGAGACCAAAGTAAAAGACCTGATCAACAAACAAATTTTTGTAACCCATTTGCAGGAAGAGCTGAACAACCTGAAAAACGATCTTTCTGAAATGTGGACTTTGGTTATCCACCAATTGATTAAATCCAAAGAAGCCCTTGTATCATTCAATAAAGATCTGGCACGGGAAGTTGTAATTAACGAAAAACGGGTGAACGGATTGGAGCTGAAAATTGACAGGGATTGCGAAAACATCTTTGCATTATTCAATCCTGTAGCTATCGACCTTCGTTTCGTTCTTGCGGTTCTTAAAATAAACAACAACCTCGAAAGAAACGGTGACATTGCCGAAGGCATTTCAAGATTTATCATAAACAACCAAAATCCCTTCACGGCTGATCTTTTGGAAAAGACAAGGGTGGTGAAAATGTTTGAGGTAAGTCAGGCCATGCTAACCGATGTATTGATTGCCTTTGAAAAAGAAGATCCCGTTTTGGCCAGAAGTGTTTTCGGTGCCGATGAAATCCTCGATGAAATTAACCTTAAAGCCAATCAGGTAATTGCAGAATATGTCCGAAGCAATCCGGATACCATTGAACAAGCTCTCTATATTTTATCCACTATCCGAAAACTCGAAAGAATTGGAGATCAAACCAAAAATATAGCGGAAGAGATTATTTTCTTTATTGAAGCCAAAGTCCTGAAACACAAAAACAAAGGCGAGGGTAAAAACTAGAGCCGTGGGGTTTCGTCTTAAAAAAACAGGGTTTCGTCTTATTTAGCGGGCCTTGTGTCATAAGCCTGTTAAATTACACTCAATTATTTTAAATTTGGTAGGAAATATCCCCCAACCAATTTATAATTCATGGGCAAAACTTTACGCTCTTTTCCGGCACTTATTGCCCCGATCATTTTTATTCTTCTTTTAAGCGGAAAATTATTTTCCCAGACCACGGTTACTCTTGGAACCGGAAATCTAAATAACACCGCCACTACCTACCCCTGCCCCTACGGGGCTTATGCAAACGGAGCCCGGCATCAGATTCTCATTTTAGCTTCTGAATTGCAGGCATTCGGACTATGCGGAGGTCCGATACAATCTATTGCCTTCGATGTTGTTTCACCACATGTTTTAGGCAATGGAAACTGCACAAGCAATCCACCCCTTACCGGGTTTACCATCCGGATGCGACAAACCACCCTCACTGCCCTGAGCAGTTTTCAAACCGGATTAACCACTGTTTTCGGCCCTGTAAATTATATGGAGGTTGCAGGCTGGAACACCCATACATTTTCCACCCCCTTCGTTTGGGATGGAGTTTCGAACCTGATTATTGAAACCTGTTTTCAGAATAATTGCTGGGCCAGCAATGCCATCATGAGGCGATCAAATACAAATTTTAATTCGGTTGTTTTCTTCAGAGGTTGGAACCCCGGGGTATGCAATAGCAACCAGGCTACCTCTTCCAACCTTCGGCCTAATATGAGATTAACCCTCAATTCAAATGCCTTTCCGCCTACCACAAACTTTACCGTTAATACAACTTTTGTTTGCCTGGGAAGCCCGGTTTCCTTCACCGACCTTAGTGGTTGTGGCCCATCTTCATGGCTCTGGAATTTCGGAGACGGAAATTTCTCCACACAGCAAAATCCTACGCATACCTATACCAACCCCGGCGTTTACACGGTTACGCTTACCGCTACCAACGGAGCCGGCTCCAACACCGCAACCCAAACAGGACTTATCACGGTAGGATCCGGACCTTACCCTCCCGTTGCATGTACGGTAACTACTCAAAACCCAAACTTCGGATTTGGAATTACCAATTTTTCCTTCCAAAACATTAATAATACCACCGGAAATTCCCAGCAGGAAGGAGGATATAAAGATTATAGCTGTGCACGCGACACGGTTTTGCTGGGCGGAGCCTATAACATGTCTGTAACAACCCCTTCGCCTGCCCCCCATAATGTAAGAGTGTGGATTGACTGGAATAACGACGGGGTTTTTAATTCCACCGCAGAACTTGCACTCCAGGGTAATAGCACTTATTTAACCAGTGGGTTGGTTTATGTTCCTTCTAATGCTACCCTGAATACCCCGCTTAGAATCCGGGTTTCAGCAAATCATGATCTTTACGCTGCGCCATCCCCTTGCACCAATGTGGAAGCCGGACAAATTGAAGATTATGCCATTGTGGTTATCCCCAACAACCAGGCTCCGGTAGCCAACTTTTTTGCAAATCCCGTCGTAAGTTGTGACGGAAATGTTTCCTTTACCGATCTCTCCTACAACCTCCCAACATCGTGGCTTTGGGATTTCGGCGATCTCAACACTTCATTTTTGCAAAATCCCACGCATAGCTATACAAACAGTGGCACCTATACCGTTACCCTAACCGTATCCAATGCCAATGGTTCAAACACCCAAATTCAAAACAATTATATTACTGTTATTCTGAATGCCCTTCCCATAGCTCCTTCATGCACGCCCCAAACCTTTTCCTATTGTTGTCAGTACGGAATTTATAATGTACAGTTCAACACTATTAATCACTCAACAGGTAGTGCCGCTGAAGGATATCAGGATTTTACCTGTCCGCAAAGAACAACCGTTAACGCTTTACAATCTTATCCACTCACCATCACCACCGGAACGCTAAACCCTCAGGACACCCGGGTTTGGATCGACTGGAACAACGACGGTGCTTTCAGTGCCTCAGAACTGGTTCTGAGTTCGAATAACAGTTACAACCCAACCGCCAATGTTGTGGTTCCCGGATCCGCGGTTGCTTTTACGCCATTGCGCATGAGGGTAGCATCTGATTACAGCGGAAGCAATCCCGGTTCCTGCACTAACATGATTAACGGACAGGTTGAAGATTATACGGTTATTGTCAACACAACAACCCCTGTTTCTTCTTCCGATGATGGAAATTTCAATCTTTATCCCAACCCTGTTGGAGACGGAGCGTTTTTCCTCGAATTCTCCGGTGAAACTTTTCCGGGTAATTTCTCCTGGAGCATTTTCAATATTTCCGGCTCCTGTTTGAAAAATGGGAATTCCGGCAACATGACCACCGCCATATCAACAGAGCAAATGAGTCCGGGCATTTATTTTATTAGAATTTCAGCGGATGGATTTTCCCCGATCACAAAAAAACTTATCATTCAGTAATAGGTGAGATACTTCCGGATCATCTTCCTTTTTTCATTCCTGCTGGGAAGTTTTTCTTCCATGGCCACGCATTTTATGGGCGGGAACCTGGGTTACCGCTACCTCGGGTTTAATGCTGCCACCGGAAAGTACCGCTATGCCATCGATCTTACCATGTACCGTTATTGCACCGGAAACACTGCCCCCATGCCAACATCGGCACAAGTGGCAGTTTACAACGAAGTACCCGGTCCTAACGAAACCTTTTACGGAACATTTACCCTTCCCAGATTAAACTTCGGAGTCATTCCCCTGCCCGGGTCAACCAACTGCGCATTTGTTCCCAATGTTTGTGTTGAAAAACATTTCTATTCCGACATTATTGAACTTGACCAAAGCAATTCCGGGTACCACCTTTTTTATACAAATTGTTGCCGAAATAACAATATTGATAATCTGAATAATCCCGGAGGTCAGAACATGACCTATTATGCCTTCATCCCTCCCACTTTTATTCAAAATTCCACTCCCACTTTCGCCCTCGATCCGGTTCCTTACATCTGTGCCGGCGACACAACCAGCATACTTAACACCGCATTCGACCCCGACAACGATGTATTAACTTATTCCCTCGTTTCCGCCCTTCAGGGGTATAATGCTTACCCGAATCCTACTTACAATTTTCCTATTCCTCCCTGTGTTTATGCACCCACCTATTCCGCAGCACAACCTTTTGGTCCCGGCGGCGTGGCTCAGGTAAATGCTTTCACCGGTCTGTCAACTTACTATGCACCCCTTCAGGGGTTTTATGTAGTGGCGGTGGAAGTGCGTGAATTCAGAAACAATCAACTCATTGGCATCTCCCGCCTCGACATTCAGATAATTGTTATTGCCTGTCCGCCCAACAACTCACCCGTTCCGGCCTCAAATACTCAAACCAGCTATACCGTTAATGCCGGCGCTACACTTTGCTTCCCAATTACCTTTAACGATGCACCTACCGATACCATTTGCCTTTCCGCCACCGGACCCATTTTTCAGAACCCTCCTACCAATCCGCCGGCTACATTACCTTCGGCCTGCGGTTTAGGAACCGTTACTTCGCAGTTTTGCTGGAATACAACCTGCTCGCAGGGGGGCAATTATGTTTTTGTCGTCCAGGCCACCGATAATGGTTGTCCGCCCCGAACTACAAACATGGTTTTCACCATTCAGGTTATTCCTTTTGCAGGACCTGGATCAATTATTGGTCCCACCAGTGTGTGCCCGGGAGCTGCCGCAAATTATTCCGTATCCAATATTCCGGGAGCAACCTATCAATGGACCATAACCGGTGGAACCCAAACCAGCGGTGGAAACACAAATGCAATTGGCGTCCAATGGGGCAATACTCCGGGCACGTACTCCATTACTGTAGTTACAACCAATAATCTGGGATGTACCCATACTACTTCCACAACGGTAACGGTAAATCCGCTTCCGGTTATTGTTCCTAATCCAAATCCTGCATCCATTTGCAGCGGTGGTTCAATTCCCATTTCCGTATCGGGTGCCAGCTTCTATACATGGTCGCCGGGTACAGGATTGAGCGCTACCACAGGAGCTAATGTAACTGCGAACCCAACGACAACTACAACTTATACTATTAATGGAACCAGCGGACAAGGATGTACCAACACGCAAACACTTACCGTAACGGTTAATCCCCTTCCGGTTATTACGGGCAATCCTTCCCCCGCAAATATTTGTGTTAATGGCTCCGTTGTCCTCACGGCCTCCGGCGCAAACACTTATTCATGGACACCCGCAGGTGGATTGAGTGCTACTACAGGATCGTCGGTTACAGCTAATCCTACCATTACCACTACCTATACCATTGTTGGAACCGATGGAAATGGTTGTACCAATTCGCAAACACTTTCGGTTATTGTAAACCCGGTTCCCACCGTAACCATAAGCCCCCCGGCACCTCTTATTTGTGCCAATGGCTCGGTAATCCTTACCGCATCTGGCGCATCTGCTTATTCATGGTCGCCGGGAACAGGATTGAGCGCTACTACGGGAAGCACTGTTACCGCAAACCCCGGATCAGCCACGACTTACACCGTAACCGGAACTTCGGCACCGGGGTGCGTAAGCACTACTACCGTTACCGTAAACATTAACCCATTGCCCACCATAACTTCAAGTCCGGCCACTTCCACTCTCTGTTCAGGAGGCTCAGTAATTTTAACTGCAGGTGGCGGAGTTTCATATTCCTGGTCGCCGGGTACAGGTCTAAGTTCCACAACCGGCTCCTCCGTTACTGCCTCACCCACCACGACAACCATTTATACGGTTACAGGAACGGATGGAAATGGCTGCACGAACACCGCAACATTTACGGTTACCATTAACCCTCTTCCCGTTTTAAGTTCCATTCCTGCCAACCCCTCCATTTGCATTGGAAATTCCATCGGAATAAATGTTTCCGGTGCCTCAACCTACACCTGGTCTCCTGCAACAGGACTCAGTGCAACCACCGGATCATCCGTGTCCGCCAATCCAACTAATACAACCACCTATTCCGTAACCGGAACCGATGGAAACGGATGTATTAATACCCTAACCATTACGGTTACTGTTAACCCCTTGCCAACGGTGAGCATTACTCCATCGCCTGCCAGTCTTTGCGCCAATGGCAACGTGATTATTACTGCCTCAGGAGCCAGTACGTATTCCTGGTCGCCCGGAACCGGTTTAAGTGCAACTACAGGCTCCACCGTAACCGCCAGTCCTTCCTCCGCTACCACCTATACCGTAACCGGAACAAGTGGGGCAGGTTGTATAAACACCAACACAGTTTCTGTAAGTATTAACCCATTACCTACCATAACCTCATCTCCCTCCAGTGTTACTTTTTGCACAGGTGGCTCGGCTCTTCTGTCTGCCTCGGGAGGAATCTCCTATACCTGGAGTCCCGGAACCGGATTAAGTGCCACAACCGGTGCAACGGTTACTGCATCACCAACCACAAGCATTACCTATACTATTACCGGCACTGATGGAAACGGATGTACCAACACATCCACAATTTCCGTAACGGTAAATGCATTGCCTGTTATTTCTACTTCACCCCCTTTTGCGAGTATCTGCTTCGGAAATAATATTTCTGTTTCCGCCAGTGGAGGCATTTCTTACACATGGTCGCCCGGAACAGGCTTAAGTGCAACCACGGGAAGTCCCGTTACGGCAGGTCCCACAACCACAACAACCTATACGGTTACCGGTACCGATGGAAATGGTTGTTCCAATACTTACACCTTCACCCTAACCGTAAATCCGCTTCCTACCCTTACTACAAATCCGGCTAACCCGGTTATTTGTTCCGGTAGCAATACCATAATTACCACCGGAGGGGCTACAATTTATACCTGGACTCCGGGAACCGGACTCAGCGCAACAACCGGCTCCAGCGTCACGGCCGGACCCACCGCAACCACTACTTATACTATTACCGGAACCGGAATAAACGGCTGCACCAATACACAAACCGTAACCGTTACCGTAAATCCTCTGCCAACGGTTACCTTGAGTCCTGCTTCGGCTGTTATTTGTTTGGGGAACCCGGTGGTAATTACGGCTTCGGGAGCCGGAACATACACATGGTCGCCGGCCACAGGCTTGAGTGCCACAACAGGTACTTCCGTAACAGCCGGACCAACAAGCACTACTACCTATACCGTAACGGGAACCGATGGAAATGGATGCACCCGGACGCAAACCATTCTGGTAACCGTAAATCCCCTTCCCGTTATTTCTTCCAGCCCCTCCAACCCATCCGTCTGTATTGGTAATTCGGTTAGCATCTCTGCAAATGGTGGCGTAACATACACATGGGCACCCTCTTCGGGATTGAGTGCAACCACAGGTACAACGGTTTCGGCAAATCCAACTTCCACTACAACTTACACCATTACCGGAACGGATGGAAATGGCTGCACTAATACTGCAACTGTAACTGTTACGGTTAATCCACTCCCTGTAATTGCGGTTAATCCTAATCCTGCTACTATTTGCAATGGATCAAATATTATTATTTCAGCTTCGGGAGCATCAACATATACATGGAGCCCCGCTTCAGGGTTGAGTGCCACTACCGGTTTTACCGTTTCTGCCAATCCAACAATTACCACCACATATACAATAACCGGTACCAATGGGAATGGATGTGTGAACACAGCAAGCATTACGGTTACCGTAAACCCTCAACCCACAATTACACTTTCACCCGCTTCCGCAACCCTCTGCCTCAATGGAAATGTAAGTCTTACTGCGGGTGGTGGAATAAGTTATACCTGGCAACCCGGAACCGGACTCAGCAGTACTACGGGCAGCACAGTTACGGCTTCCCCTACTACCAACACCGTTTATACCGTGACGGGAACTGATGGAAACGGTTGTACCGGAACCCAGAGTATTATTGTTGTGGTAAATCCTAATCCGGTTCTTACCGTAAACCCTGCCGCTCCTGTTATCTGCAGCGGCGGCAACATCCTGCTCACTGCAGGAGGTGCCTCAAACTATATCTGGTCTCCCGGAACCGGTTTAAGTGCAACTACCGGAAGTAGTGTTACTGCAAATCCAACCGCAACTACGACTTACACTATTACCGGAACCGATGGCAACGGTTGTACTTCGAGCAGCACAATAACGGTAACGGTAAACAGCCTGCCTGATATTCTGGTTAGTCCCAACCCGGGCAACATTTGCAACGGCGACTCCGTTTTGCTGACGGCCAGCGGAGGAAACACATATTCCTGGTCACCTGCCGGCAGTTTGAGTTCGGGAAGCGGATCAAGTGTGTTTGCCTTTCCAACCTCCACAACAACTTACACCATTACAGGAACCGATGTCAATGGGTGCTCAAATACCACATCCGTAACAGTTACGGTAAATGCACTCCCTGTACTTTCTTTAAATGCCGCACCTTCGGTAATTTGCTTTAATGACACAACCCTGATTTCAGCAGGCGGGGCTATAAATTACTCATGGCAACCGGGAACAGGACTCAGTGCAACCACAGGATCAACCGTTAGTGCGTTCCCAACAACAAGTACCACCTATACAATAACAGGAACCGGAAGCAATGGATGTTCTGCCACCTCTACCATTACCATAATAGTAAATCCACTTCCGGTAGTTTCCGCCGACACATCACACTGGCTTTGCCCGGGCGACACAACCCAGATTTTCGGAACTGGCATTGGTACTTACCTCTGGTCACCTTCCGTTTCACTGAGTGGAAACACCCTTCAGAATCCCATTGCTTTTCCTTCGGCTACCACCACATACACACTTACGGTAACTGATATTAATGGCTGTGTGAACCGCGACACCGTTACCATTACGGTTAATTCCATTGTACCCACAAACGCCGGAGGTCCATTCACCATTTGTACCAGCGGATGCGTTAATCTGGGAGGAAACCCTACGGCTCCCACAGGTTCTACATATCAGTGGTCGCCAGCCACAGGCTTGAGTAACCCAACTGCTGCCAATCCCATTGCCTGCCCCACTACTACCACCATTTATACCGTAACAACAACCAATTGGATGTGTAACGGAACCGACACGGTAACTGTTTTTGTGAACACCACACTCAATGTTCAGGTTAATCCTGCTCCAGCATCCGTGTGCTCCGGCTCTTCCGTAGTGCTCACAGCAACGGGTGCTGTAACCTACACCTGGACACCCTCAACCGGACTCAGCGCCACAACAGGTTCGGTAGTTTCGGCAAGTCCTTCAGGAAATATTATTTATTATGTAACCGGCACCGATGCCAGCGGATGTTCAAATACCGATACGGTAGCGGTAACCGTCAATCCCGTTCCGAATGTAAATGCAGGATTGGGGGCAATAATTTGTCCGGCAGACAGCACCCAGTTAAATGCAGTTTCTGCTACAGGAATAACTTATAGCTGGGCTCCTGCAAACGGATTGAGTTGCACCACCTGCCCTAACCCCTGGGCCTCGCCCGGAACAACAACTACATATACCGTAACGGTAACCGATACTAACGGGTGTACCGGTCAGGACTCAGTAATTGTATTTATTTATTTCACCAATGGAATAAATGCAGGTCCGGCTTCCACTATTTGCAAAGGAGGAAACGGAACCCAGCTTTCTGCCAGCGGAGGAACAAATTATTCCTGGTCGCCTGCCAACGGACTATCATGTACAACATGTCCCAACCCCATTGCTAATCCAAGTTCAACAACCACTTATACCCTGACCGGAACTGATGCCAACGGTTGTCTGCTTAGCGATACGGTTACTGTAACCATCCAAAACTGTCCGGAAACCACCTATACCGGCCCCTCGGTTCCGACAGGATTTACGCCTAACGGCGATGGCACCAATGATATATTATATGTGAAAGGGGGCCCCTTTAAGCGTCTTAATTTCCGTGTTTACAATAACTGGGGGAATGAAATATTCCGATCCATGGATCAATCTGTAGGTTGGGACGGAACCTACAAAGGCATTGACCAGCCCGGCGGGGTTTATGTTTGGGTGCTGGAGGTATTAACCATGGGTGATGAAATCATAAAGGTTAGCGGGGATGTAACCTTGTTCCGTTAATTTTTTCAGGTTTTTTTGATTCCCAAACCGCCTCCCCAAACACGGGAAAGTTCAATTTCATAACCGTTAGGATCTTCAATGTAAACGGAATCAGATTTTTCCCAGGGCACAATTCCACCGTAGTTAACTTTCACACCTTGCTTTTTACAAGCCTCCAATATTTCATCAAAATTTTCTACGTGAAGGCAGAAATGGTTCATCCCATTTTTTTTGTAGCCTTTAAAATCAGGATCTTCATACAAACATAGCTTTACCCGATCGTTCCCGATGTTGGCTCCATCGTATTCCCTTTCTTCTTTTAAAATTTTAAATCCAAAAAGCCGGGAATAAAATTCCACCGATTCCGATAGTTTTATTACCTGAAGGTTTAGATGATCAATACCCGAAGTGCGTAGCATTTTCAGAACTGTTTCAGCCGGTAAACGAGAACATTAAGTCCCCTCCAAACGGTAAGTTTCTCGAATTCCATGCCGCATTTTTCGGCCACTTTCTGGGAGGCGTAATTATTAATATGAATCAGGGAGATAAGGGAATCGGAAAAATGATGAACCCGGTTGAACTCAACAAATCCTTTCGCAGCTTCTGTGGCATATCCCATATTCCAGAATTTAGGCATAATGTGGTACCCTACTTCAAGCTCTTCCTTTCCATCCACTTCCTGCAGCAAAAGCCCGCATTGTCCGACAAACTCCTGGGTTTCGTTATGGATAAGGGCCTGAACACCGAACTCGCCCTTTTTATATCGCTCAAGTTGCTTCTCAATCCAAAGGCCTGCCCTTTCGGATGGTCCCTGATTATTTTTGGGATTTACCAGATAGCGGGTTGCCTCCTCCGATTCAAAAAACCGGAACCAGATATGCTTGTCCATAGGAGTTAAGAGGCGGGAAAAAAGCCGTTCCGTCCCAATTCCCCTCAGGTACATTTCGTAACGAAACTCGAACATAAAATCTATTTTTCGTTAACCTTTTCCAGTTTCATTCCGCAAACGGAGCAGTTTCCGTCATGGGCATGGATACTGTCGCCCTCACATTTCATGGGACATTGATACCATGAAGTTGCGGTTTCGGATTTATCGGTCACTGAGGAACCTGAAGACTCAGCAGAACCTGAACAGGCGGTTAACAAAACCAGGCTCACCGATAAAAAAAGAAGGAGGATTGATTTCATGGGGGAGTTTTTGCTTATCAAATTTAAGCCAAAAAATCCAAGGAATAAAGGCAAATAACTCAATATTATGTTGAATCCGGTATATTTGGGCATATGAATCTTAAAATTGCCGTTATTTCGGCCAGTCCCAGACAGGAAAGTCTTACCATTAGGGCGGCCCGGTTCCTGAAAGCAGAATTGGAAAAAAACACCACGCACGAAGTTTCGTTGATTGATCTTCGCGACTGGAATACCGGCTATCTTCAAAACGTATGGGAAACCGAAGAAAAGACCCCTGAAAAATTCCGGCCCCTTTACCGTACTCTTAACCAATCCAGGGCTTTTATTTTGGTCACCCCCGAATACAACGGCATGTTTTCACCGGCCATGAACATGGTATTGGATCAGTTCCCCAAATCGACCTATCACCGGAAAGCGTTCGGAATTGCAACGGCATCTACAGGAGCTTTGGGAGGTATGCGGGCTGCTTTACACCTGCAGCAATTTATTCTTGGTTTGTTTGGAACCCCATCACCGCAAATGCTGATGATCGGACAAATTGAAAAAAAAATCAACCCCGATGGATCTCTTATCGACCTTGCTGTTGAAAAGCCAACCGCAGGTTTTTTATCTGAGTTTTTGTGGCTTGCCGAAAAACTTAA
>CALEYQ010000051.1 GCA_937924855.1 uncultured Bacteroidota bacterium | reverse complement strand
CTGTCGAAACGACCAAGGTGGCGCAACCAATGTCCCTTCGACAAGCTCAGGGACCACCTTTCGACAAGCTCAGGGACCACCTTTCGACAAGCTCAGGAATCGAAATGGGTCGTTGAGCCTGTCGAAACGATCAGGGGGCAAGAACCGTCCCTTCGACAAGCTCAGGGACCACCTTTCGACAAGCTCAGGGACCACCTTTCGACAAGCTCAGGGCCCCCCCTCCCTCCCCTTTTGCCAATTAAGCCTTTTCTCAGTAAATTTGAGAGCCGACAAAAGGCCGGACAAACCGGAAAAGAAACCAGCATGAAAAAACTTTTCTTTTTACTTCCTTTTCTTTTCCTGGGCTTTTTTTCCTTTTCCCAAAGCAGGTACATTTCGGAAACCACCAAAAAAATAGTCTTTACCCGCGACGGGGGTATGTGCCAGTGCTGCGGTAGTTTTAACCAGCTCGAATACGATCACATCGTCCCCTATTCCTGCGGGGGCAGCAGCGAGGCATCCAACATCCAGCTCCTTTGCCAGAAATGCAACCGCAGCAAATCCAACGGTTGTTATTGCAAGGCACACAATAAAAAAGTGGGAAGCGATTGTTGCGACAAAAAAGAACTGAGCCCGAAACCCAAAACAAGCACGGGTACAGCAAGCCAATGCTTAGGCACAACAAAAAAAGGAACACGGTGTAAAAACAAAACCTCGAATGCCAACGGGCGTTGTCATTTACATTAGGAAAAAGAAATTTTAAGCGCATGAAAAAGACCTTACTTTTTGCCATAGACCCTAACACCGAAGAGGTAATAGTATCCCAAACACAGGCAGGCAGCAATAAGGTGTTGCCACTTGAGCGCATAGCAAAACAGAAAAACGAAGAGCTCTTCAACGCAGTTACCAGCCTTACCTCCCTCGCCCGCTCCCCCAAGCCCGACCCGAAAGCTTTTGAAGCCATGGAGAAGGTTTGTCAGGGATTGTATAGGGAGGTTAAGGGGGTGAAAAAATAATCTGGCCTTGTTTTTCATTTTGAATTTCTGGATTTTACCCGCCCTAATAGCCTGAAACCCTAATTTAAGGATTGAATGTTTTCAAATATGCCCCTAAAAACTCCTCTTTCAAGCCACTCACAGGCACTACAGGAATGCAGAAAAAACGATTCTACTTCTGTAAGATGTTTGTATTTTAGAGGAAGAAAAGAAATTTGTCGAATAAAAATTAATCTTATTCTTCCATGGATAAAGAGTATGAAAAAATTATCACCCAACTTAAAAAGTTTAGAGACGATAGAGATTGGGAGCAATTTCACGATTCGAAAAACTTAGCTTTAGCCATTTCAATTGAAGCAGCAGAGTTGAATGAGCTATTCCTTTGGAAAGAAAAACCTCATACTGAAGAAGTTAATATTGGAAAACTAAAAGACGAATTGGCCGATATTCTGTCATTTGCTTTTCTTCTTGCCGAAAAGCACAAACTCAACCCGTTCCAATTAATTGAAGAAAAAATCAAAAAAAATTCTGAAAAATATCCAGTTGAAAAAGCAAAAGGGAAATCCAACAAGTATAACGAATTGTAAATGAATCGTAATTTCTCAATTCACCACTACCCCTTCGACTCAAATATTGAGGCAGAAATTAAAAAAAATCACAGGGACTACTTATCCTGGCCACTTGTTTATTTCCTAAATAACGACAAATCTAAAGACGCTTATGTTGGCGAAACCACAGATGTTATTTACCGCCTTGCAGCTCATTCAAAGAATATTCAGAAGCAAAAAAACTCCTCCGTTCATATATTCCTAAGCGGATTATTTAATAAATCTGCCGCCCTTGATCTTGAATCTTATTTGATACGCTACATTTCTGCTGATGGTCAATTTAAACTCCAAAACGCAAACCTTGGAATTTCTAATCATCGGTACTACCAGCAAAAAGAAATTTATTGGGATATTTTCAAGGACATCTGGGATGAACTAAGAAAGCTTGGGATTGCAAGGCATTCATTGGAACATATTGATAATTCTGATCTGTTCAAGTACTCGCCTTACAAATCTTTGTCAAGGGAACAGGTATATGGATTAAAATTAATTTTAAAATGCCTATTAGACGGCAAGGCAAAAACCACCTTAATCCAGGGAGGAGCGGGAACGGGAAAGTCAATCTTAGCAATATTTATCTTTAAACTATTAAAAACAGAGCTTTCAGATTTTAATTTCTCAGATTTCGAGGAGGAAGATGAGGAATTAGTTAAGCTCGTTGAACTAGTCAAGAAAAAGTACCAAAACCTTTCTATGGCCTTGGTCATTCCAATGGCCTCCTTTAGGAAAACTATTTCTAAAGTTTTCAAAAATATTAAGGGATTATCACCACGAATGGTCATTGGACCGTCAGAACTTGGAAAGCAGAAATACGACCTAATAATTGTTGATGAAGGTCACCGATTAAGACAAAGGGTAAATCTTGGCCCCTATTTCAAACCATTCGACAATACTTGTAAAAAACTTGGTTTTGATAAAACAAAAGCTTCGGAGCTCGACTGGGTACTAAAACAGTCAAAAAAATGTTTAATATTTTATGATCGATATCAATCAATTAAACCTTCTGATGCCCCCCGGGAAAGGTACGCTAATTTAGAAAGGGATGCTTCAACTCAGGTTGAAACTTTAAAAACTCAGTTTCGATGCAGAGGTGGAAGCAACTTTGTTAATTTCATTCATAATTTAATTGATTCCGATTTAAAGAAATTGAAACCCTTTCAGTCCCTGGACTATGAACTTCAACTTTTTGACGACTTGGCCGATCTTGTAAAAAAAATTCAGGAAAGGGAAAACGAGGGGGGTCTTTCAAGGTTGGTAGCTGGTTATGCATGGGAATGGAAATCAAAGAAAGACAAAAAGAAATTTGACATCGAAATTGGCAATGTGAAATTAAGGTGGAATTCTAAAGCTATAGATTGGGTCAATGCTCCCGGACTAAATAATGAAGTCGGGTGCATCCACACCACTCAGGGTTATGACCTGAACTATACAGGCGTCATAATTGGACCTGAACTGGATTACGATTTTGACAACCAATGCCTGGTAGTTCATAAAGACAGGTACAAGGATAAGGCCGGAAAAAGCACTATAAAGGATGAAGCTGTTCTTAAAGATTTTATCTTAAATATTTATAAGACTATTTTGCTTCGTGGAATTAAAGGAGCTTATGTTTACGCGTGTAATGAAAACCTGCGGAAATACTTATCGCAGTATTTACCTCGGGGTGTTGAAAGAAATGGCAAATCTGAACTCAGGATATTGGACAAGCCAACAGAAAAAACAATTCCTCTGTATGATTTAAAAGTAGCCGCCGGATCGTTTTCCAAACAACAGAAGGTTGAGGATATTAAATACATCGAATTGGAAAATGAAATCCCGAATAAGGAAGATTACTTTGCCTGCGAGGTTATTGGCGAATCCATGAATAAAATAATCCCCAATGGGTCCATCTGCCTATTTAAAAAGTACTATGGTGGATCAAGAAACGGGAAAATTGTTTTGGTTAATTTAACCGATCGCATTGATCCCGACACGGGCTCAAATTTTACAATAAAGGAATATTTCAGCAAAAAAATCACAACAGAGGAAGGATGGAAGCATGAAGAAATTGTTTTGTTGCCAAAAAGCAGTATGAACCACCAGCCCATTGTACTTAGGGATGATGAAACCGTTCATTTGAGCGTAGAAGGTTTGTTTGTTAAAGTTTTATACTAACCCCATGCCCCTCCTCCTCCTCTTATTTTTCTTACCCTTCCTGGCCCTGGGGCAGCTGAATGAAATACCCGATTCCAATTTAAAGGCGGGGTATGTATTTCCGCCGAGGCAGATTTTGTTCGAGTACAACAAAGCCACCTTAAAACCCGAAGCCATCCCCTGTCTCGATAGCCTGGCGGAGTTTTTGGTAAAACACAAAACCCTGGTCATCGAAGTAGGCAACCATACCGATACCCGGTGGTCAGACAAGTACTCCTCCTGCCTTTCGTGCAAAAGAGCCAGGGCTATAGCCGATTACTTAATCTCCAAAGGCCTCCCACCCGATCGCCTGCTTCCCAAAGGTTATAACGCCACAAAACCCCTCATCCCCCACAGCGAAATAGAAAAGCTACAAAACAAAGAGGAAATCGAAAAGGCACACAGTATAAACCGAAGGACGGAGTTTAAAATCCTGAGAACAGACTATCCGGGACAATAATTCTATTCTGTACCTGAGATATAAAGCGCAATTTACACGAATGCAATGAGGGGAAATTTCTGCTTCATACCTTAAAACCCACATAAACATGACATTCCGGGACCTCCAGGGTTATAATTCCGGCTATTTTTCGTATATTAGTGGGTAGTAAAAACTACGCCTTTTCATATTAAATTTTTACTTTTGCAAAACAAAAATTAAGCAAATGGGCTTAAATAAATTTTCTGCAAAATATCGCGATAAAAGTACTGAACACAATGTCAATGTCGGGGTATTTACCTGGAATGACGATAAGGGTATTTATTACGCTTATTCTCCCGCCCTTGACCTATCGGGATATGGCAAAAACAAAACAGAAGCAATAAAGTCCTTCGAGACTGCATTTTTTGAGTTTGTAAAATACACCTCTAATAAAAATACCTTATTTGAGGAACTGGAACATCTGGGTTGGACCATCAACCGGAAAAAAAAGAAAATGATTGCCCCCAGCATGACCGAATTACTTGAGGAAAATGAAACCTTCAGGGATGTATTCGATAAACCCGGGGTGGAATTAGTTAATAAAAAGGTTGAATTAGCTGCGGTTTAAAATAATGACCGCACGTCATTTGCGAAATATTTCTATTGCAGAGTTTCAGTCGTTTCTGGAATTAGCCCAATGCAAATTTGTTGGTATAAACGGCGGTCATGAAAAATGGACTCGGGCTGACCTGAGAAGACCAATAATTTTCCAGACCCACATTGACCCTATCCCGGAATTTATTATACAAAACATTCTTCGAATAATGGGATACAATAAAAAAACATATTTCGAGATAATGGAATCCCGCAAAAGGGTGCTGAGAAAAGGCAATACTTTCACACTTGAAGTGGTAAACTGAAATTGTAACTCCTCCTGAAAATGAAACAATTTAAAACCTACAGTTTAACCGAAATTACCGACAAATATATCGGTAAACCCGGAACACCCAGGCGTAAGGCTTTTGACAACCAACTAAGGCTGGACATGCTTATTGATGCGCTCCAGGCAAAAATAAATTTCAGTGTTGAATTACTGAACCGCAAAGTGAAGCTAACCTGAAACAATGACGGAAAAACAGGCCGACAAACTCCGGCAAAAAACCAAAAAAATAAAGAACGCCCTGGCGGCTGATAAAAAATTCCATGGAGGATACTTTGACGACAGCAACGGACTCCGGTACCTGCCTCCCGCCCTATACCTCAAACTTGGCGACTACAAGGGAGGCCTCAATTACTTCAGATGGTTTCACAAAAACTTTCCCGATGACATTGGCTACCCGGATTTTTTATTCGAATGGACAATTATCCTCTTTTATTCAGAAAAATTAAAAGAGGCAGAGAAAATGGCCTTTAGAACATTCTGCGCCAACACCTATATCATCGACAAGTTTTTCGGGCGACCCATACTGCCTCTAAACAAATACGAGAGTTCCAATTTAGAATCACCAGATTTTACCGATCATTTCCTTTATCATGCGGGCCAACCCGAACTGGAAGGCTTTACCACCTGGCTTGGCAACCTTACCCAATCCGAAAAGTTTGTCCAGTCAAGTCATAAATTTATAGCAATAAAAAAGCAGCTTCAAACCGAAAACGACACCGAAACCCGTCATTTTTTAATTGAGCAAGTTCATCTACTGAACGAAAGCTTTTAGGGCAGGTACATTACAAAGGACAGGGAATTTTAATAAAAAAGGCTTAAATTTACTTTTGCTTCGGGTACACCGCACCAGCATCGCTTCGGACAGGAAGCCAAAAATGCAGCTTCCTGAACCTGCTGGCCATTATAACTTAAATTATTTGAAGCCCGCCCCTGAAAACCAAATCCTATGTCAACATTAAAGCAAATTTTCGCTACGACCCTTTTGCTTGCAGCTTTTTCGACAGGGGCTGTTAGCCAGGAGTATCTCGACCTTGAGAAGCGATTCATGAAACTCACCGAAGTTTCTACCGACAAAACTTATGGCTTTGAAATAAACTCGCCTGTAAAAGTGGGCTCCGACGACAAAGCCATTGGGGCTTATTTAAACAGTTTAAAAACATTAGACGGAGACAGAATACATATTGGCGATATGAAATTCAACTATAAAAACAAGGATGGATTAATCATGGTTGTATTAACTTATGAGCAAAAGAAAGAAACCACAACGCTTTATTTTTTAACCACCACATTTGAGCAACCCAAAGCCATAATGGGCTTTTCCTTCAAGACCGTGGACGACATTCCGAAAGTGGCAGTTTTTCCTTCCGACATCATTATTAAGGTAGCGGCCTGTTCACAGCCGGTTTATTCAGCAGATGACTTTTTACTAAAAGACAAATTCGGAGCACTTCCCTTACCATCAGCCAACCCCACATTTGCCGATGGAATAAATAAATTGAAAAAATATTTTGCCGCCCATCCATTGACCGACGAAAAAGCGAAGGATTTGATTTTCAGGGTTTCCATAGGATTTATGGTTACTTGTGAGGGCACGGCCGGTAATTTTGCCATTGTAACCAAAGGAAAAGGCGATCTTGCCACCTATGCAAATCAGGTTTTGGCGGTCGTAAATAGAATGCCACAAAACTGGCAACCCGCAACTGTAGACGGCAAGCCGGTTGACTGTTACCAGGTATTAAATTTCACAATTTCCAATGGAAAGCTTGATAAAGTAACCTACAAATAATAAGCACGAACAAATATAATTACGCATGAATACCATTCGCAAAAAGATAACCCGGCAACAGAATGAAACCAGGAACCCAAAAACACCTCGCCTTCCATTAAGTTTCAGTTTAATGAATAATCTACCCCGCAGATGAAAAGGATAGTTTTTCTGTTATTGTTTCTTCCAACCTGCATTCAAATTAAAGCCCAAAACCCTTTTGTAGGCACCTGGGAGAGTTATAAAATTATCCTCAGAGACAAAAAACTCAACATGGATATGGTTGACACATCCGGTTTCAGGTCTGAAATTGATTTCAATGCTGATATGACATATCAAATGACAACGAACGGTGAAGTAAATCAGGGGAAATATGAGTTCAAGCCAAACAAATTAGTCCTTTTTGAAAAGAAACCGAATGGAGCTTGGGCACAGACCTGGAGTATTCGGTGGCCAAAAAACAGCGGGGATCCCTTTCCAATTACCGAAGAAATTGATATCGCCTACCCGCATCCATTCAAACTTAAAAAACCTGTAGGCAAATACCATTTTACAGAAGTTGATGTTTGCTACAGGAAAAAATGAAAGAGAATCCCATGCAAAGAAAGTCCGGAGGTTTTTTAAGGAATATTAATCCTTGCTACATTTTTGTCTCTCTATCTTTTTTTATATCTTATTTCTTTTTTCGCAGTTTCTTTGGTTTCTTTAAATAACAATCCGGCGAAGATAAAGTTCGGCTATTATTCATCAACAACGGGCGGGGGTCAACATTCAATTACTTTATATCAGGACAGCACATTCCTGGCCGATAGCCGAAGTTGCACCTATGCCTATGAAGAAAAAGGATTTTGGAAAGTTAAAGCAGACACTTTAATTGCCATTGCAACCCAGGAGCGAAAATCCCGTATTTCTGAACAATTTGAAGCCTGCAAACCCGACACCCAATTGTATCTGATTAAGGGCAATACATTATGTTTTTTAGAGCGACACGAGGATCAGTCACTTTACATTTCAGAAACTTTAATTTTCACTGATACAACAAAAGCCCCGAAGCGAAAAAAATATTAAATACCAAAACCAATAAACCCATGAGCATAAACATCCCGAACTGGTTAATCATTGCCGGAGGCATTGGTCAGATTTTTACGGCCCTAATATATCCATATATACGGCACAGGGTTTTCGACTGGTATAATGATGTAAAGCAGCTCAAGCCTCTCAACCAGGAGATAGCTAAGACCTATGGGCGGTATATCCAGGGATTAAACTTCTCTTTTGGGCTTATTGCCATCCTTATCCCGGGCGATCTTAAAAACCAGACTCATCTTGCCCTGGCTTTAACCGGACTCATCGGAGCCTACTGGGTAGGAAAGGTAGCAACCCAGTTTGCCTATTACCCCATGTACCAAATCCCCCAACAAACCATTTTCAAAATCGGCAGCTACGGCATGAACCTCCTCTTTGGATTCTTTGCGGTGATTTATGTGCTGCTCTTCATACATAATTTGGGGTAATTAAAACTTGCTTTCACTCCAAAAGGCGTGAAGGCTAAATCCACGACCGAAGGGAGTGGGATTTTCCACTTCATACCAAATCCCCTTGGCCCCCAGCCCCTTGCAGCCCTTTTTGATATTTCATAAATCAGTCCCCTACCCGGCCCGAAGCATCAACCCCACTCTCCGGAAGGGGTGAATGGCCCCATTTTTTATACCATGCAAGCCATGTTGCTAAAATTTTACGACCGAAGAGAGTAAAATTTTCGACTTCGAGGGCATTTCATAATTAAGGGATTTTTTTATATTTGGTTGGTCCCGGGTATTTCAATTATTTGGTGTTGTTGGGAATAGGGATAATGGGCGATAATAACATTGAAGCTAAAATGGAAAGACAAGAATTTACTTACTCAGTTGACAATAATCAGCTTTTTAGGGTAACAGCATATCAAATTTGTTTAATATGTGACAAAGATGAAAGAAAAAAAGAATTGGGTACTGGTTTTCTTTTTCTGCGAAACGACTGGATAGTAACGGCAGCACACGTCGTACTTGTTGACGGAATAAGTCGAATGAATCTGTTTGCAAAATTCCCAAATCAATTAAATGATTTGGCAGACTTAAAGGTAATAGCTATTCACCATGAATGCGATATAGCATTACTGCAAATTGTAAGTGAACAAAATCCATGCGAACAGCCCCTATTTCCTGGATACACGGACTTAAGTGTTTCTAGGGGGTTGGTTATTTGTGGTTACACACCATCAAAGGGAAATATAATTACTTTTAGTTTGGCCCACTCGTATTCTAAGGACTATCGTCTTAGAGAAAGGATGGAGTTTTTAATTGAATTTGAATCAAATGATATAGAAGGCGGTTCTTCCGGTGGCCCTATTTTTGCAGATGGGGGAGTAGTTGTTGGAATTGTGATTAATCAAGTGAACATAAAAGCAGAAGAAAAAAAAATTGCTCGAGCAACTTCCATTAAAAATTTGATGAATGCAATAATGGTTGATTACGACCGAAATATTATGGTTCCGGTTATTAAAGGATAAATTATTGCCAAAAGCAACCATTAGCCCCCTTGGCAACAAACTTGAAAATTAAAGAAATTGAGTTTAATTTTTATTCGTTATTATGATTTTGGTGTTGCACCAAAACCAATTCTATCACCAAGCCCCAAACCTTACTTAAATGAGTAGATGAATGCCACCACAAAATTGGAATTACACTAAAGAATTGGAATGCTTATTATTCTTTGCTCAACGGGCAAAAGAAGTTTTATTTGACTACACGCTTGATACTTTTAAAGCCCCAGCTTTAAATCCTAGTTCAATTTGCTTTGAAGCTCAACAGATTTTAATTGACATCGAAGAAAAACATTTAAGCCCTCAAGCAATTAAACCAATTTTAAAAGAGTTAATTTGGAAAGTCAAGGATGACCCTATTACAAAATCACTACTTGGGCAGGATTTAAGTATGTACCTGCATTTTCCAGACGAAAATAACTTAAAGGACGTTAGGACAAAAGTTGAATTATTGCATCTTAAAATTTCAAGTGAAAAATATATTATAAAAGCCCAGGAATTACTTTTCGAATTAATCTCATTAAATAAAGAAAAAAGAAAAATTGACAAAATTACTACAAATTACATCTCATCATTAATTGAGAAAGGATATTCCCAACACTTTTTATATCTGAAATTCAATGATATTTTTTTTCACAAGAAGGTGAATAACATTTATCACATTCAAGAATTATTTAAACTTTTCAGTTTCAAAAAAAATCAATATGAGGTGATTTTTAAAGGGTCAAAAGTTTTCAAAGAAATTTCCGATTCGGCAACAACATTTAACATTTCGATTACAGAAAAACTAAACCCTGAGATTGAACTCGATAAAAAAGTCATATCTGAATTTCCCTTAAATGGTAGTGATGAATTATATTTGTTTGTACATGAATTAAAAGCTTATGACGCAATGAGTGCTAAAATGAAAGCCTACTCCTACATAAACAAACTTTCAAAACTATTCATTTTCTTTCATCATAAAGAACACCCAAATTGGTCGGAGGAGGCTTTTATTATTAGTTCAGAAGGTTTTTCATTGAAATTGAAAAGTCCCATTTCACCAATGAAAAAAAGCAAAGATTTTACACCTCCAAAGGCTGCCAGAAAACTAAATGAAACAATTAAATTACTTAATCTTGAAAGGAGATCTTTTAGGAGGGTAGATCGCGCGATTGATTTACATGGGCTGTCTGTTGAAAATGATAATACCGAGAATCAATTGCTCCAAAACTGGATTGCATTTGAAACAATCCTAGTTGGATATAAAGCAACGAGTAAAATCAACCAAGTTATTACATCGCTAATTCCATTTTTATTGTTCGACTATATTGAAAGAATATTGAATTATTTCAGCAGAGATTTAACAAGACAATATTTTTCAGAAACAAAAAATCTCCTGCGTGACATTTCGGAAGGTAAAAATGCATTTGAAAAAATTTGCTTAGTTATCACCACAGACAAATACAAAGATAAGCGTGCTGAATTATACAATATTCTTGACTCAAATCCTTTATTGAAATGGAGACTCTTTCTGTTCAACAAATACTTTTCAGATGGAAAAGGGATTTTAGGATTCCTAACTCTTCACAAAACAAAAATATCATGGCAATTAAAAAGAATTTATAGGACTAGAAATTTAATTGTTCATACCGGGCGTGTACCAAGATTCATTCCAGCCCTTGTAGAAAACTCTCATACTTACTTAGATATACTATTAGCTACCATTATTAGTTTACGAACTGAAGGCCAACACATCTTCACAATAGAACATGCAATTTCAGAATTGAAACTACGTACAGACAAATATTTAACGTTATTAAACAACAATTTGGATACAAAAATTACGGAAACTAATTTTCGATCAATGTTATTGAATAAAGCAAGTCATTAACAACAGCAAAACGATTTACCGAACATAAAATTAAAACAGAAAGCGACTTTACAGCCTACTACAAAACCTTTTAGGTATGGTTTTGACAAAAAAAGAAAAATGGAAGAACAAACGAACAACGGAAATACGAAATCCACCAACGGTGAAAAAGAATTTTGGGAAAAAGTTAAATATTTACTTAATCACAAAGAAATTAGTGAACTCCTGAAATTATTTAGGAATCAAACTAAATGGGCTTATCTTATTGAGACTGGAATTACTCTTGTTGTTGCAGTATTTTTAATTGGGTCTCTCATATGGCTTGTAGATCACGACTATATCGACAAAGGCTCATTTGGAGTTATGTTTGGGACAGTTTTTGGCTATATGCTTTCTTGGCGTTTTGGGAAATAATTTTAAAACCAAGATAATGGAATTAATTGAATTTATCAAAGTCACATTAGTTCAAATTTCCAATGGGATTAAAGAAGCCAAACAAGAATTAGGTAATAACTTTGAATCTCCTGCCATCATTAACCCTAAAACCACGGGGGGAAAGAATTGGACTGAATCTAATGGGGAAGTTTATCGTGTGGAAGAAATAGAGTTTGATATTGCAATTGTGGTCGAGCAGAATAGCGAAAGCAACACTAAGATTGGAGTGATAACTTCAATCCTTTCTGCAGGTGCCTCAAAATCCGTGGCAGGTGTAAATTCTGAAACCCATCGGATTAAATTTAAAGTTCCAATAAAATTCCCTTAACACACCCCTACTCCTTCACCTTATCCCCAAAAACCTTGCGGAATTTTTCTAGCTTGGGTTGAATTACGAAGCGACAATAAGGCTCCTGGCCGTTGAGGTTGTAATAGTCTTGGTGGTAGTTCTCGGCCATGTAAAAGGTTTCGAAAGGCACTATTTCGGTTACTATGGGATTGTCCCAGGCCCCGCTGGCATCTAATTTCTTTTTTAAGTCTTCAGCCACGGCTTTCTGCTCCTCCGTATGGTAAAATACGGCGCTGCGGTACTGGGTTCCCACATCATTCCCCTGCCGGTTCAAAGTGGTAGGGTCATGAGTCTTCCAGAATACTTCTAATATGTCCTTTACCGATACTACCGAAGGGTCAAACTCCACCTGCACCACCTCGGCATGACCCGTGGTTCCCATACATACCTCCTTATACGAAGGGTTCTTTATCTTACCCCCACTGTATCCGGATACCACCTTCTTTACGCCCTTCATTTCCTGAAATATGGCCTCCACGCACCAGAAACATCCGGCTCCCAGGGTTATTACCTCTGTCATACTGTCTTTTTTTATTTGTGTTTTTGAATTTTCGTTTTCTCCCCCCATCTCTACCATACCCTCAGGCAAATTATTCCCGCAGCCCAGCCAGGACAAAGCGAAAATCAATATGCCGGGTATTCCCTTTTTCATCCTTCTAAAATAATCATTATTCTGCGGTTTTCAAACCGGCTGTCCGCGATTCATACTCCTTATGCCCCCTTTCTATCTCCTCCAATATCCTCTCCCGCAATACTATTACACGGGAAATTAGCGAGGCATCCCGTGCAAATAAACTCAAGGTCCTCCAACGCCCCCGCAAACGACCCAGCTTGTCGGCGTAACGGTAAGCAAACAATCCGCTGAGCATGGCCCCGAAAAACACCGGCAATATCACCCAGTAATTTCCCGCCAGCTTTACCCCCGCATAACACAATCCGGTATAATACAATAGAAATACCAAAATCCCGAAGGCAAACTGCAAGCCCCCCTTCCACTCTATCTCAGTGGCCATTCGGTCTGCTATCAAACCGGGAATCCGGTACGGTAGGTAATTGACCAACAAACCCAGCAAAAAGAAGGGAAAACCAAAAGTGAAATACATGAAATTCTTCAACCGTATCCAAAAGGGATATTTCACCCCGTCCATCTTCTCTATTACCCCATGCCTCAAACCCAGCTTATCCGTTATGGAAAAATATTCATCCATATCTTCCTGCACGGCCTTCACTCTTTCGGGTGCATGTTCCCTGAACCAACGCACAGCCTCGGCGATCTGACGGGAAATGAGAAATTCCTTGTCTATCTCCTTCCGGGAACTGCCCAAAGATTTCATCACCTGGTTTTTGTACAATACTTCTATGCCCGAAACTATTTTTTCAGTTTCCTCATCGTCCAGACTGATGGTTAATGCCTCCAGACTTTCTTTTATTTTCTGGGTCAGCTCGCGAACGGCTTTTGTTGGATCGCTTTTATACCGCTCTTCAAACTCTGCTATCGGTATCGGCTCTCCCATTTTTAAATAGAGGTCGGAGCGGAAACGGTGGGCGGAACTGTAGTTGAGTCCTATGCACTGTATCTTCAAATCCAGCTTGAAATTGTTTCTGTTCTCTGTCTCCAGGGCAATCCGGGCCGCTCCGGTTTTTATGTCCTGTATTTTCCTTTCCGAATAGCTGATGCCCTCGGGAAACATCAGAAATGATTTTCCTTTTTCCAGATGCTCGTAGCAACGCAAAAAGGTTTCTTTATTCTTGTGCACATCGCCGGGATTGTCTTTGGCCCGGTAAACGGGTATCATCCCCAGCATGGGTAATATTTTTCCGCCCAGGGGACCCGAGAACAGCGTGGCCTTTCCCAGAAAGGAAAGCTTTGTTCTTACCTGCGAGGCAATGGCCAATGGGTCCATCAAAGCTCCGGGATGATTGGCCAGGTAAATTACCGGACCCGAACGGGGCTCGTTTTCCTTTCCGGATATTACGATGTTGCGGAAATAGGTTTTCAGTGAGAACCGTATCAGGGCTTTAAGACCGGGATAAATCCACATGCTTAAAAATATAAAGGATGGAAAAACATTTTTCCTGATTTTAATTCCAGGGCAGGAAGGGGAACCTTAATAAAACCAAATGTATTACAAATTTTCTCCATCCACCGGCTTTTCCATTTTATCCTCCATAAATCGATGTCGGGCGAAAAATAAAACTGCCTTTCCCTTTTAAACACGGGTATCTGCATGCCGGCGGCATTTTTCTCGGGGTTCCGGCTCCCTCCCGTCATGCCCTCGGCTCCGTAACCGAAAGCCAGGGAAACCCATTCGGGAATATAGCAATTTCTTCCCATGATGGATTTCAGATTCAGGCCCAGCCAATAGGTTTGTCCGTTATAATCTTTCAGCCAGCGGTCTGTGCCACTGCTGCCCAGCAATTCCGGACGGTATTGTGCGAAGGGGGAATTATGGTAAGAAAATTTCAGGGAGATGGGTTTGTCCTTCAGGAAATAATCCTGAAACAAAAACAAAGAGGCTCCCGCCACATTGGAGCGGAAATCGGCTATGGAAAAGCCCCATCCTTCGCTGAAGCCATCCATGATCTCCACCCCGGTGAGGAAAGCTATAGAAAAAAAATACCCGGCCTTGGCGGCATCTTCTTCGTTTCTGCCCGCCCAGCGATACATTCCCGCTCCGGCTCTTGCCAGATGAAATGCGGTTACAAAATGACCCGCCTTATCCATCTGCAGCCATTCTTCGGAATCGTCGAAAAAATCAAATTGTCCGGTATTGTATTGTTTGTACCAGGAATAATACAAACCTGTATATGCGGTTCCCACCCCCAGAACCTGAGCGCCCAATACCATTAAAGGCCGGCGGTTCTTACTCAGGGTATCGCGCTGTGAAAAGCCCGTGTAAGCGAAAATCAGAAACAGAAAAAGCAGGGTTTTGGCTTTGTGCCTGAAACAAAACCGCCCCTTTCGCTTATGCTTTTTTTCAGGCAAGCATTTCTTTTTTGGCGGCTTCCAGAATTTTGAAGGCATTCTCCTGTGAATACGATTCGGCATAGGTGCGCAATACGGGCTCGGTGCCGCTGGCGCGAATCATCAGCCACTCGTCATTCGCGAAATAATATTTCCAGCCGTCAATGGTTTCCACCTTTTCTACTTTGTAGGAACCGAAAGCGGAGAACTTATTGTTTTGGCATTTTTCAATCACTTTATTTTTCTCAGCTTCGGTAAGGTGAAGGTCGGAACGCTCAAAAGCAAAAGGACCCGTAATTTGATAAAGGTCGTTGATGAGGTCGCCGAGCTTCTTTCCTGATCTGGCCATGTATTCCCACACCACAAATCCCATCCACAATCCGTCACGCTCGGGAATATGCCCTTTAATGGCAATACCTCCGGATTCTTCCCCGCCCAGGAGCACATCTTCCGAAATCATGATACCCGCGATATATTTAAATCCGATTTTCACCACTTCGTATTCCAGTCCGAAATGCTCGCACATTTTCTTTACCCTGGGTGTAACTGAAAATGCCGTTACTACTTTTCCCTTCATCTTCTTTTCTTCCACCAGGTATTTTATCAGCAGTAAAATAATATGGTGTGAATCCACAAAATTTCCATCCGGTCCGAAGAGTCCTATCCTATCGGCATCGCCATCCGTTGCGAGTCCGCAGGAGATATTTCCTTTTTGCTTTATCAGGCTGCTGAACTCCCTCAGGTTTCGTGCAATGGGCTCCGGGGCTTGTCCCATAAAGGAAGGGTTGTAATCGCAATGCAGTCGTACGGCATCGGGAAACAGTCGCTTTACTACATTTTGTCCGGCTCCGTACATGGCATCATAGGCGGGTATCATTCCACTTTTACGAATGAGGGCCAGATCGAAATTCTTCTCTACATGCTCTACATACATATCTTCCAGGGGCACTTCTTTTATCAGTTCTGCCCTTTCGTATTTCTCAAAGCTCTCTGCTTTATCCAGCAGGGTAGATTGGGCGGGAATGAGGGCTTCTATCTCGGCAATTTTATCGGGCAGCAAGGGACCGCCGTAAGAACCTTTCAGCTTATAGCCGTTGTAAGAGGGCGGGTTGTGACTGGCGGTAATTACAATACCCATAGAGGCCTGTATCACTTTCGTACCCAAGGATACCATGGGGGTTGAAACAAAACCTTTCCCATAGAAGACACGGATGCCTTTCGAGGCAAAAACCCTTGCGGCGGCTTCCATAAAAAGTTCTCCGGCAAAGCGGCAGTCGTGACCGATAACCACCGAGGGCGATTTTTCATTTTTAATCAGCCATTGGGCCACGGCTTCCGATACACGGGCCACATTGGCTTCGGTAAAATCACGGGCTATGATGGCGCGCCATCCGTCGGTTCCAAATTTAATTTCGCTCATATCTTTTCTATTGCTTTATGCCCCTTTTGTCCAGGGCTTTCTGGTACATCCGGGCGTATTTAAGGTGTTCGGAATAATTTACGCTAAAATAATGCCTTCCGGAGAAATCATCCTTAGCGCACATAAAAAAATAATTGTTGGGGGTATAATACAAAACGGCATCCAGGGATGATATTTCAGGCAGGGTAATGGGTCCGGGAGGCAGTCCCTTGTTTTTATAGGTATTATAAGGTGATTCTATTTCCTTATGGATATTCAGCACCCGCTTCATGGAAAAATTCCCGTGGGCAAACATCAGGGTGGGATCCGATTCCAGGGGATGGTTTTTCTTAAGCCGGTTGATGTATAAGCCCGCAATTATTTTTTTCTCATCGTTGAAATATTGCTGCTCGCATTGCACAATACTGGCCAGCACCGAAACTTCGGTCTGCGAGAGTCCGATTTCTTTGGCTTTCTTTTTTCTTTCTTCGGTCCAGAAGGCTTTGTATTCTTTGGCCATGCGCTTCAGAAACTGTTCCGGCGATGTATTCCAGTAAAATTCATAGCTGTTGGGAATGAACAGGCTCATGATGTTCGTGGGCTTAAGCCCGAATTCTTTTTTCAGATAAACCGAATCGTTCATCAACCGCAACAATTCGGTGCTGTCGGCCTCCAGATTACGGCAAACCCTGCCGGCCAGCTGGTCTTTAAACCGGATATTATTGAAGGTTACCAAAACGGGCTCCTGCAATCCGGAGCGGAGCAGGTTTACCAGTTCGTTATTGCTCATGCCGGGTTTTATTTTGTATCGCCCGGGCTTTACCTTGGCGGGATATTCTTTTTTCCGTGCTACCCGGTCGAAGGAAACGGGATCGGAAATTATAGCCTGGTCTTTTAAATCGTGAAACACCTCGTCGTAATCGCTTCCGGTGGCAATGTAAAAATACCGGCTCTCCTTCAGGTTCACATTGGGCTTATATACCCATTGGTAAACAATCCACGCGGCAAACCCTGCCAACAAAAGCAATACCAGTGATGACCACTTAAACCAGGTTTTCAATTTCTTTTTCACACCGGAAGTTTTTCAGGGATTTGTTTCAGGACCGGGTTACCGGGATATTTTTTCTGCAGGTGGAACCGCACTTTTTCATATTCCTTCTTTTTCTTTTGGCCCAGATAAAGGCCGCATAAATTTACCAGCACCTGTTCGTAATCGGGGTCGAGTTGCAAAGCCTTAAGATAATATTTTTCCGCTGTTGCGGCATCGCCCCTGGCCAGGAAAGAGAATCCTGCATTGCACCATCCGGGGGCAAAGGAGGGTTCCATCCCTACCAGTTTTTCGTAGAATTTGTGAGCCTCATCTCTTTTTCCGGTGGCAAAAAGGGCATTGGCATATTTCAACAGAAAATCGGGATGATGAGGCGCCAGCTCATGGGCTTTGGCTAAAAAAGGAATTGCCTTCACGGGATTTCCGAGGTTCACATAAGCCTCCCCCACCCTGTAGCCTGTCCATGCATGGGCATTGTCCAATGATTTGTCGGTTACATAAGAAAGCAGGAAAATTTTTTCTCCTTCTTTCTCCACCAGGGTGCTGATGGCTTTCCAGTCTTTCTCAATAAAACCCAGATGCACTTTAAGTGCCGTAACTTTTTCTCCGCCTGCTTTTCCTATCCAATACTTAGCCGAGTCGAGGTAAACCGGATTCTTCTCGAACTTCTCGTATTGGAATATATAGGCTTTGGCACGGGTGAGTGCCGAAGGATTGGGATGATTTACGGCCTGCAGGGAAATAAAGGTTTTTATTTTTTCCGTTTCGGTTTTTTTCATGGGAAACCGGATGAAATGATCGGTCACCGTAACATGGGGAATATCGATGGAACCCGAACGGGGCATATGACAGGAAATGCAATTGGCTTTATCGCCTTCTTTTTCCCTGCCGCTGCATATTTTTTGGTGGGAACCGGAAGGGTGACAAGACATACACTTCACATTGAAATGCTCTTTGTCGGTTTTTTTCACTGATACATGCGGGTTATGACAAGTCACGCAGGTGAGGGTATTTTTCGCGGGCCGCAAAGGATCTGCCTGGGTATTTTTGCCGCTTGTTTCCAGAAAGCATTTGCTCATTTTCAAACGGTCGGCATGCGAGGCCATGATAAACTTATCTTCCGAGTCGGAATACCGGGGCAGAAACACGGTCATAAACTCCGATAGTTTCATTCCCGGCCTGAAGTCGGTAAAAGATTTTCCCTCGGCCAGGACGGCATTGCCTTGCAGGTGACAGCGTTGACAGACATCAAACTGCAGGTCGGCACTTAATTTACCGGGGTTCACAATGGAATAGTCGATGTATTTGGATGTATCCACCTCCTTTCCTTTTCCCATCCGGTCCACATGAATACTTCCCGGTCCGTGGCAGCGTTCGCAGTTTATTCCGGTGGGAACCGAGAGGTATTTGTTTTCAGAACCTGCAACAAATCCGGGATGGGCATTATGGCAGGAGATACATTCCAATCCTATTTTCCGTGAGAACCGTGTATTGCCACCATTTTCAAAGCCCGGAGGCAAATCCCATTTACCTTCCTGGGTAAAATAAGTCATGGGCATCTGGTACAGGTATCCGTTCGAGCTGAAGAGATGGCTGTTGGTATGCTGACCCGAGCCGATGATATAATCTACTTTTTCGCTGCGCCGGTGTACGGTGTCCCTTCCCGAAAGGCGGAATTCGGTGATAAAAATATCGGTAGCTGTTTTATGAGCACGGTACCAAAGGTCGAAATGGGGATCATATACTTTGGCATTCGTAAAATCAGCCGAAGATTTCTGAAAGCTGGCCGGCTCCATGGATAAACCCATGCCGGTTTCTTTAAAGGAGGTAAACTTATCCATATGGCAGGAACGGCAGACTTCAATACCCACATAACGGGCAGAATCGGCATGGTTTAAATAAACCCCTTCGGCAATCGGGTTCTCACCGGTACCCGCAGACGAACAGGATTTAAGCAGTGCCGGAAGGGCGATGCATACTACGGCCGGGAAAATCAGAAAAGGAAATCGTAAATAACCGGGAATGGACTTCATGCCTCCAGGGTTTTCTGAAGGAATGACTCATCCTGAAAATTGCCGTCCCAAAGAATCCAGCCTTTCCGTGTTCCGGTCATGGAAAAGCCCCTTGACAAAAACAGGGTTTTGCCGGCTTCATTTTCTTCCAGCACCGAGGCATAAACCTGATAGAGGTTGAGTACTTTTTTACAATGTTCCAGGAGGAGGTCGAGGGCTTCGGCAGCAAAACCGTTTCCGCGGTTCTCATGGGTAATAACAATACCTATCCCCGCCCGACGGTGCAGGGGTTCAAAATCGAATAAGTCCACACAACCCACAGGGGTTTTGCTTTTATGGGTGCAAATAATAAAGCGTTGCTGACGGGTAACAAAAATATCGTGCACTGAATTCTGAATGTATTCTTCCAGCACATGCCTGGAATAGGGACCGGAAGTATTACTTACCCGCCACAACCCGGGATCGTTCTCGAGGTCGTAAAGAAAATCAATATCACCGGGTTCGGTGGCACGCAAAAAAATTTGTTCTCCGGCCCTCATATTCCTACAAAATTAGGAATATTTGTCCCTAAATTTGAGATGGATTGGTATAAAACCAATTCTGTTTTGTATATTAGCAATACGACCAATTATGGAAAGATTTGAAATAGAGGGAACCGAAGTATCACCTTCTGTAGTTTTAGACCCTTTTACCGACAGTTTCCGCATTTCAGGTGAATCGAGACCCGAGAATGCCCGGAAATTTTTTCAACCCGTTTTAGACTGGGTTGATAGTTATAACCAGGTTTTATTTTTCTTAAAAACTGAAAAGGGCCAAGATTACCAGAAGGATCTGGTATTTGAATTTTCTTTCGACTACCTGAACTCCACCAGCCTGAAGTTTGTGTACGACATGCTGAAAAAGATAGAGGCTTTGAAGCCCAACTGCACTTCCCTAAAGGTAAGGTGGCTGTATGAACCCGGCGATGAGGACATGAAAGAAAACGGCGAGGAATTAGCCAAGCTGATTCAGGTTCCTTTCGAAATCAAGCAGGAATCTCCCGCCTGATTCCTTAATCAAACACTTCCCGTTTAAACACCGCATCGGTAAGGTTGTTGTATTTGAGCGAAATCTCAAATCCTCCGTTACCGTTGGTGGATGAACTGAATCCTGAAATGTTATAATCGAAGGAGATGCCAATGCTGTAATCTGCCATTTCAAAGAAGAACTGCGGAATGATGGCATCCTTGTTTCGGTAATAAAATCCGAAGTAAAGGGCATTCTCTGATTTGAATCCTGTTATTTTGGTTCCCTGATTCAGGCGGTAGCGCATAAGGGCACCAATGTTCAATTCCGAGCTCGGTCCCTGCATCATGTAAATTACCGAGGGCAGAATGCCGAAGGCAGTTCCTTTAAAATCATAGCGGCTGTTTACATGGCCTACAATTTTCATATGAAGTTTTTCATTGGAACTTACAAAACTGGCCCGGGGCTGATTCACATGGAAAGCGGAGGCACCCACATTGATGAAAAACATTTCCCTTCCGGAAAAAGAAAATTCGCTGTTGTTGTATTCATAAAAAACACCCAGTCCGGCATCGGGATACCAGTAGGCATGCTTGGTAGTATTTTCGGGTACAGGAATATTGGGGTCGTAGCCTTGTCCGGTTCCGGTGTATTGGCTACCCCAGAGCAGACCGCTGAAATCGGCAGATCTTTGTCCGGCCGCAAGTTGCAATCCGCTGCCCAGCTTCGAGCGGCGGCTGAGCATGATAATGCCCGATCCCGAAAGGGCAATGTGATTATTGGTAAGTTTAATATCTCCGGCCCGGTCAGAATAAAAACTAAGTCCGGCACCGAATAAATTCCCGTTGGCCCTGCCCCGTTTCACCGGCATATCGAATGAGGCTCCGAACGTTTTGAATGGGGCCCCCGCAGAAGTCCACTGGGTACGGTAATTCATTATGCCCCGCATCTTACCCGGGTAATCGCCGCAATAGGCAGGATTAACAAACAAAGGGGTATTGCGAAACTGCGAGAAATGGATGTCTTGTCCGGTTCCCACCGAAAACAACCCGAAAACAAAAGCGCTTACAAAAAACTTTTTCATCATCTCAGATTTTACCTCACGAGCGCCAGGTTTCCGCTCTTCACCATTTTTTCCCCGTTACCAAAGGTCACCTGAATCTGATAGGCATATACGCCCGTGTTCATGGGTTGACCTTTAAAATTTCCATCCCAGCCCTTCGACTGGTCTTTGGTCTCAAAGATTTTTTCACCCCAGCGGTTGTAAATTACCAGGTGGAACTCACGCACATCGCCACCGAATACCTGGAAGTAATCGTTGCTGCCGTCCCCGTTGGGAGAGAAAGCCGAAGGAATAAAAAACACTCCTGCCGGAGGAATGGGCGTTGGCGGAGGTGGTGGTGGTGGGGGCGGATTCGTTAAAGTAAAATGTGCAACAATACTATCAGATGCTGCAAGCACAACCGTTACCAGGGTATCCGTGGTATCGGGCTGGATGACATTCTGTGTGGCAAAATTTTCCCAGTGCGAAAACACATAACCCGTATTGGCATTTGCTTTCAGGGTTTGGGGAGGACCGCCCAAATAGGTGCCCTGCCAACCGAAGGTGGTAATCAGGTTTGTATTGAATAAAATAGTTCCGGAGTTGGGAGGATCAACATTCAATTTTATGGTATAAGGGCCGCTCAGGGGACCAAAATCGCTCTGGCAATTCATAAAGAGCGCGAAGAGTAGCGAGCAACGCTGGGAAATATAATTCCGTAGTGAGTTTACATTGTTTTGCCAGCCGCCCACGCTTCCACCCCATCGCTGGGTATGGCGTTGCATTTCGGGCTGAATTACCTGTACCATAGAGTCGAGCACCTGAATGGCACGGGTACAGGAAAGCGGTCCGTTGAGCAAATCGATATACCGGTTCACATAATAGGCTTTGAAATTTGCATTCTCAAGAAGTAGCTTTTTCAGCATGGGCACATGGCCCTGTCCGCCCGGATTGGTAAGTGAGTTAGGATCGCAGGGATCGGCGTTCTGGTTCTGGTTGGGAATATTGGTGTAGTTGATATAATGCCCGAAGGTGGCATCGAGATCCCACAGCGAATACCGCCATTTTTTATGATTTCCCAATGGGTTGGTACCCCTCCACCAGGAGGTATTCCAGTTCAGCCAGTCGGAAGCCACAGTGTAGGAACCAACGATAAAATAATCTACAAGAGATTTCAGATTGTAAATACTGTCTACGTAATTGAAGTTAGCCTGCACACCCATGTTATTATTCATCACATAGTTTCGCAGGTTATTCCATTCCTGACGGGCAACGCCCCAGTTCTGGGGAGGAGGCGTCCACATGGCGGGAGGCCCTTTTCCGTATTCTTCCCAGGTTTGTCCCCAGGTTTTTAAGTATTGCAAATAGTCTTTGCTTCCTTTGTACAATTCATCCTGGTTAAAATAGTAATCGGCAAAATCAGAATCATCTACTTTTTCGCGGTAGTCGTAAACACCCCAGTAAACTCCATTTACATACAGCACGCAGAAGGCAGAAGTTCTTTCATCCACATATAAGCGACCCACTTGTGAAAGGGTATGTACATAGGCATCGCGTACGTGGGCTCCTCCGTTTTCGAAGGGGTAGTTATCGTTAGCGCCGGCTTTAATAATTATCCGTTGATACTCGGTGCGTGATTTTCCCGCAAAAATCTGATCCTTGAGGGCATTGTTATAGCCAAATTCATCGCGGGCCACAAAATCGATTCCCCTTTGTGCATAGGCCCATGAATCGTTTCCGTGTTTGTCGGCTTCACCCACAGCCTCCGTTTTAAAGACCCCGTTTTTGTCGAAGTATTCCAGTCCCACCGTAGTAACAATTTGCTGTCCGCTCAGGAGGTTATTGATGCTGGTACCGAATACCGAAAGCACGGGCATATTATGGGCAGGCGCGCTGATGAAATAGGTATTCGAGGCAATAAAGCTGGGCAGCACCGCGGGGTTAGAGCTATAGGCCGTAACGCGGAGAACGGTTGTGGTGGTTATGCTGATGGGAGCTGAATAAATGGTAGAGGTACCGGTGGGAGCCGAACCGTTGGTGGTATATCTCAGGGTAATATTAGGATCCGGGGTAGTAATGGTAACGGTTTGGGAACCGGGATAAAATCCGGCTTGTACGCTGAAGGATGGTGTGGTGGCATATTCAAGAGCCGTTCCTGTATTCGAAGCTCCGGGTGTGGGCGTAGTAAACACGCTCCAGGTATTGGCTCCATTAGGCAATCGGCCACGGCTGTGATTAACCTGGGTACGAACCATGGTAAGCGAGTCGATGATGATGCCTGCGGGCGAGGCAAAAATAATTTTCTCGGGCTTGCACTGGGTAAGTTTAAAATTGGTGTGAATGGTACCGGTGTTGATGTTGCGCCCGGAACACCACACCCTTAAAAATCCGTTTCCGGGAACAGATACTGCCCCCAGCATGAACTTGGTAGGATTTCCGGCGCGGTCGCTGAGGTAATACCCACTGAGGTTTACGGGCGAGGCGGAGGTGTTATACAATTCAACCCAGTCTTCGTTTTCACCGAAATTATCAGTGAAGCCGCTGAAATTAGACGCTGAGTATTCGTTGATAACTACCTGAGAGTTTCCCTGGAAATAAAAGGCAAGAGCCAGGGCGAGGGTAAAAAACCTAGTGGTTTTCATTAGGGAATTGGTTAACGGGTGTAGGCAATGGGTTAAGGGTCATGGCAATTTTTAGTCCAGGTCGTAAATGTTCTTTGGCATGCGGAAGTACTTTCTTTTATTTTTCCTTTCGCAGGCGGGGTTCAGGTAATATTTCACTCCTGCGGTATATGCAACATCCACAATTCTGATTTTAACATTCAAATCATCCGGGGCCAGGCGGAATTTCACATCGCCAAATACGCCGAACTCACTTATTTTTTTCTCGAAGCCGCAACCCAGGTTCGCACCCATTTGAATCTTGGAGTATTTATCACCGGCTTGCAGATTTCCCACCGGAAAAAAAACTTCTTTGTTGATGCCGGTATATTCGGCAGACCATCTTTTGGCAAACAAACCGGTAAGTGCATAAAAGGCGGCATTGATACCTTCCACATTAGCTACAAACTGGGTATTGAATTCCATGTCGTGAGCCTTAACATTTTTCCAGGTTTCCCCGTATGAATAAGGAAAAAGAAACCCCGTTTCAAGAGAGAGGCGTACGAAGCGACCCGAAGGAAATACGGCCCTGAAGTTGGCACCCTTTTTCAGGGCATCATCGCCCTTGGTAAAATCAACCGCACTGAAGGTCATGCCTGCACTAAACGATGGACCGCAAAGGGAAACCGACCGGTTGGCAGTCTGTGAAATCAGACAAACCGGTAAAAACAGGAGACCAAAAACCCAAAAAAAGCCACGGGTAATTGCTTTCATACTTCAAATATACTATATTAAAGACGCAAAAACAAGGCAAATTATTAACATCAAACCCTGAAAAACAAGCACTTACCACTTAATCCCCTAAATTTGCCACTTATAGTTTCAAAACGGCCGGTTATCGGTAAAAAAAGGATGGGATTTTATGAAAGAAGGAAGAACAAAGAACCTGATTGTCCGCAAAACCGAGGATGGGATTATAGAGATTTCAATTTTTGAAGGGGCTACATTGGATGCGGACGAAGTAAAAAATTGCTGGAATCTCGTTCAGGCCATTTCGAATGGCCTTCCACAAAAAATACTTTTCGACGGAAGAAAAAATTATCATGTTACGGTATCAGCGCGGAAAGCCGCTGCCGAAATTGCACCTGAAAATCTTCAGGTGGCCGTGGTAACGGACAGGGTTTTAACCCGGGTTGTGTTTCGCATGTTTGTGAAAGTTCAAAAACCGAAATTTCCCATAAAAATGTTTGCACAGTATGAACCTGCAAGGGAATGGCTGCGTTCAAATTAGGCCGGAAGGTTGGAAAACTCCCCTATTGTTATTAATTTTAAGGTATGCTACCGGGAATAAATTTACTTAAGGAACTTCAAAAAAAGAAAAGTCATTCCGGCGAGGCTTGCCTGGCCGAGGTGCATCAGCTTTTACACGATGAAAAGGCCGCCGAAACTGAGATTCTGGACAGGATAAAAAAATACCCGGCTGAAAAAACCCCTTTTCGTGAACTTGAGATTTCAGACCCTGAACATGTTTTTTCCCTGTACGACATTCGTTCCGTTTGCATCAAATACCGTTTACGTTTTCTGGATTCCCAGAAATTTACCGGAAGCATCCCCTACGCCGCCATTGCCCGCATCAAATCATTGGAAAAAAGCAGCGGAGCGAGGTTTAAATCGTTTAAGATAATGGCGCCTGCTGCCATGTTTAAGCTTGATGATCCGAACAAAGACCCCATGCTTTTTGCGGACCTTGGCAACAATAAATTTTTCTTTATTGCCAAATGGGGAAACGATCTTGGTTTTTTCCGCAAGTTGCTTGCCCTCCCCCTGAGATCCTTTACCACCTGGATTACTTTTCTGGTTTGCCTTAGTTTGCTGGTGAACCTTTGTATTCCTTCCTCGGTGGTGGCACCCATGGCCAAATATGTTCAGGCCGAAATGGCTACCCGGGCCTTTCTGCTGATACATTTCTTCCTCCTGCTCTGCGGCATGAGTCTATTTTTCTTCGTGAGCCGCGGAAGAAGTTTGAGCGAACTGGAATGGAATAATTCCTATGGTTCCTGAACCGGAATTAAATGGCGTCAAAAAGGACGAGCAGCGCAATTACAACGGCAGCTGCCCAGGCTAATCCCCAGCCATAACCCCCAAACCACAAAAAGCCCGATCCTATCAGAGCCAATACCAGATCGAGCCAAAACCGGCCCGTTGCTTTTTCCTTTATAAAGATGGGAAGGGGTGGTATAATAAAGCACAAAATCACCATGATAATCAACATTAAGGTTGAGTCTGCAGCGGCACTGGCAGAACCGGCCGCAAAAGCTCTTTTCTTAAAGATGGTTTTAGAACCAGGATTAATCCGGAACCCTTTTTCAATGGTAGTTTTTTCAACATTACTTCCGGTATTGCATGTTGGAACCGTAAGCACATTAACGCCGCCGGAGAATGGCTCAACTAATTCAAGGTTAGGCTCACTTTGAACCGTAGCTACGCTTTTATCGCTCCCGGAAACTTCAACTTTCTTTATCAATTCCTTTTGGTGGGAACCTCCTCCCCGCTTAAATCCGGTGTATTTCTGTTTGGAGAAACCGTGGTTGCCCAGGAAACTGCAGGATGAAACCAAAAGGGCAAAAATCAATGGGACTGTAAAAAAAGCGATTTTCTTCATGGGACGTTTTTTTTCAAATTTATCGAATTCCCGTGGCAATCAAGGTCCCCCGTGGAATGATTTTTGATAATTTTACCAACAAATTAAAACCGCCTATGCGCTCGCTCTGCTTACTGTTCTTCATTTTCGGCGCACTGCTGCTTCAGGGACAGGGATATGAAATCAAAGGCAAAATAAAAGGCTGGAAAGACACTGTTGTTTACCTCGGCAATTATTACGCCGACAAAACGGTGGTAAAAGACACTTCCCGGATTAATGCCCGTGGGGAATTTGTTTTCAAAGGTTCCAAAGCCCTGCCCGGTGGTATTTACCTTATCGTTACACCCGACAAAAAGTTTTTCGAAATTCTTGCCGACGGTTCCCAAACCTTCAGTCTTGAAACCGACACCGCGGACTTTATCAAACACATGAAAATAAAGGGCTCTCAGGAAAATATTTTGTTTTACCAATACCTGACTTTTGTAGCCGCCAAACAAAAAATCGCCGAGCCCCTCCGAAAAAAACTGGAAGCAAATCCGCCCGAACAGGAAAAGGAATTATTGAGAAAGGAATTAGGGGCCGTGGAAAAAGAGGTTAAAGAATACAAAAAAGATTACGCCGCCAAAAATCCTTCCCATCTGCTTTCCAAAATCCTGAAAATTACCCTGGATGTGGAAATCCCCGAAACACCCCTGCTCCCCAATGGAAAAAAGGATTCCACCTTCCCCTACCGCTATTACAAATCCCATTTCTGGGATATGATTGACCTGAGCGACGACCGTCTGATAAGAACCCCGGTGCTGGCTCAGAAAATAAAATTCTACCTGGAAAAAATGGTGGTTCAGGTTCCCGATTCCATTACCAAAGAGGCCGACTACCTGGCCGGCCTTGCCCGCCCGGGAGGTGATATTTTTAAATATGTGGTGTATTATGTTACCTATACCTACGAAACTTCCAACCTCATGGGCATGGATGCGGTTTTTGTGCACATGGTAAATCAATACTACAAAACCGGAAAAGCCTTTTGGGTGGATTCCCTGCAGCTGAAGAAAATCATCGACCGTGGAAAAATCCTGGAGCCCCTGCTCCTGGGTAAAAAAGCTCCCAATGTAATTTTGCCCGATACCACCGCGAGGGTGCTGAAATCACTGCACGATGTTAAAGCCAATCTCACCATTTTATTTTTCTGGGAACCGGGATGCAGTCACTGCCAGAAAGAAGCCCCCAAACTTAAAGCCCTGTACGATAAATATAAAAAAGAGGGTGTGGAAGTTTTTGCCGTAGATATTGAGGCCAATATGGAGGAATGGAAAGGCTTTATAAAAAAGCACAGCCTGAACTGGATCAATACCGCCAACCTGTTCAAACACTATTACTTCCGGGAAATGTACGATATCTACTCTACCCCGGTCATTTACCTGCTCGACCGCGATAAAATCATCAGGGCCAAACGGCTGAATGTTGACCAGCTGGAGGGCTTTATAAAGCACCTCTTAAAGGAGGACAAAAAATAAATCAGGATTTATTGCTGTCGTCTGACTTATAAATGACGGCAAAAATGAAGAGGAGAATTCCGGAGGTGATGAAAATGACCAGAAGGGTTTTCAAAGACTTGGCAAAGACATCCTCAATTTTAATAACCTCCCAAATGGAAAGGATGGAAACCACGGCAAAAAAGGTGGCCAGGAGGGTTAAGGCAATTCCGGCAAGTTTTCGTAGGTGTCCCATAGCTTCTTCTTTATGCGAATTTAATCATTTTGGGAGTTTTTACCTGAATTTCTTATTTTTGCATAAAATCACCTGGTAATGAAAATTTTAACTTCACGATTCATTTTTGTTTGCTCCGCTATAATTGCAGCCGGCATTTCCCGGTTTGCCCTGCCCGATAACTTTGCTCCCATGGGTGCTATGGCCCTCTTCGCCGGCGCCTATATCGCCGACCGGAAATTTGCCTTTTTGGTTCCCATGATTGTTATGGCAGCCACCGATGTGTTTTTCGGATTTCACAGCACCATGCCTTTTGTATATGGCAGCTACCTGATAACAGTTCTTCTGGGAATTCTCATTTCCTCCAGAATTACTCCCTTCGGTGTGCTGGGTATGTCGCTTTTAAGCTCCATCCTCTTTTTTGCCATCACCAATGCCGGTGTATGGCTGATGTATAATCCCGGATCCGGTTATGCGGGACTCATGGCTACTTATGCTGCGGGGGTTCCCTTTTTCAGACCCACCCTGATCAGCGATTTATTATTTAATACGGTATTGTTCGGAGGCTTTTACCTGGCATCTCTCAGGTTCCCAAAAATTGCCCGCTCGTAGTTTACCAGGTCTTCAGATCACTGCCTGAAAAATCCCATTCGGGGGTCTGAAATTTTCCTTTGCAATCGGAAACAAAATACCAGGGAGAACCATTTCCCTTCGGATTTTTCAATACATGAAATTCCTGGGCCGGCATATAGCTTTGAGCCAATAGAAAAGCCAGCTCCCCTTTTGCATTTTTCACCACATCCACCACCATTACCCCATGCCCGGGAGAACCCCCGATAAGGAAAACATCTCCGGGTTTTATTTTATCCAATGAGGCCGGCTTTAATTCTTTGGCCAGGGAAAGTGAGCCGGCATACATAAACACATTCCTCAGATAGGATTTAAAATTGGGATAAGCCGTGCCGCTTTTACCTCCGGATTTCCAACTTACTTTATTGCCCGAAACCACGGGTCGCTCTCCTGCCGCCCAGCGTGAAAAGGGAATGGGATGGCCCGAGGTATAATTAAAAGTTATCTTATCAAACTTTTTCCGGCTGTAGAGGAATTCCGCTCTTACCCGCATCAAAGCATCGGCACATTGCTGAAGATCTTCGGTTCCCACATCCATATCCACCACGGCCACATGAACATCCTGCCTCGATTTCATGTTTCCATTATGCAGGTAAACAGCAGGCTTACCCGGCTTCAGGGGAAGTCCCCTCACCCAATATTCAAACCCGGAAGTATCGGCTTGTACCCTTGAAAACCCGGCCGGTGGTGCTATGCGTTGCTCTATGCTGTTGGAACCGGATCCGGCGGAAAGCCAGGTATAATAACGGGAGTCTTTAGGAACCGGAAATTTAAATCCCGTAATTCCCAAACCGATGAAGCAACAAACGAAGAAAATTTGTTTCATGGCAGGGAAAAAAATTAATGAATTACTTAAGCCCCAGCTTCACAGTATAACTACCAGAGTTAGAGGTATTGTAAACGGTTTCGTAAATGGAAAGGTAAAGCATTCCGGAAGCATTAACCGACCCGGAAAACTTGGCTCCTGCCTTCATTGGCTGCCCTGCTTCACCCACTTTAAAAACCACATTCCCGTAAACGGGATAGGTGCCTCCTGCCCCCCCTCCGCCTTCATCATATCCTTCATCATAGCCACCCCCGCCGGCTCCGGTACCGGTAACGGTGCCATCGGGCTTGTACTTATTGCCGGATAAACTCTGCAGGGTTACTTCCCCGGTGGCCACAATGTTTAATTTTTGTCCGGGCTTTACCATGATACCGGTCTTCAACCAACCGCCATTCGTATTTGAACTGATGTGTTTGGAAGCCTGTAGCACAAAAACCATTTCACTGCCGTCACCGGGCATATACATAATCTCCAGCGACTTGATTTTTTCTTTGGGAATGCTGAGCATGCCATATTCTGTTTTCAAATCCACTTTCTTAAAATCGTACTGACCGCCCATGGTGTACATATAATCAATGGTGACCACATCTTTGGTATTGTACCCGTCGCGTATGTTGTGACGGCCCATTAAATCCTGAAGGGCTCCTTCGGCGGTATAATCGGTGTGGGAACCGGGGGTGTATTTGGCTGAATAAATAAAATCAGACAAAACCGGAATGGCACCTATGGAAAGCGAGGAAAGTTCATTGTATGAATTTTTCCGCATTTCCTCATTGGATGAACTCAACTGCTTTACCAGGTTTGAAATTTTGTCGCCCAATGATTTGTCCGGCGTAATGCCCACCTCAATAAACGAAACATTCTTCACCGGAATTTCCAGTTTCCCATAATCGGTAACCAGACTTATATTACCCAGTTTGGTGGTACCCGACATGGTATTTCCATCGCGCAGGGTAATTTTCACCTCAGGGTCTTTCCCCTGAGCAAAGGCGAGGTTCGCAAAAAACAAAAGAAGAAAAAACAGGCTTGAATTTTTCATGGGTCTGATTTTAATATTGGGGGTTCACGGCTGCTTCATATTCAGCCGCATTGATGGGGGAATCGTTCTTGGAGTATTGAATCTGTCCGAAATTGAAAACAATCTTTTTGTACACATAAGCCTCATTCTCGGTGATGATAACCACCTCGGTAATTTTCTTGTTGGATTCCGTTACTTCCGGAATTTCGTAACGACCGGGACCACCAAACTTTTTCACCAGTTCATTATACCTTTTCTTCCGGGCCTCTTCGTAACCGTTATCGGTAACAATGGGGTCGTTGTTTTTTACGGTAACTGAATTATCTCCTTTCAGGAATTTGTCGCACTGGGCTATTCTGTCCTTGGGATAAGTTTCAAAAGGCTGAAGGGCCAGGGCTTCGTTGTATTTTATTTTTGCCTTATTCCAGTTTCTGGCCCCGAAAAGTTTATCCGCATCTTTGATCAACTCATTGTACTTGATAATCACCAGGTCTTTTTCCTTGTTCAGATTTCTTTGTTTAATGGCGGCATTTACCTCTTCGATTTTATCTTTCGGGTATTTCTCGGCGGGCTTGAGGTCGGTTGCTTTTTGGTAAAAACCAAGTGCATCTTCCAAACGCATTTCCTTAAAGGCTTTATCCCCGGCAACAATATTCTGGTTGTATTCCTTCAGAATAGGATCGTTGAGTTCGGCCTTTTTAATAAACTCATTACACTTTGCAATCATTTGGGGAGGATAGGGATGGGTGGGCAGATAACCTCCGGCCTCGGTATACATCATTTTCGCATTTTCGTAATCCTTCTTTCCGAAAAACGCATCCGCCTTGGCCACAGCCGCAAGGTATTTGTCGTTCATTTCCTTCTCACGGTTCTTTTTGTCTTCCTCGTCCTTGATTTTGGCTAAAATCCCATTCAATTCATTAATCCGGTCTTTGGGATATTTCTCTGAAGGTTTATAGCCCGAGGCTTCGGTGTATTTACTCAAAGCATCGCTCCAGTTTTTCTTTACATAAAAGGCATCGGCCTCCTTAATGGCCTGGGCGTATTTCTGTTCGTTTTCCTTCTGGTTTTCCAGTTCGGAAATAAACTTATTGCAAAGCTCTATCTGATCTTTGGGATACTTTTCATCAAAAATGGAAACTGCATTGGTATAGGCTGCTTTCGCATTCTTGTAATCCTTTTTGTTGAAAAAGCCGTCTCCAAGGGCAATGGCCTCGTTGTATTTCTTTTGCAGTTCAATCAGCTTGCTTATCTCGGCCAGCTTGTCTTTCGGATACTTTTCCTGAGGCTTGTACTTTAATGCCTCCTCATAGGAAACTTTAGCCGTGTTGTATTCCCTTGCCCCCATTTGGGCATCACCCCGCTTTATGGCAGCGTCGTATTTGGCCTGAACATCTTTCAGGTCATCCAGCTCTTTTATTTTCTTCAGACAAAGTGCAATCTGATCGGGCGGATACTTTTCCTGGGGTTTCAGATTTTTCGCTTCCGTATAGGAAGTAATGGCCGCATTGAAATCACCCGACTTAAACTGATCATCGCCTTTCTTTACGGCAGCGTCATACTTTGCCTGAAGGTCTTTCTGGTTTTCCAGCTCCTTTAATTTTTTCTCAATCAGGGCAATCTGATCTTTGGGATATTTTTCCCCGGGCTTTAACTTAAGAGCATCCTCGTAAGTTGTTTTTGCCGTTACAAAATCTGCCTTATTAAACTGACCGTCGGCCAATAAAATTAACTGGGTGTATTTCTTTTCCAGATCGGCATTCTTTTCCTCAATATCTATTTTGGCTATCTGGTCTTTGGGATAGCTTTCGTTGGGCTTATAGGTAAGCGCTTCGGTATATCCGGCACGGGCTGTTTTCCAGTCGCGGGCTTTGAAGGCATCATCGCCCTTCTTCAGGGCAATGAGGTATTTGGATTCAAGTTCCTGTTTATCCTTTTCGAGTTTTTCTTCCTTGTCGATCAGAGCCAGCTGGTCTTTCGGGTATTTTTCGGCGGGCTTGTAGCTTAAAGCTTCGGTATAGGCAGCACGGGAAACTTTCCAGTCGCGCTTGTTAAAATTCTCATCCCCTTTCTTTATGGCAGCATCGTATTTGGCCTGGAGGTCTTTCAGGTTTGCCAGTTCTTTCAACTTATTCTGACACAAAGCAATCTGATCGGGTGGATACTTTTCCTGGGGTTTCAGGTTTTTGGCTTCGGTATAGGAAGTAATGGCAGCATTGAAATCACCCGACTTAAACTGATCATCGCCTTTCTTTACGGCGGCATCATACTTTGCCTGGATGTTTTTCTGATCATCAAGCTCCTTGAGTTTCTTCTCAATCAGGGCAAGCTGATCTTTAGGATATTTTTCACCGGGCTTTAACTTAAGAGCATCCTCATAAGTTGTTTTCGCGGTTAGATATTCAGCCTTATTAAACTGACCGTCGGCAAGTAAAATAAGCTGGGTGTATTTCTTTTCCAGATCGGCATTCTTTTCCTCCAGATCAATTTTCGCAATCTGATCTTTGGGATAACTTTCGTTGGGCTTATAGGTAAGCGCTTCGGTATATCCTGCACGGGCTGTTTTCCAGTCGCGGGCTTTGAAGGCATCATCGCCTTTCTTCAGCGCAATAAGGTATTTGGATTCCAGTTCCTGCTTTTCCTTATCGAGTTTTTCTTCTTTGTCAATCAGAGCCAGTTGGTCTTTCGGATATTTTTCGTTGGGCTTGTACTGGAGGGCTTCGGTATAAGCTGCACGGGAAACTTTCCAGTCGCGCTTGTTAAAGTTTTCATCCCCCTTTTTTATAGCGGCATCGTACTTAGCCTGCACATCTTTAAGATCGGCGAGTTCCTTAATTTTTTTCTGACAAAGCACTATCTGATCGCGGGGATATTGCTCGGCGGGTTTATAACCCACCGCTTCATTATAGGCCGTAATGGCATCCTGATACGCGGCGTTCTTAAAATGCTCATCGCCCTTTTTTATGGCAGCGTCATATTTGGCCTGCAGGTTTTTCTGATCTTCAAGTTCTTTAAGCTTTTTATCGCAGAGCTCTATCTGCGATTTCGGATAAGGCTCATTGCTTTTAATGGTAAGGCATTCCTGATAGGCCGTTTTGGCTTCGGCAAATTTCCCGGCCTTGAATAAATCGTCGGCTATTTTCAGAGCGGCATCATATTTTGCCTGAAGGTTCTTCGCGTTTTCCGCATCCTTCATCTTTTTCTGGATATCGGAAATCTTATTGGTGGCCACCGGATCGTTGGGCTTAAAGCCCAGGGCAAGGTTATACTGGTTTATGGCATCCTGGAATTTTCCCTGATTGGCAAGCGCATCGCCGGTTTTGAGGGCATCCTGGTATTTAACCTCGTTCTGACTTTCGGCCAGCTTCTTATCTTCTACTTCCTTCTTCAGTTTCTGAAGCTCTTTCAGTTTTTTCTTAATCTCTTCGGTGTATTTAGCATCAAAATCAAAATCCTGGGCGGATGACACATACACAAACTTCCCGATGGGATCGGAAAGGATATCGTTTATTTTGCCGGAAAGTCCGGCATCGGTAGGCATTTCAAACAAGTCCACATCAATGGGCTGGGTGGCAAAACCAAAAGCACCCCGCTCGGGAGGAACATTTCTCGTAGAAACATAAATCTTCTTATTGCAATAGCCTGCCTTGGTATAGGAAAGCATCCATTCGTGATTGGGCTCGAGGACAAAACTGTATTTCCCGTTTCTTTTGGTAACCATTTGCTGCACCTGGGAACCGTTTTTGAAAAGAGTTACCACGGCTCCTTCCAGATTAACCTGTTCGTTGTTGGAGGTTACCTTTCCCGACACCACATAAGACCAGTCCTGCCCGGTTGTTTTGATGTTGAAAAACAACAGGGTGGCAATTACAAATAAAACCAAACGGGGGGTCTTCATAGAATTATTCGCCTGCCTCAATGAATGCAAAAAGTGTTCCTTTTGGAATTTGCTTCAAATATCGGAATATTTCAGGCAGTTTTTTTAATTTATAATCCTGATTTTTAAACATTTAAATTTTAATTCAATTTTGGAACCCGTATGCAGGGGAATTATATCTTTGAATTGGAAAATTTACTAACCCCTTGAAAATTAATATTTAATGAAACTTGTTCTGGAGCGAAGCGGGGTTTATGAGGGTCACGGAGCCGGATTGTATACCTTATTGGATTCCGGTCGGCCCGGCATATTTTATTCCGGGGGATCCGATTCCATTATTGCGGCCTGGGATGTAAATACGGAAAAGGTTGTTTTTCAGCTACCCAAACTCCCCTCCTACATTTATGCCCTTTGTCATGGGAACGAGGGTAAAATTTTTGCCGGTCTTTATTCGGGTCACCTGGCGGCATGCGATACGGACACAAAAACCATTTCCCGTATTTCTCCCATTTCAACCCAGGCTCTTTTCGACCTCCACTATTTTCCCGAGACCCAACAGATTCTGGCGGCCTGTGCCGACGGAAATCTCCTGGTCGTGGATGCCGACTCACTGGAATTGGTAAAAACCATTCCTGTTTGCCGTGAAAAAGTCAGAGCCATTGCAGTGGATAAAGAAAAAAAGCAAATTTTTCTCGCCTCGGGCGACGGAAGCATCCGGATTTTGGAGTTTCCTGATTTTAAAGAATCGGCCAATTGGAATGCCCATGGATTATCTGCCAATTCTCTCCTGCTTTCGGAAAACGGAAAATACCTTTTCTCCGGAGGGCGTGATGCCCACTTAAGGATTTGGAACCGGAACGACAATTACGCTTTGGTAAAAGAAATTCCGGCGCATAATTTTGCCTTGTATTCCATGGCTGAACTTAAGGGAAAGGGATTGTTTGCCACCGCTTCCCGCGATAAAAATATCAGAATCTGGGATATGGAAACTTTTGCTCCTTTGGTAACTATTTCCAAAGAAAAATCAGGCGGTCACCGCCTTTCTGTAAATAAAATTATTTGGTTGGAAAAGGAAGAACGATTAATTTCCTGTGGTGACGACCGGATGATTTACGCATGGAAAATTGAAAAAACCTAATGATATGAAAAAACTAATGATGCTTTTGTTTGTTCCCCTGTTCGGATGGGGGCAATCTTTTGAAAAAGGAGCCCAGGTGGTTGATTTTTCACCCGGGTTTTTGTTGTTATACACCAAAATCAAAGAAACCGGACAAACGGCCTATGAAAAAGACACCACTGCGGCCTTTGTGTTTCCTGTTTCTTACGAATACGGTATTTTGGATTGGTTGTCGGGCGGAGGTTTTTTCCGCTTCAACAATTTTATTGAGGGCGATTCGAATAATTTTCAGGCTACCGGCATTGATGCGGGAGTACTGGTTAATTTTCATTTCCTCAGAAGCAAAAGAGTGGATTGGCTGGCCGGCATCGCCGGAGGTTATTCCTACTTTAAGATCAAAGCCAATGATGTTTCCTCCAATGAAGCAACCGGAGGCGGATCAAATTTCGGGATCTACACAAAATTCAGGTTTTATTTCAACGACCATTTCGGGATGCATCTTGATCTGGGCCGCTGGAACCTGAATTATCCCTCCATAAAATTCAAATCAGGAACCGACCCCGATTACCGCATTCACCTCCAGGGTGCCGGTCCGAATATTGGTCTGGGATTCCAGTATAAATTTTAATCCGGATATTTCTGGCAAAATCTTTTGAAGTTTTAAAATTCCGGGAGTTCAGGTTTTTCCTGATATCCCGGTTTTTTCTTACCTCCGGAATTCAGCTTCAGTCTACCGCCATCGGCATTCATATTTACCGCCTTACCGGCGACGAATGGGCTATTGGTCTGGCGGGACTGGCAGAGGCATTACCATTTATTGTTTGTTCGTTTTTTACCGGGTATATAGCCGACCGGAACGACCGGAAAAACATTATTTCGCTGAACTTTGTTTGCCTGCTTTTACAGGCAGGTTTTCTTTACTACCTTTCCTGTAACGATTCCGAATTTTTAAGAAATAAAGGACTGTTTGCCCTGTATAGCGGGGTGGCACTTTGGGGAATAATAAGATCTTTTATGGGACCCGCCATGGGAGCCCTGCTTACCCAGATTGTGCCACGCCAACATTATGCCTCTGCCACATCATTAAGCAGTTTGTCATGGCATCTGGCCGCCATTTCCGGTCCGGTTGCCGGTGGATTTCTCTGCGCCTGGTTTTCCTTTGAAACCGTTTACATGATAAACGGGGCCATTATTCTACTGAGTTTTATTTTGTTTTTTCCCATCCGCAACAAAGGAATACCGGAAAATACCCCCCGGGGGAAACTGTTTAAGGAACTGGCAGCCGGACTGCGCTTTGTGTATAGCACGAAGGAAATTTTCGGAGCCATCTCACTCGACATGATTGCCGTTTTGTTTGGTGGTGCAGTAGCCATGCTTCCGGCTTTTGCCGATCAGATAATCATTTCATCCTTTGAAAACGGGACCGAAATCGGATTGATTCGCGCCGCGCCGGCCATAGGAAGCGTAATTATGTCGGTATGGCTGGCTTATCATCCACCCACGAAAAACTCAGGGAGAAAACTCATGATTGCGGTGGCTCTTTTTGGAATATTTACCATTCTCATTGCGCTTTCCAAATGGCTCTGGTTATCGTTTCTGCTGATGTTACTGGCAGGGGCTGCGGATAACATCAGCGTGGTAATCCGCCACACCACCATACAACTACTCACACCCGATGAAATGCGCGGAAGGGTAATGGCAGTAAGCGGCATTTTTATCGGCTCCTCCAATGAAATAGGGGCTTTTGAATCTGGACTTGCCGCAAGGCTCATGGGTTTGAGGGCATCGGTAATATTCGGCGGAGCCATGACCCTGGCCAGCATCGCATTCATCCAGAAAATCTTTCCCCAACTGGAAAAAATGGAATTGAAGGATTAATAATAATTTATTGCTATTATTGAAACAAATTTCAGTACATGGCCGAAACCAAAAAGTACTCCATTCAGCAATCGTTCTTCGAAAAGGTGAAGGCCATGACGCCCCCTGCCCTTTCCCTGCCCAATGAAATCAGTGAAATACTTGAGATCAG
>CALEYQ010000050.1 GCA_937924855.1 uncultured Bacteroidota bacterium | reverse complement strand
ACGGTAAAAACCTTTTCACTCCGCGCAGCCGCAGATTTTAAGGGAAAGGTTATGGAAAACCAATTCTCCGGACTCCTGGTAAATTTTGACGGAACTGAGGTGTGGAGCAAACTGATTGGAGGTTTTAATGCCAGCAATTTGCTGGCGGTGTATGGTACCGCTGTATTACTGGGCGGCGACTCGCTAAATGTTCTTACTGCCCTTAGCACCCTGGATTCACCCGAAGGAAGGTTCCAATATGTTCGATCCACAAGTGGTATCACCGGAATTGTGGATTATGCCCATACGCCCGACGCACTTGAAAATGTGCTGAAAACAATTCAGGACATCAGGCCCGGAAACGAAAATGTGATTTCAGTGGTGGGGTGCGGTGGCGATCGCGATGCGGCAAAACGTCCTCTAATGGCCTCTCTTGCAGCAAAACTCAGCAATAAAGTAATCCTTACCTCTGATAATCCCCGCTCTGAAGATCCCGGGAAAATCATAAAGGAAATGGAAGCAGGTGTGGAAATCCACGAACGCAAAAAAGTCATTTCCATCATCGATCGCCGGGAAGCCATTAAAACGGCTTGTTCCCTGGCACAACCCGGCGATATCATACTGGTGGCCGGAAAAGGACATGAAACCTATCAGGAAATAAATGGAGAACGCTTCCCATTCGATGACCTGGAAATATTAAAAGAAATTTTTAACCAACTGGATTCCTGATGCTGTATTACCTCTTTAAATGGCTTGATTCAGAATTCGACTTCCCGGGAGCCGGAGTGTTTCAGTACATCTCATTCCGCACCGCCATGGCCATCCTCGTGTCGCTACTGATTTCCTGGGTTTTTGGAAAAAGGATAATTGCACTCTTGAGAGCCAGACAGGTAGGGGAAACCATCCGCGATCTGGGCTTAACCGGACAGAATGAGAAGCAGGGAACCCCAACCATGGGGGGGCTGATTATTTTATCAGCCATCCTTATTCCCACTCTTCTTTTCGCAAAGCTGCATAATGTTTACATCATCATGATGCTTATTACAACCGTATGGTTGGGACTCATTGGATTCATCGATGACTACATTAAAGTTTTCCGGAAAGACAAAAAAGGGCTGCATGGAAAATTCAAAATACTCGGACAAATAGGCATCGGGTTGATAGTAGGTGCTACCATGTATTTGCACGAAGATGTTGTAGTTCGGGAAAAGATTCAAAGGGGTGGGCAGGCTCAATTGTCTATCGACGCTCCTTTGCCCGATTCTCAGGAAGGTAAAAAAACCGAAACGGTTTATTCCAGGGAAAACTCAAAATCTTTGAAAACGACGATTCCCTTTGTCAAGGATAATGAATTTGATTACTCCTCCCTGCTTGGTTTCCTTGGAGAAAAAGCAAAATCATGGGCCTGGTTGATATTTATTCCCATTGTAATTTTTATCGTAACTGCCGTTTCGAACGGCGCAAACATTACCGATGGTATCGATGGATTGGCCACCGGCACCTCGGGAATCATCGGAGTTACGCTTGGTATCCTGGCTTACGTTTCGGGTAACTCCGTATTTGCCGATTACCTCAACATCATGTTCATCCCGCATTCGGGTGAGCTGGTAATTTTTATGGGTGCTTTTGTAGGAGCCTGTATCGGATTCCTATGGTATAACTCCTATCCCGCTCAGGTTTTTATGGGTGATACGGGTAGCCTGGCCCTGGGTGGCATCATTGCCGTTTTTGCCATTGCCATCCGGAAGGAATTACTTATTCCGGTTTTGTGCGGCGTGTTCCTGATTGAAAATTTATCGGTAATGCTCCAGGTGGCGTACTTCAAGTACACCCGGAAAAAAACTGGGGTAGGGAAAAGAATTTTTCTCATGTCGCCCCTTCACCATCACTTTCAGAAGAAAGGTATGCATGAATCAAAGATTGTCAGCCGCTTCTGGATTGTTGGAATCATGCTCGCGGTATTCACCATCGTAACACTGAAACTAAGATGAAAAAGAAAATTTCCATACTTGGCGGAGGTGAAAGCGGGGTGGGAGCAGCCATTCTGGCCAGCCGGAAAGGCTTTGACGTTTTTCTTTCTGATAAAGGAAAGATTAAAGATCAATATAAAAAGGAGCTTAAAGAAAATAACATTGATTTTGAGGAAGGACTCCACTCTTCCGATAGAATTTTTCCCGCCGATGAGATAGTAAAGAGTCCGGGAATTCCTTTCACCGCCGACATTGTAAAATCAGCACTTGGGAAAAATATTCCGGTGGTGGATGAAATCGAACTCGCTGCACGGTTCTCAAATGCAAAACTGGTTGGAATTACCGGCACCAATGGAAAAACAACCACCACACTTTTAGTATATCACATTTTGCAAAAGGCCGGATTAGATGTTGGACTGGCAGGAAATATCGGGAAAAGCATGGCCCGACAGGTGGCTCACCGCGACCCGGAATATTTTGTGTTGGAATTAAGCAGTTTTCAGTTGGATGGATTGCAGAAAGCCCGTCTGGAAGTTGCCATCCTGCTGAACATAACGCCCGACCACCTCGACAGGTACGAATACGACTTTTCCAAATACATAAAATCAAAATTCGGAATTGTAAAGAACCAGAAACCCGAAGATGCCTTTGTTTTTTGCCTGGATGATCCGGGGATTAACGAAGGACTTAAATCGGCCGTAATCCCGTCCCGGATGATTCCCTTTTCCATAAAGGAAACTGTAAAAGAAGGAGCTTTTTTATCAGACAACCAAATCCATATAAACATCAACCAAAACAACCAAACTATGTTTTTAGAAGAACTCGCGCTTCAGGGGAAACACAACCTCTACAACTCAATGGCCGCAGGAATTGCCGGTCGATTGCTCGACATCCGGAAATCCACCATCCGTGAGTCGTTGTCAGATTTTCAAAATGCTGAACACCGGCTCGAACATGTGGCTACTGTTCATGGAATCACCTTTATCAATGATTCCAAAGCTACCAATGTGAATTCTACCTGGTATGCCCTGGAAAGCATGCAAACACCTGTGGTATGGATCGTAGGTGGTGTTGATAAGGGTAACGATTATGAACTGCTCCGGGATTTGGTTAAGGAGAAAGTAAAAGCCATCGTTTGCCTGGGAAAAGACAACAAAAAAATAATCAAAGCCTTCAAAGGAGTAGTGCCGGTTATTGTTGAAACTGATTCAGCCAAAGAAGCAGTTAAGAAATCTTATTCCCTTGCCAAAAAAGGAGAAACGGTTTTGTTGTCGCCTTGCTGTGCAAGTTTCGATTTGTTCGAAAATTTTGAAGACCGCGGGCATCAGTTTAAAATGGCAGTTAAGGCACTTTAAATTTTTTTATGATCCAGAAAAAGAAAGCAAAAAAACTTTCTCCAAGCGGATTGTTTGACCATCGGTTCGAACCCCTTGGCGAAATTAATGGCATTTCCTTCATTAATGATTCCGGATCCATCAGAGTAGGGGATACATGGACTACTCTCCACGGACTCGAATGCGGGAAGAATGTTATTTGGATAATGGGCGGAAGTGATTCGGGGATTGATTACGGAGTTCTCGAAAGCCTGGTATACGCCAAAGTAAAAGGCATTGTTTGCCTCAGTCACGACAGCGGCCGGATTCAAAGAAGGTTTCAGCGCGAGTCACCTTTTTTTGTTAAGGCCCTTTCGGTAGAAGAGGCTGTGGGATGTGCGCTTGCCTATGGCTCCTCTGGTGATATTGCCTTGCTTTCCCCTGCCTGTCCGGGATTTGATTTGGTTGATAATTTCCGGGGACGGGGCGAGGAGTTCAGAGCCGCTTTTGTAAATTTTTATAACAACTTACCTTGAATCTGTTAAAAGGCATAAAGGGCGACAAAGTAATCTGGGTAATTATCCTGTTACTTTCAGTGCTTTCTATTTTGGTAGTGTATAGCTCTATCGGTAACCTGGCTTTTAAATACCGGGGGGGCAATACCTTTTATTATCTGATTAAACACGGCACCATCATTTGCCTGGGTGTGGTAATTATATATCTGACCCACAAAATCAACTATCATTATTTTTCAAGACTGTCACAGATTGGGGTTTTTGTTTCCATCCCGCTTCTTATTTACGCTATGTTTTGGGGCGTAAAAGCGGGAGAAGCTGGACGGTGGATCGAAATTCCTTTCCTTGGTCTCACCTTTCAGCCCAGCGATCTGGCAAAGGTTTCACTGATAATTTATTTGTCGAGGATGCTTAGTATAAAACAGGAAATTTTGCACGATTTTAAAAAAGGATTTTTGCCGGTGGTGCTTCCGGTTATCATAATCTGTGGCCTTATTTTTCCCACCAACCTATCAACGGCCGTTATGTTGTTTCTGGTTTCCATGGTTATAATGTTTGTGGGAAGGGCAAAATTGTTGCATTTGCTGGCGGTTTTAGGTTCTGGACTTGTCTTTGGGGGCATCATTGTATCTCTGGTCATTTTTGCCCCGGGTATTATTCCGCGGGGAGAAACCTGGAAACAAAGAATCCTGGATTTCCAAAAAGGAACAGAAAAAGAAAATTACCAGGCCGAAATGGCAAAGACGGCTATTGGAAGTTCTAATTTTCTGTTTGGAAAAGGATTAGGTAACAGCGACCAGCGTTCCTTTTTACCTCAGGCTTCTTCCGATTTTATTTTTGCCATGATATTGGAGCAATTGGGCGGTGCCATTGGAATAATTATGATTTTTTTCTACATCATAATTTTTTTCAGGGCAGTCCGGATATCATCCCGCTGCGGCAAAACATTCGGGTCGCTGGTGGCGGTTGGATTGGCTTTCGGACTCGTTTTTCAGGCTTTTATCAATATGGCCGTAGCTGTGAATTTATTTCCTGTTACCGGACAACCACTGCCCCTGATAAGTATGGGCGGAACTTCAATCTGGTTTACCGGGATATCATTAGGTGTTTTACTCAGCGTAAGCCGGGAAACAGAGGCCGGCCAAACTGAAAATTCCGGAGATGAAGAAAAGGATAATGATTAGTGGAGGCGGTACGGGTGGGCATATTTTTCCCGCCCTCGCCATTGCGGAAGCCTTCAGGAACCTTTCTGAAGTGGAATTTTTATTCGTTGGGGCTTTGGGCAGAATGGAAATGGAAAAAGTACCGGCGGCCGGATACCCAATCGAGGGTTTATGGATCTCAGGATTTCAACGGAAAAACCTCTGGCGAAATATCAGCTTGCCCTTTAAAATAATATCCAGCTTAAGAAAAGCCCGCAAACTTATCCGTAGTTTTTCCCCGGGTTTGGTTGTAGGAACCGGAGGTTATGCCAGTGGCCCTTTATTAAAAGTGGCCTCAGGCATGGGAATTCCAACACTGATTCAGGAACAGAATTCTTTCCCGGGCATAACCAATAAACTGCTCGCAAAAAAAGTAAATGCCATTTGCGTGGCTTATCCCGGCATGGAACAATTCTTCCCGAAGGGAAAAATAATTTTTACGGGGAACCCGGTTCGCGCTGATCTTGTAAAGCCCGGAATTTCAAGGGAGGAGGCAAGAAACTTTTTCTCCCTCTCCAAGGACCAGCCCCTGATCCTGGTTACGGGAGGAAGCCTGGGCGCATATTCCCTTAATAAATTTATGGTGGAAAATTCCCCTGCCTTGCAGGATGCAGGAATTCAGGCAATCTGGCAAACGGGTAGAAATTTCAAAAATTCCTTTCCCGGATATTCCGATCCATTTCCCCGAATTCGTCGAATGGAGTTCGTGGAGCGGATGGATTTAGCCTATGCAGCAGCTGACATAGTTGTTTGCCGAGCCGGAGCTCTTACCATTTCTGAGATTTCTGTAACCCGGAAGCCGGCGGTGTTGGTTCCCTCTCCTTATGTTGCCGAAGATCATCAGACAAAAAATGCAAATGCTCTGGTGAAAAATAAAGCCGCCTGGATGGTTCGCGAAAATGAGGTAAGCTCACTCTTGTTGGGAAAAGTATTGGAATTGTGCCGGGCAGAAAATATTCAAAATGAAATGAAACAGGCTTTGGCCGATTTTGCCCGGCCTCAGGCTGCAAAAGAAATTGCGGATATTGGCATGAAACTCTATAACGAAAAATGGAAGTAGGTAAGCCCGGAAAATTATTTTTTCTTGGGATTGGTGGCATTGGGATGAGTGCCCTGGCTCTTTATTTTAAAAAAATGGGCTGGGTGACAGGCGGGTATGACAAAACGCCTTCCGACATTACCGGGGCATTGGAAAAGGAGGGAATCAAAGTTGTTTATGAGGATAGCATAACCGCTCTGCCGGATGAATTTTCCAACCCGGCAGATAAAGAGCTGCTTGTGACGTTCACACCGGCCATTCCCGTGGATCATCCCCAGCTGGTTTTTTATAAAAAATCAGGCGTTGAAATACTGAAAAGATCTCAGTTGCTGGGATTAATTTCAAAGTCGGCAAAAACATTTGCCGTTGCGGGGACGCATGGAAAAACCACCACATCTACCATGCTGGCTCATTTCCTGAGAACCGCAGGTAACGATTGCCAGGCATTTTTGGGTGGCATTTCACAGAATTATGGCAGCAATGTGCTTTTTGGAAAATCAGGAGATTGGGTCATTGAGGCGGATGAATACGACCGATCCTTCCTTACCCTGGAACCGGCACATATCATTTTAACCTCTATGGATCCTGATCACCTCGATATTTATCAATCGGGAAAAGGAGTAAGGGAATCGTACAATGAATTTTTGGGAAAAAGAAAGACGAATGGATTTACCCTTGTTGCCTCTCAGATTAACCCGGATTTATACGGTGGTAAAAAAGATGGGTATTTTACTTATGGATTTGAACCGAAAGCGGATTTCAAAGCGGAAAACATTCGTGTTGAAGACGGGAAGTTTGTTTTTGATATCAAGGGTCCTGATGTTTTATGGACGAATGTTTCCTTGGCGCTCCCGGGCCGGCATAATGTACAGAATGCCTTGGGAGCAGCTGCATTGGCCCACTTAACAGGGCATAGCAAAACCGGAATCCTGAATGGTATTTCCACCTTTAAGGGCGTTGCCCGAAGGTTTGAATTCCATGTAAGGAAAAAGAACCGGGTTTATATCGATGATTATGCCCATCACCCCGAAGAAATACGGGCTGCACTTGGGGGCATAAAGGAGTTGTATCCCGGAAAAGAAATAACCCTTGTTTTTCAGCCCCATTTATTTACCCGAACCCGCGATTTTTTATCCGAATTTGCCAGAGAACTTGGAAAGGCAGATAAGCTGATACTTTTAGACATTTATCCGGCCCGGGAAAAGCCCATTCCCGGAGTTACTTCCGGTGAGTTGTTGAAAAATATTTCATGCCCGTATAAAACATTGGTTTCTAAATCAGAACTTTCAGCCCATATTCAGGACCTCCGGCCTGAAATTCTGGTGAGTATGGGGGCGGGCGATATTGACCGGTTGGTGCCTCAATTGAAAGAAACAATGCTGAGTCTGGATGCATAAAGCAGTTCGCATATCACTTTGGCTGGGATTAATTTTCCTTATCCTGGTTGCCTGGGGATTTTCCCTGAGACAAAATGCCGGCAACCGCACCGGAGAAATTTCCATTGTGTTTGAAGGGGAAAAAGAACCGGGATTCGTAAGTGAAAAAGAAATTATGGAAGCCCTTGGCCACAGCAACACGGAAGCCGGAGGCATTCCCCTGGGCGAGATTAATATCAATCACCTCGAATGGAAAGTAAATTCCAATCCCTGGGTAAAAAAGGCTGAGGTATTTATGGATATTGATGGAAATATCCGCGTAAAAATCTGGCAGAAGGAAGCTCTTTGCCGTATCCTGAATGCAGCAGGCGAGTCATTTTACCTCGACACGGAAGGGAATCCCATGCTCTGGAGCCCCCTCTATACACCCCGTGTACCTCTGGTTACCGGAAAAATTCCCGGAACATTTGCCGGGGTTTACGGCAATACCTATGCAAGTCTGCCCCTTGCGGATACCGCAAGCACCAAAATGCTCCACGATGTTTATAAGTTCTGCAATTTTATTATGAGAAACCCTTTGTGGAAAGCCCAGGTAGACCAGATATTTGTGAACGAATCGGGAGAGTTCGAATTAATTCCCCGTGTGGGCGATCACAGAATAATTTTCGGCGATACAACCCGGATGGCACAGAAATTCAGAAAGCTTGAAATTTTTTACCGGGAAGGCCTTGCTTTTACGGGTTGGAACCGGTACGACACCCTAAATTTGAAATTTTATAATCAGATAGTTTGCACTAAAATAAATTGAAATGGATTCAGAAATTGTAGTAGGCCTTGACATTGGTACCACCAAAATCGCTGCTATTGTCGGCAGAAAAAATGAATTTGGAAAAATTGAGATTCTGGGCATAGGCAAATGCGATTCTCACGGCGTTATGCGCGGTGTTGTGGTAAATATTGAAAAAACCGTTCAGGCCATTAAAATGGCCGTACAGGAAGCGGCCGACCGATCCGGTGTCGATATTCACATGGTTTCGGTGGGAATAGCCGGGCAGCACATTAAAAGTTTGCAACACCGGGGCATATATACCCGGAAAAGCATGGAAGATGAAATCGGACAAAAGGATATCGATGCCCTTATTGATGATATGTACCGCCTGGTTATGTTGCCGGGAGAAGAAATTATCCATGTGCTTCCTCAGGAGTATATCGTAGATAATGAACAGGGTATCAGAGATCCGATTGGAATGTCGGGCATTCGTCTTGAAGCCAACTTTCACATTATCACAGGACAGGTAGCTGCCATGAACAACATCAATAAATGTGTGTTGAAGGCCAATCTGCAGGTAGTTGATCTGGTGTTGGAACCTTTGGCAAGTGCCTCAGCGGTGCTGTCGGATGAAGAAAAGGAAGCCGGTGTGGCCCTGGTAGATATCGGGGGCGGTACCACCGACATAGCTGTTTTTTACGACGGCATAATCCGGCATACGGGTGTAATTCCTTTCGGAGGTAATGTAATTACCGAAGATATCAAGGAGGGTTGCTCCATCATTCACCGACAGGCCGAATTGCTGAAAGTTAAGTTCGGTTCCGCCTTTGCGAATGAAACGCTGGAAAATGAAATTGTTTCCATTCCCGGATTGCGGGGCAGAGAACCCAAAGAAATTTCCGTGAAAAATCTGGCCAATATCATTCAGGCCCGAATGGAGGAAATCATTGAGCATGTTTACCTGGAAATAAAAAATTCAGGGTATGAGAAGAAACTGGCCGGAGGAATTGTGGTTACAGGGGGTGGTGCCCAGTTGAAACACATCACCCAACTGATGGAATATATTACCGGAATGGATACCCGCATCGGATATCCTAATGAACATCTTGCCAAGAGTAATGAAGAAGTTACCAGCCCAATGTATGCTACGGCTGTAGGGCTTGTAATCAAAGGCCTGGAGGCCTCCGAAAGAAACGGCGGATTGAAAAATGAAGCCATTTCAACCCATTCAAAAAAATCGAAAGGCAGTTTTCTCGATCGTATTCTCACCAAGGGAAAGCAATGGTTCGAAGAGGATCCCGACCATAAGTAATTCACATCGGGCCGTGGAAAAGTTATTGACCGGTAGAAATTACCTCCCGGTCTTTGCTCTAATTTTAGCCAAAACCTTTTTACCATGCGCTTCGACCTACCCAAAGAATTAGCTTCCATCATCAAAGTAGTTGGTGTTGGAGGTGGTGGCAGTAATGCCGTAAACCACATGTTCCGTCTCGGAATTACGGGTGTTGACTTTGTTGTTTGTAATACCGATCGCCAGGCTCTTGAAATCAGCCCGGTTCCCATTAAAATCCAATTAGGTGAATCTCTTACCGAGGGTCTGGGCGCAGGATCACTCCCCGAAGTGGGTATGAAATCGGCACTGGAAAGCCTCGAAGCCGTAAAGGAATGTTTTGCAAAAAACACCAAAATGGTTTTCATTACCGCAGGTATGGGTGGTGGAACCGGAACGGGTGGAGCTCCTATCATTGCCCAAACCGCAAAAGATATGGGAATCCTGACCGTGGCCATTGTTACCATCCCTTTCAGTTTTGAAGGAAAAAATAAACGACTCCAGGCAGAGGAAGGTATTGAACAATTGAAAAAGTCGGTAGACTGCCTTTTGGTAATTGCCAACGATAAGTTGCGTGAGATTTATGGTAATCTGGGTGTGAAAAGCTCTTTTGCCCAGGCGGATAATGTGCTGGCTAACGCGGCCAAAAGTATTGCCGAGCTCATCAGTCTAACCAAACACATGAACGTTGATTTCAACGATGTTTATACAGCCATGAAAGACAGCGGCGTTGCCTTGATGGGAACCGGAACTGCTTCAGGCCAGGATCGCGCCATGAAGGCAGTTGAAATGGCACTGGCCTCGCCCCTGCTTAATGACAATGATATAACCGGTGCTAAATATGTTCTTTTGGATATTACCTCCGGAAAAGAAGAGTTGACCATGGATGAATTGGGTGAGATCACCGATTTTATTCAGGAATCAACCGGAACCGTTGCGGATATAAAAATCGGATACGGAGTGGATGAAAATCTGGGCGAAATGGTGAATGTTACCATCATTGCTACCGGCTTTCAGACCAACCCCATCGTTGGTTATGAAACCATGCGTAAACCCGAAAAGAAAGTCCTGAAACTGGAAGATAAGGATGTGAAACCTGAAGTGGTTGAGCCCTCCTTTACAAATACCACGCTCGTAGAAAAGAAAATTGAATCTTCCGACCCTCTCTCCGGTCCCGGATTCTCTACGCTGTCTCAGGAAGAAAAGGACAAGTTGATGGAGCCCGTTTTGATGAAAAAAGAAGAAGATTCTGTGGTTGAACCCGAAGCCCAAAACGAGGAAGTTGAAATTCCGGTTTCTGAGCCGGTAACTGCAGAAGCAGAGCCCGAAATCATTGAAATGGTTCAACCCGAGGAGTCGCCACTTGTTATATCGGATGAAACTCCGGTTATGGATGTAAGCAGCGACGAAGAGCTTTTGTCACAACTTGAATCTACTCCGGTTTCTGAAGTCGAAGACTCTGTTGAAGAACTTCCGGTGTCTGAAACAGAGGAAACCCCGGTTTCCGAAATAAACATTACTTCCCTGAGTGAAATGTCCACACCCGAAGAAGTAACTGAGTTTTCCGGAGCTTCTGATACTGTGGTAAGCGAAACTTCTGATACCGAGGATCTCTTTTCAAATGAAAATCCGGTTGCGGAAATTGAGAGTTCAGAATGGGAAAACAGCGGATTCCCCGAAATGGAGTCCTCCGATGAATTACCTGTTGCGGAAGAACTTCCCACCGTTGAGGAAGATGCCTTTGTTACCGAGCCCACTGGGGAAACCCGTGAGGTTGAAATAAATGTGACGGGAATCAATGCCGAAACTTCTCCTGTGCTGCCTGAAAGCAATTTGGAGGAATTGGAAAATCAACCCGTTATGGAATCTCCTTCCGAGGAGCCTGTCTCCAAAGCAGAAGAACCAGTTGAGTCGGAAGAGCCGGTCCTGATTTCCAAAACCGAGGAAAATCCCGTTTCCGAAGAACAGCAAATTGTTTCTGAAGAACAAAAGCGGAAAGCTCAGGAGCGAATTTCCAAGCTGAAGGAACTTTCCATCAAATTGAAATCGCCCAGCGGCCTGGCCGAGCTGGAAAATGAACCCGCCTATGTAAGAAAGGGCGTTGTGCTTGACCAGAAACCTCATTCTTCGGAATCAAATGTATCGCGTTACACGCTTTCGGAAGGTGATGATAAAAAGGCTGAAATAAAGCCCAATAACTCCTTCCTTCACGACAACGTTGATTAAAACTGAGCCAAATTTTTTCAAAGGGGGCTTTTGCCCCCTTTTCTTTTTATAAATTATCCTAATTTTGAAAATAAAAAATGGCACTGGAAGAAAAAATAAATGCCGACATGAAGGCAGCCATGATGGCAAGAGATCAGAAAAAACTGGAGGCCATTCGCGCCATAAAAGCCCAGATACTTTTGCTTAAAACCTCCCCTGAAGGTTATAACGATACTACTGAATTGAAAGCCCTTCAGAAAATGGTAAAGCAAAGAAAAGAAACGGCTGAAGTTTATAAAACACAGGGAAGAGAAGATTTATGTCAGGAAGAACTTTTTCAGGCCGGAATCATTGAAGCTTATCTGCCAAAAGCCCTTGATCCGGCGGAATTGGAAAAGCTGGTGAAGGAAATAATGGAAAGGGTAGGGGCAAAGGATATTAAAGACCTGGGAAAGGTAATGGGTATTGCTTCAAAGGAATTGGCAGGAAAGGCTGATGGCAAAGCAATATCCGAATTGGTAAAAAAACTTCTTTCCGCAGCCTGATTTAAATTACCCGGATTTCCATCCCGGGTTTTAACTTCATGTATTTCCCACTCACCCCGTTCAGGTCGAGGATTTTTCTCGGAGTGGTTCCATAGCGCTTCGAAATTTCCCAAAGATTATCTCCTTTCTTTACTACATGCACTTTCGAATGGGTCGGGTATGCACAAACGCCATGGCGGGTTTTCCTGACTACCATTTGGCCGCCGGAAAGGGTTTCCTCATCAAATGAAATAAAAAAAGCAGGGTTAATGGGCAGGCCCTTAAAACGGATTTCAAAATGAAGGTGAGGACCCGTGGCTCTTCCGGTCATACCCCCCAATCCCAAAGCCTGACCGGCCTCCACTTTCTGCCCGGGCTTAACCCGGATTTTTGATAAATGGGCATAAATGGTTTCCAGTCCGTTATAATGCCTCACTAAGACTACATTCCCGTAATTCCCCTGCCTTCCGGCAAACCTCACAACTCCGTCGAACACGCAATTTACCGGATCGCCTTTTTTCAGGTCCAGATCGATGCCATTGTGCATAGAGGAATCGCGCCAGCCAAACTTGCTTGATACTACACCACAGGTGGGCATAAAAAAGCCGGTATGCGAACCCGGAAATAAATCCAGTATATAAGTAGTGTCTTTCTTACCCCACATGTCCGCCAGCGGGAGAATTACCTGGGTATTAAACTCAGTATAGTATTGACTGCCCGGAAGCAATGGTTCAGTTTCTGATTTCAAGGGTTGGGCGGTGGGAACCCCGGTTTTTTTCTTCCGTAATTCAACCGTCCGGGTGATTTCCTCAATCATATCCTCGGGAATGGAATCCATTTCAAACAACAAGCCTATAAGCGTGACCAGTTGCTGGTCGGTCATCTGACTTATAACAGTTTTCCCGATTTCATTTTTTGGAAGCTTGATGGATGTGGAATCCTTTTTTTCACCCCCGGTTTCGCCGCCTGCATATAGCCCCGGAACAGGGAATAAAATTCCCAGGAGAAAAACTCCTATTAATGCCTGCCGTGTCATTTTTGAGGGGAGCTAAACTAAAAAAACAAGACAAAATATTCAAGGAATAATCCCAGTTTTTTATACATTTGGTAAAAACCCCTTCGTCATGAAAATATTGAAGATTGTCGTCATTTCTTTACTGCTCATCGCCGGAATTTACCTTTTGGTGGGGGCATTTATGAACCCCGTAATTCATGTTGAGAGCCAAATCAGTATTCAAAAATCTCCTGAAATGGTTTTCGAGCAGATTAACAACCTGCAAAACTGGAAGCATTGGTCCTACTGGGACAATATCGATCCGAACATGAAGAGCTCCTTTTCAGGTCCGGAAGCAGGCGAAGGCGCTGTGCACAGTTGGGAAAGCAAAAATGACAGCGTAGGGAATGGATCCATGGCTATTGTTAAGAGTGTTCCCGGACAACTGGTAGAAACAAAACTCACCTTTGAAGGAATGGGCGACCATATGGGTGGCTGGAAAATTGAACCCGAAGGAGAAGGAGTGAAAGTAACCGCCTGGATTGATATGAATACAGGAATTCTTTTCCGTCCCCTGATGGCCATTATGGGAATGAAAAAAGTTTTAGAAGAAGATTTCGGGAGGTCATTAAGTGGGCTGAAGTCTCATTGCGAATCCCTGCCTGAACCCGAACCTGAGCCCGAATCCATGGAAAACAGCCTCGGTTCCAACGATTCTATTCCGGCTACTGTCAAAGGGAATTAAGGTTTTTTTTGATTTATCACTTTGTGGTATCTTTATGGAAAATTTTATTTGCCATGAAGTTCTTTTTCTTTTTCCTGAGCCCCTTTTTCCTCCCTGTTTTCATACTTGCTCAGCCCTTTTCGGGCCTGTATAATTTTGTTTCGGTAACAACCACCAGCGGCACTACCGATCCCACTCCACCGCCAACAGCCACAGGCTTAACCTTCGGGTCTTTTAATGCGGTGGGAACCCCGGTAAATCCAAATGCGTCCGGACGTTTTTCTTTTGTGAACTGGGCCGGTGGGTCCACGAATGGAAATGATAATTACGCATCCCTCACAGGATCCGTTGATACCTCGGAATATTATCAGGTTACCCTTACTCCGGCCAACGGATATGCCATTACCATCAGCTCGGTTACTTTTGCCGTACAGCGAAGCGGAACAGGTATCCGTACTTACTCAGTAAGATCCAGTCTCGATGGTTTTGCCTCCAATATTACCGCAACGATAAATCCCGCCAATCCCAATCTGAGTGTTCAACCCGGGGATGTTTTCTTCTGGAATTTTGATGCGGTTACAACCCAGCAAAACGGAAGCCGGCTGAATCCCGGATCTTCCTATACTAATATTATGAGCCCGGTAACGTTCAGGTTTTATGCCTGGAATTCGGAATCAGGTACCGGAACTTTCAGCATCGACGATGTGGTTTTCAATGGTACAGCAACCCAGATTTTCATTCTTGCCGATTTTTCTTATTCCCAAACCTGCTTTGGCGATTCAACTTATTTTACCGACAACTCCATCTCATTTAACGGACCAGTAAATTCCTGGATTTGGGATTTCGGAGATTTGTCACCTTTTTCCACGGTTCAAAATCCGGTACACCTGTATGCTAATCCGGGATTTTATAATGTTCGACTCATTGTTGGAAATACAGGTGGAGATTTTGATACCCTCGTGCGGCAAATTGAAGTAAAGGATGTTCCCCTTGCCGCTTTTTCACTTTCACAGGATACGGGTTGTGCGCCCCACTGTGTTACTTTTACTAATTCCAGTACGGGTGCCGCTACCTATTTGTGGAATTTCGGAAACAGCAATACTTCTGCTTCACCAAATCCTGTTTATTGTTACTCAACGGGTGGAAGTTTTTCCGGATTCCTGGTGGCTTATCATTCAACATCAGGGTGTCCGGATACCGCCTATTTTCCCAATGTCATTCTTGTTTACCCGCAGCCTGTGGCCGGATTCACTTCCAATGCCAACGGACTTACCGTGAATTTTACTAATACCAGTTCAGGGACAGCACCCCTCAGCTATGTTTTTGACCCGGGTGATGGCAGTCCGGTATATACTAATTTTCCTTCCAGTCATACCTATGCCAGTAGCGGCATATATCCGGTTTGTCTTTTGGTAACCGATGCTAACGGTTGCACCGACACGCTGTGCACCAGCATTTCGGTAACTATCAGTGGTATTATAGCTCATGGAAATGTGGTAATTAATGTTTTTCCAAATCCGGTTTCCGAAATAGTGAATGTTGAACTTTCGAACCTGACAACAACCGGTACAATAATTCGATTGCTTTCTCTGGATGGAAAAATCCTCAAAGAATTTTCGCCTTCAGCCCCTCTAACTTCCTTTTCCATGGCCGGACATTCACCCGGAACTTATTGGATTCAGGTTCTGAGAAACGGAGAACCCCTGGGAATAAAAACCGTTCAGAAAGGGAACTAAATATATCCCGCAAGGCGATAGGTTACGGTTCCAACCCATTCGTGTATGAGCTGATCCCAGCCGGTCAAGGCCTGACTGTTAGGCAATAACAAATGGTCGAAAGCAAATTTCCTGGGACCCGCCCAACGGTCGGCGGAATAGGGAATGCAATTAATGTTGCGCTCTTTAAAACAAGCCAGGGCCCTGCGCATGTGCCATGAACTGGTAACCAGAATATATCTGCCCTTGTGCAATCCCATTTTTTCAAGAAGGGAAGCCATAAAAAGTGAATTCTCATAGGTGTTTTTTGTTTTTGATTCAAAAATGAGAGATGAATCAGACAAATTAAAAACCTTTTTCAGGTAAGACTCCAGATACAATCCTTCCTTAATTTCGGGATAAGAAATACTTCCTGAGCCACCCGTAAAAAACAAACGCGGTGCTTTTCCTTCCCTCAGTAAATTTATTCCCTGCATAACCCGGTCGAAGCCCCGGTTGATCTGGATTTTTTCCAGGCGGGGATCAAACCCGGAAACCCCGCCCAAAACAATAATGCCATCATAACTTCCGATTAGTGCTCCGGGCTTTTGTGCCGGCACTTCCCAAAGCCGGTTGAATTCATCAAGGATAAATGAGTTCGAAAAAAACAGGAAAACAACAATAGCTGCCCTGAAAAACCGCCTTTTGCGATTGAGGTCACGGGAAAAAAGACACAAAGCAAGCAAACCCGCAATCCAGGTGGTGGGACTGATTAAAAAATGAAGTATCTTGGAAGCCAGGAAAAACATGATTCAAAGGTATGAATTTCGTTGATTATCAGCCTATTCACCTTCCTTTGCGAATTCCTTTTCTTAGCGGTATTTTTGACCAGAAAAACTGATTGAATAATGATAGCGGTTGAACCTTACAAACCAAAAAACAAGATTGATGGCCACGATGCTGCCATTAATATCATGCGGAGAATAATTCAGGCAAGCGGTGCAGAAGTGATTCATCTGGGTCATGATCGTTCCGTGCAGGAGATAGTAGACTGTGCCGTTCAGGAAGATGTTCAGGCCATTGCCATTACCTCCTATCAGGGCGGCCACATGGAATTTTTTAAATACATGTACGATCTTTTAAAGGAAAAGGGTTGTGGCCATATAAAAATTTTCGGCGGTGGGGGCGGAACCATCCTGCCTGAAGAAATAAACGAATTACACGAATACGGAATTACCCGCATTTATTCCCCCGATGACGGCCGTGAATTAGGCCTGCAGGGAATGATTAACGACCTGCTCCAAAAAAGTGATTTTCCTACCGGACAAAAATTAAACGGTGAAGTCAACCACCTTAGAGAACGAGACTTCAGATCTGTTGCGCGATTGATTTCAGGTGCTGAAAATTTTCCTGAACAGGCGGGTGATATTCTGGAAGAAGTTTCCGGCCTTGCCAAAGAAAAACAAATCCCCGTTATTGGAATTACGGGAACAGGTGGTGCCGGAAAATCCTCTTTGGTAGATGAACTAATTCGCCGCTTTTTACACGATTTCCCTGATAAAACATTAGCGGTTCTTTCGGTTGACCCCTCCAAACGGAAAACCGGTGGTGCCTTATTGGGCGACCGGATCCGGATGAATGCCATCAGCAATGCGAGGGTTTATATGCGATCCCTTGCCACCCGGCAAAGCAACCTCGCCCTCAGCCGTCATGTAAAAGAAGCTATTCAAATTGTAAAAGCCGCCGGCTTTGATTTAATTATTCTGGAAACTTCGGGTATAGGACAAAGCGATACGGAAATTCTCGATCACAGCGATTTGTCACTTTATGTAATGACTCCCGAATACGGAGCAGCAACCCAGCTTGAAAAAATCGACATGCTCGATTTTGCCGATCTGGTTGCCTTGAACAAATTCGACAAAAGGGGTGCACAGGATGCTCTGCGTGATGTGAAAAAGCAATTTAAGAGAAACCGGAATCAGTTTGATTTGCCGGACGATAAAATTCCCGTTTTCGGTACCATTGCCAGTCAGTTTAATGATCCGGGTATGAACCGCCTTTACCGGAAATTACTTGAGCGTCTGGGCGAGAAAACCGGCATTGTGTTTTCTTCCGGGGTAGAAGCGGGTGAGGAAGCTTCTGAGAAAATATTTATTATTCCACCTGCCCGAACCCGATACCTGAGTGAGATCGCCGAGAATAACCGAAACTACGATGGATGGGTAAAAGACCAATGCCTGTTGGCGGATCGCCTCTACGGAATTCGGAAAACCATTGAGGCTATCGACGATGCCCCCGGACGCGGTGAAATACTTTCTACGCTGGAAGAGATGTATCTGGAGATGAACGAAAAGCTCGATCCATTGTGCCGTAAAATTATCAGCGGTTGGGAAGAGAAAAGAGCTTCGTTTAAAAATGAAATCTTTTCTTACAAAGTAAGAGACAAGGAAATAAAAGTTAATACGCACCGAATATCGCTTTCACGGAAAGATATTCCAAGGGTAGTTACGCCGGCCTACAAAGGCTGGGGAGATATTTTACGCTGGTGCCTCCAGGAGAATGTCCCCGGTGAATTTCCCTACACCTCCGGGGTATTTCCCTTTAAACGGGAAGGGGAAGACCCCACCCGAATGTTTGCCGGAGAAGGCGGACCTGAAAGAACCAACCGCCGTTTTCACTATGTGTCTTTGGGAATGCCGGCCAAAAGACTCAGTACTGCCTTCGATTCCGTTACCCTTTATGGTCGTGACCCGGACAATCGACCGGATATTTATGGAAAAATAGGAAACTCCGGAGTTTCCATTTGCTGTCTGGATGATGCCAAAAAACTGTACTCCGGTTTTAACCTTGCCGATCCCAGGACCTCCGTTTCCATGACCATCAACGGTCCGGCTTCCATTCTTACCGCCTTTTTTATGAACGCGGCCATTGATCAGCAATGCGAAATTTATATTAAGCAAAACGGACTTCAGGAAAAAGCTGAAAAAGCTAAAGAGGCATACTTTAAAAAACTAGGTTCAGCCCAACCCAAATACCAGGGAGCCCTGCCCGAGGGTAACGACGGATTGGGGTTATTCCTTTTGGGAATAACCGGAGATATGGTTTTAGAACCGGAGGTGTACAGAAAAATAAAAACCGAAACCCTGGCCGCCGTAAGAGGAACGGTTCAGGCCGACATATTAAAAGAGGATCAGGCCCAGAACACCTGTATTTTTTCTACCGAGTTTTCCCTGAAACTCATGGGTGATGTCCAGGATTATTTTATCCGCAATAATGTCCGGAACTTTTATTCTGTTTCTATTTCCGGCTATCACATTGCGGAAGCCGGTGCCAATCCCATCACCCAGTTGGCCTTCACGCTGGCAAATGGATTTACCTATGTTGAGTATTACCTGAGCCGGGGTATGGACATCAATAAATTTGCCCCGAATCTATCCTTCTTTTTTTCCAATGGCTTGGATCCTGAGTATGCTGTTATCGGAAGGGTAGCCCGGAGAATCTGGGCCAAGGCCATGAAGTACAGGTATAAAGCCAACGAAAGATCCCAAATGCTCAAGTATCACATTCAAACTTCCGGTCGCTCACTGCACGCTCAGGAAATTGATTTTAACGATATCCGGACCACCCTTCAGGCTTTGTATGCTATTTATGACAACTGCAATTCTCTTCATACCAATGCCTATGATGAGGCCATCACAACTCCTACCGAAGAATCGGTACGGAGAGCCATGGCCATTCAGTTGATTATTAATAAAGAGCTTGGTTTGGCAATGAATGAAAATCCATTGCAGGGCTCGTTTATTATTGAAGAACTAACCGACCTGGTGGAAGAAGCCGTTTTATTGGAGTTTGAAAGAATTACGGAGCGTGGTGGTGTTTTGGGTGCTATGGAAACCATGTATCAGCGGGGTAAAATACAAGAGGAAAGTCTGTATTATGAAACCTTAAAGCATAATGGCGACCTGCCCATCATTGGCGTAAACACCTTCCTTTCTTCTAAAGGTTCACCCACCATCGTACCTCAGGAGGTAATTAGGGCAACCAAAGAGGAAAAGGATTACCAGATTTCCATGTTGAAGGAACTTCATAAGCGAAACGAAGGAAAATCAGCCGGAGCGCTTGAAGATTTGAAAAAATCTGCAATCCGGAATCAAAACCTGTTCGATAATTTGATGGAGGCCTCAAAAATTTGTTCCCTGGGTCAGATCACTTATGCTTTGTTTGATGTGGGAGGGCAGTATCGGCGAAATATGTAAACTCTTATAACATGAAAAAAATATTTGCTCTTCTTGTTTTGACTTTTTTTCTTTTTTCCGGGGTAAGCGCTCAGGGAAACAGCGGTAAAGACAAAAATAAATCTGATAAAAATGTGTCCAAGGGAAAAACCAATACTCCCAAGGGAAAAGGTCCGCCCCCCTGGGCTCCTGCCCATGGGTATAAAAAACGCCATGTTTATTTTCCCGACCACAAAACCTATTACGATCAAAACGAAGGAGTATATATTTATTATTCCAATGGAAATTGGACCCTCAGCGTTGAGGTTCCCATCCACCTGAAAAATGTTGACCTGAAACTGGCTGCCAAGGTTGAAATTGATATGGATGATACCGATAAACCTCAGGTTAAATTTTCCGAGCATCTTAAGCTATACCCTCCAAAAAAATAAGCGGGCGAAGCATTTGTGAGATTCGACGAAAGACTGTTTCCCTTACTTGTTATAGGATTTTTTATTTCCTGGTTGCTTTCCTGTTCTCCAGTACCTGGAGATGTAAAAATGAAAAGGGTTCCCGCCTTTCCTGAAAAACTCAGGGTTCCTTTTTACCGCGATCCGGCAAATGTTTTTTATGCTCCCCTGGATTCCATTTTTTCTGAAAAACACCGAAATGGGTTTAACGGGACCGTGCTTATTGCGAGAAAGGGAAAAATAATTTACAAGAAAAGTTTTGGAAATACCCGGACACATTCGGGCGAACCCATTCGATCCGGCACTCCCTTTCAACTGGCTTCCGTTTCCAAGGTTTTTTGTGCACATGCTATTTTGAAGCTTGTTGAACAGGGAAAGATTAGCTTAAAAGATACCTTGGGCAAATTTTTTCCGGGTTGGCCTTATCCGGGAATTACCCTGCACCATTTATTAAGCCACCGGTCGGGATTGCCCGAGTATCATTACTTCGGATCAGCGCATACGGTAAACACCGACTCCATGTTGCCCAATGTTTTTTTTATTCAGGCCCTCATGGATTCGGTTCCACCCCTGTACCATAAAACCGGGACAAAATTCAGATACTGCAATACAAACTATTTGCTGCTGGCAGAAGTTATTAGCCGGGTGTCAGGAAAATCATTTCCCCGCTTTCTGAAAGAAGAAATATTTACCCCTCTTGGGATGAAAAATTCCTTTGTTTTCGGATGTGAAGCCGACCCCCTCTTTCCCGGGGTGGCCATGGGCCATGATATGAAAGGAAAGGAAGAGCCCTGTAATTTTCTGGATGGAGTTTACGGTGATAAAAATGTGTATGCCTCTGCTGCTGATCTTTACCGGTTTGAATTATCCCTGCGAAAGGGAAAAGTCATTGCCGATTCATTGAGGGTTCTCAGTGAAAAACCCTTTAGTGCGGATAAGAAGAATGGAAGAAATTACGGTTACGGCTGGCGGCTTTTTCCTGAAACAAACATGGGAAAGGTGGTTTATCATAATGGCTGGTGGCACGGATTTAATACTTGTTTTTTTCGCCGGCCTCTGGATGAAACCGTAATAATAGTCTTGGGAAATAAATATTCCAAGGAGCCATACCGTATTTACGGTGTACTCGAAATTCTGGATGGGAAACCCTTTACTTTTGACATTGAATAGGCCATGGATTACCAATACATTAAAACCGAAAAAACCGCCCGCTACCTGTTGTGTTTGCCCGATCCCGGGATAGCACCGGTGGCTTTATGCATGGCCCTCCACGGTTATGGTGATTCCGCAAAAAGACTTACAGGCGATTTGGATCTGCTGCTCAAAAGTGGGGTGGCCTTGCTTGTTCCTGAAGCCTTGAGCCGTTTTTATACAAAGGGATTTGATGGTCCTGTGGGAGCCAGTTGGATGACACGCGAGGACAGGGAAAACGAAATTCATGATTACCTGACTTACCTGGACAAGCTGAAAGCTGAGGTTGTTATGAGAAATTATTCTCAACTTCCCTTTTGGGTTTTGGGATTTTCACAAGGGGTGGCCACGGCCGTCCGCTGGGTCGCTCGTGGAAATGCCGGTCCCTGTAACCTTGCCCTGTGGGCCGGAACCCTTCCTCCCGAGATCAAATACAAGGAAGAATTTTCCCCTGAGAAGATTAAAAAACTGACCTACCTCCTGGGTGATGCGGATAAATTTATTGCGGCCGAAAAAGGCAGGGAACAAATTGAACTGCTATCCGGAGCCGGATTAAATTTCAGGTTTTTTACCTACACCGGAGAGCACAAAATCGAAGCTAAGCCATTGGCTGAACTCCTGTCGTTTTTTAAATAATATGAAAGAGATTTTTTTTGCCAGTAATAACCCGGGCAAGGTTGCTGAAATAAAAGCCATCCTTGGTCCCTCCTTTGCCGTATCCTCACCAGCCGATCTTGGAATAACCGGTGAACTGAGGGAAACAGGAAACAATCTGGAAGCAAATGCCCTTGAAAAAGCCCGGTATTTTTTTGAGAAACTCAAAATACCGGTTTTCGCTGATGATTCAGGCCTGGAAGTGGCAGCACTCGACGGAAGGCCCGGGGTAAACTCCGCCGATTATGCGGGAGCCGGAAGGAATAACCGGGAAAATATGCTCCTGCTCCTGCGGGAGTTGGAAAATGCAGAAAACAGAAAGGCAAAGTTTGTGGCCGTAATTGCCTATGTAGATAGGAATGGAGAACAGTTATTCCGGGGCGAAATAGCCGGAAAAATAGCACCCGGGATGAAAGGAAATCACGGATTTGGTTACGACCCCTTGTTCATTCCCGAGGGCTTCGACAGAACTTTTGCCGAATTGGGTGAGGACATAAAAAATACGCTTAGTCACCGGAAGCTTGCTGTTAATAAACTGGTTGAATTCCTTACTCAATCAGAAAATTCAGCCCGATAAATTGGATAAATTTGCCGGTATGGATAAGGTCCGGAAAATCAGGGTGGGCATTATTTTTGGCGGAAATTCCCGGGAACGGGAAATTTCTTTTGCCGGTGGGAGAACCATTTATGATAACCTTGACAAAACCCTTTTTGAACCCATCCCCGTTTTTGTCGATAGCTTCGGGAATTTTGTAAAAATTAACTGGGAATTTGTTTACAAGGGAAGTATCCGTGATTTTTATCCTCCGGTTTCTTTTTATCCCGAAGGTCTTGGCCATTTTCAGGTGTATGCCGAGGCTTTAAATCCTTCTTCCGATTCCATATTAGCTATGTTGGAAAAACTGGGAACCGTAATTCCGCCGGAGAAACTATCCACCCATTTTGATATTGCCTTTTTATGCCTCCACGGTTCTAATGGAGAAGATGGAAAAATTCAGGGCTTATTGTCCTGGTATGGCATTCCCTATACGGGTTCCGGAATTTTACCTTCTGCCATCGGTATTAATAAAGCCGTGCAGAAGAACCTGATGCAGCACGCAGGATTTGAAACACCTGCTTTTCTGGCTTTAACCCGTGCCGATTTTTTAAACACCGATGCCGAAGGTTTGGTTAGCCGGATTAAAGACCGTGTAGGTTTTCCCTGCGTGGTAAAACCTGCCAACCAGGGCTCTAGCGTTGGAGTATCCGTTGTTGAGAAACCCGATAGTGGAGAACTTCTGGAGGCTTTCCGCAAGGCCTTTTTTATCCGGAGAATTTCCGGAAAGTTCTGGTCGGATCTGAATGAAGCGGGAAAGGAAAACCTTTTGAGAGAACTTTGTGATATCCGGGATGGTTTAGGGCTTCCCCTGTACAACCGGGAAAAGGCAATGTATAATCCCCGGGAGATTCTGAGTTATGTGGAGTCCGAAATCAATAAAGCCGGTTTTGTGGAGTTTTTCGGTTCCGACAGTGAAACAGAAGTTTTAGTGGAAGGATTTATTCAGGGAACGGAATTCTCTTGTATTGTTTTGCAAGACCCGGAGGGGAAACCCCTCGCATTGCCGCCCACCGAAATAAGAAAGAAAGCTTCCTTTTATGACTACCGATCCAAATACCTTCCCGGATTAAGCCGTAAAGTAACCCCGATGGAAACCGGACCTGAAAATCTGGAAAAAATAATGCGGGAGGCCAAAAGACTTTTTGAGTTTTTTCGTTTTGATGTTTACGCAAGAATCGATGGCTTCCTTTCAAAAGAGGGAAAGGTTTTTCTGAATGATCCGAATACCACTTCCGGTATGATGCCCTCTTCCTTCTTTTTCCACCAGGCGGCCGAAATTGGCTTACATCCTTCCCAGTTTGTTTCCTATATCCTTTACCGCTCTCTGCTTTCCCGAATGGAAGAGCCGGGTGACAGGAATTCTATTGGAAATTTAAAAACTCATTTTGACCGGCTGCTCGAGTTAAAATCAAAGAATGAAAGTAAAAAAATCAGAGTAGGCGTTGTTTTTGGAGGCTATTCCTCAGAGCGCCATATTTCGGTTGAAAGCGGAAGGAATATTTTTGAAAAATTGTTTTCCAGTGAAAAATACCTGCCTGTTCCCTTGTTTTTAACCGGTGGTAATGAAAGCATGCGATTTATTCAGATTCCGGTTAAAATGCTTTTGAAGGACAATGCCGATGATATTAAAGATGGCATAGAAAATTATCAGGTTCATCCGGTGGTTGAAAATATTATTTCCGGTGCTAACCCCATAGTTTCGCGGTTTGGATCGGGCAATAGCATCGAGGGACCCCGGGAAATAAGTATATCTGAGTTTAGCCATTTGTTCGACCGGATATTTATTGCCCTCCATGGACGGCCGGGTGAGGATGGAGCCATTCAGAAAATTCTCGACAAGATTGGAATTCCCTATAACGGAAGCGGGGTTCAGAGTTCGGCCATTACCATAAATAAATTTGAAACAAACCGGATATTGAGAGAAAAAGGGTTTTTGGTGGCCAATCATACCCTATTGAAAAGAGAAGAAGTTTCAAGGAGGGAAAGGGAAGTGTTTTCGACTTTGAAAAAGGACCTGGGACTGCCATTTATTGCAAAGCCGGTTGATGACGGATGTTCCAGTGCCGTTAAGAAAATTGGTTCTGTGGAAGAATGGATTGCCTTCTGTGGATTGATGTTCAGGAATAGCGAGGAGAAAGATCCACGCCATTGTGATACATTGAAGATTAAATTAAATGAGGAATTTCCCATAAAGGAAACGGTTTTGTGTGAAGAATTGATTGCCCCGAAAGGGGCTGCCCATTTTCTGGAAATCACCGGAGGAATGTTACAAACGGGGGAGTCCGGTAAAGACCGGTTTTTGATTTTTGAAGCTTCCGAAGCGCTAGCCGGAGGCGGAGTGTTGTCGCTTGAAGAGAAATTTCTGGCCGGCGAGGGTCAGAATATTACCCCCGCCCGCTATGCCAGGGACCCAGAGGCCTGTGCCCGGATTTCCGAAAAAGTGAAATCGGTCTTGGGAAAGGTAGCCGAAACCCTGAATGTGGAAGGGTATTGCAGGATTGATGCCTTTGTAAGAATTTTTGAGGACGAAAAAGTGGAGGTTATTATAATTGAAGTAAATTCACTTCCCGGAATGACCCCCGCTACCTGCATATTTCACCAAACAGCACTTGAAAAGATGAAACCGTTTGCCTTTATAGATAGAATTCTGGAAGCCGGAGCAAAGAAAATGCAAAGGGGTTTAAAACAAATATGAAAAACCTGATCGAGTTTTTTAAGAGTAAAACTTTTGTAAAACACCTGGCGATTGCACTGGGAAGTTTTGCCCTGATTATTTTCCTGGTTTTTCAGTACCTCGACTTTTATACCGATCATGATGAGTTTATTCTGGTGCCGGATTTTTCTTCCGTTCATGTGGATGATCTTGAAACCTTCATCGAATCAAAAAACGTACGGTATAAAATCATCGACTCGGTTTTCATGGACAAAGGTCCGAAAGGGGTGGTAGTGAGGCAGGATCCGATTCCGCATTCAAAGGTTAAAGAGGGCCGGGTGATCTATTTGTATGTTTCCTCCCGGGTTCCGCAACAGGTATCTATGCCCAATTTGGTAGACGCATCCCCTCGCCAGGCCCTGGCCCTTCTTGAGGCCTATGGCTTAAAGCTTGCTAAAATCGAATCAAAACCCGGTCCTAATGCTGTTTTGGCCCAATATTTTGAGAATAAGTCTATTGCTCCTGGAACCTTGATTCCCAAGGGTTCACGTATAGTTTTGTGGATCGGAGAAGGGGAGGGTGACCAATCCTACGGGGTGCCCTGCCTCAAGGGATTAACCCTTGCCGAGGCAAGAAATGGTATTTTAGAAAATAATTTGGCCGAAGGTGCCGTTATATGTGTGGGTTGCAAAACCCGGGAAGACTCCCTTCAGGCCAGGGTTTATAAGCAAAATCCTGCATGCCAGGGAGATAACCTTGTTCCGGGTGGCACCAGTGTGGATATATTCTTAACTTTGAACCCCAAATTACTCGGAAATGATTCGGTTCCCAAAAACCCGAAAAACCCCTGATTTAGCTTCCCTTCTGTTTTTGGGATTTTTGTTCTTTTCCCTCCCTTTCTCCGCTCAGGAAGTTCTTCGTCCGCTGGGGTCCAATGATGTTATTAAGAGCTGGCTTGAGAACCTAAATCCCTATACCCGGATGCCGGTTACCCCTGATACCATTCCGCTTCCCTTTCGGGACGATTTTTCCAAAACCAATATTTATCCCGACGCCTATTTTTGGATTGACTCGACGGTTTATGTAAACCGCCATATGGGAAGGGCACCCATTACACTAGGCGTTGCAACCTTCGATGGTTTGTCCAAAACGGGGGCTCCCTACGATACGGTAACAACCGTTTTTTCTTCCCTGCCTTGCGACACTCTTACCTCCAAAAAAATCTACCTTAGTTTTCCCGTTTCAGATTCAATATATCTTTCATTCTTTTACCAGCCTAGGGGGTTTGGCGATTTGCCCGAACCCGGCGATAGCCTGATTCTACAATTCCGTTCTCCGGTAAAACCCTGGACCCGAATCTGGAGTAAGGCGGGTTTTGCCCCGGGTGGTTCCGACACATCTTTTTTTCGGGTTATGATTCCCATAAAAGATACATCCTGGTTGAAAAACGGATTTCAGTTTCGTTTTATAAATTACGGATCACGCCAGGGAAATGTGGATCACTGGCATCTCGACTACGTTTATTTAAACCGCCTGCGCAGTGTTTCTGATACCATTATGGATGATGTTGCTTTTGTTTATACTCCACCCAGCTTCCTTTCTAAGTACACTGCCATGCCCTGGAATCCATACAATGTATCAGAGATGGCAGGCGTATT
>CALEYQ010000049.1 GCA_937924855.1 uncultured Bacteroidota bacterium | reverse complement strand
TGTTTGTTGTTTTAATTTCTAAATCTGTTTGCGCATTGATGGAACAAAGCTATTCACAAAATGAAGAACCGGTTTTTACAAAATGTAAAATAATGAAATTCGCTCCTGGAATGAGCCTCTTAACAAATTGACAAAAAAGCTATTAACTCTGAAAGGGGTAGTTATGAACACAGGGTTTTAAATTAAACCCCGGCTTCTTTTTTTTGCTTTTTCTGGTAATAGTTGCACACTTTCTTTAGTCCGCATTTCCCGCAATCGGGGTTTCGGGCTTTGCATATATACCGACCATGCAGAATGATCCAATGATGGGCAATGGCCACTTTTTCGGAGGGAATATGACGGAGCAATTGCTTTTCGGTGGCAAGGGGTGTCTTTGCCCCACGGGTTAAACCCAGACGGGCCGAAACCCGGTGCACATGCGTATCCACTGCCAGGGCAGGCCTGTCATATATTACAGATGCTATTACATTGGCCGTTTTTCTTCCTACCCCGGGCAACTTTTCAAGATCTTCCTGCTTTTCAGGAACTCTTCCTCCAAACTCAGAAACCAGCATTTTCCCAAGACCTGCCAAATGTTTCGCCTTGTTGTTGGGATAGGAAACCGACCGGATATATGGAAATATTTCTTCGGCACCTGCTTCGGCCAATGCCTGAGGATCGGGAAAACGGGAAAAAAGTTCGGGGGTTAACTGGTTAACTCTTTTATCAGTGCACTGGGCCGATAAAACCACCGCCACCAATAACTGAAAAGGGTTCTGATACCTGAGTTCGGTTTGGGCATCGGGCATGTGGTGCTGAAAATAGTCCAGCACAAATTCAAATTTTTCCTCCAGCCTGGATTTTTTCATAAAAAAGGCGGGCAAAGCCCGCCAAATAAAATAAAAATTACCGAAATCAATAAAAGAAATAAGTAACGGCAGCCCACTCCTTCTTTATTCCGGATGCGGAACCTATTTTGGAGCCGGATGCATTTCTCAGGGTGCCATCGGAATCTATTTTTCCGATTTTGGAACCGGAAGCATTACGCACCGTGCCGTCGGAATCGTATTTCCCGATTTTACTTCCGCTGGAATTACGAATAGTTCCATCGGAATCTATTTTCCCGATTTTGCTGCCGCTGGAATTACGGATGGTGCCGTCGGAATCAATTTTTCCGATTTTGCTGCCGCTGGAATTTCTAACCGTTCCGTCGGATTCAATTTTTCCGGTTTTGCTTCCGCTCCCATCACGCAAATCCTGCGCAAATACTGTTGTTCCCGTAAAAACAAGAGCAAGGGCCAATAAGAATGTACTTAGCTTCATTTTTTTTCTGAAAGATAGGAATTAATTCCTGTGTGAAACCACGGTTCCTACCAATTCAGACTTCCGGCATTCCAACGAACGCGAAAATGAAAGTATGTTACGGATTACATGTTCCCGGGGCTTTTCTTCAGGTGTGGATTCTGAAGGGGCTTTGGTTTCCTTCTCTGAAGGAAGAGATGTTTTGGAAAAAGGTGTAGTTGTTTTGGGCATAGGCTCGTTGTTTGGGTTTAATGAATTGCGTGAATTCCATTACCCTTTAACGGCCCGGCAGGAAAAATATTTTGACTTATCCCCTTTTTCTAAAAAGCCTCGCCCGCATAATTCAATTTATTGAACTTCCGGGCAAGTTTCCTTAGATTTCCGGTGGCGTAATGCATCCGGCCCAGGGCAGTATTCAGATTGATAGACAATAAGTTAGATATCTCGTTAAAGCTCATCCCAAAGAAATAGCGCATGATGACCACCTCTCTTTGCTGCTGAGGCAACTGGTTGATAAGGAAGCGAATATCTTTCCTTAGCCGCTTCTGGTATTCTTGTTTAGAGATTCGATCGGCTGGGGTTTCATCCTCAAATAAGCGTAGCACCGAAAAAATATCTTTCTCTTCATCGTCTTTCCTGTTACGGATATGGCTCACCGTGGGCATTTTTTCTTCTACCCTTACACCATCTATTACCAGATTGCGGCAAATGCACTTCACCCAGGCACAAAAATGTCCTTCGTCGACATACTTGCCTGATTTTAAGCTGGTTATTACCTTAAAAAAGGCTTCCTGGAAAATATCTTCCGCCCTTTCCCGATCGCGGACCAGTAACATTACATAGGAGAAAATTTTGGCCTGATATTTTTCCAGAAGGATTTCGAGGCCTTTTTCATTGCCACCGACATAAAGCGATATCAGCTTCTCGTCGGAAAGATTACGTAATTCCATGCAATTTCAGTTTTAGTACATCAAATAATCAATGTAATGAAATGCGATAGAATTCGTTTTTTAAGTTAGTAATAAGATGTTTTGGTTGCCCCTCTGAAAATCGTACTGTGTAAAAAGATGCCTATAGCGCGGTACTTGTGGTTTTAATAATAAGACAACTATTTTTCGATTTGGTTGCCCCGGGCTTTAAAATTTTAAGGCCACAAGTATAGGGATTTGCTTGTAAATAACCAAAAAATACTGGAAATCAGCTAAATATTCGGGAATGCACATAGATATCATTAACCTTTTTCCGGAAATGTTCGAAGGCCCGTTCAGGGAAAGTATGCTCAAACGGGCTCTTGGGAAAGGACTTGCAACCATAAATCTTATCAATTTAAGAGATTACAGCACCGATAAACATAATAAGGTAGACGATTATGCCTTTGGCGGGGGTGCAGGAATGGTTCTTATGATTGAACCTATTGACCTGTGCATCAATAATTTAAAATCCAAAAGGCAGTATGATGAGATTATTTATCTGAGTCCGGATGGGGAAATATTCGACCAGCCCATGGCAAACCGTCTTTCAACGACCAAAAACATAATATTATTATGTGGTCATTATAAAGGTGTTGACGAGCGGGTAAGGGAGCATTTGATAACCCGGGAAATAAGCCTAGGGAATTTTGTTTTAACGGGTGGGGAACCGGCCGCCATGGTCATTTGCGATGCCCTGATCCGCCTCCTGCCGGGTGTGCTTTCCGATGAAACAAGCGCCTTAACAGACTCCTTTCAGGACGGTTTGGTAGCTCCGCCGGTTTATACCCGGCCGGCTGAATACAAAGGATTGAAGGTTCCTGAAATATTACTTTCAGGAAACACTGCCAAAATAGAAGCGTGGAGACAGGAAATGGCTGAAAAAAGAACCCTGGAACGCAGGCCTAACCTGCTAAATGACAGGTAAATTTGTTTTTTTATTCAGGTTTTTCCTATCTTTGCAGCCCCAATAAAGTACTACAACAAAAATTCCCAGGTTATGGATATCATTAAATACGTGCAGGAGAAAGCTTTTGAGAAAATTACTGCTCCTGATTTTAAGGCCGGAGACACTGTAAACGTCCACTACAAAATTAAGGAAGGTGAAAAAGAAAGGATTCAGCAGTTTCTTGGTGTTGTGATCCAGATTAAAGGACATGCTGCCACACGCACTTTTACCGTTAGAAAAATTTCCAACGGAGTAGGTGTAGAAAGAATATTCCCCTTCAACTCTCCCTTCATTGAGAAAATTGAAGTTACCAAACGCGGTGATGTTCGTCGCGCCAGGTTGTTTTACATCCGGAAACTTACCGGAAAGAAAGCGCGTATTCAGGAAAGAAAATACGCCGGAGGAGCAATGGAAGAAACCGGGGAAACCCAATCCGCCGCACCGGAAACAGTATCTGCAAACGCATAAAAACACAACCCCGCAAAAGCGGGGTTCTTTTTTTTCCATGACCAGGTTTCCTGTTTTTATTTTATTGGCTGCCTTTGCCGGTCTGTCTCCCGGTATACCGGGTAAATCCGAATTCGGAAAAATCATCACTTTGCCCGGCGGCCAGGAATACCGGGTATTTTATGCCGGAAAATCGGAGGTGGGTTTGTCGCTGAAGCGTCCTTCCCAATCCGACAAGAACATTATACTTTGCATTCCGGCCGCTTTTACCCGTCTCGACAACGGAAAGCCCGATGGATTTATCGCAGAGAACGGTTCCCACAATGGGTCAAAAAGCAAAACGAATGGCGTTGGCGGAGCTTGTCTGATTTGTGAAAAATATACTACTCTATTCCCGCTTGAAAAAGGAGCTCCCCTCCCCGACTCCCTTGTTTCTGTCATTGAAAAAAACAAATGCGATTTTTTTCAGCAAATTCAAATTGTGAAAAAAGGAAAAGTTCCCGGGTTTAAGGATAAATTGCTTTTGAAACGCCGTTGCTTTGGCAGCGACAAAACAGGAAATATGCTTGTGATTGAAGGCTTGAAGCCACAGACACTGGCCGAGTTTTCTGCCGACCTGCCCTCATTTGGAGTTTACAATGCCCTGTATACAGATATGGGATCCTACGACGAAGGCTGGTACAGAAATGAGCAAGGCAAAATCATTCCCCTGGGACTGGTTCGAACCTCGACCAAATATCAAAGCAATTGGTTATTTTTCCGGCAGAAACCATAACTCATGTGCGGAATTGCAGGGTCATTTTATTTTGGAAACAGGAACACTTCCGGAAACAGCGGAATTTCCAAAGCACTTGACATCTTAAGTTCCCGAGGTCCCGATGCCCGGGGAATACATGAAAAGGATGGCATCAGTTTCGTGCACTGCCGCCTGAAAATAATTGACCTTTCCGACGAAGCCAATCAGCCCTTCCTTTCCGAATCGCAGGAATATGCGCTCGTATTTAACGGCGAAATCTATAATTATCAGGAATTAAAAAAGGAACTAGAAGAAAAAGGAGAAACTTTCAGGACCCAAAGCGATACTGAAGTCCTTTTAAAATGGCTCATAAGATTTGGGCATTCCGGACTTTCCCGTTTAAACGGAGAGTTTGCCTTTGCTTTTTTTAATCATAAGGAGCATACGCTGCTTCTTGGCAGGGACCGTTTTGGCATTAAGCCCCTGATGTATTACAGGGATGATGAAAAAATTTTCTTCGCCAGCTCTCTTCGTGCCTTGCTTGCCATGGGTTTACCTGCTCAAATTAACAAGGAAGCAATGGGCTTGTATTTCCGTTTTCATTACATCCCTTCCCCGCACTCTATCATTGAGGGCGTAAAAAAATTCCCGAAATCATCGTGGATGCAATTTAACCGGAACGGCTATTCTGAAAGCGGCAGTTATTATGAGGTGGCAAAGGAAAGAATAGAAATAATGAGTTTTTCAGATGCGGTTAAACAAACCGAAAGTTTGCTGGAAGGAGCAATAAATCTGCGACTTGTTGGAGATGTTCCTACCGGTTGTTTTCTGAGCGGGGGTCTTGACTCTTCTCTGATTAGCGCCATAGCGGCCGGATTAAGACCCGGGATTTCCACTTTTTCCATTGGTTTTCCGGAAGATAAATTTCATGACGAAAGCGATTGGGCAGACAAAGTAAGTAAGCACATCGGCAGCAAGCATGAGGTATTTCCCATTACTGAAAAAGAATTGTTAGATGCCTTGCCCGGCTTTTTGGAGCATATGGATGAGCCCTTTGCCGATTCTTCTGCATTTCCTGTTTATGTGCTTTCCCAACACACCTCCAAAAACGCAAAGGTTGTTTTATCCGGAGACGGCGCTGACGAAGTATTCGGCGGTTATCACAAGCACCGGGCCGAATGGAACTTAAGGCGATTTGGTTTTCTGCCCCATCTTTTCGCTCCCCTGCTTTCTTCCATACTTCCGCCCGAAGGCGGACGAACAGGAAAAATGAATAACCGGAAACGCAAAATCAGGAAACTCATTCGCGGAGCTTCGCTTTCGGAAAACGAAAGGTATTTGTATTGGGCAAAGCAGGGTGACGAAAAATTCCGTGAGCATTTTATGGTTCCCACCGAACCCTTGCCCCTTTCTTCAGATATAATTTCAGGTAGAAAAGGCATTAACCGAACCCTTGTCCTGGATATGAATCTGGTGCTTGAAAATGACATGTTGGTGAAAACCGACAGAAGCAGCATGGCTCACAGTCTGGAAGTAAGGGTTCCTTTTCTGGATCATAGACTGGTAGATTTTGCTTTTTCATTGCCTTCGCGGTATAAAATTCAATTCGGCAGGGGAAAAATACTGTTACGGAAAATTGGAGAAAGCCGTCTGCCCCCGGAAATCTTATCCAGGCCAAAAAGAGGATTTGAGGTGCCGCTTGCAACATGGATGAAAGGAAAACCAGGTGAAATGTTCAGGGAAGAAATTTCGGATGAGGGCTTTTTAAAAAATCAGGCATTATTTCCGGCGGAAGGACTAAAATACCTCCACGAAAAAATTCAGAGCTATCAACCCGGTGATGCCCCCGGTAGCGCATGGGCGTTTTTGGTATTTCAGGCCTGGTTCAAAAAAAACATAGGGAAATGATTCGTGTTCTCAGAATAATTAATCGTTTTAACCTGGGAGGTCCAACCTATCATGTAAGTCTATTGACCCGGTTTATGGATGAGGAATTCGAAACCCGGTTGATAGGGGGAGTGGCTGAAACAAAAGAGGCTGATTCACTGCACATACCCGACGACCTTGGAATAAATTATGAGTTGATTCCCGAGATGAGCCGTAGCATTCAGCCCTGGAAAGATTTTATGGCTTATCGTAAAATCAGGAAGATCATTCGTGAATACCGGCCACATATTGTCCACACCCATGCCTCGAAAGCAGGCTTTCTGGGTCGTTTGGCTGCCCTGCATGAAAAGGTTCCTGTTAAGGTTCACACCTTTCACGGGCATGTATTCAGCGGATATTTCGGAAAATTCAAAACCGGAATTTATAAAACACTGGAGCGATATCTGGCGGATAAAACCGATTCAATAATAGCTCTTTCACAACTTCAAAAAGTGGAATTATCAGAAAAACACAAGATTTGTCCACCGGAAAAAATAACCATCATACCCCTGGGATTCAACCTTGACAAGTTCAGGGAAGGAAGGGAGGAAAAAAGAGAAGCGTTCCGTAAAAAAATAAAGGCCGGGGAAAAAACAAAAGTCGTAAGTATAGTAGGAAGGCTGGTTCCCATAAAGAACCACCGATTGTTTTTGGAGGCATTTTCCATTTGTGTTAAAAAGTCGGAAGGGAATGTCATGGCATGTATTGTGGGGGACGGAGCATTGAGGAAAGAATTGGAGTCTTACACTTCCGCATTGGGTTTGAGCTTTTCGGAAGTACATTTTTTATCCTGGATAAAAAATGTGGATGAAGTATATGCCGGTTCAGACCTGGTGGTGCTTTGTTCAGATAACGAAGGAACACCGGTAAGTCTTATTGAAGCCCAGGCATCCGGTGTGCCGGTTGTGGCTACCGAGGTAGGAGGAGTTAAAGATATTTTGGAACCCGGGGGAGGAACTCTGGTTCCGCCGGGCAACCCGGAACAACTTTCGGCAGCCATCTTAAATCAAATCAGTGGAAGAACCGAGGCAAACGGGGTTTCCGAAAAAATAATGCAAAAATTTGATTATAAGCGACTTGCATCTGATATGAAGCAGCATTACCGGGCCCTCGTTTCCCCCAAAATTTCTTAACTTTGCTGTTTGGAATTAATTTTCAGGCAATTATGTATAGATTTCTTTTTTTGGCATTGATCGTTCTTACGCTGAGTTCCTGCGATTGGCTGAAACCCAGCATTATGCTTAAAACCCCCAAAGGGTACAAGTATACTCCCCCACCCTCTAATCCCATATTGGAATATAAAATTGCGCCTAACGACATTCTTGAGTTCAGGATTTACACCAACGACGGTTTCAGGCTAATTGACATGACGGCCTTTAACACCGAGAATTCGTTGCGGGTAAACCAGAGCTTTAATTATATCGTGGAGTTCGATGGAAACACCAAATTACCTCTGCTGGGAATGGTGAATCTGAAAGGAATGACGGTAAGGGAAGCAGAAGTGTTTCTGGAGGAAAAGTACGGGACCTTTTACAACAAACCATTTGTGTTATTGAGGGTAACCAACCGCCGTGTAATAGTTTTTCCCGGAGGAGAAGGATCGGCCAAAGTTATTCCCCTTTCCAACGAAAGAACAACGGTAATTGAGGCTCTTGCTCAGGCGGGAGGGTTATATCAGACCGGAAAAGCAAAAAAAATTAAGTTAATCAGAGGGGATTTTAAAAATCCCGAGGTATACCTTATCGACTTATCAACCATTAATGGGATGCAGGCCGGAGAAATGATTCTGCAGGCCAATGACATTATTTATGTTGAACCCAGGTTGCAGATCGGAAAAACATTTTTGTCGGAAATTACTCCCTACCTGACATTCATCACCAGTGCTTTTCTGGTTTACACCATTATTACACGGTAGAATTACAGAGATCGTAAATGCTTAATCAAAACCTGGATTCGGGCACCGAAAACCTTGACCGCTACAAGGAACGATTATCAAATTTCAGCAAGGAATTTGAGTTCGGATTGTTCATTTACCTGCTGGCAAAGTCGATTTTATGGATTATCGGATTCTTTATCCTTTGTGGTGCCGGAGCCTTTCTTATCCTGCGTTACACCCCACAAACCTTTGAGGCGAATTCGGTAATTCAGATTCAGCAGGGAAATTCCGCAAACCGGATTTTGAGTGTCGACAATTCTTTTGAGTCGCAGGATTATGTATCGGAAGCCATTGAATTTTTAAGGTCGCGGGAATTTTTAAGGAGAGCCCTGCTTAAGTTACCTTTACGCGTTGGCTATTTTGCCGAGGGCACTTTTCTTGAGAATGAACATTACCGGTCGTCCGGATACGAGGTAAAATTTGATACCCTTTCCGAACCTGCCTTCGGCAAAAAGTTTTATGTGGATTTCAAAAATGAAAAGGAGGGGGAGATTACCCTGGAGGATCAGGAATCTGCCTCTTTCCTGGTGGGTGAGCAATTTGATTTTGCAGGTTTTAATCTGGAGATATCATTGCTCTCCTTTGAAAAAATCCAGAACGAAAATGAAGTCGTAAAGAAAAACGCTCATTTCTTCGTTTTGTACCGGGACGAAGATGTTATTGATCGGCATTCAGACATGCTGAGCGTAACATTACTAAATGACGCTGCCAAAACAATCAATGTTTCCTGCAAGGAAAACAATCCTATTAAGGCCCGCGACATTGTAAATTCCATTGCTCTTGAGTATCTGGATTTCGACAAGGAGAAAAAGGGTGAATCATCAAAAAAGATCCTGGCTTTTATCGACACCCAGATAAAAAAGGTTGAGGAGGATTTGAGATTGTCGGAATCATCTATTGTAAGTTTCAAAAAAGGAAACCAGATGGCCGGCAGCGAAAAAATGGCCGACCTGAGCATTGGTAGAATCAACAATATTGAGACAGAATTGTTAACCCTGAATTTGCAGGCCAGTGTTTACAAAGAAATCGAAAGCACACTTCAGAAAAATAAGGAAGCAGATGCCTACAGTCTGATTCCCATGCTTTCCGGGAGTGACTACGGTCCTATCATTACCAAGCAAATGGACGATCTTGCCGTTCTTTTAAAGAAAAGAGATCAACTTCTGGTGGATGTTACTTTAAAAAGCGATAATGTAAAAAAGCTCGACGACCAGATTGTATTTCAGAAGAAAATGATTCTTGAAAGCCTGGAAAGTATTCGGGAAAAAATAAATGCCCGCAGGAAAGCCTTGGATTCAAAATTGAGGGAACTAACCGGGGCATTAACCCAGATACCCACCAATGAAGTCGAGTTTCAGCGCCTGCAGCGGTTTTTTACCGTAAATGAAAAGTTTTATACTTTATTACTTGAAAAGCGGACAGAATATGAAATTTCACAGGCGGGGAATGTATCTACACATAATATTCTGGAAATTTCGCAGATCCCAACCACACCCATTTATCCAAAAAAACGAATTGTTTACCTTTCCTCGGTTTTTCTCGCCATTTTAATTTCACTGGCCCTGGTTCTTATCCGGTATTTACTTCATGATAAAATCACCTCACTGAATGAAGTGGTGAAGCAGACCAATGCCTCAATTTCCATTTTAGGAATTGTACCTAAATACAAAGAAGAAATTCCGGTTTCTCAGTTACTTGTTGACAAGAACCCGAAATCGTTGATGGCTGAGGCTTTTCGTTCTATCCGGACAAACCTCCAGTTTATTTCAAATACTCCGGGCCCAAAGCTTCTGGCTGTAACATCCACCATTTCAGGAGAAGGAAAAACCTTTGTAGCCATTAATCTGGCGGGGATCATCGCCTATTCGGGAAAGAAAGTAATTGTACTGGATGCAGATATGCGTAAGCCGAAAATTCATTTTGGTTTTGGGGTGGAAAACCATTTGGGTATGAGCACAATCCTGATTGGAAAAACCGGAATAAAGGATTGTATCCGCAAAAGTTCCCTGGAAAATCTTGATTTTATAACCGCAGGTCCAATTCCTCCGAATCCCAGCGAACTTATCATCAGTAAACGAATGGATGACATTCTGGAGGAACTAAAAAAAGAATACGACCTTATCGTTATAGACAACCCCCCGGTTGGACTGGTTACCGACGGAGTGCACCTGATACAGAAAGCGGATTATCCGATTTATATTCTCAGATCGGAATATTCCCGAAGGAATTTTATTCAGAATGTGGATCGGCTATATAATGAAAATCAAATTCGGAATATTAGCATCATTCTTAATGGGGTAGATATTCAACGTAAATCCTATGGATACAACTACGGGTATGGATATGGCTATGGCTACGGATACGGCTACGGGTATTACGAAGACAAGAACAGTCATAAAAAGAAAAAATCCTTTTTCAACCTATTTAAAAAATGAATTTCGAAAGTGTTGGACCGGAAGGCCTGGTAATCATACAGCCCAGAATATTCTCGGATGAAAGGGGAGCATTCATGGAAACTTTCAATGAGAAACAATTTCTGGATGCAGGACTACCCATTCATTTTTTTCAGGATAACGAATCCATTTCTGCCAAGGGAGTGCTTCGGGGGCTTCATTTTCAAAAACCACCTTACGAACAGGGAAAATTAGTTAGAGTTGTACATGGATCTGCACTGGATGTAGCAGTCGACATCCGAAAGAATAGCAGAACCTATGGCCGGCATTTCAAGATAGTTCTGGATGCAAAACAACCCCAATTCTTTTTTATACCCCCCGGATTTGCCCATGGATTTCTGGCCCTGGAGGAAAACACTGTTTTTTTATATAAATGCACTACCCCTTACAATCCATCCGCTGAAGGTACGCTTGCCTGGAATGATCCCGATTTGAATATTGACTGGGGCATTTCCCATCCGGCACTTTCCACTAAAGACATGAAAGGAAAATCCTTCAGTAATTTCCTGTCACCTTTTTAAGCGTATGGATCTTTCTAACCTAAATCCTTCTTTGGTACTACTCGGATTTTTTCTGTTGTCACTGGCTTTTTCGTTCCTTATATTTTCCATTTTAATGAAATTTGCGGTTAATCTGGGAATCCGGGAAAACAACCCCGAGATGATTCGCTGGTCGAGTCGGCAGAAACCTGCGCTGGGCGGAATTTGTTTCTATATGATGTTTCTTATTTCGGTTGGAGTTTCCCCGCTGTTGTTTTCCATTGATGTGCCAGGGTTTGACAGTCGCTTTTTAGGATTTGTATTTGCTGCTACCCTGGCTTTCCTGATGGGACTAGCCGATGACGCCTATAACACGCGGCCTTTATTAAAACTCTCGGTGCAAATTGCCTGCGGGTTTATTCTTGCCTATTCCGGAAGCCGGATCCAGATTTTTGATTCAGAAACCTTAAATGTTGCCCTTACCGTTTTGTGGGTAGCCGGAATCATGAACTCCATTAACATGCTCGACAATATGGATGCCGTGGCAGGAATGGTTTCTCTGGGCATTTTGATTTCCGTCCTGGGCATTGAATTATTCCAGTTTCAGTCACCGGGTATGTATTCACTCATTCAAACCGGACTGATCGGAGTACTTATAATCTTCCTTTGGTTCAATTGGCATCCCTCCAAAATATTCATGGGCGATACCGGTTCTCAATTACTGGGAATTTTTCTTTCATTTTTTCCCATTCATTTTGTTTTCAATAATCCCGGTAGCAGCATTCCTTTTGAAACAAATCCTTTGATTAGCATATCGCTAATAGCTGCCCTTTTTGTGATCCCCCTGAGCGATACAGCCACCGTGGTAATAAGCAGAATTTTGCGGGGAAAATCGCCCATGGAAGGAGGGCGTGACCACACCACACACTCCCTTTATTTTCACGGGCTTACAGAAAGAAAGATTGCACTTCTTTATTTTCTGTTAACCCTCGGAGGAGGAGTTCTGACTTTCCTTATACTCAACTCGAACTGGAAAAGTTCTAACAAATTGTTGATTTCTTCCTCGTATTTCCTGGTCATTTTTATTACCTTATTTGTTCTGAATCGTAGAAAGGTAAAATGAATGTCCGAAAATTTATTACGGATCCCAGACATAAAACGCTGAACATCTTAATTTTTGCCCTGGCTTCATTCAGCGTTTGCCTGGGGCTGGAAACCTGGTACCGGAACGAGATTACGGGAAAAGAAGATTTATACACCCTGAACAATTTCTCTTCCAAGTATTTTCGCTTTGGATTTAAAATACCCCGCGACCTCAACATCGCCGGCGAACCTTGTCCCGTAAACGACAAGAAATTCATTCAACGATTTCAGGAAGAAATAGCAAAGCAGCGGATTCATCTTCCCCAATACCGTATTTTTGATCAACGCATGCGAAGATGGTTTCCGGTAATTGAACCCATCCTGAAAGAAAATGGAATTCCTGAAGACCTGAAATATATTGCCCTTATTGAATCAAACCTCACCAACTCCACCTCTCCCCGGGGTGCCCGTGGTTTCTGGCAATTCGTTGAAAGCTCGGCCAAACAGTTCGGACTTAAAGTAGATGAGGAGGTGGATCAAAGACTTGATGTGGAGCTTTCCACCAGGGCCGCCTGCAAATACCTTAAAGAAGCCTACCAGACCTTGGGATCGTGGACTCTGGCAGCCGCGGCTTATAACCTGGGAATTGAAGGAGTAGCATCGCGGGTTAAGGATCAGAAAAGCAATAATTATTTTGAAATGAAATTCAATCCTGAAACGGCCCGCTACCTCTTTAAGTTTCTGGCCGTAAAGGAGCTGCATTCAAGGCCCGAGCAATACGGTGTACTGCCACCCAAAGTAGCTACACCTGCCCCCATAAGAGTTAATAAACTCATCATTGATTATCCTATAGCCAACCTCGACAGTTTTGCCAAAGATCAGGGTATCAGTTATGCGATTTTACAATATTTCAACCCCTGGATTAACGGAAACACCCTAAACCCGGATGAAAATCAAAAATTCATTGTAAAAATACCAGACCGGAAATATCCCCTTGAATTTCTCGAAAATCTGGCTAATTCCGATGCCGACCGGAAAAATGCTTCACCGGAAAACATACCCGATTCGGTAAAGATTGGTAATTTTGCGGGCCGCGATTCCAATCAAAAGCCAATTGAAAACAACAGTCAGGGAAGAGGAATTTATTTATGTTACCGGAGCTCGGGTTCACAACCTGAAAAATATTTCGCTGAGCATACCCCGCGATCAGCTGGTGGTTATTACCGGCCTCAGCGGCTCAGGAAAATCTTCACTTGCCTTTGATACCATTTTTGCGGAGGGACAACGACGCTACATCGAAACTTTTTCGGCCTATGCCCGCCAATTTCTCGGGAATCTGGAAAGGCCCGATGTGGACAAAATAAACGGACTATCTCCTGTTATTTCCATAGAGCAAAAAACAGTAAACAGAAATCCAAGAAGTACGGTGGGAACCGTAACGGAAATCTACGATTTCCTTCGCCTGCTTTACGCCCGTGCAGGGGAAGCCTTTTCCTATGTTACGGGCGAAAAGATGATAAAGCTCGGAACCGATGAACTGATTTCACGCATCGGAGAAAAATACAAAGACCAGAAAATTGTACTTCTTGCCCCGGTAGTAAAAGGCCGTAAAGGACATTACCGGGAACTTTTCGAACAAATACGAAAAAGCGGTTTTACAAGGGTCAGAATTGACGGGGAAATTAAAGACATGGTGGTGAGGATGCAGGTAGACCGCTACAAGGTTCACGACATTGAAATAGTGATAGACCGCCTGACGGTTGAAGAAGGAGCAGGACAGCGTCTGCGCGAATCGATTCAGCTGGCCCTAAAACACGGAAAAGGCTCGCTGATGGTAGGAAAACTATCGGAGATGGCACCCTCATCCAACATTTATCGCGATCTGGAAATTTCCTACTACAGCAAAAACCTGATGTGTCCCACCTCGGGAATTTCCTACGATGATCCTGCCCCCAATCTTTTTTCTTTCAATTCGCCTTATGGTGCCTGTAAGGCCTGTAACGGACTCGGGAAAATAAAGGAAATTGATCCTGCGCTTATCATTCCTAACCCCGCTAAGAGCATCAGACAAGGAGGTATTGCGCCCCTGGGAGATATCAAGGCCAGCTGGATTTTCCGCATGCTGGAAGGAATTGCCAACCGTTACCAGTTTAACCTTACGGATCCCATACGCGACATTCCTCCCGAAGCACTGCAAACCATTTTGTACGGCAGTGAGGAATTGTTTCGGGTAAAACAGGGCATGGAAGGCGGCGATGCCTATCCGGCCAGCTTTGAAGGCATCATAAACATTCTTGCCAATCAGGAATCGGAACTGGGCAGCGCACGCGTTTCAAAGTGGGTGGGAGAATTTATGAATGAGAAAATTTGTCCCGAATGTAAGGGCGCAAGACTGAAACAGGAATCTCTTTATTTTAAGATAGACGGAAAAAATATTTTCGAGTTGGCCTGCATGAGCATACTCGACCTGGGCAAATGGTTTGAAAATGCCGAAGAACGGCTATCAGGAAAACAAATAGCCATTGGCTCTGAAGTGCTCAAGGAAATACGAACCCGGATTTCCTTTCTGCTCGATGTGGGTCTCGATTACCTTACCCTCAACCGAAGCAGCAATAGCTTGTCCGGTGGTGAGGCCCAACGCATACGTCTGGCCACACAAATAGGCTCGCAGCTTACCGGCGTATTATACATTCTGGATGAGCCCAGCATTGGATTGCATCAGCGCGACAATGCCCGTTTGATAAAAGCCCTAAAAAACCTCCGGGATCTGGGAAATTCTGTGATTGTAGTTGAGCACGATAAAGAAATGATGCTTCAGGCCGACCACGTGATAGATATGGGCCCGCTGGCCGGATTGCACGGCGGAGAAATTGTGGCGGAGGGAAAACCTGAAAAAGTATTTAAGGCCAAAACACTCACAGGGGATTATTTATCCGGAAGAAAAACCATTCCGGTTCCCACCGAAAGAAGAAAAGGAAGCGGGAAAAAACTGGAACTTAAAGGAGCCACGGGAAACAACCTGAAAAATGTAAATCTGAAAATTCCTCTGGGAACACTCACCTGCATTACCGGAGTTTCAGGCAGCGGCAAATCCAGTTTAATTACCGACACCCTCTACCCTATTCTGAACAAGCATTTTTTCAGAGCCGACAAAAAGCCACTTCCTTATACCTCGGTTTCCGGACTAGAGTTTCTGGATAAAGTAATAGAAATTGATCAGAGTCCGATCGGTCGTACCCCCCGTTCGAATCCAGCAACCTACACTCAGGTTTTTTCCGATATCCGAACCCTTTTTACCCAGCTTCCCGAATCGAAAGTAAGAGGCTATAAGCCCGGAAGATTTTCTTTCAATGTAAAAGGAGGTCGCTGCGAAACCTGTCAGGGCGCAGGGGTAAAAACCATTGTCATGAATTTTCTGCCCGATGTTTATGTGCGTTGTGAAACCTGCAACGGAAAAAGGTACAACCGGGAAACACTGGAAATCCGCTACAAGGGAAAGTCAATTTCCGATGTGCTTGACATGACCATTGAGAATGCAGTGGAGTTTTTTGAGAACCAGCCCGTAATTCTGAACAAGATAAAAACCCTTGCAGATGTAGGGCTGGGTTACTTAACCCTTGGCCAGCAAAGCACAACCCTTTCGGGCGGAGAGGCCCAGCGGGTAAAACTGGCTACCGAGCTTTCCAAACGCGATACGGGAAATACACTTTATATTCTCGACGAACCCAGCACCGGATTGCACTTCGAAGACATCCGCATCCTAATGCTCGTACTTAACCACCTTGTGGAAAAAGGAAATACCGTGGTTATCATAGAACACAACCTCGATATAATTAAACTGGCGGATCACATCATTGATATGGGCCCGGAAGGTGGCGATGAGGGAGGAAAAATTATTTTTGAGGGAAGCCCTGAAGCCTTAATACACCATCCCGACAGCAATACCGGAAAATTTCTGAAAGATGAACTCCCCCGCTGAGGTAAAACCCTATAAGAAGGATGGCAGTTCACGCAAGGAAGAAGTGGAACAGATGTTCGATGCCATTGCCCACCGGTATGATTTTCTGAACCAGATTTTGTCGTTTGGGGTACATAAACGCTGGCGTAAAAAACTACTCAGGTCATTCAATCCCTCCCTTCACCGAAATGTGTTGGATATTGCAACAGGTACCGGCGAACTGGCCCTGGCATTTTCAAAAAGTAAAATCGACCGGGTTGCGGGTCTTGATCCCAGTCGTGGGATGCTGGATGTGGCTTTGAAAAAAGTGGAAAAAACCAGATTGCAAACCCAACCTGAATTTTATAAAGGATTTGCCGAGGAGCTTCCTTTCAGGGATGGAGAGTTTCATTTTATTTCCTGTGCCTTCGGCGTGAGAAACTTTCATAATCTGGATGCAGGTCTCAGGGAAATGCACCGGGTATTAACTTCCGGAGGAAAAGCAGAGATACTTGAGTTTTCAAAGCCCTGCGGTGGATTATTTGCAACCCTTTTCAAATTTTATTTTAAAAGAATTTTGCCGGTTCTGGGGCGTTTGATTTCAAAAGACCCGGCCGCTTACACCTATTTGCCGGAATCGGTAGGAGCTTTCCCTTCGGGCATGGCTTTTGTAAAGCATCTGGAAGCCGCCGGATTCCGTGATATTACCGCAAGACCCCTTACTTTCGGGACGGTGACCCTTTATTCTGGCATAAAATAAACCCTATCTTTGACCGTTATTAGTAAATGGTTTTCAGATATATAGCATTTGTTTTTATTCTTTTACCGGGAATTTTAGCGGCCCAAAAAACCACCGTGAAAAATTTACCCAATTACAACGACCATTGGCTTCACTTTGGATTTTCGCTCGGAATAAATCAGGCCAATTTCAAAGTAACCCCCGTAAAAAATCTTAGCCTTCGCGACACTCTGCTAAAAGTTGTTCCCGATCCTGTTATGGGTTTCAATCTGGCCATAGTGTCGGAACTGCGCCTGCATGAATTTCTTACCCTGCGATGCCTGCCCGCCCTGAGCTTTCAGGATCGAATTTTAAACTATACCGTAATCGTAAAAAATCCACAGGGGATAAAAGACACTACCGTTTTCAAAAAAAGCGTGGAATCCACCAGCATTGAGTTTCCCATTGATTTAAAATTCCGCTCCGCCCGTTTAAACAATTTTGCCGCCTATGTTCAGGGCGGAGTGAAATGGGCCATCGATCTGGCTTCACAGGAGGATGTGAAAAACTCACAAAACCCGAAAGACGTATTGATAAAACTCAAGAAAAACGACTTTGCCTATACCGCAGGGTTCGGACTCGATTTTTATTTTCCTTATTTTAAATTTTCAACCGAGATAAAAGGTGCCTGGGGCATGCGAAATCTGTTGGTGAAAGAAGGCGATTCCTTTTCCAGCTCCATTGAGTCCTTAAAATCGAAGTTGCTGCTGATTTCATTGCATTTTGAGGGATAAAAACCCTCCTGTTATATGATTATCGACATCGCCGTAATTCCGGGGGAGGAATCCGATCCGGAAAAAATAAAACAAAAAATTATTGCCTCGGGCATTTCCGATGCTGCTACCCTTAAAGGGTTCCGCGTAGTAAAGCGCTCCCTCGACGCACGCGGAAAGAATATTGTTTATCGTTTAAAGGTTGAAATTTTCAGGGAAAATCCACTCCCGGCAGAATCATTCGATGCTCCGCCCCTGCGTGATATTTCAAAAGAAACACCTGTTTTCATAGCCGGCGCCGGACCGGCCGGACTTTTTGCCGCCCTGGAACTGATTGAGCAAAATAAAAAACCCGTAATTCTTGAGCGGGGAAAGGAAGTAAGAGATAGGAGGCGGGATCTGGTAAACCTCATCCGCCGGCATGAAGTAAATCCCGATTCCAATTATTGCTTTGGCGAGGGTGGTGCCGGAACCTATTCCGACGGGAAACTCTATACCCGGAGCGACAAAAGAGGAGATGTGAAAAAAGTACTGAAAACCCTGGTGATGTTTGGTGCGCCCGAAAGAATTTTGATTGATGCCCATCCCCATATAGGGACCGACAAATTACCTAAGATCATAGAGAACATCCGAAATTATATTTTATCCTGCGGCGGAGAAATCCACTTCAACACACGGATAAGCGATTTCAGAATGGAGCAGGGAAAAATAAAAACCCTGATTTGCCGGGACGAAAAGGAATTTCAATGCACCCGGTTAATTCTTGCCACCGGTCACAGCGCCCGCGATATTTTTGAATTACTCCACAAGCATAATATTCAAATCGAGGAAAAACCATTTGCCCTGGGTTTGCGTATTGAACATCCCCAGCAAACCATTGACCGGGCCCAGTACCGATGCGCGGTGCGTCCCGAAAACCTTCCACCCGCTTCCTACGCCCTGGTTACCCAGCAATCCGGAAGAGGGGTTTTTTCGTTTTGCATGTGCCCGGGTGGCATTATTGCTCCCTGTGCCACTGAAGCCGGAGAAATTGTAACCAATGGCTGGTCGCCCTCGGGCCGGAATAATTACCATGCCAACTCAGGTCTGGTCGTAACCGTAAATGAGCAAGACTGGCAAAACATGCAGGCAGGCGCCGGATTGCGAGCCATGAAATTTCAATCCCTCTGGGAGCGAAAAGCCTCGGAATTATCGGGAGGTACCCAAAAGGCACCGGCACAAAGGGCGGTGGATTTTGTTCAGGGAAAAACATCCTCTTCCCTTCCCTCCTGCTCTTATCTTCCGGGTGTTTTCTCGGCGGATCTTAAAGAGATACTTCCCGAAATTGTTCACAAGGCGCTTCGGGAGGCTCTCAAAGATTTTGGAAAAAAGATAAAAGGTTATTTATCGGAAGAGGCGCTGTTGACAGGACCTGAATCGAGAACATCTTCTCCGGTTAAGATTCCGAGGGATAAGGAAAAATTAAATCATCCTGAAGTTTCGAACCTGTATCCCTGTGGCGAGGGTGCCGGATACGCCGGAGGAATTGTATCGGCAGCCCTCGACGGGATTCGCTGTGCCACGGCAGCTGCACATTAGCTTTGCGTGGCAATATATTTATTCAGTTCCTGAACCGAACTTGAAAAAGTAAAGGCATTATTTACCAGGTAATAATTTTGCCGGTCAACGGTTTTCGACCAGGCAAACTTTGCCAGATCCAGTCGGTTTGATTCGAATGAAAACAAACGCATCATTTCAGCTACCTGTCCGGCCGTGAAATAGTTGCCGGCCACTGCCTGTTGCGCCACCTGAAGCCGCGTGCGGTCGAAACTGATGCCGGCCAGTGTATTTTTCAGGTTCTGAAAATCATAAATATTCATGGGCATCATATTGCTTCCATAGCCGGGTCCGTAACCACCGCAACTATGCCCATGTCCGTAATGTCCTCCGCCGCAGGAAGGGTAATATACCGGAGCGCATACGGGAGGGGGCGGGGGTGGAAATTTAGGGCCCTGAAAAACGGTTATGAAGTTTCCATAGCAATCAATTTGTCCGTGTAAAATGGAAGCGGGTGGAATCTGCACCCATCCGTTATAAACCATTTTCTTTTTCGGAGGACAATTCCATCCTGCAAAATAGAAGCGGAAAATTTTCATGCGGTAACTTCCCGGGTCCAAATCGGAAAGGAAAAAGGAAGTGTATTCTTCGGGATAAGCATAATTATCGAATACCACCGAGAAGGCACCACCATCGTTAAGAGATACCTGAAAATCGCTGTGGTTGTGTCCGGCTTTGATTCCCCATCCCAGGGAAAGGCAAAACCAAAAAATCAATACCTGTTTCATAAAACCTACATTATTGGTTCTATGACAGATATTTCAATTCTTATGCCAAAGTAATATATGGGTTGGTTTTCAGGCCAAAACGGGGCCCAGCCAGGATTTGGAAACAGGAATAAGCCATTCCTTTTCAAGTTCCTCTTTTGTTTGAATCAGGTTGTTGAAAATTTCAGTGTTGCCACTAACTTTCCCCTCCCGGAACAGGGATTCAAAAACATTCTTGTGAACAACCTCTATTTCGCCTTTGTTATTTTTAAAGGCCACCTGCAGGCGGTCGGTAAAATCGATTCCGTATTTATTTCCTGCTTCAATTACAAATCGAACCGACTTGTCGATGCTACAACCACCCGGAGGGACGGCTGTCTGATCAACTGAAAAAATAAGAAAAAAATTATGCAATACTTTAAAGCCGGCATGCATCTTTTGGCCATGCGACAACCATTCACTCAAAAAAACATTCCCGGCTGCATCAAGTTCAGCCACTTCAGCATCGGAAAGCCTTCGGTTAGCCTGATAAATCCATACCCTTGCGTGGGCAGGCAGATGAGAAAATGAATTCATTTTACTTTTTAAGGGAATTTACCAAAAGTTCCGCAACATCCAAAACTTTAACCTCGGATTCCTTATTAAAATGCTTTACTCCGTCGGTCATCATGGTCATGCAAAAGGGACAACCCGTGGCAACCACAGCCGGGTTTTCGGCTAAGATTTCTTCGGAGCGTTCGATATTCACTTCTTTATTTCCCGGTTCGGCCTCTTTAAACATCTGGGCTCCACCCGCACCGCAGCAAAGGCCTTTTTCACGGGAGCGTTTCAATTCCGTTAAATCGGCATCCAGCACTTCGATAACTTTCCGGGGTGCTTCGTAAATACCGTTTCCTCTTCCGAGATAACAGGGATCGTGAAACACGATTTTTTTTCCTTTAAAATCTCCACCTTCAATCTTAATCCTTCCTTCATCAAGAAGGTTTTTTATGAATTCGGTATGATGCAGCACTTCATAATTACCACCGAGACCGGGGTATTCATTTTTCAGGGTATTAAAGCAATGGGGACAACCCGTTACAATTTTTTTTATGTTATAGCCATTGAGCACCGAAATATTGGTCATGGCCATCATCTGAAACAAAAATTCATTTCCCGCGCGTTTTGCCGGATCGCCGGTACAGGCTTCCTCGGTTCCCAACACACCGAAAGAAATTCCGGCATGGTGAAGAATAGTAGTTATCGAGCGGGTAATTCTTTTTGCCCTGTCGTCGAAGCTACCTGCACAGCCCACCCAGAAAAGCACTTCCGGTGATTTTCCTTCGGCCTGCCATTCCGCCATAGATTTTATGGTAATTGTTTCGCTCATTTCCTTAATCCTGGAAAACCTGAATACTGGTTTTTCTTTCTATAAGATCGGTAAACTTTCCGGAGAACCTTGTGGCTCTTACCATGTGGTTATCGATCCAGTGATAATTTCCTCCCCGGGGCTTTCCCATGAGGAGACCGTGATAATTAAAACCGTTTTTTTGCAACCAGCGCTCGGTAACTTCCCGGTGTTCTTCGGTGCGGCTGGTGAAAAAAGTAATGATGTGGCCTTCTGCATACCAGCGATTCAAAGTTTCAAGGGCGTCGGGGTACAAAGCCGCAGTTTCCATACGCTCCGGTTCTTCGTTGGGAATATCGTCGCAGATGGTTCCGTCGATGTCGACCAGAAAATTCTTTACATGTTCGGGAAGCACCGGAGATACCTTCTGACCTTTTTCAAATTTTTCTTCGAGTTTCATACGCTTATTTTTCCTGAGCCCAGTTCAGTCTGTCGGCCGGACTGAATTGCCATGGGACGTGATTATTTTCTATGTTGGTGAGCATTAAATTTATTTCGTTGGGAGCAGCACTTTGTTCCATAACCAGGTAACGGCGCAGGTCCATAATGATGCTGAGGGGATCGATATTTACCGGGCAGGCCTGCACGCAGGCGTTGCAGGAAGTACAGGCCCAGAGTTCTTCCGGGCTGATGTAATCGTTAAGAAGGGCTTTTCCGTCTTCCCCGGGCTTTTTGCCTTTGTCAAGGTTCTTACCGATCTCATCAATTCTGTCGCGGGTATCCATCATGATTTTCCGCGGAGAAAGTTTTTTGCCGGTAATATTGGCGGGGCATTCGGAAGTACAGCGACCGCATTCGGTACAGGTATAGGCATCGAGCAATTGCTTCCAGGAAAGGTCGGTGGCATCACGGGCTCCAAACTTCAGGGGAGTTTCAGGGGCCGGCGGTGGTGTTAAGGTGGGATCCAGCATCAGTTTCACTTCGCCGGTAACCGACTCAAGATTATCGAATTTTCCTTTCGGTTCCAACCGTGAAAAAAACACATTCGGGAATGCAAGAATAATGTGCAGGTGTTTGGAAACAACCAGGTAATTAAGAAATGCAAGAATGCCAATTATGTGAAACCACCAGCAAAAGCGTTCCAGAAAAACCAATTGGGATGATTCCCATCCGGAAAAAAATCCGGCCAGGTAACCGCTCACGGGCATAAAGCCAATATCCACATTATAATGGGGATGACCGGAAATAAAAAGGGAGCGATCGGCAGCATTCATGAAGAAAAAAGCCGTCATCAGGGAAATTTCCATGATGAGAATGAGGTTGGCATCGGTTTTGGGCCAGCCATCGAGCTCTTTCATCACCAGGCGTTTTACTTTGGTAATGTTCCTGCGGATGAGAAAAATCACACATCCGGCGGTGACCAGAAAGGCCAAAACCTCAAAAGATGCCAGCATCAGGGGATAGAGTCCGCCCGCAACGGAAAGCACCCGATGGGTTCCGAAAATTCCATCAATAACGATTTCGGCAACTTCGATATTGATGATCACAAACCCGGCATAAACAAAAAAGTGAAGCAGAGCCGGCCAGGGTCGACTGAACATCTTCTTTTGTCCGAAAGCCACCAGGGTCATCAAACGCCAACGTTCTCCCTTTCTGTCGGAGCGATCGAGGGGCATGCCCAGTTTGATGTTTCGGGAAATTTTGGAGGCGTTCCGCCAAAACAGAATACAGGCGGCCAGAAAAACAACAACAAAAATGAGATTGGGAATTCCCATGTCCAAAAGTAAAAATTTAGCAGGACAGGAAAGTGAATTTTATTAAAAAGAAATCAATTGTAGAGCTTTTTCTTCTGTTTCCGGGATGGTTTGTCTTTTTTGCCAAACAGAGAGAAATAGCGGCCGGGATATTTTTTCATATCCTCAAGGAGGTTATTCAGGGAAACCGCCGAACTATCGAGATCGCGGTACAGTTTTTCATCCTTAAGGAGCAATCCAACAGAGCCTTCACCTCTATTTACCTTATCCAGAATTTCGGAGGTAGCCTTCAGGGTGGCATTGGTTTGTTTTATTGTGGTAACCAGGTTGGCTTTGGAGATGGAATCGGTGATATTGGCGATATTATTCAGAGCCGCCGAGAGCTTATCGTTGTTTTTGGCAATGGTTCCCGAAATTGCTTCCACCTTAGAGAGGATAGAAGAAATTTTACCCCTTTCCGATTCCACGAGTTCATCGAGGCGCACTGCGGTTTTCTCAAAGGTAGCAAGGGCCCGCTTGATACTGGCAAAAGAAGAAGTTAAGCTCTGACGGGCATCCTGGTTCAGGATGGCCTGAAAGATGGTCATGACGGAATCAATTGAGGAAACAAGCTCCTCTGCTTTAAGTTTCAGGGGAAGAATTTCACGGCTTACGGCATCTTTCAAATCGGCCTGAATTTCGCCGGAAAGGGTGTCCTTGTCTTTTACAGGATTTCCTTTAGAACTCAACAACAATTGAATGGCTTTTGAACCCAAGAGGTCGGAGGAGATGATTTTGGCAACGGTGCTGTCGTTGATGGGAATACCGGTTTCGTGGATAACATATTTAACAATCAGTCTTCCGCTATTATCCGGGTGAAAAGTAATTTCCCTCACCTGCCCTACTTTATATCCGTTGATGAGAATCGGATTGCTGGCTACCAGATTATCGATGGAATTGTAAATTGTGTACAATTCAATTTCGTTCGAAAAAATATTTTTCCCCTTAAGGAAATTAAATCCGTAGATAAACAGTCCGATGGTAAGGGTTACCACCACGCCTATTTTTATTTCACGCGCCTTTTTCACGATTCGGCTACAAATTTAATCTTTTATCAGTTTAAGGGCCTCTCCGTAAGGAATTCTTTTCCCCTCTTTGAAAGCTACCACAAATGCGTCTTTAAATCCATGCTCTCGTACTGATTTCTGATGGTTCATGGCCTCTTCGGGCTTTTTGAATTTCCCGGAGGTGTATTTATACATTCCCTTGTCCTCATATTCGTAAATGCCGGGAAGATTTTTAAAATTTGATTTGGCAATATCCACTTTCGAGTCGGAGGAGTAAAACTGCACGCTGAACCAGACTTCCGAGTTGGATGTTACGGTTTTCTCAGGCAGGGTATTGCCCTTTTCGTGCTCGGGATCTTTTTTCGGTTCATCCTTTTTACCTACTTGTCCGGAATCTTTCTCGAGCGATGTGTTTTCCGGTTTAACTTTTTTCACAGGCACAAAAGGCGTCATGTTTTCAAATTGGTCGTTATAGCCGACAGCCCTTCCTTCTATTTCATCTTTATATTCCCGGAATGCCCGGAAAATGGAAACCGCCATAAAATCCTGCCCTGCATCGGAGCCCAGGAAATCATGCTCTTCTTCATTCGTAAGGAATCCGGTTTCGATGAGAACCGAGGGCATTGCCGTTTTCCAAAGCACCAGGAATCCGGCCTGTTTAACCCCTTTGTCGTTCCGTCCGGCCAGTTTTTTCATGTGTTTCTGGGCCCGGGCGGCAAAGCGAATGCTGTGATCGAGAAAAGCATTCTGTGTAAGGTTCATAAGGATATAGCCCTCATCCGAATCGGGGTCAAAACCATCGTATTTGGCTTTGTAATTATCTTCCAGAAGGATGGATGAGTTTTCCCTTTTGGCAACATCCAGGTTGGCCTGGGTCTTATGCAAACCCATAACATAGGTTTCGGCACCGTGAACATCGGGCTTGCAAATATCTTTTTTCAGTTTTTTATCGCGCAGGCAGGCCGAATTGCAATGGATGCAGATAAAAAGATCGGCTTTGGCTTTGTTTGCTATGGAGGCCCGGTCGCCCAGTTCCACAAAAACATCAGTTTTCCGGGTATAAACAACCTTTACATCCTTGATGTTCTTTTCAATCAGAGCTCCCAGTTTCAGGGCGATGGCCAGGGCCACATCCTTTTCCTTATGCACATCCCCATGGCAGCCGGGGTCTTTTCCCCCATGGCCGGCATCAATGCAGACCGTTTTTATCCCGTAGAAAAAAGAGGGAACGGTTTTTGGGGCAAAAGAAGCACATAAAACCATGGCCCACAGGCCAATAAAAAAGGGGAGGAAGCGTTTTGTGTTTAATTTCATGCGTAAATGCACCTTATACGACAGGCCGGGGCAAATCGATATATTTGTGCGTTTATTTGCGGTTTTTTCATAACTCACACAAAATTAAGTGGTTTCATTCCCAAAAGGGGCAGATTTGAAAGGAGTTTTCACCATAATCGTGTTAATTTCACTACTCAGGCCGTTTGCTTTGGTATCACAGGCAAAAACCGTACCTGATACCCTGAAACCCCAATCTTCGGTAGTTCCGGGCCCTGTAAGTTACTCGGCCCGCGACAGCATCAGGGTAGATCTGGAGAAAAAGCACATCATTCTTTACGGGAAGGGCAAGGTAACTTACGAGGCCATAACCGTAACAGCGGCTTACATCATGATCGACATGGAAACCGGAAGCATTGTAGCCGCCGGGACCGACAGTGCCGGAAAAATTATTGACCGTCCCAACCTTGAGGAAGACGAAAGAGAAACCACCGCCGATTCCATAAAATACAATTTCAAATCGCGGAAGGGCTGGATGTACCGGGTTGTAACTTCGGAAGGAGAGGCGTTTATGTATGCCGATGCAGGGAAAAAAGACAGCAGTGAAGTTTACTTTATCAAAAACGGGAAATACACTACCTGCGATGCCGATCATCCCCATTTTTACATCAATGTAACCCGTGGCAAAGTAATTCCCGACGATAAAATCGTTACGGGTCCGGCCTATCTGGTTATCGGCGACATTCCCACTCCCCTGGCCCTGCCATTCGGGTATTTTCCCAATAAGAAAGGCCGGAAATCGGGCATACTCTTACCCGCCTACGGGGAGTCGCCCGGACTGGGATTTTTCCTGAAAGACGGGGGAGTTTATTTTGGGATCAGCGATTATTTTGACCTTGCCGTTAAGGGAGACATTTACTCCCGTGGAAGTTTTGGGGTAAAAACTTTTTCAAATTATAACCGTCGCTATGCCTATCAGGGAAATCTGGCCCTGGGTTTTTCGAATTTCAGAAACAGTTATCCCGAGTTTCCCGATTTTTCAAAGAACCAGGATTTTTTTATTCGCTGGACCCACACCCAGGATCCCAAAAGAAATCCGACCGTTCGCTTTTCGGCCAATGTAAATGCCTTATCGAGCAATTACAATAAATTTAACTCGAACAACACCAACGATTACCTGAGCAATACTTTTCAGTCGAACCTGGCTTTTACAAAAACCTGGAAGCATTTCAATCTGAACTCCGGTTTGTCGCACAGTCAGAATACCACCACCCGCAAGGTAGATTTAAGTTTGCCGCGTTTAAGTTTTTCCATGAACCGACAGCAGCCCTTCAGTTTATTGAACCGGAGCGGCATTTCGCGAAACAAGTGGTACGATAAAATAGGTATCTCTTACACGGGAGATTTTGAGAACCGCATCAGCATTGCCGATTCCAACTTTTTCAAAAGCAATTTGAGCGACAGTATGCGCTATGCATTCCGGCATGCGGTGCCTTTGCTGGCTAATTTTTCATTTAAGAAAATTCCGGTGGTGTTAACGCCCGCATTTACCTTCAATTCGCTTTGGTATTTCCGGAAAACCGACAAAACCTATTCTTCGGCTGAGGGAGGAGTTGTAGCTACCGAGAGTAATGAGTTCAACATGGTAAATCACTGGAACAGTTCCATCACCGGTGCCACAAAGGTTTACGGCATGTATAGTTTTAACCGGGGAAGAGTTAAAGCCATCCGGCATGTAATGAATCCAACGATAGGATTTTCGTACCGGCCCGATTATGAAGATCCCCGTTTTGGGTATTACGGTTCCTACCTGTTACCCACTACAACGGCGGAGCAGGTTTACAGTCATTTCGAGGGAGGGCTTTTCGGTTCGGCGCCACGGGGGAAGAGTGCCAGTTTAAATTTTGGCTTGAACAACAATCTGGAGATGAAATTACGACCGGGCAAATCCGACACCACCGGGAAAGACAGGAAGGTAGTATTGATAGAGAGTTTTGGATTTAACGGTTCCTACAATTATGCCGTAGAGGCATTTAATTTTTCGCCTTTGAGTTTGTATGCGCGATCGAGGATATGGGATAAGGTAGACATAAATCTGACCGGGCTTATAGATCCATACAAGATAACCGAAAGCGGATTCAGGTACAATCAGTTATTGTGGTCGGATGGAAATCCGGGTCGGTTAACGGCGGCTACGGCAACGGTGGGAACCGGATTCAGCAGTAAGCAGAAAGGAAAGAAGGGCAAGCCCTTGCGCAGCAGTGAGGAGGAGTATGAATACATTCAAAAAAATCCGGGGTATTATGTAGATTTCAATGTGCCCTGGAATTTCCGGCTTGCTTACAATCTGGTTTATAGTCGTCCGGTCCACAAGGAGACCTTGAATCATACTTTGACCATTTCGGGCGATTTCAATTTAACCGACAAGTGGAAGATAGGCGGTGATTCGGGCTATGATTTAACTCAGGGCGATTTTACATTTACGAACATAAGCATTTATCGGGATTTACATTGTTGGGAGATGCAATTTAACTGGATACCTTATGGGTTTCGTAAAAGTTACACCATTGACATTCGGGTAAAGGCATCGGTGCTTCAGGATTTGAAGTTGAGCCGGAAGCGGGATTGGTTTGATTTTAATTGAGAAAATTCCGTGATGCTCAGGGGAATGTGTTGGCTACCTATGAAAAGTTGGTTGTTTCAGGAAATGATAAAATATATTTAGAAAATCAGTATATTTACGGTAGCGCCAGAGTTGGAATGTTAAACAACAAGCTTGACATGAGTACCGCCACCGCTCCCACCCAGTTTTTTACCGACAGTTGTGGACACAGATCCTATGAAATGAGTAATCATTTGGGCAATGTTTTAGCCGTAGTTTCCGATCAAAGGAAGCCGATTGATGTAGGCTCGAACGGGGTAATTGACTACTTCATGGCAGACTTGCTGAGCGCCCAGGATTATTATGCATTCGGAAGTCTGAGCACAAAAAAACAAAGAAAAAAAAGCGAAACCCTGACCGAAGCGAAGCGAGCCACAGGGCTGCTTCCGGATTTCAATTGAATTCCACAATTCACACTGCCATCCACGAAAAAAGTTTATATATTTGTAAACTTTTTTAAGAAATTTGCGTATACTATATGGTAGTACGGTTTAATAATGAGAAACTGGCAAAACTTTACGAAACCCCGCTAAATGAATTAAGAGGAAAACAATCCTATCCCGCAGAAGTTATTACCCAGTTCAAAAAGAAGGTTGCCATTTTGATCGCGAAGGATAAATTTGAAGACCTGAGGGGATTAAAAGGCTTAAATTTCGAATTTTTAAAAGGAGACCGTAAAGGAGAATGTTCAATTCGGTTAAATGATCAATATAGATTAATTTTTATTCCGATGAGTGAAAAAGAAATAAAGATTGTATTAATTACAGATATATCAAAGCATTATGAGTAAGGAAAAGAAGACAGCTAATGAGATGATCCCTGGCGACATTTTTCACCCCGGAGAGCATCTAAAAGATGAAATTCAGGCCCGTGAAATGAGCCAACAGGAATTGGCAGACAAAATGGGACTTAGCAAATCTGAAGTCAGTCTTATTATTAATGGCCACAGGAAATTCACTCCGCTTATTGCCCTCAAACTCGAGGTAGCTCTCGGTGTCAAGGCGGAATTCTGGATGAATCTTCAGATAAAATACGAAATAGATCTCCTTAAACTCAAATACAGTGAAGAGGTTAGAAAAGCAAAAGTACCCGGCTCGAAAAAAGCAAAAATGGAAAAACTGATTGAGGCGGCTTAAACCTTTGAACTTGTCAGTCACGAACAGTCAAACCCTTTGTGAAAGATGGGGCTATAGGAAACAAACCAAAAAAGGGGGCGTGCACGGCCCTCCCCACTACCCAATTAGCATTTTACAAACCCGTAGCCGGTAATTAAACGTTTTTAAACCGTTAATCAAGGTTTATTTTAAAACCGGAATTTCAGGGTGAAAAATTCTGAAGTAATTTAGCTGGATGGCCAACGGTACCCTGCCCTATTCAAATCAAAACCAGCCTCCCCTCCTTCGCTCCTACGGAGCTCCTCCCTACGCAAAAGGGCTTGCGTGAGCCAGGTCGGCGGGTAATTTCGACACCCCTGCCCATTTAAACCGGCGAAAACAAGCCGGATAAACTTGCCCTCCAAAAACCCCTTTTTTCTTATCTTTATTGATTATGAAAATCCTCCTCCCCCTTTTCCTTATTCTGGGCTTCTCTGCTACCGCTCAAAGAGCCGACAGCCTTATCATGCGGAAAATTTTTAAAACCGCCATGGAAGACGGGGAATGCTATAAAAACCTCACTTTCCTTTCTAAAAAAATTGGCCACCGCATCAGCGGATCACCACAGGCTGAACAAGCCGTACAATGGGCCTTCCAACTCATGAAATCCTATAAATTCGATACGGTTTACCTCCAGGAATGTATGGTGCCCGTTTGGGTTAGAGGGGAAAAAGAAAAATGTACCCTGATCTCCAAAAAACTTCCCGCACCCAAAAGCCTTAACGCCTGCGCCCTCGGAAGCTCGGTTCCCACACCCCTCAAAGGGATTGAAGCGGAAGTGGTGGAAATAAAACGCTGGGAAATGCTCGACAGCCTCGGAGAAAAAGGCCTGAAAGGAAAACTGGTTTTCTATAACCGCCCCTTCGATAAATCGCTGGTCTCTACCTTTGAAGCCTATTCCAAAGCGGTCGACCAAAGAACCCTCGGCGCCTCCCGTGCTGCCAAATACGGTGCCGTAGGTATGCTCGTACGAAGCATGACCACCGCCCTCGACGATAACCCGCATACCGGAAACATGCGCTACGACGAATCTTTGCCCAAAATTCCCGGAGCCGCCCTAAGCACCCTGGCCGCCAACGAACTCAGCTACCAACTGAAACTGGATCCGAAACTTAAAGTCAACCTGAAACTGTTTTGCAAAACCCTGCCCGATGCCAAATCTTACAATGTTATCGGAGAAATTAAAGGACGGGAATTCCCCGATGAAATTATTGTGGTAGGCGGTCACCTCGACAGCTGGGATATGGGTGAAGGTGCTCACGACGACGGTGCCGGCTGTGTACAATCTATCGAAGTGCTCCGGCTTTTTAAAGAACTCGGTCTGGTTCCCAAAAGAACCATACGCGCCGTTTTATTCATGAACGAAGAAAACGGACTCAGGGGTGGATTGAAATATGCGGAAATTGCCGCCCTGAAAAAAGAAAAACACCTCGTGGCCATTGAATCCGACCGCGGAGGGTTTACCCCCAGAGGATTTTCTTTTGATACCCTCGACACCCGTACCGAAAGAATTTTTAAATGGAGGGAACTTTTTTCCCCCTACCTCATGGACCTTTTCTTAATTGGCGGAAGCGGTGCAGATGTGGGACCCTTGCGACACCAGGGCTGCCTTACCATGGGCTACCTGCCCGATGCCCAGCGCTATTTCGATTATCACCATACCCCCATCGACAAACTGGAGGCGGTTAACCAACGCGAACTTGAAATGGGCGCCGCAGCTCTTGCCATGATGGTTTTTTTAATCAGTGAATTTGGCTTACATTAAGGCTATGAAAAAGATCATTAAATCTCCCAACGCCCCCGACCCTATTGGTCCTTATAGCCACGGGGTTTCCAAAAACGGCATGCTTTTCATTTCCGGACAAGTTGGAAAAGACCCTAAAACCGGAAATTTGATTCTGGAAAACATTCCGGCCGAGACAAAGCAGGTTATGGAAAACCTGAAGGCCATCCTTACCGAGGCCGGCATGGATTTCTCGCATGTGGTAAAAACCACCATTTTCCTTACCGATATGGGAAATTTTTCCAATGTAAATGAGGTGTACGGTTCCTACTTCAAGGGTGATTTTCCGGCACGGGAAACCGTGGAAGTTTCAGGCCTGCCCCTGGGTGTGAATGTAGAGATCAGTATGGTCGCCATGAAAGAATGAAAAAAAAACTGCTCATCCTCTGCACCGGAAACAGCTGCCGAAGTCAGATGGCTGAAGCCTATTTCAGAAAGTTTCACGGAACTACAATCGAAGTCTTTAGTGCAGGAATTGAAAAACACGGACTCAACCCTACCGCCTTGCGGGTATTACAGGAAGACGGCATCGACACAACAATGCTATTCTCCAAAACCATTGAAGAAATCGATTACAACACCGCAGATATTTTGCTCACCGTTTGCGATCATGCAAAGGAAACCTGTCCTGTGGTTCCCTCAAAAGCAAAAAAAATTCATCACAGCTTTCCCGATCCTGCCCGGTTTTCCGGTACAGAAAGTGAAATTCTGGAAGGGTTCCGAGCCGTGAGAGATACCATTAAATTATATGCAAAGAATTTTTCCGGTTCCTAAAACACTCCTTCTTTTTTCCCTTGCCTGGCCTTTACCCCTACTCCTTCCTGCCCAGTTTGGAGAAACCATAAGAACCGGTCGTCCCGGGCAAGCCATTGGACCTTTTACCGTCGGAAAAAATGTATTTCAGGCCCAGCAGGGGATTGACTATTATGAAACCAGCAAGGGGTTTTTATTAAAATCCATGGTCACAAATCATGTTTTTCGCTTTGGGCTGACTGAAACTGTTGAAATAAGTACGGTTACTGATTACAGAAATGATAAAATAAAGTTTAGCGACACCACCTTCACATTTTCAGGATTTTCAAACCTGCAAATTGGTGGCAGGATTCATTTGATGGACAATAAAGGAATTCGTCCTTCACTGAGTATTCAGGCCAGGGTACGAACGCCCTGGGGAAGCGAAGAATACCAAACCAATAATTTCACACCTGTTGTTATTGTTGCAACCGGAAACAAAATCGGGGAGAAATCAGGATTAAGTACCAATTATATTTTTTCTTACGGAGGGGGAAGGCTGATTGCCAATTATGTACTGAACTACGGTTTAAGCCTGACCGAAAAAATCGGAATATTCGCCGAGGCCTACGGTGCCATTCTGCCCGATGCTACCGTATTGTTTGACACGGGCTTTTCATTCCTGGCCAATTCCGATCTTCAGTTTGATCTTTTTGGAGGATACGGTATGAACCGTGGAGTTCAGGACTGGTTCATAAGCACCGGAATTTCCTGGCGTATGCATAAAAGAAGTCAAAAGGTGGAATAACTTTTAGGGTAAGAACCCGTACAAAGCATGATGAGAACCCTTGGAATTTTATTTTCATTATCCCTGCTTCTGTTTTTTTCATTCCGGTTCAAACAGGAAACAAAAGGCATGGCTGAGATGGAGTTCGGGGAAGCCCTGAATAATAATCTCATTCAAACAGAAGTGGTTTCAACCGGAGGATTGCAGGACTCCAACCTAATACTTAAAATAACCCCTCTGGCGGGCTGCCCCGAAAATATTCATCTGCCTGCGGGTCACAGATTTATTGCAACGGACTCTTCGCATCAGGATTTGATTTTTGCCGGAGATCTTAAAATTAAAACCAAAGGAGGAAAGCCCCTTGTGTCTAAAATTCGCGGTTATTGCTGCGAGGCTACCGACAAGGCTCCCCGTGCCGAATTGAAATACGAAGGCGGATTCAAAGAAGAAGGACATTTACTACAGCTCTGTGAGTTTATTGCCGCCGGAAAATTCGATCCTTCAGCCATTCAAAGTGCCATATGGAGCATCAGCAATGACCATCAGATTGCAGGAGTAATCGGAAAAGATGCGGGCTCTACGGATTCATTGCGAAGATTTCTTGCCAAATTGAAGAACATTGAAATCCCCTGGTATTACCTTTCGTATTTGCCGGGAGGGGAAATACCCTTTTCAGGAAAAGCGGAGTTTATTACCGGATCGCTTTCCTATTACCTGAAGAACAATGCCGTGGTAAGCATAAATGTAAGAAATGCCCAGGGAAAAATAATGAAGGGACTGGTTCAAAGTGTTGGGCAGGGCCCCGGAGAACAAAATTTCCAATTGAAGGTGCGGGTAGAAGGCTGGCCCAAAGGCAGGTATTATGTTGGCATTTACATCGACGGGGGCATACTTTTGGCAAAACACAGCTTTGATATATAGATTTAAAACCGGTTTTTTTGGAATAATTTTTATTTATAACTTAGCTCCATCCCATGGCTAAGTTATTTTTTGGCATCTTGTTTTATGGCTCTGTCCTTATCCCGGCACTCTTAGCCATTGTATATTTTTCCTGGTTTGAATTCTCCGAACTGGGAAGAGTTGCAGAAAATGTTTTTACGATTGGAATAGTACCCGCCGGAATATGCCAATATTTTATCTGCAAAAACGCCTGGAATTTGTTTTTAAAAGACTGGAATAAGTATTACGAAAAAATGCCGGGGCTTCCCATTACCCTATGTACCGTATTTTTAACCCTTGCTCTTAATTTTGGAATAACTCTTAGCCTTTTAGTATACAATGGAGCCGCTTCGGATCCTACGCAGGAGGAGCCTTACGGCAGGATAACCTATGCCCAGCATAATACTCTGTCTGATTCGCCTGGTTTTTACCTGGTAAGAATCCATTACCAAAAATCCGGACTAACGGTATCCCTAAAAACCAATAATTTATACCATACCGGTGATACCTGCCGGCTTCCCTTAAAAAAGGGGAAATTGGGATTTTATTTTATTAAAAAAAAACTAACCTGAATGAAACACTTCTTTTGGTTTAACTGTCTTTTCATGTTTGTTTTTGTGCTCAATGCACAGGACAAAGAGGGCGCAGAAAAATTAGTTTCCGAAGGCATCAAATATCACGACCGCGGGAAATACGAGGACGCTCTTGAGCTTTATGAGAAGGCCCTGAAGCTGGACTCGCACAACCTATATGCCCTTGCCGAAAAATCTATGACCCTGCTTTCTATTAAGGAGTATAAAAAGAGCATAGAGGCCGGAGAAAAAGCCATTGAAAAGCATCCGGGAAATACCGAATTGAAATATGTCTATGTAACCATCGGCAATGCCTATGATGCCCTTAAGGAGTCGCAGAAATCCATTGACCTTTACAACCAGGGCATAAAACTTGCCCCTGATTTTTACCAGCTGCATTTCAACAAAGGCATTACCCTTAGCGGACAAAAAGAACACGACGATGCTTTAAAGTGCTTTGAACGATCCGTCACCTGCAACCCCAAACATCCGGGGAGTCATAATGCAATTGCCAGAACCCTGGAGGTACAAAACAAAAAAATACCTGCGCTTTTGGCTTATGTCAGGTTTATGATTGTGGAACCCACCAGTGGCCGTGCTGCCCAGAATTTTCAGCGCATACGCGTTTTAATGGAGGGAGGTGCCACAAAAACCGACAAAAACAAAATCAATATAACCATAAATGCCTCTTCCCTGGGCGATACCCTTCCGGATGGCAGCAATGCCGATAATAATTTTACCACCCAGGAATTAATACTTGCCCTGTCCGGTGCCCTTTCCATGTCGGACGGCAAGAAAAAGAAAAAACCAAAGTCGGAAGTGGAAACTTTTATTTCCAACTTCGGCTCCTTGTGTTCTTCACTAGAGGAAAGCAGAACCAAAAACAGGGGCTTTTACTGGGAATTTTATGCCGATTATTTCATTGCCCTTCACAATAAAAAACTTACTGAAACCCTGGGATATATTGTTTATGCGAAAAGCGGTGACGAAAAAGTAAGCGATTGGATTAAAAAGAATGAGAAGAAAATCAACGATTTCTTTGAATGGTCGGCCGGTTATGAATGGCCGAAGTTTTAGTTCCATTCCCTGATCGAATTATTTCCGTTTATGCTGGTTGCCTACATTCTTTGCTCTCTGGTTATTTCCGCAACCTGGATTGATTTTTTCCGAAGGATTGATTTTTTTGAAAAAGAAAAACTGAGAGATCTTCTTTTGGTATTCTGCGGGGGCTGCCTTTCCGTATTCGCCGTTTTTTTTATCCACGACCTCATAGGTGATCAGGGAGACTATACAGAATCCTATTCTTCACTTTTTCTTTATCAGGTAATCCGTGTTGGCCTGGTTGAAGAAGCCTGCAAACTCCTACCCTTCCTTATTTTCTGGAAACTGAATCCAAAAGCCCTAAACGAACCCCTTGATTATTTGATTTATGTAGCCGTATCCGCCCTGGGTTTCGCCTGCGTTGAAAACGTACTTTATTTCCAAAACTATGGCCCCGATATAGTTTCAGGCCGCTCCGTACTATCCACCCTGGGACATGTTATGTTCTCGGGTACGGCAGCGTACGGATTTATCCGCAAAAATTTCCAGTTGAAGACCAGGTCCCCGGTTCCCATTTTCAGCTTTCTGGGTTTAGCCGCCCTGATGCATGGTATTTTTAATACACTGGCCTCCTACCATGAAACCCCGGGCGTTGGACTTTTACTCACAGTTTTTTATTTCCTTTTCCTGGTTAACTTTTATGCCGAGGTGCTAAACAATACCATCAACAATTCCCCCTTTTTCGACTTCAAAAAACAAATTCCCGCCTGGAAAATTTGCGGGTTGGTCATTCGCTGGTATGTTCTTATTTTCCTGATCCAACTCGCTATGTTAATTTATACCGGAACTGTGGAAAGCGGGATTTATAAAATTCTTGCTTTTCTTCTTTCCATCGGATTTATTATTTCAATTACCTCGATAAGGCTTTCCCGGATGCGCTTAATTCCCGGAAAATGGAAACGCTTTTCCCTCTCTTTTCCAATTGGAATGGGGGGATTTATCGAACCTGGCTACTCCAACACTTATTTTAAAATAGACGGCCCTGAATTTGATGAGTCGGATCTTGATCAGTTAATAGATAATTTTTTCTTTTTAAAACCCTATTCAAAAAAATCAAAATATTTGAAGCAGATCCGGGTGGCCTACATGGAGAGAAAAATATTTGATGAAGATGAAAGGGCTTATTATGTGATTAGGGTTTTTCTATCAGGGACTTCGGGAGCCTTCGAACGCATGATTCTCATCCCCCGGCTAAAACCTCCCAGTTTCATTTTGAATAAATACCCCCTGGTGTTTCTGTTTTCTCAGAAAGATTCGGGAAACCTTCCTGAATTCATGAAAAACCCCAAAGAACTTATTCTCCGGGAAATGGCCATAGCTATTCCAAGAAAAAAATCTTTCAAAACACCAGGGCCGGGTAATCCCGGGAAGGAAGAAGACAAAATTCACAGGAGACGGGATGCCTAAGAGAGAAGCCGGGTATATAGTTTTTCGTAAAGCGGCAGGATCTTTCCAATTTCAAAGGCATCGGCTCTTTTCAGTGCATTGGCCTTAAATTTCCTCAGCAGTTCATCATTTCCAAGTAAGGAAAGGGCATTCGCCGTCATTTCCTTCACCTCGCCTACCCCGCTCAGAAATCCGGTTTCTCCGTGAATATTCACTTCCGGAATTCCCCCTGTATTGGTGCTGATTACAGGAACTCCACAGGCCATTGCCTCCAAAGCAGCCAGTCCGAAACTTTCGGTTTCGCTGGTGAGTAAAAACAAATCTGAAATTTTTAAAAAAGGAACCGGATCGGTTACCTTACCCAAAAACCGGATGTCGTTGCAGGTGTCCATTTCACGACATAACTTTTCAATGCCGCTCCGCTCCGGGCCGTCGCCTATAAGTAATAAGCGGGCCGGCATTTTTGAACGCACACCTGCAAATACCCTTACCACATCCTCTACTCTTTTCACCTTCCTGAAATTACTCACATGCACCAGAATTTTCTCCCCTCCCGGAGCCAGATGCCTGCGCTGTCGCTCATTAGGCTCCCGGGCATAATCTTCGCGACAAACGAAATTGGGTATGACCTGAATTTCCTTTCGAACTTTAAAATAGCTGCGGGTATCAGCGGCAAGACTTTCAGATACTGCCGTAACGGCCGAACTTTCGTTTATGGCAAATGTGATTACGGGTTCAAAACTGGCATCCCTGCCAACCAGGGTAATATCGGTACCGTGCAGGGTTGTTACATAGGGAATTCTGATGCCCTCGGCCGCCAGAATCCTTGCTGCCATATAAGCCGCCGATGCATGAGGAATGGCATAGTGCACATGCAGTAAATCCAACTTCTCGAATCGCACTACATCAACCAGCTTGCTGGCCAAAACCAATTCATAAGGAGGATAGTCAAACAGGGGATATGAACTTACATTGACCTCATGAAAAAAAACATTTTCCATCCCCTGAATCAATCGCACGGGCTGGGAATAGGAGATAAAATGTATCTCATGCCCTTTCATGGCAAGTGCCTTTCCCAACTCCGTAGCCACTACCCCGGATCCGCCAAATGTGGGATAACAAACAATGCCTATTTTCATGAAATTAAATGTCGAGGGTTATCTGTCCTCCCCTGCCCTTCTTGGTCTTCACATTCTTCAGTTTATGCTCCTGCATGGGACTTAAGCCGGTTCCCTCAAAATTTTCATCCAGATCTTCTTCTTTTTGGGGAAGCAAATCCACATTCTTAATCTTATCCACAGGAATCTTGTTTCCTTTAGCCTTTACGCCCATAACTTCGATAAATTCCGCCAGTTTTATTTTGGAAGGTTTTTTATCCTTTACACGGGTGTGAACCTCTATTACGGGCTCGCTCTGCGTGGTTGCAATTTCCAAGCCATTATCATTACCCTCAGGAATAAACAAAACCTTATCGGTTCTGACCTCAGGAACAAACCGCTTTACGAAAAATCCCTTTTTGGAAGCATCGTAATACACGGCCGACACTATGGCTTTGGGATTAAACTTTTCAATCAGGATTACATCCTCTTCAAAGTGAATGGTAGGTTCGAACCCGGTAATGCGGTATTCGCCTTTTTGGGTAATGGATAAAATTTTATCATCCGGCGCAAAATTACCCAGGAAGGTACCTTTGCCGGTGGTATTCAGACGGTGTACGGTATCGTCGAACCATACTTTCTCTTTAACTACTTTACCTTTCCTTTGCTCCACTACCACAACTTTCCTTACAAAGTATTTAGTTACCTGATTGCCGATGGTGCTTCGTCCTTTTACGGCAAGGGTATCGAAATCTACCTCCAGCTCGGTCTTACGAAGGCTGGGCATGGCCCTAAGAATTACATTTACCACTTCGGTTTCTTCGTTCGGATTAACGCTGAAGTAAAGCACTTCGCTACCGGGCGTTCCCCGTGTAAGGGAATATACTTTATCGCGGGTAACACCGCCCACATTGAAGCGTTTCATATAAGTAATGCCCTTCGGACCATCCCGGTAAATCATGTGGTAAACCGTTCGGTCGTCGCTCCGGTTGAAAATGGCTACATGGAGGATGTCTTTTCCGACAAAGGTTTTTTCAGCCATTTTGGTGACCACCATATTTCCATCCTTCCGGAACACAATTACCTCATCCAGCTCAGAGCAATCACACAGGAACTCATCCTTTTTCAATCCCCAGCCGATGAATCCTTCTTCCCGGTTCACATACAACTTGGTATTATTAACGATTACCTGACGGGCTTCAATTACTTCGAAGTTCCGGATCTCGGTACGACGCTCCCGCCCTGTTCCGAAATCTTTTTTCAGATCCTTGAAATAGTTGATGGCATATTCAGTAATCGAGGCAAGATTACCTTTTACCTCTTCAATCGCCTTATCGAGTCCTTTAATATGCTCATCGGCTTTTTTGGCATCAAACTTTGAAATCCGCTTAATCTTAATCTCTGTAAGCTTCGTGATATCCTCGGTGGTTATTTCACGAAGGAATTTTTTCTTGTAGGGTTTTAATCCCTTATCAATGGCTTGAATAACATCTTCCCAGGTTTCGCAATCTTCAATATCGCGGTAAATCCGTTTTTCAATAAATATTTTCTCAAGTGAACTGAAATGCCAGTCTTCCTGCAGCTCATGTAATTTTATTTCCAGTTCTTTCTGGAGTAATTCCCGCGTAAAATCAGCATTCCTGCGAAGTATCTCGTTCACACCCACGAAAACGGGTTTGTCGTTTTCAATGACTACGGCATTCGGGGAAATACTTATTTCGCATTGAGTAAAGGCATACAGCGCATCGATGGTTTTGTCTGGATCAACACCCTGGGCCAAATGCACCACAATTTCAACCTGCTCGGCGGTATTGTCTTCTACCTTACGGATTTTAATTTTTCCTTTGTCGTTGGCCTGAAGTATGCTGTCGATCAAACCTCCCGTAGTACTTCCGAAAGGAATTTCAGTAATTACCAGGGTCTTTTTATCTTCCTGACGGATGCGGGCCCTTACCCTAACCTTACCGCCTCTTTGCCCTTCGTTATAGGCCGAAAAATCCGCCAGACCGCCGGTGGGGAAATCGGGAAGGATATTGGTTTTCTTCCCTTTGAGCGCCTGAATGGAAGCATCAACCAATTCGTTAAAATTATGCGGCAGAATTTTGCAGGACAATCCCACGGCAATTCCTTCCACGCCCTGGGCCAGCAGCAGGGGAAATTTTACCGGAAGGGTTTCGGGTTCTTTATTTCGGCCGTCGTAACTGGAAAGCCAGTTGGTGGTTTTGGGATTAAAAACAACAGCCAGGGCAAATTTGGAAAGGCGGGCTTCAATATATCGGGGTGCGGCAGCACTATCACCGGTGAGAATATTTCCCCAGTTTCCCTGCATATCTATAAGCAAATCACGCTGACCGAGCTGCACCAATGCTTCTCCGATAGAGGCATCCCCGTGAGGGTGATACTTCATGGTATTACCGATCAGGTTGGCTACTTTATTGTAACGGCCGTCCTCGAGTTCCCACATGGAATGAAGAATCCTCCTTTGCACAGGCTTCAATCCGTCGAACATATGCGGCACCGCACGCTCGAGAATAACATAGGAGGCATAATCCAAAAACCAGTCCTGGTACATGCCCGAGAGGTGAGTTACGGTATTGCCTTTATTTTTTTCTTTATCGGTCATAAATTCACAAAAGGGGTTTATACATAAGCCTGATCTTTTTCAACTTTCAGGTTTTCAATGATAAAATTCTGGCGCTCCGGCGTGTTTTTTCCCATGTAATACCCCAATACGGCAGGTATTTTTGAGTCCTGGTCAACAATTACCGGGTCAAGACGGATATCTTTTCCAATGAAATTCCTGAACTCGTCGGGAGAAATTTCACCCAATCCCTTAAACCGGGTTATTTCGGGTTTCCCGCCCAGATGCGCAATAGCGGTTTGCTTTTCTTCTTCGCTGTAGCAATAAAAAGTTTCCTTTTTGTTTCTCACCCTGAAAAGCGGAGTTTGCAACACATACACATGTCCGTTCTTTACCAGATCCGGGAAAAACTGCAGGAAAAAAGTGAGCAATAAAAGCCGGATATGCATCCCGTCAACATCGGCATCGGTTGCCAGTACCACATTATTATAGCGAAGGTTTTCCAGACTTTCTTCAATATCAAGCGCGGCCTGAATGAGGTTGAACTCCTCATTTTCATAAACCACTTTTTTGGTCAGGCCGTAAGCATTCAGGGGCTTTCCTTTCAAACTGAAAACGGCTTGTGTTTCCACATCACGCACTTTGGTAATGGATCCCGAAGCTGAATCTCCCTCGCAAAGGAAAAGCGTGGTTTCAAGCCTTCTTTCGTGGTTGGAGTTGTAGTGAACCCGGCAATCGCGAAGCTTTTTATTATGCAGGGAAGCTTTCTTGGCTCTTTCACGGGCCAGTTTCTGGATACCGGAAAGCTCCTTACGCTCTCTTTCACTTTGAATAATTTTCTGCAACAGGGCTTCGGCGGTTTTCGGATGCTGGTGCAGGTAATTGTCGAGGGCCTGCTTCATAAAGTCGCCCACGAAGGACTTCATGGAAGGTCCCTTGGGTCCTACATCCTGACTGCCGAGTTTGGTTTTCGTCTGTGATTCAAATACTGGTTCCAACACCTTAACACTCACTGCGGCCACAATAGAAGTACGGATGTCTACCGCTTCAAAATCTTTTTTGTAAAAGTCGCGAACGGTTTTCACCAGGGCTTCACGAAAGGCGGCCTGGTGGGTACCGCCCTGAGTGGTATGCTGTCCGTTAACGAAGGAATAATATTCTTCCCCGTATTGGGAGTTGTGATAAGTCATGGCCACCTCAATATCATCGCCCTTCAGATGAATGATGGGGAACAAGGCCTGCTCGGCATCAATGGTTCGCTCGAGCAAATCGCGGAGGCCGTTTTCAGAAATGTATTTTTTATCGTTATAGGTTAAGGTGAGACCCGTATTCAGAAAAGCGTAATTCCAGAGCATCCGGTCGATGTACTCATCAAGGTGCTTGTATTTACCAAAAAGCTTGTCGTCGGGTTTGTAGGTTACAAGAGTTCCGTTTTTTTCATCGGTCTTTTTCGGCTTCTCTTCCTTTTTCAGGTTTCCGCGTTCAAACTCGGCCACCACCATCTTTCCGTCGCGGATAGATTGTATTTTGAAATACTGGCTCAATGCATTTACTGCTTTGGTTCCCACCCCGTTCAAACCCACCGACTTTTTAAAAGCCTCAGAGTCGTATTTGGCTCCGGTGTTTATTTTTGAAACAACATCCACAACTTTTCCCAGCGGAACGCCACGGCCGTAATCCCTTACCGTCATTACACCGTCTTCCAGTTTTATTTCAATTTGTTTTCCATAACCCATCACATATTCGTCGATGCAGTTATCGATCACTTCCTTCAGCAATACATATACCCCATCGTCGTGGGAAGAACCATCTCCCAGCTTACCGATGTACATCCCCGGCCGCAGGCGAATATGCTCTTTCCAGTCGAGGGATTTAATATCATCTTCTGTGTATTTCACTTTTTCTGCCATCAATTTCCTATTATCCGTTTATATAATTTACACATTAAATCTGAAATGCATCACATCGCCGTCTTCTACCAGATATTCTTTTCCTTCCACAGACAGTTTTCCGGCTTCCTTGCAGGCATTTTCGGAACCCAGTTTTACAAAATCATTGAACTTAATTACCTCCGCCCGGATAAATCCTTTTTCAAAATCGGTATGAATTACTCCGGCGGC
>CALEYQ010000048.1 GCA_937924855.1 uncultured Bacteroidota bacterium | reverse complement strand
CCTTATGCGGATCACTGGAAGAGGTATTCAGTTTTCTGGATAAGTGGGATCAGGAGCGGAGAAAGCTTGATTACGAAACGGATGGAGTTGTGATCAAGGTTAATTCCTATAACCACCAGCGCAAACTGGGTTTCACAGCAAAATCACCGCGCTGGGCCATTGCCTATAAGTTTAAAGCTGAACAGGTTCAAACCCGGCTCACCGGCATTGAGTTTCAGGTAGGTCGTACCGGTGCCATAACGCCAGTTGCAAATCTTGAACCGGTACAATTGGGTGGGACCGTTGTGAAAAGGGCTTCGCTGCATAATGCAGACATCATAGAAAAACTGGATGTAAGAATTGGAGACAGTGTGTTTGTTGAAAAAGGAGGGGAGATAATTCCAAAAATAATCGGGGTGGATTTGCAATCCCGGAAGCCGGGTTCTAAACCCTTCCGCTATCCTGAAAATTGTCCGAATTGCGGTTCGGTTCTGGAAAGGAAGGAAGGAGAGGCCCAGCATTATTGTGTGAACCGTAAAGGCTGTTCGGTGCAAGTGATATCAGGGATTGAGCATTTTATTTCCCGAAGGGCCATGGATATCGATTCGCTGGGGGGAGAAACGGTGGCCATGTTGTATGCGAAGGGACTTATCCGTGATGCCGCGGATCTTTACGAACTCAACGCTGAGAAACTCAGTGGACTGGAACGGTTCGGAGAAAAAAGCATTTCCAATTTGCTGGCCGGAATAGACGCCTCACGGCAGGTTCCTTTTGAACGGGTTTTGTTTGCCCTCGGAATACGACATGTGGGGGAAACATCTGCAAAAAAAATCGCCTGGTATTTTAAAAACATAGATGCCCTGATCCATGCAGGCGTGGAGGAATTGGAATCGGTAGGAGATGTCGGGGTAGTAATGGCCTCGAGTATTTATGAGTATTTTAAAGATTCCGATAACCTTCAGTTTGTTCAACGGCTCAGGGAACAGGGTTTGCAGTTCTCTATTTCCGGTGACATGCTGGCGGAAAGAACCGATAAGTTTTCCGGGAAAACCTTTGTGATCAGTGGAACCTTTGCCAATTATTCCCGGGATGAAATAAAAAAACTAATCGAAATGAACGGGGGTAAGAACACCGGAAGTGTAAGCGGAAAAACAAACTACCTGCTTGCCGGTGATGAGGCAGGGCCGGAAAAAATAAAAAAAGCGGAAAAACTGGGTGTGAAAATAATCTCCGAAGATGATTTTGAAAAATTGCTGAAATCTTAATCGTCGAAGGCTTCGCCTCTCTTTCTCAGATCCCAGTACACCACAAATCCAAAACCGAAAAGTCCGGTGAGGCCTGTTTTTTCTTTGTTTGAGTAGCTTTTGTACTCGTCAAGGCAAATGTTGTCGGGGTTGAAATTGTAGGTTAAGATGTTGTAGTTGGCCTGAAGTCCAATTCCGAAACCTTCGTCAAACAAAAAAACAACACTCATGTTGGGCTCTAAGTTGAAAGCTGAAGACTTTTTTTCCGAGGCAGTTTTCAGGGAGCAGGGGAGGTGGGTGTAGTTCAGGAAATTCCATCCGGTGTTGAGGCCGGGCATCAGCAAAAATGATTTTCCGTAAGGAATATCCGCATTCAGTTTCAAGCCTGCGGAATGCACATTTAAAATGGTTTGAATGTTGGGTATTTTATCGGCTCTTACCTGAAACTGTTTGTATCGGTAAAGAGGACCGAAATTGAATTTTCCAACCCGGTAATTGACTGAGCCACCCACTTCAAATATGCCCGAGAAACTTAACTTAAAGGCTTTGTTGGTTGCGATCTGTGGAACCATAAAATCAACCCTTAGCGTCAGCGCGTTTTCCAGATCACCATCCTGGGCATGGGCAAATTCCGGTTTGCCGGCAAACAGCCCGAGCAAGGCAAAAAAGAGGAGGGCTTTCTTATTTTTCATTTAGAACCGCTGAATTTTTCCATGGCTTCCATACTCACTCCGGTATTGCTGTAGCCACCGTCGTGATACAGATTTTGCATGGTGATATAGCGTGAGAGATCAGAAAAAAGGAAAACGCAATAATCTGCACAGGCCTCAGCTGGGGCATTCCCAAGCGGAGATAAGGATTCGGCGAAATTGAAAAAATCCTCAAATCCTTTTATGCCGCTGCCGGCGGTGGTTTTGGTTGGACTTTGGGAAATGGTGTTCACCCTCACTTTTTTGGATTTACCATAGTGATATCCAAAGCTCCGGGCAACAGACTCGAGCATGGCTTTGGCTTCAGCCATATCATTATAAAAAGGATAAGTTCTTTGGGCAGCAATGTAAGACAAAGCCACAACGCTTCCCCATTCGTTAATAAAGTCGCCCTTGTAGGCCACCGATAACATTTTGTGCAGTGAAATGGCCGAAATATCAAGGCTCTTATTGAAAAAGTCGTAGTTCAGGTCGGTATATGGAATATTTTTTCTCACATTGGGCGACATGCCTATGCTGTGCAAAACAAAATCAACTTTTCCGCCCAGCTTCTCGGTTGCTTCGGCATATAGTTTTTGAAGGTCTTCGGTGCTGGTGGCGTCGGCCGGAATAAGAGGCGCACCGGTTTTGTCGGCCAGTTTTTTTATCTCACCCATCCTGAGTGCAATGGGGGCATTGGTAAGTGCAATGGAGGCACCTTGCTCGTGTGCTTTTTCAGCTACCTTCCAGGCAATGGAATTGGAATCCAGAGCTCCTGAAATTATTCCCCGTTTTCCTGCCAGTAAGTTGTTTCCCATAATTGTTTTTTTTCGAAAATAAGGTTTTTTTAGTAAAGCTCAGTTGCTGAGCAGTTCCCTTGCATTGGAAAGGGATACCGGAGTAGGGTCGCCGGAGCTCAGCAATCGGGCAATTTCCACAACTCTTTCCTCAGGATTTAAATTTCTAACCCGTGTTTCGGTTATTGCATCCTTTCCTTCTTTGTAAATATGAAAATGACTTTGTCCTTTGGCTGCTACCTGGGGTAAATGGGTAATCGCTAAAATCTGCATGTTGGCGGCCATTTCCCGAAGCAACCGGCCCACACGGTCGGCTGCTTTTCCGGAAATACCCGTATCAATTTCATCCAAAATCAGAGTGGCATATCCCTGTTTGGTTCCCAAAACAGATTTAATGGCCAGCATCACCCGCGAAAGCTCTCCGCCGGATGCGGTTTTTTCAAGGGCACTGCCCGGATTGCCGGGGTTTGCGGAAAATAGAAATTCAATGCCGTCCATTCCTCCCGCACCCGGAGCATCCAGAGAAGAAAGTGATATTTTTATCTGAGCTCCTTTGAGTTCAAGACTTTCCAAAAGGGAAACAAGTTTTTTCTCCAGTCCGGGAATGGCTTTTTTTCTGCGACTGCTGATTTCCTTTCCGATCGAATGCAGTGACGATTTGTCATTTTCGAGCCGGGTTTCAAGTTCCCTGATTTTGTCGCTCAGATTGCCAAATCCTTCCAGTTTCGATTTTATAAGAACCCGGGTGCTGATAAGGTCGTCGGTGGTTTTGCAGTGGTGTTTTCGCAGGAGACTATTCAGATTGTCGAGGCGGCTTCTTATCTTTTCCAGTTTCTCAGGATCGGTACCAATGCTTTCGGATAAATGATCTAATTCGCGGGCAAGATCTTTTTGTTCGATTTGTAAACTTTTCAGCCTTTCCAAAACTTCAGCAAGTCCGGGATGCAGTGCAGCCTGTTTGCTGAAGGATGAAATAAGTCCTGATAATTTTTGGACCGCTCCGGATTCCCCATCCAGAAATTGGGAGGCAGAAGCTAAGGTTTCAAGAATGTCGCCGGCCCCTTCCAGAATCTTTTGTTCCTTTTCCAGTTGTTCAATTTCTCCGGGTTTGATTTCCGCTTCTTCCAGTTCCTCAAAAAGGAATCGGTTCAGATCCAGTTCGCGCTGCCACTGACTTTCGGTCTGACGGAGGGTTTCAATTTCCAATTCAAGACTTTTTACATTCTTGAAAAGCGATTTGTACTCATACAGCATTTTTTCATTGGAAGCCATAACATCCAAAACGGATAACTGGAAGCTTTTATTTCGCAGCAACAGAGTTTCGTGCTGACTGTGTATGTCCACCAATTCATCTCCCAATACCTTAAGAAGCGAAACATTTACCGGGGTGTCGTTTACAAAGGCCCTCGATTTCCCATCGCTTCCGATCTCCCTTCTTACGATACATTTTGTGTCGAAATCAAGATCATGTTCACGGAAAAAGCCTTCGAGGTTAAACCGGCTCAGATCGAAGCATCCTTCAATAACACATTTTTTTCCTTGGGTTCCCACCATACCCGCCTCAGCTCTTGCGCCTTTTAGAAGGCTTAAGGCACCCAATAATATTGATTTTCCCGCACCGGTTTCACCCGTTATTATGGAAAGTCCGTTTCTTAGGTCGAGTTCAAGACTGCGGATAAGCACAAAATTGCTGATAGATATGGAAAGAAGCATGGCCAAAAATACGAAATAGGCTATTTTCCTTTTTTTAAATTTGTACACATTTAAAACCGGAGAGGTTGTATGGAAAACCGTATTTGTTCCCTTTTTAAAATTCAGTATCCTTTGGTTCAGGCCGGAATGATATGGTGCAGCGGTTGGAGACTGGCTTCTGCGGTGAGTAATGCCGGAGGTTTGGGGCTTATCGGAAGCGGTTCCATGTATCCTGAGGTGCTGCGTGAGCACATAAGAAAATGCAAGGCTGCCACCGATAAACCTTTTGGGGTTAATGTTCCCCTTTTATACCCGGATATTGAAAAACAGATTCAGGTCATTATTGATGAAGGGGTGAAAATTGTTTTCACCAGCGCAGGCAATCCAAAAACATGGACACCTGTTTTAAAAGCTGCGGGTATCACCGTGGTGCATGTGGTTCCCGGTGCCCGGTACGCCGTAAAAGCCGAAGCCGCCGGAGTGGATGCTGTGGTGGCGGAGGGATTCGAAGCGGGTGGGCACAATGGCCGGGAAGAAACCACCACTTTGTGTTTGATTCCCCTGGTTTGTCAGCAGGTAAAAATTCCGGTTATCGCCGCCGGTGGTATCGGAAGCGGAAAAGCCATGGCAGCGGCCTTTGCCCTGGGTGCGGAAGGAGTGCAGGTAGGTTCGCGGTTTGTGGCTACCCCGGAATCATCGGGCCACCCCTCTTTTAAAGAAAAAGTAATTTCTACGGAAGAAGGGGGCACCCATTTGTCCCTGAAGAAACTTACTCCCGTCCGGCTCATAAAAAATGCTTTTTATGAAAAAGTTAAAGCAGCCGAGGAGCAAGGTGCTTCCGAAGAGGAACTGAAAAATATTCTGGGTCGGGGTCGTTCGAAAAAAGGAATGTTCGAGGGCGACCTGGACGAAGGTGAACTGGAAATAGGGCAGGTGAGTGCCCTTATCAAAGAAATAAAACCGGCGGCCGAGGTAGTGAAGGAATTTATGGAGGAGTTTCATGCCGTTTGCGGGCATCTGGGAAAGACAAAGTTTTGATTCAAAAAGAAAAGTATTTCATTGCCCTCGTACCTCCCGACCCACTCCAGGAGAAGTTAATGGATTTAAAACGCCTGGTGAAATCGGAGTTTCAATCCTCCCATGCCCTTCGTTCTCCGGCCCATATTACGCTGGCCATGCCCTTTCAATACCGGCCTGAAAAGGAGGAAAATTTGTTTCGGACATTGGAAAAATATCTGGTGGGCTTTGATTCTTTTCCGGTTTCACTCAAAGGATTTGGTTTTTTTCCCCCCCGTGTGGTATTTGTGGCTGTGGAGGAAAACCCCGCTCTAAAGAAGCTCCAGGAGGCGGTTGTGTCATGTTGTCGTGAAAAACTGGGACTTTTTCATTCCAATTACCGCGACCGGCCTTTTCATCCCCATATTACCATTGGCTTCCGGGATTTGAAACCTCAGGCGTTTGAAGCCGCCGGAAAGTATTTCGAAAATCGCGATTTCCGGGAAGTATTTACCTGTGGTTCTGTGGCGGTTTTGAAGCTTTTTTCAGCCGGCTGGAAGGAAATAAAAAGCATTCCTTTGCGATAATTTTATTGTAAATTTGCAGGGTATGAACCTGAGCACTTTTACCATCCCTTTGTTCCCTCTGGAACTGGTGGTTTTCCCCGGGGAAGAACAGTTGCTTCATATTTACGAAAACAGGTATAAGGCCCTGATCAGCGACAGCCTTGAAAACAATACCCCCTTTGGAATTCCTTATTACCGCTCAGGCAAGGAGCAAAGTCATGGCTCTCTGGTAAGGGTTACCCGGATTTTAAAGCGATATCCCGATGGAAGGATGGACATTGCTGTAGAGGGCCTGCAGACGTTTTCCGTTATAGGATGGTTTGCCCAGCCTTCGGATGATGTTTACGGTACCGGTTTTGTAGAATACCATACCCACGATTTTCAGAGTATTTCTTTTTCTTTCCTCGACAAGTTTCTTTCGGGTTTTACCCCTCTCACCAATCAGGTATTAGACCCGGATGCCTATGAAAAGAGCGATTTGTTTACTCTGGTAAAAAAGCTTCCCCTGACCTCGGAGCAAAAGTTCCGCATTATTGGTGCTCCGGATCTTAAGTCCCGCGAACAGGCCTCTCTGAAGTATCTTGAATTTCTGCTTTTGCTTCACAAACAGGAAGAAAAAGCCAGCGGCACTTATTTCCCCAATTAGTAAATTTTCCTTTTGGCAATCTTCCCTATATTTGGGAAAAAAAAGATATGGCCGGATTACTTGAAGGAAAAGTAGCAATTATTACCGGAGCTTCCCGTGGTATTGGTCGGGGAATGGCCCGGGTTTTTGCCGCTCAGGGAGCCAGGGTTGCCTTTACCTATCTCTCTTCCGTTGAAAAAGGAATGGAACTGGAAAAAGAACTTTCCGCCCTGGGCGAAAAAGCCAAAGGTTACCGCTCCGATGCGGCCGACTTCAAAGCTGCTGAATCCCTGGTTGAGGAGGTAACAAAGGATTTTGGTCAGATAGATATTCTTGTCAATAACGCAGGTATTACCCGCGACAACCTGCTCATGCGCATGTCGGAGCAGCAATGGGATGAAGTTTTAAATGCCAATCTGAAATCGGTGTTTAATCTTACCAAGGCGATTCAGCGACCCATGCTGAAAGCGCGCAAAGGAAGCATCATTAATCTGAGTTCGGTGGTAGGCATTAAAGGCAATGCAGGGCAAGCCAATTATGCGGCTTCAAAGGCGGGCATTATTGGGTTCAGCAAATCGGTTGCTCTTGAGTTGGGCAGCCGGAATATCCGCTGCAATGTGATAGCTCCCGGTTTTATAGAAACGGAAATGACTGCGGCCCTGGATCCCAATGTGGTTGCACAATGGAAAGAAAGTATTCCTTTGAAAAGAGGTGGAAGCGCCGAGGATGTGGCCAACCTGGCACTATTCCTGGGCTCCGATTTATCCTCTTATATTACAGGGCAGGTAATTACCGTCTGTGGCGGAATGTTAACCTGATTCAACTATAAAAATTGACAGTCGTTGTAGAAGATTGGTATTGGATTCCCCTCAGTCTGCTGGCAGGTTTTGCGGTTGCTGCCGTACTCTATTTTTTTAATCCCAAAGAAGGGGAAATTCCCCTGCGCTTAAAGCGGCTGCTTTTTGCCCTTCGTTTTCTCGTTTTTTCCCTGGTGTTCTTTTTTCTGGCCGACCCTCTGATCAAATACGTGAGTCACGAAATTGAGAAGCCCCTGATAGTTTTTGTTCAGGACAACAGCCAGTCTCTTGTGGTAAATCCCGATTCAGGATTTTACAGAACCGAATATCCTGAAATGGTGAAAAATGTTTTGGGAAAGGTTTCCGCGGATTATGATACGGCGGTTTATTTTTTTTCCGATGCCATCCATTCAGGGAATGGGTTTTCATTTACCGGGAAGCTGAGTGATCTTTCTTTAGCACTGAATGAAATAGAAAATCGTTACCACAACCGAAATGTGGGAGCCGTGATCCTGGCCTCCGACGGCATTTTCAACCGCGGCGAGAATCCCCTCTATGCGAGCCGGAATTTCAAATACCCCCTGTATATACTGGCGCTGGGCGACAGCTCGGTGCGGCGCGATCTCATTGTGAAAAATGTGATTCATAATAAATATGCCTACCTGGGTAATTTATTCCCGGCGGAAATAATTCTGGAAGGTAACCGGATAGGGGGAGAAGAAACTAAAGTAACAGTTACCTCCGGGGGAAAAGAATTGTTTTCCACCCTGGTAAAATTTTCAGGCCCGGGAGAGGTAAAAACCATACCCCTCCAGCTCGAGGCCAAGGTTCCGGGCCTTCAACGGTATCGGGTAACGGCACGACCGGTAAAGGATGAGGTAAACCAGATAAATAATATCCGTGATTTCTTTGTGGAAGTTATTGATGGGCGTCAGAAAATTCTGATCCTGTCTTATGCCCCACACCCTGACATTGCGGCTATCCGATCGGCCCTGGAATTAAATCCCAATTACGAGGTTATATCAGAAACCCCGGAAACTTTCAAGGGCAATTTTTCTCCTTACAGTCTGGTGATTTTGCATCAGCTTCCGGCGGGAGTTGGCTCACTTCGCCTTTTGGCCGGCCTTCCTGAGTCGGGTGTTCCATTCTGGTCTATTGCCGGAATGCAGACCGATGCGAACGACCACGCCAAAATTAATCCCGGAATAAAAATTCCGGCCGGGCGGGGAAAGGTAAGTGATGCACTTCCCGTGATTGTTCCTGAATTCCGCCTTTTTGAATTAAGTTCCAAGGCCAGAGAGTTTATCCGCCGTATGCCTCCCCTGGCAACTCCTTTCGGTTTTTATAAAGCTTCTAATTCTGCCCAACCCTTTATGGTTCAGAAAATTGGCAGTGTAACCACCGAAAATCCCCTTTGGGTTTTCTGCGATGTGAATGGCAGGCGCAGTGCCGCTTTAGCGGGAGAGGGACTATGGAAGTGGAAATTGTATGATTATTCCGAAAACGGTTCTAACGAAATATTTAATGAACTGATCAGTAAAACCGCTCAATATCTTTCCATCCGGGAGGATAAAAGTAAATTCAGGGTTAGTTCCCGTGTGAATTTTCTCGAAAATGAAGCCGTGGAATTTTTTGCCGAGCTCTATAATGAAAGTTTTGAAGCGGTCAACGATGCGGAAGTCCGGCTGGAAATTACCGACGCCAATGGAAAGAAGTTTGACTTTCAGTTCAGTAAATACGGGAATGGCTATTTCCTTTCGGCCGGTATTTTTCCTCCCGGCGATTATAAGTATCAGGCTTCTACATCTGTGGCCGGAAAGGTTCAGAAGGCTTCGGGAAGTTTTACTGTTTCTCCCATCCAACTCGAGACGGTTCAGATTACGGCGGATCATCAATTGCTTTTTTCTCTTGCAGGCAACAACAAGGGCAAAATGTATTATCCTTCTACTTTCGGCGAACTCCCTGCCGATTTGCTGGCCAGTGAACAGGTGAAAACCATTACCTATACGACCCGGAAGCTGAACGATCTGATTAATATCGGCTGGATTCTTCTGGCCCTGCTGGCCTTACTGAGCCTGGAGTGGTTTCTGAGAAAGCGGTCCGGTTCCTACTAAATTATTCCCTTTTGCCAAAGTGAAAAAACATCCATTGCAAGGGCCACCAGGTAATGGAGAAAAATGCCCGGAACAACAGAGTTTCCTTTCAGGCTGAGCAAACCCAGAATTATACCTGCAGGAATAGCAGCCAGGGTTTCAGCTCCCGGTTTTCCGAAGTGAATCATGCAATAAGGTATGGTCATTATAAAAACCGAACCGGTTCCAAAACCGGCCTTCAGGTTATGCACCATAAATCCCCTGAAAAAAAACTCCAGAGCTGCAAACTGAATCAGGTAAAGGAAATGCCAGGCAAAAAAATAAGCCATATTGTTTTCCGGATCAGCCGGAAAGTAAAAGGGATATTTGCTTTGAAAGGAGCCTGAAAAGGACACCAGGAATACGATCGGGAGCATGATGGCCGCAAAAAGGAAATAAAGCCCGTTCCCTTTTGATTTGAAATTCAGCCGGAGTCCCGCTTCCTTCATGGGTTTCCGGAAGATGAAAATCTGGACGATAGACGGAATCACAAAGTAGAAAAAACACAATACCAGGGTCCACCACAACAAGCGAAAGAAATGAAACTCGGGATGAATGGAAATGGCTTTGTTCCATGCATTCAGGCCAAATGACCGGAGGAAATTACTCAGTGTTTCCTGGCCCTGGAGGTAATAAATACCCGTCAGGCATACCGGAATGAGTAACAAAGTAATCAGTGCGTTTCGGTGGTTTCCGGGGAAAATCGGTGCTGTTTCCGTTCCCGCGGGTTTGGGAATTTCCGGGGATTGATAGGTGAGCAGGTCCCGGATTTTCCGAATCATAAGCCGGGAAGTTTATAAATTGTGCACGGGCGATTCCAGACTGCTTTCCTCCCACTTAAGAGTGTCGGTTTTCCGGTCTTTTTTTAGGTCTTTTTCTATTTTGTCAAAAACTTTTTTTGTCTGTGTGCTTACTTTTTTGGAAACTTCGGTTACCGCAAGTAAAACGCAAACCAGAAAGAAAGCGCCCAGAATACCCATGGTAGTCCCGCTTTTTTTCTTGCCGGAAGCTAAAAATATAATGGTCAGAATGAGGGTTACTAAAAGTCCCACCCCGCAAAAAACCAAAATCAAAACCAGGCCTGCATAACTCATGAGAAATTATTATATTTGTAAAGTTAATTCCAATTAGCCTTAAACGCTATGAAAAAGTTTTTAAATACATGTTTTTGCCACGGCGAGGCCGGCGGCTTCGCACTTGTTTGGCTTTTCGGTGCCCTTGTCACCATTTTGATACTGGTTTTCAGCAGTTAACCCAACCTAATTTTTCTCCATTACCGCGATTATGGGGTAATGGTCGGACAGGTTTTCAGGAATTGTCTGGAAGTCAAGGGTTCGGAATTTTTCATCGTGTAGGATATAATCTATACGGTAAGAGGGCGCTTTTCCGGAATAAGTTTTTCCAAAACCCGTTCCCTTTTCCACGAAGGCATCCTTGAAGTTTTTTGTCATTCTCCGGTAAGTGAATGAAACCGGTGAATCGTTGAAATCGCCCGCAATTATTACGGAGTAAGGCGATTTTTGAATGTGCTCTCTAACAATTTCTGCCTGTTGGGCCCTTTTTGAAAATCCGGTTTTTAGTTTTCCCAGAATTTTCATGCCGCTGGGTTTTTCCTTTTTGTTTTCTCCGGATTTGGTTCCGTCAAAAAATCCATAATCCTCCTCTGAAAACATATTGCTTTGAAAATGGAGGTTATAAACCCTGATGGTGTCCTTGTTCCAGACAATGTCTGTAAAAATGCAGGTGTTGTTCGAAATTTCCGGAAAAGACACCACACCCCGGTTGATAATGGGGTGACGGGAAAGGGTGGCAATGCCAAAATGCTGGGGTCCCATTACCAGAGAGTATTCCACATGATAATTTCTGGCCTGCTGAATAAACAGCAGGGAGTCCATGACAGGAAATGATTCGGGATTATCATAAAATTCCTGAAAGCAAAGGATGTCTGCTCCTTCTTTTTGAAGGAAGGAAAACATTTTCCTTTTCGTTTCCTTGTTTCCCGTCCAGTTATATAAATCGAACAAACGGGTATTCCAGGATAAAATTTTCAGGGTTTCTCCCGACGGGTTTCCGGGTTTGTTGAATTGGAACAGGAGTTGGGTTTTTGGCCATCCTGCAGCAATGACAACCAAGGGCAAAAAGGCGATCCGTCTCCAGGTGATTACCCAAAAAAGGAGCAGAGCCAGGTTGATAACCAGAAGGGGCAGAAAGGCTAAGCCGACAAAAGCGGGAATCGAGGTGTCGCGGGGATCCACAAAAGGACTCAGATAAGAAAATGCCAGCATGATTCCTGCAGTCCAGGTCAGAGCGGCAAATATTCTGAAGGTTATCCGTTTCCAGCGCCTGGTTGCAGGGGCCCGTTTTATTAGGCTCATATCGGTTTATACTTTATCGTGGTATTTAAACCAATCTTCCTTTTCATCTTTCGACAGACTGTCGTATCCCGAACGGTTTATTTTATCCAGAATTTCGTCGATGCGTTGTTGTATTTCCCGTGGACTGAGGGAACGGTTTCGATGCACGGTTTTGAGATGTGTTTTCTTTTTAAATTTTATCAGGGTAGTCCAGTCGGTGCCGTTTTTAAGACTGAAGGCGAATAAGAACCCGAAAAGTCCGCCGCCGATATGCGCCAGGTGTCCTCCGGTATTCGATTGATATGTTAGACTGATGAGATCCAGAACTAATACCACCAGTGCAATGTATTTTAGTTTTACGGGTCCGATAAAAAGTAAATTCATCCGGAATTCAGGAACCATGGTGGCAGCCGCTAGCATGATGGCGGTAATGGCTCCGCTGGCTCCTATCAGCTGGTATGCATAGCCTGCGGAAAATAGGCCCGGGAACAAACTGTATCCGGCGAAAGCAAAAAGTGTGGCAAATATTCCGCCGCCAAAATATGTAAAGTAGAATTTGTTGCGGACAACATCCGTGAAAATCTGACCGAACCAGAACAGGATAACCAGATTCCAGAAAATGTGAAAAAAGCCTTCATGGACAAAAAGAGAAGTGATCAGGGTCCATGGTTTAACGATGAATTCGGAAAGGCTGAAGGGGAAGGCCAGCCAGGAAACCAATGCCCTGAATTTTAATTCCAGCATCAGGCCTGAATATCCTGAAATCAGAAGGATGAGTCTAACCAGCAGGTTCAGAAGAATGAAAACCGCCACATTGATCAGAATAATTCTGACCACCGGATTGTTCCGGGCTAGTTGGTAACGGAGATCGCGTATCAGTGAATCAAACATAGGCTTCAATACCTAAATTTTCTTTTCTGCCACCATTTTAGTAGAAAAAATCCAAAAACCATACCGCCCAGATGGGCAAAGTGGGCAACGTTGTCGCCGGAAACTTCTGCAAATCCGCTGAACAATTCTATAAGCCCGAAAATAATTACAAAATATTTTGCCTTGATGGGAAAGAGAAAATAAATGTAAATAAGGCTGTTGGGAAAGAGCATGCCAAAGGCCATCAGTAATCCGAAAACGGCTCCTGAGGCTCCCACCACGGGCTCGTTGCTTACCACCGTTTTTATTTTCGAAACATAAAGGTCGGCAAGGGCTTTGTATTCCGGATTGTCGGGATTGGCTATCCAGGCATCACGGAGCTCGAGAAATGCAGGGTAATTCAGAATGGATTTATTCCGGTCGGCAAAAGCCATCATATTTTCCACGGAAGGACTTGCCTCATAAGTATAGGCGGGGTATAATTTATAGCCGGTATATCCCATGTGTGTGGCACCGGCGCCCAGGGCAGTAACGATGTAGAAAATCAGAAATTTTTTGGGACCCCAATAGTTTTCAAGAACACCGCCGAACATCCAAAGGGCAAACATGTTCATGAAAATATGGCTAAAGCCTCCATGCATGAACATGTAGGTAATGTACTGATGAGGCATGAAGTAATGACTCGTGAAAAAGTGCAAGCCCAGCCAGTCGTACAGATTAATATTTAGCGAGGAGCCGAAAACAATCGTAGCCATGAAAAAGATCCCGTTAATGATCAGTAGGTTTTTTACTACGGGGGGGAGAATTTGAAAGCTCCCGGGGCGGTATTCCTGTTCAGACATACAATGGATCAGTTTTCAAATTTTTTTTCAAGGTCTTCAAGGCTCCAGGAAAGAAATATTTTTTTTCCGGTAGGGCTTAAGGCCGGGTTGGAAGAAGCAAAAAGGCGGTCTATAAAGCCGTTCAGCTCTCCGGGCCGGAATGAACCGGAATGGCTCTGGGCTATTTTACGGGATACAATTTTCAGGAAATAATCATGAATGTCGGGAAATTCATTGGCTCCGCTTTCCCGGTATTTTTGGGAAAACTCTTCCAGTAATCCAATGGCATCGGGGCCTGAAAGATCTGAGGGGGTTCCGTGTAATACAAAGGCGGTGGGACCAAACTCATTCAGGTCGAATCCCGAAAGACGGATGGCCTCCATGTTTTCCTTTAAAATCATGAAATTCTCCGGACCCATTTCAAGATGTTCGGGAAAGAGAAGTTGCTGAGAAGGTATCTGACCCGAACTTGTTTTTTCCCGCAGGTCGTCATAGGTTAACCGCTCGAGGGCTCTTCGGAAGTGAATGACCCAAACCCCCGACTTTACCTGGCAGATAATAAACTTACGATGGAACAAGAGCGGCTCCACGCGCTGAGTCTCGAGGCCGTAGTTGGAATCCCTGTTTTGAGGTTTCGGAGTTTGAAGCGGACTCCCGGTCAGCTGTTCATATCCCTCGAAAATTTTGGGTTTGGTTTTGGGACTTTCGAAGGGGTTGTAAGCGGTATTTACTTTTATGACCGGGGGATTAACGGTTTTGTTTTCGAAATTCAGAGGCAGGTCAACACTGGCTTCAGTATCGAAGTCAATGCTGGGTGTTATGTGATTTTTTCCAAGTCCTTTTTTTACCGTTGAGCGAAGGATGCTGTAGATGCTTTGTTCATCATCAAACTTCACTTCCGTTTTGGTCGGATGAATATTTACATCGATGCGGGAGGGGTCAACTTCAAGATAAATAAAATAGGGAGCAAAGTTCTCCCGTGGAATAAGTCCGGTGAATGCAGCCTGTACGGCATGGTGGAGGTAGGGACTTTTGACAAAGCGGCGGTTGATGAAAAAATACTGATCTCCCCTTGTTTTTCGCGCAAATTCGGGCTTCCCTACAAAGCCGGTTGCTTTAACAATGGTGGTGTCTTCTTCTATGGGAACCAGTTTTTCATTGTAGCTGTTTCCGAAGGCGGCCGTAATGCGCTGCCGGATATTTCCTGAGGGTAAAAAAAACACCTCATTTTGATTGTGGATCAGGCGGAATTCAATTTCCGGATGGGCCAGTGCAACCCGCAGAAATTCTTCGGAAACATGTCTGAATTCAACCAGGTCGGATTTCAGGAAATTCCTTCGGGCGGGAACATTGAAAAAAAGATTTTTTACCGTGATGGAGGTTCCGGGTGAGGTTTGGCAGGATTCCTCGTTTATCAGATTACTTCCTTCAATAAGGATGGAAGTGCCAAGGTCGGCGTTATGGAGCCTGGTTTTGAGCTCCACCTGCGCCACTGAGGCAATGGAAGCCAGGGCTTCGCCACGAAAACCTTTGGTGCGGATATTGAATAAATCTTCGGCAGATTTAAGTTTGCTTGTGGCATGCCGTTCAAAGGCCATTCTGGCATCGTGGGGGTTCATGCCCATGCCGTTATCGATAATCCGGATCATAGACCGGCCGGCATCTCTTACATGTACTTCGATTCGGGTGGCTCCTGCGTCAACGCTGTTTTCCAGCAACTCTTTTACAGCCGAGGCGGGCCTTTGTATTACCTCACCGGCTGCAATCTGGTTGGCTACGGCCTCAGGCAGTAAGCGAATCAGGTTTTCCATCGCTTCAAAGATACGACTAAATCAGGGTGGTGATTTTTATTATTCAACACACTTTTTGTTGAAAAAACCAATCATGGAACGGTTTTGGCGGGGATAGGTATAATAATTTTAACGCGATGCGTAAGCCGGGTCTTATTCGGGTGTTTTCAGTATTTATGCTGGTTTTTCTGGCCTTTAGCGGAGTAAACCGGAATGAATATTTACCCAAAAGCAAAGCCCTCCGGAAATCCTGGGCCGATTCGGTTTTTGCCGGCCTTTCCACCGATCAGAAAATCGGGCAGCTTTTCATGGTTGCGGCGTATTCAAATAAAGATGCAAAACACGCCAATGAAATCGAGAACCTCATCAAAAAACATCATATCGGCGGATTGATTTTTTTTCAGGGAGGGCCGGTGCGGCAGGCAGCTTTAACAAACCGCTTTCAAGGCAAATCCAAAATCCCCCTCCTGATTTCCATCGATGGGGAATGGGGACTTGCCATGCGGCTCGACAGTACCATTTCATATCCCCGGCAAATGACATTGGGTGCTCTTGCGGACGACTCCCTGATCTATGAAATGGGCCGTGAAATTGGCAGGCAATGCCGTCGTATGGGAATTCATGTAAACCTGGCTCCTGTAGCCGACGTAAATAACAATCCTTCCAACCCGGTTATCATGATGCGGTCGTTTGGGGAAAATAAAAATCTGGTGGCCCGTAAAGCCGTAGCCTATATGAAGGGCATGCAGTCGGTGGGCGTAATGGCAAACGGAAAGCACTTCCCCGGGCATGGCGATACCGATGCCGATTCCCATAAAACCCTTCCCGTTATTAAACATTCCCGGAAACGACTCGATTCCCTTGAACTTTTTCCATTCCGGGAACTTGTAAAAGAGGGCATTGGCAGCATGATGGTGGCTCATCTGTATGTTCCCGCTCTCGACACTACCACAAATACAGCCACCACACTTTCTCCTAAAGTGGTGAACGATTTGCTGAAAAAAGAAATGAAGTTTCAGGGACTCATTTTTACTGATGCCTTAAACATGAAGGGGGTTTCGGGATTTTATCAGCCGGGCGAGGTAGATGTGAAAGCCCTGCTGGCCGGAAACGATGTGCTTCTTTTTTCCCAGGATGTTCCCAAAGCCATTGATGAAATTAAATCCGCGGTAGCTACGGGAAAAATATCCCAGGCGGAAATTGATGAAAGGGTTTTAAAAATTCTGAAGGCCAAAGAATGGTGCGGATTGAATAAATATAAACCCATAGAGTTACAGGGTTTGGTAGCCGATCTGAACTCCTCCCGGAGCGAGTTTTTACGCAGGAAATTATTCGGGAAATCCATTACTGCCCTTAAGAACGAAAGAAACATTCTCCCGTTAAAACGACTGGACACCCTGCGCATTGCGGTGGTTAATCTGGGAACCCCGAAAACTAACGGGTTCGGAGAAATAGCCGGAAATTATTCGGCGGTAAAGGTGTTTACCGTTTCAAAACAAGCCAAGGCCCAGGAAGTGGACTCCATGATGGCGGGCGTAAAATGGGCCAATCTGGTGTTGGTGAATATTTGCCAGACCAGTCCCAACGCTACCGGCTCATTCGGGTTTTCAACCCAGCAGGGGGGCTTGTTAAAAAAGATTGCCGGACTGCGTCCTGTGGTTCTTTCTGTTTTTGGGAACCCCTATCTGGCAGGAAAAATTGATGATATCGATAAATCAAAAGCAGTCCTGTTTTGTTTTGAGGAGAATGAACATTCTCTGGAATTACTTCCACAGGTTATTTTCGGGGGAAGGTCGGCCACGGGACGACTTCCGGTTACCGCTTCTGCGGTTTATCCTGCCGGAAGCGGCGTTGATATTTTCAGCAATGGGCGCTTTGCTTTTACCTGGCCCGAGGAATTTGGCATTGCACGCTCGCAGTTCCGGAAGATCGACTCTTTGGTTAATTACGGCATTTCAGAGAAAGCCTTTCCCGGAGCACAACTGCTGATTGCAAAAAGCGGGAAGGTGATTTATAAAAAGAGTTATGGGTATCATACCTATGCACAAAAGAGACCCGTTTCGGATAACGATATTTACGATCTGGCTTCCATTACTAAAATTGCAGCTTCTACCGCAGCCCTGATGGATCAGGTGGAGAAAGGACGGATTAAACTCGATGACCATTTATGTTATCACCTGCCGGAACTGGAGGGGACGAATAAAATGAATTTGACAATCCGGGAAATTTTATCGCATCAGGCCGGTTTGAAGGATTGGATTCCCTTTTGGATGAAAACCGTTAAGAAGGGAGAATACAAATCCGGATTATATACCCGTAAGCCTGACGCCACACACACACTTCGGGTTTCGGATAGTTTGTACATGCTTACTTCATACAAAGATTCCATCTGGAAAGCCATTCTGGAAAGTGAGGTAAAAAAGGAAGGCGAGTATAAGTATTCCGACCTGGGCTATTATATGATCCAGAAAATTATTGAAAAATATGAGGGTGAGTCATTGGACACCTATCTTGAAAAGCGATTTTACCGGCCCTTGGGCATGACCACCGCTACCTATAAGCCCCGTGAAAAGTTTCCCCTTTCCCGTATCGTTCCCACCGAATACGATGCGCTTTTCAGGAAGCAACTCGTTTGGGGTGATGTACACGATCAGGGGGCTGCCATGATGGGTGGGGTTGGAGGGCATGCCGGATTGTTTTCCAACGCCACTGATTTGGCAACCATGATGCAGCTATTCATGAACTTCGGAGTTTACGGAGAAGAGAAATATCTCGACAGCACAACGGTGGCGGAGTTTATCCGCTGCCAGTTTTGTCCCATGAACCGCCGTGGGGCAGGTTTTGATAAACCCGAAACGGATCCCATGCGCGATAATCCGGTCTGTTCCTGTGCTTCGCCCTTTTCATTCGGACATTCGGGATTTACCGGAACATTTGCCTGGGCCGATCCGGCCACGGGCATTGTATATATTTTACTAACCAACAGGGTCTACCCCGATGCCAATGTGAACAAGCTTGTTAAACTTGGATTACGCTCAAAGATTCAGGAAGAGGTTTATCTCCTGGTGGGAACCCTGGCTGAAAGGCCAAGGAAAAGAAAACCGGCGGTTCAGAAATAGCTGGAAACTCCAAATTGTAAAGCTGCACTTTTGGAGGCAGGGTTCCCAAACAAATCCCGGTGCCAGCGATAAAAATAATTAATTCGTATTACGGTTTCGTTCTGGGGTCGGAGTGAAAATCCCGTATTAAGGCCCCATAACTCATCATATATTTTTCCCCCGCCGTCGATCTCTGAAAAATTTTCGGTGTTATAATCTACCCTTTCCAACCGGAACGAATAATACAGGGCTGATCCCGGAAACCCGGGTATTCTGGGATTGCAAATTTTTTGGTTCCAATCGAGAAAGAAACCGTATTGCCCCGAACCGAATTGCTGAAAATAGGTTTTAGGAACATCTACTTTTACCATCGCAAACTCTCCGGTGATGTTTGTGTTTTTCCCCGGGTTCAGACTAAGGTCAAAAGCAAAAACATCTACTCTTCTTTTGTCGTCAACTATTTCACCTTCCACCCGAAAGGCATTGTAAACGCCTCCCATCCATGAAACTCCAAATTCGCCGAGGGACGAGTGACGGAAGGCGGTTTTTAAATTACCCATGGCCGACCCGTTGAAACTTTCCTCGAAACGGTCGGGGTTCTCTTTGGTGGCACCCAGAAAGGTCCGGTTGGTTTCATTGGCAATGATTTGATCATCGAAGCCCTGGGTGAGATAGGCTTCGTAGTTCCATTGCCATAAATCTCCCAACAATCCTGATCCGTGAAACCCAAAGCCGGGATTACTCCAAGTGGATGGGATTAAAGTTGTAGATACCAGAGGCCTTTCTATGAAGGCCCATTTGGGTCCGTCGTGATTTTGATTGAAGGAGCCGATGGGATTTAAGATAACCCCGCCCCTGAAAATTAAAAGACGGTGAATCTGGAAGTCAAGCAAAGCCGCCTCAATATTTATTTCCTTAGTTCCATCTTCAAACTCTATTTCAGTGAGAAACCGGGTTCTCGACGACAGACGGGAAAACATAAACAGGGTTAACCTGCGCATCTGAAATGAAAGTCCTTCGTTTACTCCGTCAGTCCCGCCGTAATGGGTATTAGCTTCCAGATACCCACCCAGGCTAACCGGAAAGCGATCGCCGAAAAAGGCAGGACGGTTATATCCGGCATCTTTGTTCATGTTGGTAATGAGGGAGTCTTTGCGGAGACTGTCAGACTGGCCCAGAGCGAAGCAGGGTATGAAAAACGATAGGAGAAAAAATATTTTCATGGGATTACCTTGTTGAGGTTGATGAGCAGATCATTTCCTGAAACCGAAGTAAAATACCGGGTCAGGTTTTTCGAAGCGGGGCCGTTCAGGACTGTTCCTTCCTTGTTGAATCGCGATCCGTGGCAGGGACAATCGAGTCCGGTTTGAACCGGGTTAAGGTCGCAGGCATTATGAGTGCACATGCCCTTGAGGGCAGTAAATTCTGATTCGGTTTTCCGGAATACAAAAATCACATAAGGCACACCTTCGGCATTTACCGAAACCATTTCACGGTATTCGCCTTTTTCGTTTTTAAAGGATTGAAGGGGCAGGGTAATCAAACCACTTTTGTTGCTGGCCTGAACCTGTTTCTGCGTTCCGCAGGCCGACAGGTACATCGAAAGCCCAAGGCTGCCCGCTGCAAGGGAAATTGAATTAAAGATGAAATTCCTTCGGTCCATGCTTACAACGATTCCAGAAATTTGATGAGTTTGGCTTTGTCGGAGGAGTTTAACTGCTGAAACAGATTTTTCGAATCGCTGGCTTCTCCACCATGCAACATAATAGCCGACTCCAGAGATTTGGCTCTGCCGTCGTGCATCAGAAAGTACTGTCCGCCCTGGGCAATTTTACTCAGGCCCAATCCCCAAAGCGGTGTTGTTCTCCATTCCGAAGTTTTTGCAGATCCTTCCGTATATCCATCGTCAAGCCCGGGTCCCATATCGTGCAGCAGTAAATCGGTATAGGGGTAAAATGTTTTGTTGGAAAGTGCAGCGACATCGCTTTGAGGGGTGGTCCATTCGGGAATGTGACACTTGCCGCATTTGATATCCGTAAAAATATTTTTTCCTGCCATAACATCCGGGTCGCTGCTGTTCCTGGGTGTTGGAGGTTTCAGGGTTCTCAGATAAAATACCACATCGTTGATTACGCTGTTACTTACTTCAGGATCGGGAATGGGGTCATTTCCCTGTCCTGAAACCTGAAAATTAATGGGGTCAACCATTTCGAAAATCGAAGTAATTCCAATGTCCTGGTGATAGGCGTTAACGGTTTGAATGAGCAGATCGATGGCAGCTGCTTTTCTTCCGAATCGGCCTATATATTTTCCGTTTTGGGGAATGTGGTAAGGGCCGGGTACAAAATAGGGTGGGGGAGTAATATAGTTGGGAACCCCTGAAATTCCGTCTCCATCAGCATCGTTAGGGTCGGCATAGGACAAAATCTGGGCATCGGAAAGTGCGGCCAGAAAACCAATGCCGGCTACAGCCGGTGGTAAAAATCTTGAAAAGGGTGCGCCGGATGGTAAAACCTCAGGTGTAAACCCCGGAATGGCCCGGTGTTGCAACTGTGGACCACCTTGCATAAGGTAGTTATTGCCTGTACTGTCAGACTGACCGAAGCGTGTGAGTGTGGCAAAGGGATGTCCTTTTCCGTCGCCGGTATGACAACCCGCACAACTCGACATTACAAAAATGGGTCCCAGGCCGGTAGCGGGTGTAAACACCTCCCCGAAGGCTTCGTCCCCGCGGGCAAATTGAATGGATTGTTCTGTGGTCAGACCTTCCATAGGTCCGTCAAGCGTTTCTTCCGGCGCCGGAGCTTTTGGCAAAAGCTTCTCGCATGCGCTGAACAACAGGATCAGAACCGCAAATAGTATAAATAGTAGTCTCATGGTAAAATATTCGACAAACATAATAAATTATTTACAGTAGTCAAAAAAATAATTTAGGTTAGCCTAAAAATAAATAATGTTATTTGGGTATAAATGGTCAGATTTTTGAGAACTTTCAGGCATGCGGGTACAGGCTTGTCTTATTTTAATTTTCCTTCCGGTATTTTTATTTTCCCAGCGTTCGCTCAAGAAGAAAGCGGATGAGTTATTCCAGGAAGGCCAAACGCTTTATGTATTGGAGTCGGCTTCGGTAAGTGCTCTGGATTTATTTTACGACAAGGAGTTTGATCCGGCTTCTGTAAAGGGCTATTTCTCTTATTTTGATAAGGACACCATTCGTACGGTTTTCTATCGGGAAATTGACACCGCCAGTGCAGTTTTTAAGGCCAACGATTCTTTGAAAGCCCAAATCAAAGACCGCTTCGATCTGCTTGTTATTTCAAAGACCATGAATTTTGTGGATAAGAATTTATCCAAAAAAGCCATCAAGCTCAATGAAACGGAGCGGAAGATTACCGAAAAGGAGCGGGCTTTGTTTGAAATCAGGTTTATTATTTTCAAACTGTTTAACGACGATCCGATAAATTTTGTGAAATATGAAAAGTCGAACCTGAGTATAGTTATTCTTGAAGAGAAAAAAATGTACAAGGCCTATGTCATGAATGTTTTTCAGGACACCCGTTTTGTGCCCATCGGCAACGATTATTATTTTGAGTTTGATAAAGCTTTTAATCTTAAAGTGAAGAAACCTCTTCACAAAACCCTCATTCCTATCGAGCTGAGTTACCGCGGCGGCAAAAACGACGAGGTAAAACCTACTTTCCATAATCACAAGGGCGATACGGCTTCGGAATTTATTACTTCCACGGATATTTGTCAGATTCTCTTATTCAAACCCGCCCTTAAATGGGATATGCATGTGGTTTACGGAGAGAAATATGTTTCGGTCTTCAACTTATATAAAATGACACTGGAGATTGTGCCCCGGAAGGAGTTTGAGGAAAGGACGAAGCCAAAGGAAAATAAAGACGAATTAGATCTTCAGATCAAGAAGGAGAAAAAATAAATTATTTTTTCAGGGTCAGGAGACAAACATTTTCCACATGTGAAGTCTGGGGAAACATATCTACGGGCCGGGCTCTGACCACATCATATTTTTCTTTCAGGATCGATAAGTCTCTGGCCTGGGTAGCGGGATTGCAACTCACATATATTATTTTGGGACATCCTGAATTCAGAATGGCTTCGGTCACGGGTGCTTCCATTCCGGCTCTGGGTGGGTCGGTAATAATAACATCGGGGTGACCTTCGCGGGAAAAGAATTCGGCGGACAGAATTTTCTTCATATCGCCTGCAAAAAACGAGGCATTTGAAATACCGTTCATGGCGGCATTTTCACGGGCATCCGTTACCGAAGCGTCGGTAAATTCCACGCCCACAATTTTTCCGGCATTTCCTGCCATAAAACAACCAATGGTTCCGGTTCCTGAATATAGGTCATAAACGGTTTCGGTTCCTTTCAGTTCGGCCCATTCCCGTACCAGCCGGTAGAGGGCAAGGGCCTGACGGGGATTGGTTTGAAAAAACGATTTGGGCCGGATCCGGAATTTTAATCCTTCCATGCTTTCCATAATCCAGTCGCTGCCGGAAAAAGTTTCTACGGCAAGATCGAAAATAGTTTCGTTTCCCTTGGTGTTCGTAACAAAAACAAGCGATGTTATTTCAGGGAATGTATGCTTTAAAAAAGACAAAAGGTTTTCTTTTTCCTCTTTTCGTCCCTCCTCACCAAACATAACAAGTACCATGAGTTCTCCCAGGCCTGAATTCCGGATTATCAAACCTCTCATCAATCCCTTCCGCTGCCGGTTATCAAAGAAATCCAGATCCTGTTCAAGGCAGTACGTTCTCAGGGTATTTCGGATTTGATTTCCGGGTTCTGCCTGAAGGTGACAAAATTCAACATCAATAATTTTGTCGAACATGCCGGGCAAATGAAAGCCCAGTCCTCTTTTTTCTTTTATTTCTCCCATCTCCATTTCCTCAGGGGTAAGCCACCTTCTTGAGGAAAATGCATAATCCATCCGGTTCCTGTAATGGTAAATTTCTTCGGATCCCAGGATGGGAAAAAAAACCGTGGAAGAGTTATCGGGTGAAACTTTACCGTTGTAGCTTACCAAATGCAGGCCGGCAATCCGGGTCAGGGCATCGAAAACATGTTTTTGTTTGTAATGAAGCTGGGCGTGGTATTGCAGGTTTTGCCATTTGCAGCCACCGCAATTTCCGAAATGGGCACAGGGCGCTTCAATCCTTTCCGGTGAAGGTTTGCGAATCTGAAGTACCTTTCCGGTTTTAAATCGCTTTCTTGATTTGGTGATTTTTACATCGGCCACATCTCCGGGAACCAGTCCTTTTACAAATACCACCAGGTCGCCGGATTTGCAAATGCTCTCGCCCTCCGAACCTATGTCGATGGCTTCAATATTTTCTATGATCTGAAATTTGTCCGACCTCATCCCTACTTTTCCTCGTCGGGCAACTCGTGGCTCTCTTTTTTCTTGAATTCTCCGTTCCTCCATGCCTGAATGAACTTAGACCAGGCAATGGGGTTAAGCAGATTATTCGGAGGAAACTGACCTGCATAATACAATTTGGAATATTGCTGCTGCATAGAGGCTTTGTAATTCATGCTGCCATCCATGGGCATAGTCTGGTATTGCGATTGCAAGGCCTGACGGTCGAGGTTTTTGGCGGCACGGTCCATGTCATCCTCGGGAATTTTTGTTTCCAGGAAAACTTTTTTGAAAGCTTCCTTGGAAGGCCAGGGGTAAATCACGGTTTCCTTCAGAAGGATGGTGTCGGTTTGCATCACCTGAATAAGGGAATATTTGTTTGTGGTAAGGCTGTCGGGAATGATAAAAATGGCTTTCTTATATCCGACGGATGAAAATTCAATGGTGTCTTTTTCCTGAGCCACAAAAGAGAAAAATCCGAAAAAGTCGCAAACGGTTCCCCGCTTCTTGTTTTTAATCACAATCATGGTGTAGGGAACCGGCTTCAGACTGTCGCGTTCCACCACAACTCCGGAAAACTGAATGAGGGGACGGTCATCGTTATTGGCGGATTGCTTCCCTTTGTTTTGACCCAAAGCGCTAAACCCCAGTACTATAGCAATGCCCGTCAGCAGAAATCTCATGGTATAAAGATAGTGAATAAATGCCAGTCAAAAATCGTGCTCAAATTCTAAATCCGGTCTTTACGGATCTTTTCCAGGTTGAAAATTTCATCTCTTAAACGGGCGGCTTCAATAAAATCCATCTCCTTGGCCGCCTTTTCCATTTCTTTCCGGGTTTTCTGTATCAATTTCTCAATTTCTTTGGGATCCATATACCGGATTACCGGATCGGCCGCAGCGGATTTAAATTCAGGCTCCACATACATCTTTGATTTTTTCGAGGAACTTCCGGCAAACACTTCTTTCTGTTGTTTAACGATCTGCCGGGGTTCTATATTGTGCTTGAAATTGTACTCAATCTGTTTTAGCCTTCTCCTTTTGGTTTCCTCGATGGTTTTGGACATGCTGTCCGTAATTTTATCGGCATACATTATAACCCTTCCGTTGAGGTTTCGGGCTGCTCTTCCCACGGTTTGAACCAATGCCCGTTCGCTTCTCAGAAATCCTTCTTTATCGGCATCCAGAATGGCCACAAGGGCTACTTCGGGAAGATCCAGTCCCTCCCGCAACAAGTTTATCCCAATCAAAACATCGAAAATTCCTTTTCTGAGATCGCTCATTATCTCAACCCGTTCTAGGGTATCTACATCGGAATGTATATAACGGCACCGGATTCCAAGACGGGCAAAGTATTTCGCCAACTCCTCCGCCATTCGTTTCGTGAGTGTGGTTACCAGGATCCTTTCGTCGTTGGCGGTAACTTTCCGTATTTCCTCCAGTAAATCATCCACCTGGGTTCCGCAGGGTCTTATTTCAATCTGAGGATCAAGCAAACCCGTGGGCCTGATTAATTGCTCCACTATAACTCCTTCCGAAAGCTGTAGCTCGGTTTCAGCCGGTGTGGCACTCACAAAAATTACCCGGTCTAACATGTTTTCAAATTCCTCATACCGCAGCGGGCGATTGTCAAGTGCAGCGGGAAGCCGGAAGCCGTACTCCACCAGATTTTCCTTTCGCGAGCGATCGCCTCCGTACATACCCCTGATTTGGGGCAGGGTAACATGACTTTCATCAATAACCATTAAAAAATCATCGGGGAAATAATCCAGGAGACAAAAGGGCCTTTCCCCCGGGTTCCGACCGTCAAAATACCGCGAATAATTTTCAATGCCCGAGCAATAACCAAGCTCACGCAACATCTCCATATCGTAATTCACCCGGTCCTCAAGTCGTTTCGCTTCCAGGTGTTTTCCGTTTTCTTTCAGAAACGCAACCCGTGCCGCCATGTCTTCGCCAATACGGTATAAAGCCTGATTAAGGGTTTCCGGACTGGTTACGAAAAGGTTGGCCGGGTAAATCCGGATGGCATCAAAGCTTTCTCCTTTTTTTCCCGAAAGTGGATCAAATGCAATAAGTTCTTCAATTTCATCCCCGAAAAATTCTACCCGTAGGGCATAGTCGGCATAAGCCAGGTTTATATCAACGGTATCTCCTCTTACCCGGAAAGTGCCGCGGCCAAACTCTACATCGTTCCTGGAATAAAGTGCCGAAACAAGCAGGTGTAAAAAGCGATTCCTGCTGATGCTGCTTCCTCTTTTCATCTGAATCACATTGTTTTCAAACTCCTTCGGATTTCCAATGCCGTAAATGCAGGAAACGCTGGAAACAACAATCACATCTCTCCGTCCGCTCAGCAAGGCAGAGGTGGCACTCAACCTCAGCTTTTCAATTTCATCATTTATGGAAAGATCTTTTTCAATATAAGTGTCGGTGGTGGGCAAATAAGCTTCGGGCTGATAATAGTCATAATAGGAAACAAAATATTCAACGGAATTTTCAGGAAAAAAAGTTTTGAATTCTCCGTAGAGCTGTGCTGCCAGGGTTTTGTTATGACTCAGGATGAGCGTGGGTTTTTTAACTTCCTGAATCACATTGGCAACCGTAAATGTTTTTCCGGATCCTGTCACGCCCAAAAGGGTTTGGAAACGGCTTCCGGAATTAATTCCTTCTACCAGTTGCCGGATGGCCTGGGGTTGATCTCCCGTTGGGGAAAAGTCGCTTGTAATCCGAAATTCCATGAAAATGCAAAGATACGACAGAATAGGGGAGGGAGGAAGCTAAAGGACAGGGAAATTGGGTTCCCGGTACACCATTTGCATAACATAGATGTTTTTCATGGCAAAGGCGGCTTCACAATATCCAAGGTAATATTTCCATTTTCTGATAAAAGGCTCATCAAAGCCCAAAGCCAATACTGCTTCTTTTTTCGCATCGAAATTCCGATGCCAAAGGTTCAGGGTTTTAGCATAGCTTGAGCCGAATTCCTTCAGCGAAGTAAGATTCAATTTTCCGGTGTTATTTACCGCCTGGTTAATCCGGGCAACACTGGGCAATAGTGATCCCGGAAAAATATGTTTCTGAATCCAGTCTATCCCATCCCTGATTTCGGCATAGCGGCTGTCGGGACAAGTAATTACCTGAAAGCCGAGGCTTCCACCGTGCTTCAACAGTTCGCTGCATTTCTTGAAATAAACATCGAAATATCTGTCCCCAACGGCCTCCAGCATTTCCACCGATACGATATGGTCGAAGCTTCCCTTTACATCCCTGTAATCGCAAAACTCTATGGAAATCTGTTCACTCAATCCGGCCGCCTGCACTTTTTTAAGACTGTAATCGTATTGCTGTCTTGAAATGGTAATTCCCCTCACCTTGGCTCCGAATTTTTGGGCTAAGAGAATGGCATTGCTTCCCCAGCCGCATCCTATTTCCAATACTTCCTGACCGGGTTTTATGCTGCAGGAACGGGCAAGGGTTTCGTATTTGTTGATTTGGGCTTCCGAAAGAGTCATTTCCGGATTTTCAAAAATTCCCGAGGAATAAGTCATGCTTTCGTCGAGAAAAAGACTGAAAAAATCATTGCTTAAGTCGTAATGCTCATGGATGTTTTTCTCCGACATCGATCTGCTGTTTGCCCTTACGAGGTGGTTAACCCTGTTAAGTCCGCGGAGCAGATTTAAAAACACCTTCTTTCCGCTGCCACCCGAGATGGCGGGATTGTCCCTATAGTTGGAAACAAAAAATGAAATTACCCGGGCAATAGAATCGGTTTCCCATTCTCCTGCCACGAAGGATTCCCCAAAGCCTACATCGCCGTATAAAACCAGACGACGGAAAAAATTCCAGGATTTTACTTCCATGTAAGCTCCCTCGCCGCTGCCATTTCCAAAAGTCTGAAGTGTTCCACCGGGCAGGCGCATTTCCAGTCTTCCGAGTTCCATTTTCGAAAGTATGCCAATGATCTGACGGGCGAAAAAACGGGGTGAATGCGATGCCTGGACGACTTCCATAAGTGCTAAATTACATTTTCCCCGGATTTTTTCACGGGCTCTGTTCCTTTCGGATAGTAATGCCTTTGTAGTTCAGGGAAATCTTTTTTCCGGAAATAACGGATCTTTTTTATCCAGAGCAAAAAGGCATTCCAGTGAATGAGTCCGATTACCTGCAGGGTAACCAAAGGAAATCTAAGGAAATAATAAAGAATCCGGAGGCGAGTCATTGGTTTTGCCCTGCCGGTTAAGGTGCTCAGAAAAACGGTTTTCCCTGCCCTGAGGTCATTTATGGAAAGGTTCAATTGCTCCCCGGGTTCCGACAGGCGAAAATGAAACTCCAGATCGTGGTCCAGAAATGGCGACACATAAAAATGTTTGGTTTCCCGGTGTTCGAAAATGCCGTCTTTCAGATTTTCGGGCTTCAAAAGAAATGGTTTTTGCTCCCGGTAGGTGTTGGTTACCTCAGTCACGCAGGCTTTTAGTTCCTTGTCATCATAAACAAAAAAGAAGGATACGGGATTAAACTGATAACCCAGGGTGGCGAAGTTTGCCAGCATAAATATGACGGGCTTTTTTATTTCAATCCCCTCTTTGTCTAAATAGTGCAGGAGGTTGTTTTTTATTCCCTGAATCAGGTTCCCATCTTTGTTTTTATAACGGATATGATCTTTATCACGCAGCGAAAATAGTCCGGCGCGGTTTATTCCAATGAAGGGAAAGAATTTTTTGAGTTCGCCTTCGCATTCCTCAAGGTTCACATAGAACATAAAATACCTGTAATGAAACCGGTGTTTTTTGGGTTCCAGCCGGTTGTGCATCACCTGTACTTTATAGAGGCATGATTTCATAAAGCAGCCATTAATTTTTCGGCAGCCCATTTTCCGCTGAGCAGGGCATCTTCGTGGAAACCATAACGAAAATAACTGCCGGCAAAAAATATAGTTCCCCGGGTGTTCAGACTTTCCAGTTCTTTTTGAGCCTCCTGGGTTTCCAGATTAAAAATGGGGTGGGTGTAAGGTAAAGTGGAAATGATTTTTGAAGGATGGATTTTTCCGGGGTCGTTGATGCTCACAAAATAATTTGCTTTTTCGGAAACCCCTTGCAGTGAATTCATCCAATATATGGTGCTGGCGGTTTCCCCGGTGGCTGTTTTTTCTATCCTGTAGTTCCAACTCGACCAGGCTTTTCTGTTTTTCGGCATTATGCTTTCATCGGTATGAACCGTAGCCAGATTGTCGTTATACCGGAATTCAGACAATAACCGGGTTTCATTTTTTTCGGGGTTGCCGAGCAGGTGTAATGCTTCGTCGGCATGACAGGCGAGTAATACCCTTGGAAATTTCCTGGTAGTGTTGTCATCGAAAACAAGTTCTACGCCTTCCTCCCTGCGGAATATTTTTTTTACACCCCGGTTGAGGAAAATGTTGCCTTCAAAGGGTTTCAGAATTTTATCCCGGTAAACCCGGCTCCCACCGGTAACGGTATACCACTGGTGCTGGGTGTTTAATCCAAGAAAACCATGGTTGTAAAAAAAGCGGATCAGGGTTTGGGCTGGAAATGATTCCATTTTTCCGGGTGGGGTCGACCAAACAGCGGCACTCATGGGAATCAGGTATCGTTCCAGCATGGGTCGGCCCAGGCCGTGTTTTTCTACAAAAGTTGAAATGCTGTCATGGGTTTCCAATCCTTCTTTGATATGCTGTATGGCAATTTTGTTAAAGCGGCTTATTTGTAACAGCATGGATATATAGGAAGGGTTGAAAATATTTTTTCTTTGGGCAAACAACCCATTCAGTCCCGAACCGCAATACTCCAGTCCTGAGGGAAGGTGTTGGACACTGAAACTCATCGAGGTTTTCCGGATGGGAACCTCAAGCTCCAGAAACAGGGAGGTTAAGAGGGGATAGGTAACCTTATTGAACACCATGAAGCCGGTGTCGAAGGCCACGGTTTCATCCTTAGCCCGGTGTTCTATGGTATGGGTATGCCCTCCGGGGTAATTATTTTTTTCAAAAAAAGTAATCGTAAACCTGTTTTTCAGGTAATGGGCAGCTCCCATACCGGCAATTCCGGTTCCAACTATAGCCAGATCTTCCAAGCAAACTAAATTAAGGTTAATTTTGCGATATGGCTCACAGGATTTTATTGGCCGAAGACGAGGAAAGTATCAGGGCTACCCTCAAACTTAACCTTGAAATGGAGGGTTACCATGTAACCGTTTGTCCCGACGGGAAGGAAGCTCTTAAATCTTTTCGCGGGGCCCATTTCGATCTGGTTATTCTGGATGTAATGATGCCGGGACTCGATGGATTTTCGGTTTGCGAAGCTATCCGGGTTGAAAACAACCGGGTTCCTGTTTTGTTTCTTACCGCCAGGTTCAGTGCCGATGATAAAGTGCACGGACTGAAGATCGGTGCCGACGATTATATTACCAAACCATTTAATCTGGAAGAGTTTCTGTTACGCGTGGGAAATCTGATCCGTAGGGGAAGTTCCGAGCCGGCAACCGGACAAGGCCTGGAGGGTGTATTCCGGTTCGGGGATTTTGAAATTGATTTTCAAACCTACCGGGTAAAAGGTTTAAAGGGGAAACATCATGAACTTTCGAAACGGGAAATCCAATTGCTGAAATTTTTAACCGACCGGGAAGGGGAAGTGGTTTCCCGTGAGGATATCCTGAAAACAGTTTGGGGCCTGGATGTTTTTCCCACAACGCGTACAATCGACAATTACATTCTGACCTTCCGGAAAATATTCGAAAAAAATCCCCGCAACCCCGTCCATTTTCACAGCATACGGGGTGTGGGATATAAGTTTACTTCCTGATTCGGCTATTCTTTCAGAATTCTGATTTCTGTACGCCGGTTCTTTTGCCTTCCGGCCTCGCTGGCATTGTCGGCAATGGGGTTTGTGTCGCCGTAACCTTTGGTTGTCATCCGTTCCGGTGCAATTCCTTTTTTTATGAGGTATTCACGCACCGACTTGGCCCGGTCTTCCGATAATATCTGGTTAGCTTTTTTATCCCCGACATTATCCGTGTGACCTGCGATTTCAACAACCAGCGATTTCTTTTGTTTCAGGTAATCAGCAAACTTATCCAGTTCCTGATTGCTTTTCGGGCTCAGGGTAGCCTTGCCGGTTTCAAAGTAAACATTGTCGAGGGTAAAAGTCTGGGGCAGATCATATTTTAACTGAAATTCAAAACTAAGCAGGGTGTCTTTGGCCAGGGGCATCATAAATTCAGTGTACTGTAATTCTTCCGAATAGGTTTTGTATTTGACTTTGTATTTTTTCCCTTTGGGAACCAGAAGCAGGAAAGTCCCGTCGCTTGCTGTAATGCCGGAATATTCATTTGAATTTTGGGTGTCAATAAAACTTACCTTTTCTCCAACCCTGGGTTTATCCTTCAGGTCGGTCACTTTTACGGTAAGAAGGGCTTCCGTTAAGGTGGGCTCAAAGGGAACCTGTTGGGCTTGCAGACGGAATCCGGTGAGCAGGATCAGAAGGGCGGGGATGGCTGTTTTAAACTTCATGGGCTTTATGGATTTTGTTTTTCATTTTTTACGGTATCGGCGCCGGTGGGGTTTTGTTTTTCGGACGGGGATTCTTCGCCTGATTCAAACACCAGAATGGCAACTAATATTATCAATAACAGGGCCAGAAATAGTCTCGGATTTTTATACAGCGGCTTTTTATAAAGGGGAGTGGTTCCTTTACGGTAATTGTCCATAAAAGCCCCGAAATCTTTTTTCCTGCCCATGATTTTCGGGTCGGGTGGGGTGGTTCGGGTATGTAATTTTCTTTTTTCCATTATTCCTTCTCCTCCATCAGTTTGCGGATCTTATCCAGTACCCTGTAGGTTTTTACTTTAGCGTTATTTTCGGAAATTTTCATGATTTGACCAATTTCAAGGAAGCTTTTTTTCTCGAAAAACCGTAATTCAATAAGTGCCAGTTGATCAGGAGGCAGATCCAATATTAATTTTTCCACCCGGGTAAATTCTTTTTCCAGATATCCGTCGATACCTTCTTCCCCGGCCCATTCGCGGAGCAGGGTAAGGTCGAGGGGCACTATTCTTTCCCTTTCTGCTTTCCGGAAATACATATTCATTTCATTGATTCCGATCCGGAACAGCCAGGCTGAAAAAGGGAGGTTTCTGAACTGGTAGGAACCCAGGTTCCTGAGTGCTTTTAAAAAAGTGTGCTGGGTAAGATCGGAAGATAAATCATAATCTTCCGTACGGTTCCAGAAAAAACGGAAAAGTACCTCATAGTATCGTTCGTACAAGGGGGCGAAAGCGGCAGGGTTTTTCTGAGCCCTCAGCACTTCGCCGGCTTCTCTTTCGAGGTCCTCCTTATTTTTATGATGGCTGTCCACTACAACTCATAATGCAAAATCCTGAAAAAGATACACTATCGGTGACAAATTTCTTTATAGGGGCAATACCGACAGTTTTTTTTGTCGGTAGTTTGGGTAAAAGGAATTTCGGGATTCATAACTTCATTGCAAAGGCCTTGCAGCTTTTCGGTGAAGGAAAGCTGATAATCGTCAGGAATACGGGGCTTCCCATCGAAACTAAGGGGGATTAAACCCTGTTCAATGCGCTGTATGCTGAAAATACCGGCTTCGGTATTCACGGTATTTCCCTGATCCGACCTGAAAAGAAAAAGATAGGTTAGCATCTGAAAAACCTTTCCGTGTTTTCCGGAAGTGAAAAGGTTTTCCGGAGGGGGCAGCTTCAGATCTTTGGCTTCTACCTTCCCGGTTTTGTAATCGATGATCAGAAAATGATCGTCGAACCTGTCAATCCTGTCGAGGGTTCCTTTTATCATGTACTCCCCAAAATCGCCATTGGTCCGGTAAATGAATTTCTTTTCGAGATCAAATACCCGCCAGGATTCCTTGCCGGGTTTTAACCGCGTTTTTTCAAGTTTAAAATACCTGGCAAGGCCGGTTTCGGCAAGTTTATAGGTGAGAAAATTTTTTCCGGCGTTAAAATTGTTCCCGAATTCTTCCACAAAAGCCTTCAGCAGTATGGCAGGGTAATCGCGCTCCATCCCGGCTATGTCGTCTTTGGTCAGAGATTTACCTTTATAGGGCTCATATAATTCCTGCAGGGTTTTGTGCACGGCATTGCCCAGGGTGTCGGCTCCGGCCACTAAAATTTCTTCTTCGTCTTCTTCTTCTCCGACCTTCAGGATCCAGTTGAAATAAAACTTCAAGGGACAAAGGATATAGGTGGAAAGGGAAGAGGGAGAAAATCCGCCTTCCTTGACTTTTTCCTGAATTTCACGGGTCATTTCCGCCGATTTTTCAACCCTGATTTCCGAAAAGGGAATCTGATCCGGCATGGGGCCTGAAGGATGGTCTGTAATCCGGGCCGCGGGATTTTTTTGACCCAGCTCTTCGCTTAATTGCTGTATGAACCTTGATTTTTCCCCGGATCCAAAAACATCTTTTATGGTTTGGTATAACAGCGTGGCCGACCGGCTTCTTTGAAGCAAACGGTAAAAATAATAAGCCGACAGACTTTCGTGTTCCCGGAAGGTGGGTAATCCGAAAACCGAACGGAGGTCGACGGGAATAAGGGTGGACGATTTCCGGGAGGGAGGAATAAGATTTTCATTGGCCGAAAGGACAAGCACATGATCGAAATCCAGGGCACGGGTTTCTAAAATTCCCAATATCTGAATGTCACTGACCGGCTCACCGTAAAAGGGAATCCGTTCCCTACCCAGGAGCTGCCGGAAAAAATGGAGTAAAATATCGGTGTTTGTTATTACCCTGAATTTATTTTCCCAGTCTTCCACTTTCCGGATCAGGTGGAGTAATTCAAAAATATACTCGGCATCTTCGGTTTTGTCTTTGTCTCTTGCCGTCTCAAAGAGGTTCAGGAAAATTGATTCCAGTATCCTGAGTCCGTTTGCGTTTTCCCGAAATGCAAACAAACGGTCAAAAATAGTTTTCAGTCCCGGTTCCCTGATGTCTTTTAGGTCAGAGGCCGATACCATCCGGATTCGTTTTGTTTTCAAATCATCTTTCAGCTTCATGATGATTTCACTCTGGTCAAGCACCTGACTCAGGGTAGGGGAGGAAAGAAATTCCAGAAAATCATTTAAGGGAAAAGCGGGGGTTCCTGAACCGGGTTCAAATCCGGCACTTTTCAAAAGTTTAAGCAGGGCATAAGCCAGCGAGGCAGGGGGTGTTTCCTTAAGGGGAAATCCCATGGTAACATTCACGCCCGTAGCCTGGTCCGGAAGGGCGTTAAGCAGCGGAAGTAAGAGCGATTCATCCGCGAGGACGATGGCAATGGTTTCTCCTTTTTTAACGGTTGTCATTTTTTTTTCCAGCCAGGCTCCTGCATACCTGGCCTGGGTAACGCCTCCGGCCAACCCAATACATTCAATATCTGGTTTTCCTTCCAATAGATTTTTGGAAGGAAAGGGCGTTTCTTTTCCGGGAATTGAAAAAGATGGAATTTGCTTCCTTAAAAAATGACCGGCTTCCTGATCTTTATCCGCATAGTAATAAGTGTCGTAATCCCAGAATATTTCAACCCTGCCAAAGGTTTTTAGCTTTTTTATCAGCGTGGCTTCAGCGGGACTGAGTGCATTAAATCCGGCGAAAAGAAAACAGTCCCAGGAAGCCCATTCCCTGAAGCTTTCGGTTTTTTCCGCCGCAAGTCGGAAGGCAAGACCTTCCCAGGCATAATTGCTTTTTTCGAATTTACTGCGCAGTGCCTGGTAAAGCCGGCCCAGACGCTCATAAAATTTAACAAATGCTTCCTGAAAGGGTGTTAGTTCGCCTGCGGATAAACTCCAGGTTTCAATCTCTTTTACATCTTTCAGATTCCCGAAAATCTTTTCCGGTGCTATCAGGTGTTTGTCGATTTCGTTGATGTCGCTCAGGAATACCGGAGCCCAATTGAGGAATTGTTTGAAATCTTCCGGCTCTTCTCCTGCTTCTTTGAGCGATTCGCTCAGTTCATAGAGATAGAACAGGAGTTCGTTCCGGTCTTTTATGATGCCCTGGTATCCGGTGGCGATGAAATCCTCGATGGAAAATACCGAAGGTGCGATGGCCGGCTTTTTCAATTGCTTCCGAAACTCTTCCCGGAACATCAGTCCTGCTCTCCGGTTCGGAAAAACAAGCACGGTTTTTTCGGGTATGATGGTCTTGTCGGCCTGAATCCGGGCCGCAATTTCTCCGAGGAAGGTCATGTAGCTAAGATACACATTGGACCCGATTTTTATCTTTGTGTTTAAAACTTATGAGCGAAACGGTTTTTCCTGTTTACCGGCAATACCGCGGTGGGGCTTCCCTCTTCCGGATCGAAAGCCCCGACAGGTTTGTAGAGTTAAAGGAGATGGGAAATGCCTGGCTGAAGTTTGAAATTTTTGCCCAAACCTACCCCGAAAAATTATTTATCCTTGACCTGATAAATTTTGGAGGTCCCCAAATTATGGATTTGAATAAGGAAGATTTCGAAAAAGCCGAAATGCTTTCCAAGAGGGTTTAATTTTCCCTTGTGAAAAAAATCTGCTCTCCTGCATTTTGTCCGTCCCGCATTCCTAATAGCTGCACCAAAATAGAGTCTTACCCGCGAAAGGAATAAATGATCTGCCTGGGAAAGTCGTGTTTTTCGTTTTCAAAGGTAAATACGCTTCCCTCCACTGGATTCAAACGAAAATGAACGGGACCTTGTCCTGCCGGGTCAGCAATATAATACCAGTTTTTTTCAAGTTGCTCTATTTTCAGATTTTCGGTAAAAAATGTATCCGGCCCGGCAATGCCGTATCCCTTTCCAATCAGGGCTTCATCACCCGACTTTTTCCAGGATTCCACAAACTGAACATCTTCCTGAATACCTACCCAGGTTCCGGGCAATACCTTCAGGAGGTCTTCGGCCCTCATTTCATCTTTGTTGCCACCGCAGGAAGCAAGAAAAATCAGGCTCAATAACAGACTAGTCGAAAAAAATGTTTTCATCGGTTGTAATGGGTATTTGTTTGAACCGGGATATTTGCCCCGATTGTTTTTCCGGGTTCCAAAAATAGACTTTTATTTTTTTTCCTGAAAGCGACTCGCCTTTCCGCCGTACCAGCAGGGAAAGCGTGCCGGATTCCTTTACCCCGTAATGCGGTGAATAAGCCGATTCCCAGGAAATCAGGGAGTCGTTTTCATGTACTTCTTTTACCAGATGAATACCACCCCCTGAAAGAGAGTCAAGGCGGGCAATAAACAGGAGGTTTTTATCTCCTTTCAGGTCCGGACTGTCTCCGGAAAATTCGATCTGATTGAAAAATTCGGTATCGCGGGAAAATGTCAAACGGGTGTTTGAAGAATCGGGAAGGTTTGTTTCCGGGTCTGTGTTTTTGCTTTTTTCGAAGCGGTAAATGGCCGCATTGTACCAGGTTACAGAACTCTTTAATTCGTAGCCCCGGCTGAAAATAATTTCAAAGGCGCTAATGGGGTGACGGATATTGGTCCAGCCGTAAATTATCTGGTCGGCATCCGACTGATCAACAAAAGCCGCAAAATGTTTCCCGAAGTCAGCGTCGTCTCCTCTGGAGAAACTGAAGTCAGGATAATTATTTTGCCTGCTTGTATAATATTCCAGGTAAGCCCTCGAAATGGCATTGAAAAAGATTTCAGTTTTAAGTCCGGGGTTTTCCATTTTCCAGCGCAGGGCTGTTTGAACAGGTTCACGGAAAGAAGCAAATGGTTTTTCTAAGGCAAATTTTTTGTCTATGTACAATCCTGCCAATCCCGATCCCAGCATCAGAAAAGATCCCCCGATGGCCAATTTAATGCTTAAGTTTTTTGTAAAGGAAAAGAATCCCATAACCAAAAAAGGAAAGCAAAACAAGAGTACTGAGCTTTGGAGTACGGGATTAACATAAACCGAATAAAGGTGACCCACGAGATAAACTACAGTAAAAATGATTAAACAGATGGACTTGTACTTAAATGCATCCCTTCCTTGTGAACCCATTAATATTCCTGCTCCCAGTATTGAAAGGGCTACTAAGGGAAAGTGCCAGGAGTTGAAAGTGTTCGTAAACAGGTAATGGAAAAGGAAATCCCATTTCGGGGGGCCGAGCCAGATGCCCACCCCGCCTTTTGAGAATTGTGCAATTGAAATTTCCAGGTGAGGAAGAAAAAGCAGTAATGAAATCAGACCGGACAAAAAATACTGCATCCGGTTGAACCGGTTCAGAAAAAACAAACCAATTCCCCAAAGTAATATAACGGTGAACCCGGAAAAGTAATGATTGTATAAGGCAAGGCTTGATGAGAGCGCAAGTAAAAATATTCTGAATTTTCGGGGTGGACGGGTTATGTCGGATTCAAATACAAGCTGCTGCCAGAAATACGTAAACAATAAAACAAAAAATACGCCGGACGAATAGGGCCTTGCAATCTGGCTATACAGAACGGGCTCGTAGAGTACGGCCCATGCTGCAGAGCTGAGCAGTGCGGCTGTATTTCCAAACCACTTTTTAGAAATCAGATAAACCAGAAAAATGGAAAAGCACCCGAATAATACAAAGGGGAATCGCAGAGCAAATTCAGAAGTACCAAAAAATTGGGTCCAGAAATAAAGAAAAACCTGTACTCCGGCAGGGTGGCCATCCGGCCTTACCCCCTTTTGAATGGTTTCACCTAAATCACTTTCCCATATCCGGTAAAATGCACTTAATTCATCATTGCTCAAGGACCAGGCGGAAAACCCTAAAAACCGAACCAGGGTTCCCACCAACATAATGAGACCAAGACTTAGAAAGGTAATTTTAGTGTTATTTGATGAAGGGCCTTGCAAATTCCCGGGTGTTTGAAATTCCGCTGTAAAGGTCGTTAAATTTTTCCTGCTCCTGCAGGTAATAAACGGGTAGTTCCGAGCCCTGTAAGCTGTCGGCCAGGGCTTTCCCGGTATAAAATACCAGGCGCATCCGTCCGGGGTTTCTGCCCGATTCCTTCATTCTTACCAAAATTTCATTGTACCACCAGCCGCAAATTATAACGCCTGTGTCCTTATTTTGGATTATTTGTTTTATGCAGTTTTCGGTAAATTGCTTTTTTACTTTTCTTTTGTTGAAGTCGGCAAGCACAGGACTTCCGAGAGCATCAAAATATATTTCCTGACCTTCCGACTTAAATTTGAAACTGGCAATTCCGGGTTTTGATCCCCGGTATGGATCCGTTAGGTTGAGGGTAGGGAGAAAAATTCCCAGGATAAGAGCTGCCAACACAAACCGTGATATTTTTTCCGGGGCAAATTCTGCTACCAGAATCAGGGTAAAGGGGATTACGGGAATCATATACGCCGATTTCTGCGGAAGTCTGAAATAGGCTGCCGTAAATAAGAGCCAGGTGAGGGCCGTTGCAAGAATTATTTTTCTTTTCCCGGGCGTGGAAGTTTTGAAACCATACCAAATTATTAAACCGATACCGGTTGCAGGCACAAGCAATCCGGGAATGCCCCATACCCCCGGCCACATTTTATACAGAAGCTTTCCCCAGCCGGGATAGGGAAACTGATCGTAATACATGAAAAAGCCCGGTCCGTATTTTATTATTATGGGAGAAAAACACAACAGGGAAACCATACCTGCCCATAGACTTGTTTTGAAAAAATCTATTACTCTTGAATTGCCCTCATATAAAAAGAATAAGGGGATGAGCATGGCTCCATAAGTTATGCGACTCCCTATCGCCAATCCCATAAAAATTCCGGCAAGGATATATTTTTTATCCAGAAAACCATGAAGAGACAAAAGAAAAAATGCCAGTCCCCAGACATAATCGATCGTATAGGTTCCGCTGATAAAAATTACCGGAACACAGGCAAAAGCCGTCAGTACAAGTGCCGGATTTTTTACCTTGAATTTAAGTAAAACCAACCCGAAGGCGTAAATGGCAATGCCGGAAAAAAGGGCCGAGAAAAAATTAAACAGAAAAGCGGATTGGAATGGGAGTATCCCCAAAAATAATTCCTGAACCGGATGTCCCGGAAGCCGGCTTACTTCAAAAACTCCGGTCTCCCGAAACTGATAGGTGGCAAGGGCAAGCCCCCATGAATCTTCTTCGTTCCCATACCCTTCAAACAGAAATGGAATTTTAAGTGCGGTAAAAAAAACGGAAAGAAAAAAAATGAATTTCCTGCTTTGGAAAAAGGAATCGGTCATGACTGGCTTCTTTGCCTCAGGACTTCGTAGAGTAAAATTCCTGCGGCCACTGAAACATTAAGACTACCGGTTTGTCCCATCATGGGGATCTTGATTTTTTCTTCCGACAACTTGAGGTATTCACCCGAAATTCCATCTTCTTCCGAGCCCAGGATCAGAGCCAGGGGGCCATGAAGGTCAGCATGCTGACAGGTTTTTTCTCCGTATTCGGGACAGCTTGCAATTTTCAGGCCCGAGTCTTTCAGAAATTCAAGGGTTTCCTTCAGGTTATCGCTTTTGCAAACCGGAATTCTGTTGAGCGCACCGGCAGAAGTTTTCATGGCATCGGGTCCTATAAGGGCAGCGCCGCGGGCAGGTACTACTACGGCATGTACTCCCATACATTCCGCGCTGCGGCAAATGGCACCAAAATTTCTGACATCGGTAATTCTGTCCAGGATAAGAACCAGTGGAAATTCCCCGGATTCCTGAACATCTGAAACAATATTTTCAATTTCGGGATATTCTATTACCGAAAGAAAAGCTGCCGCACCCTGATGGTTCCGGTTTTTGGTCAGGCGATTCAGTTTTTCCTGGGGAACGAACTGACAGGTAAGTCCCCGTTCTTTTAGTAAAACTTTTATTTCCCGAATGCCTTCGTTTTTCAGGCGATCCTGAATGAAAATTTTTTCAAAATTTTTTCCCGAGGCCAGTGCTTCACGCACCGAATGAATGCCAAAAATTAAATCTCCGCCTTCCATAGTTAATTGTCAAGAAATATTCTTCCCTCCCTCCAGCTGTTGGTGGCCCGATACCAGGAGTCCTGATAAATGGGCGAGCGTTCCAGGCGAAAATCGTTGGTTGAAAATGGGTTAATGACCTTGGTAAAGGTAAAGTTGAGGGAATTGCTGTTGTGCTCTTCACCGTAAATCCAGGTTTCTCCGGTGGAATACCGGTAAACCGCATTCGGCGGCCCGTAAATCAGGTAGATCAGCCCCCGGTCGGTTCGCCATCCTTCCAGATAAGAGGTGAAATAACGATTGGCATCCAGGGTCCGGTTGTAGAATTTACGAATCAGCTCCCGTGCCCTGTCGGCTGAACCGGCGGTGTGGATCCAAAAAGAATCTACGGCCGCCTTTTTATTCCGGAAGGCCATCATCTTTTCGTGCTCGGAACGGGAAGTGATGTACCGGAGGGGATACAACATACCCTCATAAGACCGGAATCCGTCGAAGTTTTCATCAAAGCAGGTTAGCGTAAACCCTTCAATTTTGGAAGTGTCGGTCTGAATGTGGTAAAGTCCTTTTTTTCCCGGTACAAAAAGAAAGGAGTCGTTCGGGTTGCTCAGCACAAAAATAGAATCGGGTTTGAAATCGAAGCCCTTAGGGTTATAATAGGAAAAGGGAGGCGGAGGGAGGCTGAAGTCGCGGGCATAATACCTTACAAAAATTTCTTTGGGATTGCCCGGGGTGCCAATACGGGTAATGTCACCGGGTCTTACGGCCTGCGAAAACTGAACATTCAAACCTGAGGCTCCGCTAAGGGGGAGGAAGTTTTGGGCCGTGTTTTTGTTTTCACGGTTTAACTCAAGAAAAGTAACTGATTCCGACATGTGATTCATGTCGAAAAACGAAATTTCCGCCACATAGTTAAGTCCTGGTCGGGTTTTAATGCGGATACTTCCGGTGATCCAGTGCTCTTCTTTATTGTTGTCGGTAAAAACAAAAGTGTTGCTGTCGGTTATTACCTTGCTTTCATAATTGGGCCGCAGGTCGTAGGAAATGCTGTAACGGGCCTGAAAATCGGCATTGGTAGCCGGACGGGAATAAAGGAGTTCGGGTGAATACAGGCGGAAATAAACAAGGGAAAAGGAATCGGAAGCATGATAAACCCGGTATTCAGGATGCAGGCGGTCAACCTTGGTCTTGTAAAGGTGGCTCAGGTTGCGATTGCTCATCTGCCGAGTGGTGCCACAGCCCGCCATCATAAAAATCAGCAGGGCCGGAAAGAAATGGGTCAGGATATTTCGTACCGTGTTCAAAGCAGGGTAAAAATAAGGAAATATATCGGGTTCAAAACAAGCTAACCAGCCCGAAATGGACTTTCCCGTTTCTTAAAAGTATGGGGTTTGAAAACTGATGTCCCAGTGCGTAGGCCAATGAAAAAATGCCCCCTTTGGTCTCAAAGCTGATTCCGGCTCCAAAAGAGTAGGGCAGATCATTAACACCGAAGGAAAGGGAGTAGTTTTCATAATAAGCCTGATCCGAAAAAACATAGGCGTAGGCATTTTCCTCAAAGAGGTAACGCAATTCAAGGGTTTGAATCCCGTAAGCAGTGGCCAAAATAGATTCTTCGTCGAACCCCCTCAGCGAAAGAAAGCCTCCCAAACGCAGGAGTTCGTTTTTGAAAATGTTTTCGGCAATTATGCCACCACCCCTAAGTCCGTATTTCAGGGCAGCTCTTTTTGCCAGGGGAAAGTAAACTGCCCCCTCGGCCTCACCTGAAAAGAACGATGTTTCCAGATCCACCCCCTGGTACAGTTGTTCATTTACCCCTCCCGTTTTAAAAATGGTTTTCTGACCGGCCCGTGCTGTGGCCTGAAGCGTGAATCCTTTTCTGGGATTGAAAGCATAATCAAGGTTTTCCATACGGAAACTGAGGCCGTACAAATTTGTTTTTACATCCCCTATTGGAGGAAGGTATCCCAGGGAGGAAAATCCGGTGTTGCTTAAAACCGAACTTTGTTTCTGCTCCCAAAATCCTTTGAAATATCTTCCCTTACCCAAAAAATATTCGAGTCCGAAAGAGGGATTGGATTCCAGAAATGTTGTATCCCTTTTGTACAGTTTGAACCCGGCCGAAATACCGAAATTGGATTTGAAAATGAAGGGATAGTTTATCCGGGTGGTAAGATCCTGGGTCTGGGGCCTGAGCTGCCGCCAGTTCAGTTCAATGGTCTCGCCCCGGTTAAAGGAATTGAGGAGTTTTAATTTTACATCTCCCGTAAAAATCACTTTTCCGGTCCGGCTGTCGGGCAACATGCCCAGGATCCCGTCAAAACGACTGGCTTTTCTCCGCGAAAAAACAAGATTAAGCTTCGTATAATCTTTGGTGAAAACTATCTCCGGGTCTTTTGCCGGTTTTAAAAAA
>CALEYQ010000047.1 GCA_937924855.1 uncultured Bacteroidota bacterium | reverse complement strand
GGAGTAAGCAGTTCCGGTGAAAGAGCAAGTTGTAAAATTTTAATTCAAAAATAAACCAAAATGAAAATTCCATTCTTCGTTTTATTGTGCGCCGGTATGTTTGTTTCAGGCAGGGCTCAAACCTGGCAAAATTTAAATTCAGGAACCTCCCAACTTTTAACCCATGTTCATTTTCTGCATCCTGATACCGGATATTTTAATGGAACCGCACTGTTCAAAACTTCAAATGGCGGAAGCACCTGGTCTCAAATAGGAGCCTGTCCGGGTGATGTAACCATGTGGAGCCAGCAAACCGGTTTGTCAACAGGAACCGGAATTTCTAAAACTACCAATGGAGGCACTTCCTGGAACTCTGTTTTTTCAGACTCCCGCGTAGCCTACATTCCGGAAATTCAAATGCTCAATGCAAGTACTGGTTTTGCCACAGCTATCGCTTCAGGATTTGATTCAACCCTCCTTGTCAAAACAACCGATGGGGGAAACACATGGCAAATTCGTGGGGGATTTCCTGATTTTGCCACCGCATCCTTCCTTCACTTTTTAAACCAGGACACCGGCTTTATTGCCTCAGATGGCATGAATGCCATTTACAAAACAACCGATGGGGGAATCAATTGGACACTTAACTATGGTGGCCCCGCTACTATTTATTATGCAGATATCTTTTTCATTGATAACAACCGCGGCTGGGCCTGCGGAGCGGGAGGACTTATCCATACTTCCAACGGCGGAAACAGTTGGACGGTTCAGGGAAATTTTAGTTCCGGAATTATGTATTCGGTGAAATTTGTTAATGCTAACAGAGGATTTATTGTGGGAGGTAACGGAGTTAGTACCGGATACCTGTACGAAACTACTAATGGGGGAACAACCTGGACCCAAACCCAGGCTCATAGCCAAACCTTTCATTCATTATCCTTTCCTTCAACAAGCATTGGGTATACCGTAGGTTCCTCAGGCACTGCCCTAAAATACGGTGGATCTCCCTCCGGAATTATTTACCATGACTTGTCGGCTGGAATTTACCAGGATGTGGAAAACGAGTTGATACAAATTACATTGCCCGAATTCTTATCCACTGCAGACCTTTCTGTTTTTAATATATCGGGAGCTCTGATACAAAGGGAAAACTATCAAAAAAGCAATCCGACAATCAGTACTGCAAATCTCCCGGCGGGGATTTATTTGCTAAGAATTGCCTCGGGTGAACAAGTGTACTCCGGAAAATTTGTGATTTCCCGGTAACTACTCGGTCCTTGCCTTTGCCTTCAAACCAAAATCAACCTTGTAGTAAAACAAAGGCAAAAACCCAAGCTGGTATTCCTGGCGTATGGGATTGGCATTGTTGGGCACATAGGTTAAGCCAAGTACATTTTGGGTGTTGAGAACATTTACCAGATCTATGGCTATTTCATGGGTTAAACGGGCGGTGTTGATTTTTATCCCGAGCTTAATATCCCATCTGAAATAATCCTGAAACTGGAGACTGTTCCGCAAGGTATCCACTTCAACCAACTCGCCTACCGCAGCAGAAGCCAGAGTGTCGGCGGGTGAATACCTTCTGCCACCGGCCCAGGTAACTTTGGTAGCTGTGGTAAATACGGTTTTTCCGCTTTTGCCCATTTTAAACTCCTTTCCCGCCAACCCGTTGGCTACAAAACCACCATTATAATCTGAATTCCGTTCTACCCCGTCGCTTCCTTTATACCGGCTGTTATACAACGAACCACTCATCAACATATACCAGTTGTCGCGGAAACCCCGCTCAAAGGTCAGTTCAACTCCATAATTGTAAGCCGTTCCTCTTGAAGTAAGTTTGCCCGGGAAAAAGCGACTGAAGGTGGAACCCTGATTGATGAGGGAAAAGGAAGATTTAAATGTGTCCACCGGAACCTGATAAATATACTGGTAATAGGTTTCCACTTTTATTCTTGAAGCCGCCCCAACAAAGCGGTCGTACCCCGCCACCAAATGATGGCTTTTCATTAAACCCAGTTTTTTATTGGGCAGTTCATAATTTCCATTCGCATTCCTAGATTGGGCAAACAACACATATTCGGGTAAAACCTGGCTGTGCAGGCCATAACCCAGGGCAATGGCATTCCGCTTTTTAAAACTGTATTTCATGGCTGCACGGGGTTCTACCGCTGCATCGCCACTTACACTCCAGAAAATTCCGTGTAATCCAAAAGTAAAACTCAGCTGATCTGTTTTTCGCCATTTCCATTGTGAATAAGGCTGCATCATCATGGCATTGCCCGTAAAATTATTTCTTACCACCCAGCCTGCCGGTGTTTCGGTATTGTTGCTGTCTACATAATCGTAACCCCGGTAATCGGCCAGCAATCCGGTTCTCAGACTGTGCTTAGCATTGAATTTATGATTCCAGGAAACATTTAAACTTTGGCGCAGGCTGTGGTAACGGTAGTCGAGTTTTTGAAAAAGGGTGTCCACCTTTCCGGTAGAATCGCGGGTAAAAATATCATGTTCTGCTCCTGCATAACTGTAGTAGGAACCCAGGGTGGCCCGGATGTAATTTTTACTGTCGATGGATTTAGACCAGGTCATGCCTACCATGCCCATGCCGGTTGTGAAAAACTGATCGCGGTTATTGTCGCCGTAAATTTCAACTTCGCTCGTGTCGCGCGTGCTGAGCACGATATCAATTGTACTGGTTCCACCCATTCCGAACACTGAAAAATTCGAATTGTTTTTTCCCGGGAAGTTTAGTTTAAAGGAAAGATCCTGGTAGTTGGGAACCGCAGATGTTCCGAGGGGAATTTTTAATCCTTCAAACAGTTTTAAGGTAGAGTACCGGTAAGCCATCAGGTAGGTAGATCCCTTTGCTTTGCTCATGGGTCCTTCGGCCGAAAATTCGGTTCCCAGCAATCCCAACTGGAAATTCAATTCATGCTTTTCGTTGTTCCCATTGCGGAAATGAATGTCGAAAACGCCCGAGTTTGCATTTCCGAATTCGGCCGGAAAGGCGCCCATAAAAAAATCGGAGGTCCCGAAAACTTTGTTGTTCAGGATAGAAATAGCTCCTCCGGTGCTTCCTGCAATGGCGAAATGATTCGGATTGGGCACATCAATACCCTCGACCCTCCAAAGCACACCCATGGGAGAATTGCCCCGGATTACAATATCATTTCTCGAATCATCGGATCCGGTTACCCCGGCAAAATTGGAAGCCATACGGGCAGGATCGGAGCGGGAACCGGCATAGCGGTTGGTTTCTTCAATGTTAAAGGGCTTTACCGAAATCAGACTCATCTCGTTGGAGCTCTCATTGTCGGGGGTTCCGGTAATATCTACCTGCTCAAGGGTATTTACGCTCTCTTCCATTTCGGGATTAAGGATGGTTTCTTTTCCGGCATCTACAATGATGTTTTGAAGAAACACCTCCTGATAACCAATAAATGTAATGCGAATGGCGTGGCGACCGAGGGGAACATTCTCTAATCTGAAATTTCCATCGCCGTCGGTAACGGAATAAATTTTCAGGGTTGAATCTTTAGTCAGAAGTACCACGGAGGCCCCGGGTATTCCCATTTTGCTTTCTTTTTCTCTTACCTTTCCCCGGATGGTCTGGGTTTGTGCAAATGAAAAAACGGTGAATAACAGAAGGAGGGGGAGGGTAAATAGTCTTTGCATGTATTGAATTTATATTTCAAATATATATTTCCCTTTTACATAAAAAAAACGGGAATTTGCCAAACCCTCCGGCTCCGCGGTAAATTATGCAAAAAAAATCCCGCCTTCCGGGCGGGATTCGATAAAAAATTACTTTTTAATTATTAATGTCGAAAGTTTCAAGGAATTTGGTGGTATAATTTCCTTTGATGAAATTTTCATCCTTCATCAGCTTCAGATGGAAAGGAATGGTTGTCTTAATGCCTTCCACCACAAACTCGCTCAGGGCCCTGTGCATTTTGGAAATGGCTTCTTCCCGGGTCTGTGCCATGGTAATAAGCTTGGCAATCATGGAGTCGTAATTGGGAGGAATTACATATCCGGCATAAATGTGCGAATCAACCCGCACGCCGTGACCGCCGGGCGTATGCAGGGTGGTAATTTTTCCCGGATTGGGGCGGAAATTATTGAAAGGATCCTCGGCATTGATACGGCATTCTATCGCATGCAATTGGGGGTAATAATTTTTGCCGGAAATAGGAACTCCGGATGCAATCAGAATTTGCTCGCGGATCAGATCATAATCTATTACTTCTTCGGTAACGGGATGTTCTACCTGGATACGGGTATTCATCTCCATGAAATAAAAATTCCGGTGTTTGTCTACCAGAAACTCCACGGTTCCCACCCCTTCATAATTTACGGCAAGGGCAGCCTGAATAGCAGCTTCTCCCATTTTATCGCGGAGTTCGGGAGTCATAAAGGGAGATGGTGTTTCCTCCACCAGTTTCTGGTGGCGGCGCTGAATGGAGCAATCGCGTTCGCTGAGGTGACAGGCTTTGCCGTATTGGTCGCCGGCAATCTGAATTTCGATGTGGCGTGGTTCTTCGATGTATTTTTCCATGTACATGGCCCCATTTCCAAAGGCGGCTTCGGCCTCGGTAGTGGCTGAATTGTACTGGGCTTCCATTTCTTCTTCTTTCCAGATAATCCGCATCCCTTTTCCTCCTCCACCCGCAGTGGCTTTGATGATGACAGGGTAACCGATATCAACGGCCAGTTTTTTTGCCTCTTCGATTCCGGAAAGCAATCCGTCGGATCCGGGAACACAGGGAACGCCGGCCCGCTTCATGGTATCTTTTGCATTGGACTTATCGCCCATGGCATCAATCTGGTCGGGTGTGGCGCCGATGAATTTTATTTTGTGTTCGGCACAGATGCGGGAGAATTTTGAATTTTCACTCAGAAATCCATAGCCGGGGTGAATGGCATCGGCATTGGTAATTTCGGCTGCGGCAATGATGTTGGGAATATTAAGGTAAGATTCGCGGCTGGGAGGAGGACCGATACATACGGCCTCATCGGCAAACTTTACATGCAGCGATTCTTTGTCGGCTGTGGAATAAACCGCTACGGTTTTAATTCCCATTTCACGACAGGTTCGTATAACGCGCAGGGCAATTTCGCCCCGGTTGGCAATCAATATTTTTTTAAACATGCTTCTCGTTTCAGAATTAAAAGCGTTAGTAAATCCAGGGATGAAGCAGGAAACCCTGCAAAAAATTATTAAGCGGGCTCAACCAGGAACAAAGGCTGGTCGTACTCAACGGGTGAAGAATCATCCACCAGTACTTTCACAATCTTTCCTGAAATTTCCGATTCAATTTCATTGAAGAGTTTCATGGCCTCAATTACGCATACTACGGAGCCTTTGGTAATTTCATCACCTACGTTTACGAAGGGTGGCTTATCGGGACCCGATTTACGGTAGAAAGTACCGATCATGGGCGATTTAATGGTTACATACTTCGAATCATCGGTGGCCGGAGCTTCTTTGGGAGCTTCTGTTTTCTGACCTCCTCCGGTCTGTGCTACAGGCTGTGGCGCCTGCATCACAGGCTGAGCCTGGGGCATAGCCATGGGGGCTGCCTGCACAAGGATGGGTGCATCTTTAGATTTTCCCGATCCGGTTTTGATGATGATTTTAAAGTCTTTGTTTTCCAACTCAACTTCGCTTACCCCTGATTTGGCAACGAACTTGATGAGGTCCTGGATTTCATTCAGTTTCATGGAGGTTCCTTTTTTGTTTGACATTAGTTTTTTTTTAATAAGCCCATTTCAAATATATCGCACCCCACGTAAACCCTCCCCCAAAGGCGGAAAGGATCAGGTTGTCTCCTTTTTTCAATTGCTTTTCATAATCCCACAGCAGGAGAGGTAATGTTCCTGCGGTAGTATTTCCGTATTTGGAAATATTCATCATTATTTTTTCAGGGCCAAGGCCCATTCGGTTGGCGGTGGCATCAATAATGCGTTGGTTGGCCTGATGAGGCACCAGCCACGAGATGTCGTCGGCAGTCAGGTTATTGCGTTCCATGATTTCCACCGAAACATCGGCCATTCCTTTCACGGCATGTTTAAAAACCGCTTGTCCTTCCTGGTACACATAATGTTGTCTTTTGTCAACGGTTTCCCGTGTGGGCGGATACGCTGAGCCACCGGCAAGCTGGTACAGGTGGGCTTTTCCACTGCCGTCAACTTTCAAAACCGAATCGATAATTCCGGTTCCGTCGGTGTTGGGTTCCAAAAGAACCGCTCCTGCTCCATCGCCGAAAATAATACAGGTGGCGCGATCGGTGTAATCGATGATGGACGACATTTTATCGCCCCCAACCACAATTACCTTTTTGTATTTACCGGTTTTGATGAAGGTGGCTCCTGTTTCAAGCGCAAATAAAAATCCGGAACAGGCGGCGGCCAGATCGAAGCCCCAGGCATTGCTCATGCCGAGTTTATCGCAAATGATGTTGCTGGCCGAGGGGAAAACATGATCGCCGGTGATGGTTCCCACAATAACCATATCGATTTCTTTGGGATCGATATTCTTTTTGGTAAGGATTTCCCGGATGGCTTCCACGCACATAACTGAAACACCGAGGCCTTCTCCTTTCAGAATTCTGCGTTCTTTGATACCGGTGCGGGTTTGAATCCACTCATCGGTTGTGTCCACCATTTTTTCAAGGTCTTTGTTCGAAAGCACATCTTTCGGAACATATCCTCCAACAGCAGTAATGGCGGCGTTAACTTTCATACTTCATTTATTGGAATGCCTGGCGGATTTTATCGGATAAATTTGCCGATGCCACATCCCGGGCCAGAACAATCATATTTTTTATTGCTTTTCCGTTACTGATACCGTGACCAATAATTACGGTTGAATTAACACCCAGTATAGGTGTTCCTCCGTAATTTTCATAATTAAATCGTTTAAAATAATCGTCGAGGAGTTTCCGCTTGGCCAGGAGAGAGAAAAAAGCTTCAGCTTCCTTGAGGATTACATTTCCGGTAAAGCCTTCGCAAACAATTACATCGGCTTTGTCGTTGAAAAGGTCGCGGCCTTCCACATTGCCCACAAAATTAAAATCGCGGGTATCTTTCATCATCTGGTAAGTAGCCTGGGCCACAAGATTTCCTTTTTCAGCTTCCTCACCGATATTCATCAGGGCCACTTTCGGATTTTTTACCCCGTTAACATGTTCCATGAATAGCGATCCGAGAATGCCAAACTGATACAACACATCGGGTTTGCAATCGGCATTGATGCCCACATCGAGCAGAAGTCCCTGTCCGCCGTTTTCTTTAGGCAAAATAGAAGTAATGGTTGGACGGATAACTCCGGGAATTGTTTTTACGGTGAACATAGAACCCACCAGCATGGCCCCGGTATTTCCGGCACTTGCGATGGCATCTATTTTTCCTTCTTTCAGCAGTTTGAATCCCACATAAATGCTGGAATTGGTTTTAGCTGAAAATGCTTTGGTGGGGTGTTCGCCCATTCCGATGGTTTCGGGGGCGTCGATAATTTCAATACGGTTGGCGGGGAGCTTTTCTTTTTTGGCAAAATCTGAAATAACGGCGGCATCACCGAGTAACACCAGATGAATGTTTTCGGGAAGTTCCTGAAGGGCGAGCCGTGCACCTTCGAGGGTTGCCTGGGGAGCGAAATCGCCCCCGTTAATGTCAACACCGATTCTCATACAAGGGGAAGCAGATGTGAAAAAAAGAAAACCGCGATCAAGCGGTCTTCTCCATCACCACTTTTCCTTTGTAGTAGAGTTTTCCCTCGTGCCAATGGGCGCGGTGGTAAAGATGAGTTTCGCCGGTAGTAGGGCAAACGGAAATAGTAGGAGCCGTAGCCTTGTAATGCGTCCTGCGCTTTCTGCTTCTGCTCTTGGATAATCTTCGTTTAGGATTTGGCATTGTACTTCTTTTTTATCGTTTTTAAATTTACGACCATTTTATGTTTTTCAGCCGGCTCATCCGGTCGTCGGAACCCTCGGAAGCGGTCGACTTCAAAAGGTTCAGTTTTTCAATTACTTCCTGGTCGCAAAGGCTCAGATCGCCACTTACTTCACAAGGCACCTTACGCGCGGGAAGAGATAATTTTATGTATTCCAGAATAAAGGGGGCCAGATCAATTTCCGATTCGGTTAAGGGGAGGGCTATTACCTCATCATCCTCGGAGCCATCGGGTTCCGACAATTTAACCACCAGTTGATGTTCTCCTGCCAGGGCCATCTGAGCACCCGTAGCACATCGGTCGCAGGTAATATCAAAAATTCCCTTCAACCTGAAATTAAGCACCATCATGGTAGCCTGCCGGAACAGGGAAACATTCACCTGAATCGAGCCCCGGCTTATTTCCGGGTCATTAAAAAAAGCAAAGAACTTATTGTCCGCTTCAAACTCAAATTCGTGCTGACCGGGCTTTAATCCTGCAAATGCGATCACGTACGTTTTTCCTAAGCCCGCCATCTCAACAATTTTGGGTGGCAAATGTAACAAAAAACCACAAAAAACCGGGTTAAATCGACCCAAAATGCCGGATTTTCATCAAATTTTAATCGATTTTCAGCCGGATTCAAATTCCCTGTATCCGGGCCGGGTTCCGGGGCGACAATCCAATTAAATGCTTGATTTACAGAAGTTTGAAAAAGATGGTGGCGGCAATCGCCAGGGCCATTACCCAAAGGTAAAAGCTAACATAGCCGGTTTGTGCCTTTCGGATGATTCCTCCGGTCCATTTGGCCATTTCCCCTACTCCATTAACCACGGCGTCGATTCCTTTGATTTCAACAATGCTGTAGAAAAAGGAACTCATCCTGTCAAGGGGCTTGGTGATGAGGGAATCATAAAATTCATCCACATAAAATTTGTGGTAAATAAGCTTTCGTATGGGGCTCAGCTTCTCGCCTTCGGCCGGTGAAGTTATTCCCTCTTTCACAAAAAGTTTCCAGGCATAGTAGATGGCTGCGGAAGCAGCGGCTACGGCAAGGGCAATCAGTAAATATTCTGTGGTGTGACTCAGGTGTCCGTGCACCAGGCGTGAGGTTGATCCTGCAAAAACGGGCGACAGAAAATCATTCAGGTGATGGCTCAATCCTGTGAAGGAAGGAAATCCGAAGCCTCCTCCAACAATAGAAAGAATGGCCAGCACCACCAGAGGAATGGTCATGCTGGATGGCGATTCGTGGATGTGCGACTCTTTTTCCTTTCCGCCTCTGAATTTTCCGAAGAAGGTGAGGAAAAGCAGACGGAACATATAAAAGGCGGTCAGCATGGATCCCAGCAAACCGAAAAACCAAAACAGTTTATTGTGTGAAAAGGTATGGGCCAGAATTTCATCTTTCGAAAAGAAGCCGCTCAGGGGCGGTAATCCGGAAATGGCAATGGTTCCAATAAGGAAAGTAAGGAAGGTAACTCTTGTTTTGTTTTTCAGTCCGCCCATGTTGCGAATATCCTGCTCGTGGTGCAGGGCATGAATTACGCTGCCTGCGGCAAGGAACAAAAGGGCTTTGAAAAAAGCATGAGTCATTACATGAAACACGGCACCGGTATAGGCTCCCACCCCGAGGCCGAGAAACATATACCCCAATTGGGAAACAGTGGAATAAGCAAGGACCTTTTTAATGTCGTTCTGGAACAATCCGATGGCGGCGGCGAACAAGGCGGTGAGTAAGCCGGTGATGGCAACTACTTCCATGGCGAGCGGAGCCATGGTATATAAAATGTTGCTGCGTGCAATCATGTAAATACCGGCGGTTACCATTGTAGCGGCATGGATCAGAGCCGATACGGGCGTAGGTCCGGCCATGGCGTCGGGCAGCCAGGTATAAAGGGGTATCTGAGCGCTTTTTCCCATGGCTCCCACAAAAAGAAGAAGGCATGCAGTAACCAGGATGGGATCGCCGGATTTCATGCTGGGAACCTGGTCGAAAATCTCGGTATAGGAAACCGAATTAAAATTCACGAACAACAGAAAAATCCCGAGAATAAAACCAAGGTCGCCGATGCGGTTCATGACGAAGGCTTTTTTTGCAGCCATGTTGTATTCGTGCACTTTGAACCAGAATCCGATAAGCAGGTATGAGCAAAGCCCTACGCCTTCCCATCCCACAAACATGATGAGGTAATTTTCGCCCATAACCAGGAGCAGCATAAAAAATACAAAGAGGTTCAGGTAGGCGAAAAACCGTGCGAACCCTTCATCTTCGGCCATATACCCCACCGAATAGAGATGAATAAGAAATCCGATGCCGGTAATGATCATCAGGAATACGCAGGTCAGGGGATCGATGAGAAAGGCAAAAGCTGCGCTGAGACCACCTGCATTTATCCAGGGGAAAAGCTCAACAATAAATTGTTTTTTTATGGAGCCGGAAATTTCGAAAAGTATGCCCGTTGAAACAGCAAAAGCCGCCAGGATGGGAACGCAGGCAATGATTGCCACCGAGGAGCGGTTCAGTCTTTTTCCAAACAGGGCATTCAGGGCCCATCCGGCGAGTGGAAGCAGAGGTATTAACCAGGCAAGTTGAATCATCGTTACTGCTTTACCATTTTAATTTTTTCAGAAAGCCCACATCAACCGATCCGGTGTTTCTGTAAATCATCATAAGGATGGCAAGACCAACGGCCACTTCAGCGGCAGCCACCACCATCACGAAAAAAACAAAAACCTGTCCGGATGCATCACCCAGGTGATTGGAAAAGGCAACCATTAACAGGTTTACTGCGTTCAGCATCAGCTCAACCGACATAAAAAGAATGATGGCATTGCGACGCGTAAGTGCGCCGGCTACGCCGATGCAAAACAAAGCGGCGGAAAGGTATAAGTACCATTGAACCGGCACGGTAATATTCAGGAGGGTCAGGTTACTCAAAAAATAATTCATATCAAATTTACTGTCAGCTTTCCTTCTTACCCACCATCACGGCTCCCACCATACCGGCAAGGAAAAGGATGGATGATATTTCAAAGGGAAGCAAAAAGTCATTAAACAATACGCGGCCAAGATTTTCAACCGTGCCAATATTTTTTCCGGCTCCGGTCATCATATCCGATCCGGCCCGCAGCACTCCTACCAGAGTAATCAGTAACAATCCTGATGGAAAAACCCAGAACATGCCTTGGAGGAAATTTGACCATCCCTCGGGTTGTTTATTCAGGTTCAGCATCATAATAACATAGAGGAAAAGGACCATGATGGCCCCGGAATAAACGATTACATGCACCGCAGCCAGGAAGTGAGCGCTCATCAGCAGGAAGTGTCCGGCAATGGTAAAGAAAGTAAGAACCAGGTATAATACACTATGCACCGGATTTCTGGAAAAAATTACCATGAGTCCGCTCAGGATGGAAAGAAATGAAAGTGCGTAAAAAGTATATTCCGTAATGGGGTTCATTTCTCCCGCTTAATTATTGTGTGCGAATTTCTTATTTTTTTTGAATTCGAGTACTTCTTTTGTTTGCCTTGGACTTACATCGATGGGCTTATCGGGCTTTTCGGTTAGTTTATCTTTTCCATAAACAAAAGTTCCTCTTTTATAATCGGCATCTACCAGACGATCGGTGAGGAAGATGGCTTCTTTAGGACAAGCTTCTTCACAATCGCCGCAGAAAATACAGCGCAGCATATTGATTTCATATACGGAGGCGTATTTCTCTTCGCGGTACAAATGTTCTTCCCCGGGTTTTCTTTCGGCGGATACCATGGTAATGGCTTCGGCCGGACAGGCAACAGCGCAAAGTCCGCAGGCGGTGCAACGCTCTCTTCCCTGTTCATCGAGCTTGAGTACATGGTGTCCGCGGAAGGTTTTCGACATGGGTCTTTTTTCCTCGGGATAATTAACCGTGGCTTTCTTTTTGAAAAGGTGACGAATGGTAATCCACATACCGCCCAGAATGGCGGGAAGGTAAAGCTTCTCCAGGAAGGTCATTTCCTTCTTTACCACTACCACAGACCGGTTTGTTAAATTCATTTTTTTCGTTTTTACAAATTGCGCACGAGCAATACCACGCCTGTTATCAATATATTAATAATTGAAAGAGGAATCAAGACTTTCCAGCCCAAATGCATGAGCTGATCGTAGCGGAATCGTGGCAAGGTCCAGCGCACCCACATAAAGACGAAGATGAAGAAACTTACCTTCATCATGGTTACCACAAAACTCACCACAGAAACCCATAATGGGTCGGTAATGTATTTATATACAAAGGGGAAATTATATCCACCGAAGTAAAGCGTAGAAATTACGGCAGCGGAAATAAACATGTTAATGTATTCGGCGAAGAGGAAAAAGCCCAGTTTCATGGAGCTGTATTCGGTATGATAGCCTCCTACAAGTTCTGTTTCACATTCGGGAAGGTCGAAAGGAGCCCGGTTGGTTTCGGCAAAGGCGCAAATCAGAAAAATCAAAAAGCCCAGGGGTTGATACAACACATTCCATCTCCAGCCCTGTTGCTGTTCTACAATTTCACCCACACTGAGGGTTCCGGAAAGCATAACAAGGGCAATGATGGAGAGACCCATTGCCAATTCGTAAGATATCATTTGTGAAGAAGCACGCAGGGCACCGAGCAGAGAATATTTATTGTTGGAAGCCCAACCTCCGATCATGATTCCGTAAACGCCTATGGAAACCACACCGAAAAGATACAGGAGTCCGATATTTACATCCGTAACCTGAAGGGGAAAATGAACACCTTCTGCATTCACAAAATCTTTTCCCCAGGGAATAACCGCACCCGTCATGCAGGCGGTAAACATGGCAATGCCGGGTCCTAACACGAAGAGCCATCGGTTGGCATTCTGCGGAATTATTTCTTCCTTCATGAACATTTTTACCCCATCGGCCAGGGGTTGTAAAATCCCGAAAGGTCCGGCACGGTTAGGGCCCAAACGGTCCTGAAGGAAGGCAGCTACTTTTCTTTCGGCATAGGTGCTGTACATCGCCACAAAGAGGGAAAGGCCGAAAACGCAAACTACCAGAATTGTTTTATATAGTATCCATTCCATAATCAGACATTATTCGGGTTCAGCGGGCCTTCGCCCAGCAATACTTTCTTCCCTTCCAGTTTTTTTCTTTGCTTTGCCACATCCAGTTTCAGGGTGGCCAGGTCGTAATGATTTGCAGAAATAACCGAATGGCGTGAAATTTCCGAAGGTCCTTCAATAATCCAGTCGGAAGCTTTTTTGGTGTGAAAGCGACACTCGTTACAAATCCAAAGGGGTCCGCCTTCGCTGTCGCGCTGCACCTCGCCCCATTCGTCTTTTCGAACGGTTACTCTGAGCACTTCTGAACCTTTTAGCCAGATCCTTGCCTTTCCGGCGCAGGTTTTGCATTTGCGATGGGCGTCCATAGGCTTGGTGAACCATACCCGGCTCTTGAAGCGGAAAGTTCTGTCGGTAAGGGCGCCCACGGGACACACATCGATCATGTTTCCGGAGAATTCATTATCTATGGCTTCGGTAATATAGGTTGAAATTTCGGCCACATCGCCACGGTTGATAACACCGTGAACGCGTCCCGGACAAAGTTGTTCGGCCACTTTCACGCATCGGTAGCAAAGAATGCAGCGTGTCATGTGCAACTTGATATAGGGACCGATATCAATTTTTTCAAAAGTTCTTCTCCTGAATTTATAGCGTGTTAAGGCTTTTCCATTCTCATAGCCAAGATCCTGAAGATGACATTCGCCGGCCTGATCGCAGATGGGGCAATCGAGCGGGTGATTGATGAGCAGGAATTCCACCACACCGGCTCTTGCCTCGAGGAGGTCGGGGGAGGTAATATTTTCCACCACCATTCCATCCATCACACTCGTGCGGCAGGAGGCAACCGGTTTGGGCATGGGGCGGGGATCTTTTTCCGATCCTTTGGTAACTTTTACAATGCAGGTGCGGCAATACCCGCCGCTTGTTTTCAGGCTCGAATAATAACACATAGCCGGGGGAACGGAAGGTCCGCCCATCATGCGTGCCGCATTCAGGATGGTGGTTCCCTCGGGAACTTCGATGGTTTGATTATCGATGGTTACTTTGGGCATATTCAGGCAGGTTGCATATTATGAATCCGGTAATAATGTTTCACATCTTTAATACCGGAAGGATTTTTTACATATTCTTCAAACTCGCTGCGGAAGTGGCGTATGGCAGAGGCCACGGGCCAGGCTGCAGCATCGCCGAGAGGACAAATGGTTTTTCCGTCGATTTTTTGCTGGATATCGAAAAGCAGGTCGATATCTTCCAGGTCGGCGTGACCGTCGAGAAAATCGTGAAGTATTTTCTCCATCCATCCGGTTCCTTCGCGGCAGGGAGAACATTGTCCGCAGGATTCGTGATGGTAGAAGCGTGTGAAGTTCCAAAGGTTCTTAACGATGGAGGTATCTTCATCCATTACAATAAACCCACCCGATCCCAGCATGGTTCCGCTTTGGAATCCTCCCTCAGCCAGCGATTCGTACGACATGAGGCGGGGTTCCCCGGCGGCTGTTTTCAAAATAAGGTGGGCAGGCAGAACAGGAACCGAGGATCCTCCGGCCACCACGGCTTTCAGTTTTTTCCCGTTTTTTATTCCTCCGCAATAGGTGTCGGAATAAATAAATTCTTCGACGGGCAATCCCAGTTCAATTTCATACACACCGGGTTTGTTTATGTGTCCGCAGGCGCTGATGAGTTTTGTTCCGGTAGATTTCCCGATGCCTACTTTGGCGTATGCATCACCGCCATCGTTAACGATAGGAACCACGGCGGCGATGGTTTCCACATTATTAACCACGGTAGGTCTTCCCCAAACACCCGACACGGCAGGGAAGGGAGGTTTAATTCTTGGGTTTCCGCGTTTTCCCTCGAGCGATTCGATAAGGGCGGTTTCTTCGCCACAGATGTAGGCGCCGCCGCCGCAATGCACATAAAGGTCGAGGTCGTAACCCGAGTTCAAAATATTTTTTCCGAGGTATCCCGCATCGTAGGCTTCCTGAATGGCCGCCTCCAGGATGTGGTAAACATACATCATTTCACCCCGGATATAGATGTAGGAAACATGGGCACCCAGGGCAAAGCTGGAACAAATCATTCCCTCGATGAGCAGGTGGGGAATGCGCTCCATGAGGTAGCGGTCTTTAAAAGTTCCAGGCTCCGATTCATCGGCATTACAAACCAGGTGGCGTGGAACTCCGGGAGGCTTGGCGATGAAACTCCATTTCATTCCCGTAGGAAATCCTGCACCTCCCCTGCCCCGCAAACCCGATTTTTTTACCTCTTCCACAATGTCTTCCGGTTTCATGGAAAGAGCTTTGGTAAGAGCACGATATCCGCCATGAGCCTTATACGTTTCCAGGCTTTGGATTCCGGGTACATTGATATGTTCAAACAGCAGGCGTTTCATGGTCGGCGGAACTATTGTTTAATTTTTTCGTGTTCACGGATGTATTTTCTATTCCAGTGCGATACCGGTTCGGAAATTTTACTCCGGCAATCGGAAATAAAAGAATCTACTTTGTCGAGGGTAAGATTTTCAACATAATCTTCACCTACCTGCATCATGGGCGCCGTTCCGCAGGAGGCCAGGCATTCCACGGTTTTGAGGGTAAACATTCCATCGGAGGTGGTTTCGCCCACTTTTATGCCGAGTTTCTTTTCAAAATGCGCCACAATATCTTCGGCACCCAGCAACCAGCAGGGACCGGTACGGCAAACTTCAATTACACATTTCCCAACCGGTTTAAGATTGAACATCGAATAAAAGGATGCCACTTCATAAACCTCAATGGATTGAATTTTCAAAACTTCGGCTACCATGTCCATAACCGGAACACTGAGCCAGCCACCGAATTCAGCCTGTGCAATATGCAGCACGGGGAGAATGGCCGATTTTTGTTTTCCTTCCGGATACCTCCGCATGAGTTTTTCAACCAGGGTTTTTGCCTCGGGAGAAAATTCAGGTTTTGGATTATTATTATTCATGTTCCTTTTTTCTAAGCATCAAGTTCGCCGGCAATAACATTCATGGAGCTCATGGTAAGAACCGCATCCGACAACATCCCGCCCTTGATGATTTCAGGATAGGCCTGATAGTAAATAAAGCAGGGCCGTCTGAAGTGAAGGCGATAGGGGGTTCTTCCGCCATCGCTGATCAGGTAAAATCCGAGTTCGCCGTTTCCGCCTTCCACCGCATGATACACTTCACCCACGGGAACATCATTTTCGCCCATTACAATTTTAAAATGGTAGATGAGCGCTTCCATCTGGTTATACACTTCCTCTTTGGGAGGCAGGTAAAACTCAGGCAGGTCGGCATGAAAATCGCCCTTGGGCATTTTGTCGATGGCTTGTCTGATGATGGATAAACTCTCCCACATCTCTTGTCCGCGAACCATGAATCGATCGTACACATCGCCATTGGTTCCCACCGGAACTTTAAAATCAAAATCCTGATACGAAGAATAGGGATTCATAACGCGCACATCGTAATCAATACCGGCGGCCCTGAGGTTGGGACCGGTAAATCCATAGGCAAGGGCGTTTTGTCCGGATATACCTCCGCAGCCGATGGTACGATCCATAAAGATGCGGTTACGGGTAACCAGTTTTTCAAATTCCCTGAGTTTGTCGGGGAATTCATCCATGAACTTGTGGATTTTTTTCCAGGCAATTTCAGAGAAGTCGCGTTCCATACCTCCGATGCGACCGATGTTGGTAGTGAGTCGGGCACCGCAGATTTCTTCGAAGATTTCATAAATGAGTTCACGCCATTGGAAAAGATAGAGGAATCCGGTCATGGCTCCGGTATCAACACCGATTACGGTATTGCAAATAATATGATCGGAAATACGGGAAAGTTCCATGATGATGACCCGCAGGTATTCCGCTCTTTTGGGAATTTCGGCCTTGAGCAGTTTTTCCACGGTCATGTGCCATCCCATGTTATTGATGGGAGAGCTGCAATAATTCATGCGGTCGGTTAGAACCGTGATCTGATAAAACGGTCTTCGTTCTGCAATCTTTTCAAAGGCCCGGTGAATATACCCCACGGTAGGTTCGGCGTCAAGCACAACTTCTCCGTCCATTTTAAGAATGTTCTGAAAAATTCCGTGGGTAGCAGGATGTGTAGGGCCAAGGTTCAGGGTAGTAAATTCTTTTTCCTGGCCTGTAACAGGGTCAATGAATTTATTTTCGCCGGTATATATAATCTCTTTGTTCATCGTCCGAACATGGTATCATCTTTATCGGTGCGTGTGGCATCTTCGAGGGGAAACTCTTTTCGCATGGGGAAATAATTCATTTCGTCCATGTTCAGAATCCGTTTGAGGTTGGGGTGGCCCTGGAATTTTATGCCGTAAAAATCGTATTCCTGTCTTTCCATCCAGTTTGCTGCGGGGAACAGATCGGTTATGGTGGGAACCGTGGGATCCTGGACCGGAAAAAAAGTTTTCAGGCGGATCCGGTGATTTTTGGGCAGGTTATGCAACTGGTACATAAGTCCCAGTTCTTTGCCTTTATTATCGGGATAATGGAGTCCGCAAAGGGTGGTGAGAAAATGAAAATCGGTATCGGGATCTTCTTTCAGAAGTTTTATGGCCAGGTGGATGGAGTCGCGTTCTATTTCAAATACAGGAAAGTCGTAAGCCATTTCGGCTTTGAGCAGGCCATTTCCTATTCCGGCCTTGAGCTTTTCGCTGATGTATGTAAGGAGTTCATTGCTCATAATTACTCAATGCCGTATTGTGCCAGCAGGGCTTTATATTCGGGTGTGTTTCTGCGTCGCAGGGATTCTTTTCCCACGAGATCCTGAATTCTCAAAATACCATCAATAACCTGTTCGGGTCTGGGTGGACAACCCGGAATATATACATCCACAGGAATAATCCGGTCGATGCCCTGCAGTACGCTGTAGGTATCGAATATTCCCCCACTTGAGGCGCATGCGCCCATGGATAGTACCCATTTGGGTTCGGCCATTTGTTCGTAAACCTGACGCAGGATGGGGCCCATTTTTTTGGCAATGGTTCCCATAACCATCAGAAGGTCGGCCTGGCGGGGTGAAAAGCTGAGTCGCTCCGCTCCGAACCGGCCCAGGTCATAGGTAGAAGCCATGGTAGCCATAAATTCGATGCCGCAGCATGAGGTAGCAAAAGGCAGGGGCCAGAGCGAATTTTTCCGGGCCAAACCAACGGCTTTATCCAGAGAGGTAGCAAAAAAGCCTGATCCTTCAACCCCGGGAGGGGCCTGCACTACATTGTATTTATCGGTCTCAGTCAGCATCTTTTTATTAGTCAATAAGCAATTACTCCCATTTAAGGGCACCCTTCTTTATTATATAGAAAAAACCCACCATGAAAAACATGATGAAGGTCACCATTTCAATGAAAAGAAGCCAACTCAGGTCGGCTTTAAAGTTAACGGCCCAGGGATACATAAAAATAACCTCCACATCGAACAAAACAAAGAGGATGGCCACCAGAAAATATTTAATGGAAAAGGGCATGCGTGCCGAACCCTGCACTTCGATACCGCACTCAAAGGTTTCGTCTTTAACGGCGGTTTTTCTTTTCGGACCCAGAATATGGGTAACGAAAAGGGTGGTAATTACGAACCCGGCAGCTACAACCGCAGTGATCACTATGGGCAGGTAGTCGATCAGTGGATTTTCATTCATAAAAAGGCCTTCAATTGAGGTACAATTTTAAGGATTACTTTGCTTGGATTTACAAGAAGGGGAATTTTTTAGATAAGTCTGAAAAACAAGGGTATGAACCCGGCTTTAAGCCCATTCGGCGGGGGTTTCAGGGGTAGCGAAAAATAACCTCATTGGGGCCTTTTCGGGTCAGGTCCGGCACCAGACATTTTTGGGGTGCAAAACCCACGGGAATGAGCAGAAAGGGTTTTTCGTTTTCCGGCCTTTGAAGAATGGAGGCAAGGAAGTTCATGGGGCTGGGTGTATGGGTAAGGGCCACGAGGCCGGCGTTGTGAATGGCGGCGAGCAGCATGCCGCAGGCCAGGCCCACCGATTCCTGAACATAGTAGTTTTGCCTTTTGTTCCCGTCGATAATTTCATAGGGTTTTTTAAACACCACGATGAGGGCGGGAGCAATTTCAAGAAAGGGTTTATGCCAGTCGGTTCCCAGAGGTTCCAGATCTTCGAGCCATTCTTCGCTCATGCGCCGCGTGTAGGAGGCATATTCTTCCTTTTCTGCTTCTTCCCTGATTTTTGATTTAAGGGCGGGGTTGGTAACCACGCAAAAAGTCCAGGGTTGTTTGTGGGCTCCGCTGGGTGCGGTGGAGGCGGTCATGATAATATTTTCCAACACTCCTTCGGGAATGGGGTCGGAAAGGAAATCGCGGACGGTGCGCCTTTTATTGGCCCAATCGTAAAAATTCCGGGATTTTTTCAACATGTCTTCCGGGCTGTATCGCTCGTGGGAGTAGGAAATGAAGCTGTATTTATGTTCCATCCCCAAACCTAATGAAAATGTTAGGAAATCCAGCCGCCGGCAAAAAAAAATTACAGCATCTTTGTTTTGTGAAAAGGTTGGTAATATTTGCCTCGGGGAAAGGAAGCAATGCCATGAGCCTGGTAAGGCATTACCGGGAAAATAAAAAGGCGGAAGTATTGCACATTTTCACCAATAATCCTCTGGCCGGAGTTATAGAGCCGGCGGTATTGGAAAATATTCCGGTTGTTATTCTTAACCGGAAAGAATATTTCAACGATCCCGGACTGGTGAGATTCCTGCATGAACAAAAAACCGATTTGATTGTTCTGGCCGGTTTCTTATGGCTTGTTCCTCCCCTTTTGATCCGGTCTTTCCCTGAAAAAATAATCAACCTCCATCCTGCCCTGCTGCCAGCGTATGGCGGAAAGGGAATGTTTGGCATGCATGTGCACCGGGCGGTTATTGCTGCCGGAGAAAAAGAAAGCGGGGTTAGTTTTCATTATGTAAACGAACAATACGACAAGGGAAAAATAATTCATCAGGCAAAAATTCCCCTTTCTCAAGGCGAAACTGCCGAATCGCTGTCTGAAAAAATCAGCTTACTTGAAAAAGAACATTTTCCTGTTGCTATAGATAAAGCCCTCGGGGAAGGAAGCTAAGGGTTTTAATTTAGTACCTGCCTTTACCGGATAAAACGGATAGCCCTGCCTTTCTTTGCGCATGCGCTTTTTCACATTTTTTGTTTTCCTGCATTTTCTTTTTGCTTCGGTATTTGCTTCCGGAAGTGTGAATTCTTATGCGCGGGAGATAAACCGCGTAATTCTGGAAAACAAACTCCGGAAAAAAGATCCCGGCGCAGTCTTAAATTTTTTCATTCTGCTGAATCCGGTTTCGGACAGTCTCCGTGTGAAGGATCAGCCCCTGCCCGGGTATCCGGATTTTTTGAGCACTGTTGCCTTTGCCGACAGTGTCAATGAAGCCCTGAACAGTATATACCGGCAATACGGTATCGAATGTTATTTCATTTTCATCAATGCCTTTGAGCTCAAGATTCAAAGTCGACCGCCGCCGGGGTGGACGCTGGATGATCTTTTCGGTTCCAACACATTTTTCCAGGAAAATTCCGCCATCACCCAGCTTAAGCAGGAGCATGCCACGATTGCCCAGAAAGCGATTGCAGGAAGTATTCTTTCGCGCATGGCAAATGCATATGCCGTTTGTCAGGGAAGGTATGTTACCCACTTCCCGGGAAACAAAACTGCGAGCTACTACCTGAATTTTACCTACCGGAAAAAACTATCTCCGAATTCTCTGCCCAATGGCTTCGACCGGATTTACACGGAGATGCGAAATTATTTCGCCGAGGCCTATTCCAATTTCCGTCCCACCTTGCGCGATGAACAGGCGAGGGTCATGTTGCGATGTCTGGACAGGGCCTGCAGGAATACAGAGGCCTCGGCGGCCATTCTGAATACGTTTCGGGTTGATTCCTTAAAAATATTGTTTTCGAATTTCAGGACAGCCCGTGATTTTGGCATTCTGACAACCCATGAGCGCTGGCATTCTTTAAGTCTGCTTTGCGGTGGTACCATGAGCAGCGGCACGGCATCGGAGCCCGGGGAGGAGGAATTGGCCTTACATATAATTAACGAATGCCGCACCGAAGACGTTCCTGTTTTTCTGGACGGATTAACCCGGCCATCGGTTTTGAACAACGAGCCCCGTTATCAGGGCAACAAAAACGACGGAAGGAGTCTTGTTCAGCGACTGGTTTCGGGACTCGATGATCATTTCAGCGGACCGAATAATTACGGGGCATTGGTAAAAATTCTCAGTGGGAAGTTGCGTTCAAGGACCGATTTTCCACAGCTCGAGGAAGGAATTTATGCCGATCTCAATGCCTTTCGGCGGATTATTACCTGGCATCCCGATTATTTGTATTCCGTTCCGCCCCCGGGAAGTGTTTTATACGATGTAAGTTTTGAGGGTGATGCCGGATCACTGAAGGTTAGTCCCCGCTTAAAAAAAGGGTATGTATGGACTCCCCTGTTCGGATTTCTTTCAGAGTATGAGCCGGTAGAGAATTATGTATTAGGTCCCTTTGATCCGGTAATATTTGTCAATGAATGTTCCCTGCCATTGGTTGAGGATGCCGGGGCTCCGAAGGGTTGTCCGGTGGTGGTGCCGGCGATTTTTTTAAAGTATGCCGACGACAAGGAGTTCAACAAGCAGGCTCTGGCGGTAGCGGGGGTTGCGGGGGAGGCGGTGACGCTGGTATCCGGTTCGCTTACGCTGGTAAAAGCAGTTGGCTGGGCCCGGAAATTATGGGCGGCTGTAGAGATGAGTGCCGCGCTGGGAAATATCACATTGCAGGTTCAGGAGGATGCTTTGGGGGAGGAGATGCGGAAGGTTCTGGAGTGGTCGAATTATTTCATTGCGGGTGTTGGAGTAAAAAACATCATGCAGTCGGGGAGCGCAGGACTGGGTTCCGTTTATCAATCCATAAAAAATTCGGTGGCGGGGGTGCGGAGGGAGGATATGTTGGGTTGGGCAAGGGATATGCTGGCCCCGCTTCCATCGGGGAAGACCCGTCTGGAGCGCCTGAAGGAGGTTTATGTACAAACCCAAAACAGGGCTGCGGAGGTAAGTCTGAAGTTATGGGAACGGCTGAAAAAGGTATATAAATCAGAAACGGGAAAGGACTTGGATCTGGATTTCCAGCTCAGTCAGTGGGATGAGGTTTTGTTTGGGCCAAAAATCAGTAATTTAGAGGAGTTCTTTGAGCGGATTCCGGCGGAGTTTCGACCGGGTGTGAGGGCTGCGTTTGTGGAGGGGGAGATAACCTTCACAATGCTTGAAAAAGATTTTACATTATACCGCCATTGCAGTCCAAATTCAGCCAATATTTCAAATTGGTGGTCTCCCGAAATTCTTTCTAAAACAGATGCCCGCAAGTATTTAGCCCTTCCTAACAATAATTCCGCCGAGGAGGTAGTTGAGGTATTGGTAAAAAAGGGGACACCTGTTCTTGTTGGCAAAGTTTCATCTCAGGTTAATAATGTTGATTTTGGCCCATATGCCACAGGCGGGGGAAATCAATATTTTATTTTGTTACCACATTCACAAAATTCGAATATTGTAGGTTTTAAATCCAGAATACCCAACCCAAAAGGATGAATCAATACAACCCTGATATTATTTCGGATTCAGAATTTGAAAAAGTTCTTAAAGGAGTTCTTTTGGAAAAAAACAAACCTGGTTATTCCTCAAATAACATCCAACTTGTTTTTTCCCGGTTGGAGATAATTTCAGATCACGTTTTCAATAACTCTCCGTTAAATTTTGAAAAGAAAAGTTTTGATAGTATCAGAGCATTTGAAGAGTATGACGACTCACGGCATTTCATTCACAATACCGAATTAGGTCGAAAAATTTTTGATGTGTTCTACTATTTTGCCCATTACTATAAAGAGGATAAAAAGTAAAGGCAGGCAGATTCAAAAATTAATTTTTTACAATTCGATGGGTTGCAACATCTTCTCCTGTTTGAATTCGAAGCAGATAAATTCCCCGGGGCAAAAATTCGCCATTAAAATAAAACTCACAGCCCAGGGTCGATTCCCTCCTGATTAAAACGCCCTTTACATCGAATAAAAGCAATTCATGAACCTGGCCGCTGCAATTCCCCTTCAAAGAAACAGAAACTCCTTGTGAAAAAGGATTTGGGAAAATGGTTGTTTCAGGAAAAATGAGGGGGCTCTGTTCGTTGGTACTTATTTTCCACCGGGCAATATATTTGCAGGGAACACCGCCGGCACTATCAAATTGACCTCCCGCATATATATAGTCTCCAAATTTTTCCACCGCATAAACCTCTTTATTCATGCCTCCATTCATGGTCCCCCAGTTTTTTCCATCAAACCAGGCTATGTTGCCGGCCGGCTGCCCATTAACCTGATTGAACCTCCCAAAAAGGAATAATTTATCATCAACGACTTTCATTTGCCAGGTATTATATTGGTTAAGTGGACCCGAAGGTCCTATGGCAATGGTGTCCCAATTAGTACCATCAAAAGCAAGTAGTGAATGCTTTCCGGAATTGACTCTTCCACTCGCATATAATTTTCCTTTATAAGAACAAATGCTGGCAAATAAATAGTTCTTGTATTCAAATTGTCGCTGAATATTGGTATAGCTACCAAATCTTAAAACATAAACCTTAAAATTGCTACACACATAAATTTCGTTGTTAAAAAGTTCAACATCAGTAACCCAATTCAAAAGATAATTGGATAATGGATGCCATTCAGACCCGTCCCACTTTGCTATTTTTCCCGTATATTTTCCTCCAATACTTGAGAAGTTTCCATATGCGTAAAGATATTCTCCAAAGGATTTTACATTTCGAATTAAATTGTTTGGTTTTTGTCCAACTCCATACCAATTAGTTCCATCGAAGCGTGTTATATAATGAACCCCTGAATCACCCATATTATAAAATGGGCCACAGGCATAAAGTTCGTTTTTGTAAAAAGCCACCCCGGTTATTCCGGAAGGAACACCTTGGCCGACAGGCTCAAAGTTATTCCCGTTAAAGCCGACAATGTGGCCGAGCAGTTGGTTGTTCGCCATACTAAAACACCCTGCAATAAACAACCGGGACTGGTTGGTGTCTGGCAAAAGTGCATAAACATTTGCGGTTGGGCCGTGAAGGACGTTATTGTTTCCAATGTCGGTCCAATTTTGAGAATGGGAACATAAAACATTCACCATCATCAAAAAGACAGTAAAAATTCGCATGGTTAAAAAGAAAAAATTCCGGGGATATCGGGGGGATGAAAACCTAAATTAGACCTTTTTCTGAAAATTTCCTAAAGATCTTTGTGTGGTTTCCCTTTTTGCTTGAAAATCAGCTACTTTATCACACTCCCATTGGGAGAATCTGAGGCGGGGGAAACAAAAACAAGGTTTCCTTTTTCGTCTTCCGCCATCAGGATCATGCCTTGCGATTCAATGCCCCTTAGTTTCCTTGGAGCAAGATTAACCAAAATGGAAACCTGTTTTCCTATAATTTCTTCGGGTTTAAAAAACGCCGCTATGCCCGAAACAACCGTTCGCTTATCAATACCGGTATCGATCAGGAGTTTTAACAGTTTATCGGCCCCTTTTACTTTTTCAGCTTCCAGAATGGTTCCCACCCGGATATCGCATTTCGAAAAATCCTCAAAACTGATTTCGGGCTTCTGCACCGGAAGACTTCCGGAATTTTCAGACTGATTCATTTTCGTATTTTCCAATTTCTGAATTTGCTTTTGGATGATATCATCCTCGATTTTTTCAAACAGCAATTCCGGCAATCCCAGGGTATGTCCGCCCAACAACAACTCCATACGCGCTGCATCGTTCCAGCCGAAACCGGAAAGATTCAGCATTTTCCTCAACTTTTCGGCTGATGAAGGAAGAAAGGGCTCCATAAGCAGGGCCAGACGGGCTGAAATCTGCAGCGAAATATTCATTACCGTTCTCACCCTCTTTTCATTTATTGAAAACTGTTTCCAGGGTTCGTTATCGGCCAGGTATTTATTTCCTGTACGGGCCAGGTTCATCAGTTCCGACAAGGCCTCGCGGAAACGGAAATTTTCAATGGCCAATGAAATTCTTCCCGGAACGCCTTCAATTTCTTTTATCAGGTGCAAATCCGTCTTATCGAATTCGGTAGCCTGAGGTACTTTTCCGCCGTAAAACTTATGGGTAAGCACGAGGGTGCGGTTCACAAAATTACCCAATACGGCAACCAGTTCGCTGTTGTTTCTGGCCTGAAAATCTTTCCAGGTGAAATCATTGTCTTTGGTTTCCGGAGCATTGGCGCAAAGCACATACCGAAGCACATCCTGCTTTCCGGGAAATTCCTCAAGGTATTCATGCAGCCAAACCGCCCAATTACGACTGGTTGAAATTTTATCGCCTTCGAGGTTTAAAAATTCATTGGCCGGAACATTGTCGGGAAGGTTATAGCCGCCGTGAGCCATGAGCATGGCCGGAAAAATAATACAGTGAAAAACAATATTGTCTTTCCCGATAAAGTGCACTACCCTGCTTTCGGGATCTTTCCAGTATTTCTCCCATTCGGGAGTAAGTTCTCGGGTAGCCGAAATATATCCTATGGGCGCATCGAACCAAACGTATAAAACTTTTCCCTCGGCATCGGGCAAGGGTACTTTAACCCCCCAGTCGAGATCGCGGGTCATGGCCCGGGGCTGAAGCCCGGCATTGAGCCAGGATTTGCATTGTCCGGATACATTGGGCTTCCATTCTTTATGGGCCAGAATGTAGCCGGATATTTTTTCCTGCCAGGTATCGAGGGGCAGAAACCAGTTTTTTGTTTTTTTCAGCACCGGGGGATTCCCGCTCAAGGTGGATTTTGGATTTTTCAGTTCGAGGGGACTGAGGGCGGAGCCGCACTTTTCACATTGGTCGCCGTAGGCATTTTCATTGGCACAACGGGGACAGGTTCCCACGATGTAGCGATCGGCCAGAAACTGATTCGCCTTTTCATCGAAATACTGTTCGGTGACTTCCTCCTTAAAAACCCCCTTTTTGTACAGGGTAAGAAAAAAATCGGAGGCGGTTTCGTGGTGGAGCTTGTGGGTGGTACGGGAATAAATATCGAAGCTGATGCCAAAATCATTAAACCCTTTTTTCATTTGGGTATGATAGCGGTCTACAATCTGCTGTGGACTCAAGCCTTCAGCTCTGGCTTTAAGCGTTATGGGAACCCCGTGTTCGTCGGATCCGCAAATGAACTTTACATCTTCTCCTTTTGCCCTCAGGTAACGAACAAAAATATCAGAGGGCAGGTAACAACCTGCCAGATGGCCGATATGAACCGGTCCGTTTGCGTACGGAAGGGCGGCAGTTACCAGATGGCGTTTGAATTTCACGGCACAAAAATAGGTTTTTACCCGGTAAGATGTTGGGATAGCCCATAATACTTAACTTCGGGATATGATTGTTCGGACCATCATTCTGCTTTTGGCAGGCCTGACGGGTTTTCAACCTGCCCCGGCTCAGGACAGGGCATTGAAGGAAGACAGTTTGAAAAACCTGTTGAAGGGGAATCTCTCCGATTCGGTTCGTATTAGAATTCTGAACAACCTTTCTTTTACCTTCCGCACCAAGGACTTTATACAGTCGCGCAATTACGGCAAGGAAGCCCTGGCCCTATCAAAAAAGACCGGAAATTTACAGGCGGAGGGAAATACGCATACACGGCTGGGGCTGGCCTATTTTTATCACGGTGATTTTGATTCTTCCGACTACCATTATCAGGAAGCCCTGAAAATTGCTTTGCAGATTAAAGACACTTCCCTGCAGGGCAATGCGCTCAACCATATGGGGAATTTAAAAAAGAACCGGGGAGAGATGCGTCAGGCAAAAAAACTGCTGGAAGAAAGCAATAAGCTGTTCACCCTGATAAAAGATACGGCCGGGATGGCCATGACCTTAATGAATCTGGGAAGCACGGTAAACAAGATGGGTATGTTTGAAGCTTCCATTGATTATTACCTCCGGGCTTCTGAATTGCAAAAGCAGAGGAAGGACTGGTCAAGTTACGCCCGAACCCTGAATGGAATCGGGAATACATATCATGAAATGAAAAACTTTAAAACAGCCCTTGAATTTTATGAAAAGGCTGTGGAATACTTTATTAAAACCGAGGAGCCGATGGGGGAATGTGTTGCCCTTAGCAATATGGGAAACGCCTGCACCTATTTAAACGAGGATGTCCGTGCCGAGCAATTGTATCTGCAGTCGCTGGAAATTGCCAAAAAGATAAAAAGCAATAACCGTATCGGGGCTGCTTATTTAAATCTGGGAAGCATTTACCGAAAACTGAAACGGTTCGCCGAATCGGAAACATATTTTGTTAATGCCGAAAAAATTTTAATTGATAAAGGAACCAAAAATGAACTTGCCATTCTCTACATGAATATGGGTTCTTTGTACGGTGATATCGGGAATCGTCAGAAAGCCATTAAATACCTCCATCTTGGGAGCCGGCTTACAAAAGAGGTTGGCGACCCTTCCATTATTATTGATTTGTATAAAGCAGGAGCAGAAATTCATAAAACCATTAAAAATTACGACAGCAGTGTTTTTTACCTGGAAAAACTGATTCATCTGCGCGACAGCCTTTACACCCGTGAAACCACCGAAACGGTTTCGCGTATGCAGGCCGATTTTGACCTGGAGTCGAAAAACCGGGAGCTTTCTTTTCTTGAAAAAGAAAAAGAGTTGCGCGATTCCACCATAAAAAAACAAAAGTCATTTATTTTCATTCTGGTTGCCTGTTCCCTGGTTTTTGTTTCGCTCATCGGAGTTTCTTTTTTCCTATACCGGAAAGCCAAAAAAACAAACCAGAGGCTGGAGCAGGCAAATTCAATGATTGAAGAGCGTGGACGGGCCATTGCCGACAGCATTGTTTATGCCAAGCGCATTCAGGAAGCCCTGTTGCCCAGTCCGAATGAGTTGGGAAAGGTTTTTCCTTCGGGCTTTGGGATTTATCGGCCCAAGGATAACATCAGCGGAGATTTTTATTGGTTTATGGAAAAAGGCGAGTGGTCTTTTCTGGCCGTTGCAGATTGTACCGGCCATGGAGTGCCCGGAGCCATGATGAGTGTTTTGGGTTCCGACAAACTGACTCATGCCGTTAAAGAAGCCCATATTACCGAACCGGGAAAAATTCTGGATTATACGAATGCCGGTGTAAAAAACTCTCTTAAGCAAACCGATGAATCAGGGTCGCTGCGCGACGGGATGGACATTGCCCTTGTAGCCTATTCAAAAACGAAAAACCAATTGTTTTTTGCGGGGGCCAACCGGCCTTTGTTTTTAATCCGCAACCGGGAACTACAAACTTTTCAACCCGACAAATCACCCGTGGGCGGACACACCCCTCACGATTTCAAATTCTCAACCCTTGAAATTCCGGTGGAGCCGGGCGACAAAATTTATCTCTATACAGACGGCATTCCGGATCAGTTCGGGGGCAGAGACGGTAAGAAATTTATGAGCAAACGGCTTAAAGAAGGCCTGGTTCAAACCGCCCACCTGCCCATGTGGGAACAGGAAAAAGCCTTTCTCAAAATTTTTGATGCCTGGAAAGGAGACCTGGAGCAGGTGGACGACATTCTGATGATTGGCATCAGCCTTTAATCTTCTTTGGGAAGCAGGGGCTCGTCAACCGGTTCCCACAATTCAATTTTGTTCCCGTCACAATCAAGAATCCAGGCAAATTTTCCGTACTCAAAAACCTCCATCTTACCCACCTGTTCCACACCTTCCTCTTTTAAAAGGACCAAAAGCTTTTCCAGGTTTTCAACACGATAGTTGAACATAAAGGGTTTTCCGGAAGGCTCAAAATATTTGGTATCGTCCTTAAACGGACTCCACACCGTAAGCGCAACTTTTTCGGGATTTTCTTTATCGCGCCAGTAAAAGTTGGAACCGTAAGCATCCGATTTAATGCCCAGGTGTTTTTCGTACCATTTTTTTACTTTTTCGGTATCGGCCGATTTAAAAAATACGCCGCCCAGTCCGGTTACTCGTTTCATGATTTTATTCTTTTTTGAATCCGTAATCTTTTTCAACTTTAGCAATGCGGACTTTATATTCCGTGTACCATTCGCGTTTCCCTTTTTCCTTGGCCTTTCCGTGTTCCATATTTTTTTTCCAGGCCAAAATATCCTCGGGGGTTTTCCAATAGGAAACCGAAACTCCCAGTCCGCTCCGGGCGGATTCCATACCCAGAAAACCGGGCATGTCTTTAGCCAATTCGTAAAGGTGGTCGTTGGTTTCCAGATAATTATCGTCGACCTCCGTACGCAGGGAAGTGAAAATTACCGCATAATAGGGAGGCTCCGGGGTGTTGGAAATCATTTTTGCCTTAAAGGTAAAAATTAGCCTGCCATAATTGTTTTTTTACCTTCGTAAAATGCAATTTCCTCCCTTTCCTCCTTCCGGTTCACCGGCCTTAATCATTGCCCCTGCGCGAAAAGTTTCTCAGGAAGAAATTGCTCATTCCTTATCCCTGCTTGAAAATGCGGGGTTCAAACCCATTTTCGGAAAAAATCTTTTCGGTTCCCACCATCAGTTTTCCGGAACCCATGCCGGGCGACTTGAAGATCTTCAATGGGCACTGGATTATCCTGAGCCTGCCCTAATAGTTTGTGCACGGGGAGGATACGGAGCGCTTCCGCTGCTGGAAAAACTAAATCCGGCAGGCATAAAGAAAAACCCAAAATGGTTTTGCGGCTTCAGCGACATCACGGTTATTCATGCCTGGCTTCAAAAGCAGGGCCTAGCCTCTTTGCACGCACCGGTTTTGACCACCTTGGGAAAAGATGCCGAATCGGCTGATTGTTTTTTCAGGTTTCTGTCGGGAAAGCTTCCCTCCTATTCTTTCCGGAATAATTCCACCGCCAAAAATAAATCCGGGGAGGCTGAAGGCATTGTAAAAGGAGGAAACTTAAGCCTGCTTTATTCCCTGATGGGGAGTCCGGAGTTTCCGGATCTTAAGGATTGTATTTTGTTTCTGGAAGACCTCGACGAATATCTCTATCACATACACCGGATGATGACGGCTTTAAAGCGCACGGGCTGCTTTGAAAACCTGAGCGGGGTGGTAATAGGGGGCATGACTGAAATGAAAGACAATACCATTCCCTTTGGAAAGCCGGCGGAAGAAATCATTGCCGAATCACTTTCTGCATTTTCCTTTCCCATAGCTTACGGTTTTCCGGGAGGGCATGGGGAAAAAAACTTCGCCCTTCCGTTGGGAGGAAGGGCGAAACTTGAAGTTGAAGAAAAAACAGCTCAGCTGCGTTTCCTCTGAGAATTACTTATCGAATTTGGTGTATCCCTGAGGCACATCAAACATTTTCACATCAAGGGCTTTCTTTTCAATTTTTGTGGCTTCCATCCTTTCGGTTTCGTTGCCATCGTTGGTTTTCATGATGGCAAGCACGGGAAACATACCTTCCGTTCCGGGAATGGTAAGGTAATAAGTAGAGAACTTATCCTTGCGATTCAGGAGTTTGAGCATTTTATTGAAAAAAGTGAATTTTCCGGCTGCCAGGTAATAGGTAATGTTAGCGTTTTCTGCGGAGTTTTTCACCGTTACCTCAGAGCATTTGTAGCCCAGGATAACTTTTTGACTTTTGGTTTTTTCAACCTTGCATTCTCCACCGGGTGTGGTAGGCGCAGGAGGTTTTTGCTCCAGGTACATTTTCCTTTCGTGGCTTAAAGAAAGCATGGTGCCGGCCTTAAGATCGATGAGAAATGAGCCGTCCACTTTTTTGGATTTGGAGCCTATTTCGTCGATTCTCACTTTATCGCCCTTTATGTAATACACATAGTGCAGGGTGTCGAAAGCGGTCTTCTTTTTAAATTCAATGGTACCTTCAAAGCCCTGGGCAAGTATGCCGAGGCTTGAAAATAAGGCAATTAGTCCGAAAATTACTTTTTTCATTCGTTTGGATTTGGGTTACTAAAATACTACTTTTTTGGTTCCGGCCTAAATACAACCAAAATTCGAACCAAAACGGTTCAAACCCAAAAAAAGATCTAATGTTCTGGCTTTCAGTACTGGCCGAAAAAGGTTCAAAACCGGGTGCCGTTTTCATTCAGGCAGGGCCTTAATATTACGCCATGAAAAACGAAGAAAACGACATTGGTAAACAGGGTGAAGACATGGCGGCCGTCTGGTATCTGGAGCGGGGTTACCGGCTCAGGGACAGGAACTGGAGGACGGGCCATTTGGAATGTGACCTGATCCTGGAAAAAGAGGGGGAATTAATATTTGCGGAAGTAAAAACCCGGAGCGGCACCGGTTTTGGTCCGCCCGAATCTTTTGTAACCCTGAAAAAGCAGCGCGATTTATTATTCCTTGCGAACCGGTATGTTCAGCAGAAGGAGTTGGATCTTTCCTGCCGGTTTGATATAGTTTCCATTCTTTTCCGGGAAGGCCGACAGGAAATAAAAATCATAGAATCGGCCTTTACTGCCGTTAGTGTAAACATGTCGAGGCGCAGGTAAGCAGGCATAAATGACTACCTTTGCGGCATGACGAATGATAAATTCAAGCGGCCATTCCGCGAAAAGAAGAAGAAGAGTTTTTCCTCACCCCACAAAAAAACCACCGATCCGGGTTTAACCCGACTGAATAAATACATAGCCAATGCCGGCATTTGTTCCCGTCGCGAGGCGGATGAACTGATTGCCAACGGCCTGATTTCCGTGAACGGAAAAGTAGTAACGGAAATGGGTTTTAAAATCAAGGAAGGAGATGTGGTGAAGTACGGTGGCCATGCCCTGAACACCGAAAAAAAGCAATATGTTATTCTGAACAAGCCCAAAGATTACATTACCACCACCGACGATCCCGGGGGCAGGAAGAATGTAATGGAGCTTATAGCCGGTGCCTGCCGGGAGCGGATTTATCCCGTTGGGCGTCTCGACAGAAACACTACAGGTGTGCTATTGTTTACCAATGATGGGGAGCTGGCCAAAAAATTAACCCACCCGAAGCATAAAGTCCCGAAGTATTACCAGGTTGTAGCCGATAAGAGCATTACCCGTGCCGACCTGGAAGCCATGATGAAGGGCATAAAGCTGGAAGACGGATTCATAGCCGTAGATTCGGCCGAGTTTATACGGGGAAGCGAATCAAAAAAGGAAGTAGCCATTGAAATTCATTCCGGCAAAAACAGGATTGTCCGCCGAATTTTCGAACACCTTGGGTATAAAGTAATGAAGCTCGACCGGATTGGTTTTGCAGGGCTCACCAAAAAGGATATTCCCAGAGGAACCTGGCGCCACCTTACCGAAAAAGAGGTAGCCTTCCTGAAAATGCTCTGAAAAACAAACCTTTTGTTAATAAATCCGTTAGGAAGGAAATAAATTTTCGATTCCTGATTCTTTCTTTACCCCGAAATTTGAAATTAGATGCACCCGGAAGAAAGCCAGGAAAATATCCCATCGGAAATTTCTTATCCCCGACTGCGTAAAACCATTCGCATTCTCAAGCGGATATTATCCATTACCCTTGTAGCGGTAGTATTGCTTCTTGGGGGTGGATTTGCTCTGGTTAAATTCTATGAAAATGATATTAAGGCCTATGCCGTTGACCTTATGAACCGGAGGCTTGCCGCTCCGGTAATGGTAGACCCTCAAAATATTGATGTCAGTTTTATTTCCACCTTTCCCTACGCCGGAATCGATTTCAAAAAAATATCGGCTACCGAGGCCTTGGAAAAAAAACAAAAAGAGCAGCTGTTTGAAGCGGAGAAGGTATCTCTGCTTTTCAATCTTTTTGACCTCTTTGGTGATAAAATAAGTTTTAAGCGGATTGAAATAGTTGGACTGAACATTCACCTCAGGCGGGACGAAGCCGGAAGAGTAAACTACAAACTTTTTAAAGCAGATACGCTTTCACAGGGCGACCCCTCCCAAACCCTGAACCTGGAACGGATTGGAATTTCGCGCTCCCGCATTCTGTACACCGACCGCAAAGACTCTTTCTTTTTGGGAGCCTTTTTGAACCAGGCCGATCTGGGCGGAAAGTTTCACGCCAGCGATTTTTCGATGGATGCTTCCCTGCATTTTACACTGGATTCAATAGTTTCGGGCCGCTCCGCTTATCTGGCCGAAAAAAACATTTCCCTGGCCATGCATATAAATGTAAATGATGGTGGGAACCGTCTGGAAATTGAAGGCGGAAATTGCAAAATAGAGCAATTGGGTTTCCGGCTTGGAGGGAATTATGAGACTGTAAAAGAAAGCGGAAAAGCCTTTTTGAACCTGAAAGTAGAAGGTGACCGGATGGATCTTTCCGAAGCACTTTCACTGATACCGAAAAGCAATAAATCCTGGAATGAAAATGTTTCGGGCGACGGAGATCTGGATTTTTCATTGCTGTTGGCGGGGCCTCTTGACAACATTACCCTGCAAAGCGAGTTCAGTTTGAAAGACGGAAAGCTAAAAGAAAAAACCCACGGCACTAATTTTGAAAATATTTCTCTCAAAGGCAGTTTTCAAAACAAAGATTTAAAAAATGAAAAAGGAACAATAGTAACTGCCGCTGCATTCGAAGTAAATTCCTTTTCGGCTGTTACCCGTGGGAACCATATAAGCGGCACATTCCGGATCAGTGAATTTTCCAATCCCCTATTAAAAACAGAATTAAAGGGAAGCGCGGATTTAGAAACCGTGGTTGCATTTTTCGGTTCCGACACCCTGCAGAAAGTGGGAGGAAAAATAGATCTTGACCTGGCCTATTCAGGACCATTACCCGGCCTTAAAGACCTGAAAAAAGAAGACCTGAAAAAGATCCGGATCTCGGGATCGGCGGAAATAAACGATTTGGAATTTGATGTGAAGTCAAGTGAAATCAATTTCCGTAAAGGGCAGGGGAAACTGTCCTTCCGGAACGGCACCGTGGCCCTTGAAAAATTCGGCGGGCATGTGTTAAGTACTGATTTTTTACTCAATGGGAAAATCGCAGATTTCGACAAGTTTCTTCTGCTTGAAAATCATCCTTTGGTAATTGAAGCCGGCTTTTCCTCTGATTTTTTAAACCTGGATGAGCTGCTCAAAAACAAAGGAGAACAAAATCCGGAGGGCAGGGAATACCAGTTGGTAATTCCAGAATTTGCAGATCTCAGTTTTGAAACCAAAATAGGCAAAACCCAGTTCAGGAAATTTTCGGCTTCCGACATCAAGGGGATGATACGGGTAAAGAACCGGAAAATTGTACTTGATCCCGTCCAATTTTCAACCATGGATGGAGTTTTTGAGGCTGCCATCATGGCCGATGCCAGCCGGCCGGGAGCTATATTAATTACCAGCGACACTAAAATTTCGGGAGTAAATGTTTCCAAACTTTTTTCGCAGATGGAAAATTTCGGTCAAACCTATCTGGTTGACCGGCATATGAGCGGAATTTTGAACGCCGATGTGCAGTTTGCTTCCGTATGGACTCCCTCCCTGGAAATAATTCCGGAAAAAGTGTATTCCCGGGCCGAGGTGGAAATAAGCAGAGGGGAATTGATAAAGTTTGAACCCCTGATTGAAATTGCCGAAGACCTGAAGAAGGACATAATATTGCGGGAGTTAATTGATACCGATGAGTTCAGGAAAAAAATGGAACACATACGGTTCACCACCCTGAAAAATGAAATTGAAATTAAAAAGCAGGTAATAACCATTCCCCGGATGGAGGTAAATTCCACGGCCATGAACATTACTTTTTCAGGGACCCATACTTTCAAAAATGTCATCGATTACCATTTCAGCTTTTTACTCTCGGAAATTCTTACAAAAGGAAAGAAAAAGCGCATAGAGCAGAATAAGGAGTTTGGTGTGGAGGAGGATGACGGCACAGGCAGGGTTTTGTTTTATTCCATGAAAGGAACCACCGACAAATATGTTTTCAAAAAGGACTATAAATCGAAAAAAGAAAAGCGGAAGGAAGAGATAAAGAAAGAAAAAGAAAATCTCAGGCAAATCTTGCGGGATGAATTCGGCTGGTTCAAAAAAGACACCACACAACAAAAAAAAGAAGAGCCCAAAAAGCGGGGCCGGTTTATTTTAAACTGGGATGAAGGGGAGAAAAAGAAAGCCCCTGATCCGGCCCCTGAAGACGACTTCTAAATAACTGTAATTCAGGGGAATTGAATACCTTTGTGCCGTGAATATCTATTCGCGCAAGCAGTTGTGGAAAATTCTACTTTTCGTGGTGGCCATGGTCATTGTGGTCATTTCTTTGTGGTACACCAATCTCCTGGTAAAAAAAATTTCCGATGAAGAGCGAAGCAAGGTAGCGCTCTGGGCAGAGGCCATCAGCCGGAAAGCTAATCTGGTACGCTTTACCAATGAATTATTCGGAAAAATTGAGCTGGAGGAAAGGAAAAAGGTAGAGCTGTGGGCTTTGGCCAATAAAGAATTAAGCAAAGACCTTCCCGACTACACCTTTGTTTTTGAGGTTATCCGGAACAACGTTACCATTCCGGTAATAATTACCGACAAAAACGGAAAAATAACCCTGCACAAAAACCTGGATTCTTCCCGTGTGAAAGATCCTGCCTATATGGAAATGTTGCTCGACAGCATGAAAAAGCAACACGATGCCATTGAAATTGAAATTTTCAGGGGCAACAAGAATTTCCTTTATTACCTTGATTCCCGGATATTTTCAGAACTCAAAACTGTTTTCGATGAGTTAATTAAAACCTTCATTCAGGAGGTGGCAGTAAATTCCGCTTCAGTACCGGTTATTTATACCGATTCAACCCGGCGGCGGGTTATAGATTTCGGGAATCTGGACACCCTGCAAATGAAAGATTCGGCATTTGTCCGGCTAACCCTCAGAAAAATGGCCGCCAGTAACGAACCCATTGAAGTAGACTTGGGCGACAAGAGCAAACATTATATTTTTTACAGCGAATCCTTTCTTTTGACTCAGCTGAGGTACTATCCCTATGTGCAGTTCGGGGTAATTGGATTGTTTTTGCTTATTGCCTATGCCATGTTTTCCACCGCCCGTAAGGCGGAACAAAATCAGGTTTGGGTGGGCATGGCCAAAGAAACCGCGCACCAGTTAGGTACTCCCCTGTCCTCTCTCATCGCCTGGATTGAAGTGCTGAAAATGAAAGGTGCCGATGAAGCCTCTCTGGCCGAATTGCGGAACGATGTTAAGCGACTGGAAACCATCACCGAGCGTTTTTCCAAAATCGGTTCCCAGCCCGTACTTGAAAAACATGACATGATTCCGGTGCTTGAAAAAAGCATTGAGTATCTGAGGACACGAACCTCTAAAAGCGTTAATTATATCTTTATTCCCCCTTCACAGGCCATTCCTGCCGCGGTGAATATTCCCCTTTTCGAATGGGTAATTGAGAACATATGCAAAAATGCCGTTGATGCCATGGATGGTACAGGAACCATTACCATTCAATTGTCGGATCAGGTGCAATATGTTTATATTGACATCACCGATACCGGAAAAGGAATTCCAAAATCAAAATACAAAACCATATTCGAGCCGGGATATACCACCCGACGCCGGGGCTGGGGGCTGGGTTTAAGTCTGGTAAAACGCATCGTGGAGAATTACCATAACGGAAAAGTTTTTGTGAAAAGCTCGGAGCCCGGAAAAGCAACCACCTTCCGGATTGTCTTAAACAAATAATTCCGTGGCCGGAATTTATATCCATATTCCATTCTGCCGGGTAGCCTGTCATTATTGCGATTTTCATTTTTCGGTAAACCGAAGCCGGGAAAAAGAAATGACGGAGGCTCTGGTGCAGGAAATTAAATCCGAAACAGAATTCTTTAAGGACGGAAATGTGGAGACATTGTATTTCGGCGGAGGCACTCCTTCCCTTCTTGAAATACAAAACCTGAAACCCTTGTTTCAGGCCCTGGAATCAAATTTCAGTTTTACCGGCGCTCCGGAAATTACCCTTGAAGCCAACCCGGATGATGTTTCCAAAATCAAAGTAAAGGAATGGATGGATCTGGGTGTGAACCGGATTAGTTTGGGCGTACAGAGTTTTTTCGAAGAGGATTTAAAATGGATGAACCGATCGCACAATACAGCACAGGCGGAAAGTGCGGTTAAAATACTTCAGGATAAAGGCATAGAAAACATTACCCTTGATTTAATTTACGGGTACCCATTGCTGACGGATGAGAAATGGAAATCAAACCTGGAAAAAATTCAGGAATTCGGGATCCCACACTTTTCATCCTATGCCATGACCGTGGAAGATAAAACCCTGATGGGTAAAAAAGTAACAAAAGGAGAGTGGCCGCCAATGGATGAGGACCAACAGGCCAACCAGTTTTTATTTTTGCGTTCCTGGGCCCTGGAAGCCGGAATTCCCGGATATGAAATTTCAAATTATGCCCGTCCCGGCATGGAATCGAAACACAACAGCGCCTATTGGAGCGGTAAAAAATATTTAGGCATTGGTCCATCGGCCCATAGCTATGACGGAGAAAAACGAAGATATAATCCCGGGAACAATTCCCAATATATACGGCAGCTGGAAGAAGGAAAGCTTGTCCGGGAGGAAGAAGTATTAAGTAGTGAACAGGTGCTCAATGAAAAAATCATGACGGGCTTACGGCTGAGCCGTGGGCTGGACCTGGGGGCATTAAAGCTGGGCGAAGAAATGGAAAACACCTTGCTTAAAAAGGCCAAAAAATATCTCGAGGGAGGAAAAATGGAAAACCGGGACAAAAGATTAATTTTAACACCGGAGGGTATGTTGCTGGGGGATAAAATCAGCGCTGATTTGTTTTTTTGAAAATGGTTGCAACAATAATTCATAAGGGAGCTGAGTTCCGGGTTGATTTTTCAAAGCCCCTTGATATTTCCATTCCGCTTCGTGCCGGAGAGCCCAATGTAAATGCCTGGTATGTTCCTCCCGTAAAAATTGAACCCGTGCGTATGGGCGATTGGGTAGGCGATGTGAACCAGGGAGGACCGGTAAATTTTAAAAATATTTTTTTGAACCCGCACGGAAACGGCACGCATACCGAATGTGTGGGACATATCAGCCGGGAGCCCTTTACTTTGAACCAATGTTTAAAAACCTTTTTCTTTCTTTGCGAAGTAATTTCGGTTTTGCCGGAAGAATTGGCAAATGGGGATTGGGTGATAGGTAAAAAAACCATTCAGGCCAGCCTGGGCGACAGGAAGACCGAGGCTCTTGCCTTGCGCACTTTATCCAATCCCCCTGAAAAAATAAATCAGCACTACTCCAACACCAATCCGCCGTATTTGACCACCGAGGCCATGCAGTTTATTCTGGATGCAGAGGTAGATCATTTACTCACCGATATGCCTTCCGTCGACAAAGAAAAAGACGATGGGAGCCTGGTTTGTCATCACTTGTTTTGGGATTATCCCTCGAATCCAAAAACAGGGAAAACCATCAGTGAGTTAATTTACATTCCCAACCACATTCCCGACGGTTCCTACCTCTTAAACCTACAAATTACCAGTCTGGAAAGTGATGCCAGTCCGAGCAAGCCCTGTTTATACCGGATCATACCATAGGGGTCCGGTATTCCGCCCAAATCCCGACAAAAGAGAAGAACCCGGCCCCGTGGGTATTTATTACAGGTAAGACCGGACAAACACCCATTAGTTTAATTCCTTTTTAAAGGATGAGTACCTTTGTATTTATGAAGAAATTTATCTCATACTTTTTTAACGGTCTTTTGCTTATTGTTCCGGTAGGAATCACCATTCTGATATTTTTCCGGATTATAGCCTGGATTGAAGGATTGATAGCCAAAACCGGGGGGCTTGTGAACCCTTTTGTAGATTTCATGATTGTAATTGTGGCTGCCCTGGGTTTGATCATATTCATTGGTGCTTTGGGTTCCTCGTATATATTCCGGCCGGTATTCAATTTATTTGATCATGCTCTGGAGCGCATGCCGGTGGTAAAGACCCTGTATTCCACAACCAAGGACATTATGAATGCCTTTGTTGGAAGCAAGAAAAAGTTTGACCGTCCGGTAAGGGTAGCCTGCGACGGGGAGCGATCGAATTTTCAGCTTGGTTTTTTAACCCAGGATGATCTGAGCTCATTAAACATCGGGCAGGGCCTGGTGGCGGTTTACATTCCCTTTTCCTATTCCTTTGCCGGAAAAGTAATTCTGGTGCCCCGCGACCGGGTAATTCCCATAGATGCTCCTCCCGGAGAGGTGATGAAATTTATCTTATCTGGGGGTATAACAGAGCCGGATAACGAAAATTTGCACAAAAAGTAAAATTTCGGCACGATTTTGTATATTTCGGTAAGAAAAACCTAAACCATGAGAAAAGTAATCTTTACCCTGTGTCTGTTGGTATCCGGCGGGATGCTGTTTGCCCAGAAAATAAAAGTAGAAGAAAAGAAAGAAAAAATTGGAGGTGGCAGCAATAATGCCCTTGTAGTGAACATTTACGAGGCCGATGAAGAAACCATTTTAAAAGAATGGAAGAGCAAAATGAGAGATTATAATGCCAAGGTATCCACCAAGGACGGGGAGTTATTTGCTGACAATGCCGTAATAAAATCGATGTTGGGCAACAACACCATAGATGTATATGCCCGTGTGGAAAAGGGGAAGGATGGTGAAATGAAGTTTATTGTTGGCTTCGATTTGGGCGGGGCCTTTCTGAACAGCAGTCAGCACAGCAAGGAATATTCGGAAGCCAAAAGGATTGTGCAGGAATTTGCCGAAAAAACCACACGTGATGCCATTGATGGCATGTTGAAAGATGCGGAGAAGGCATTGAAAAAAATGGAAAACGAGCAGGAGAGTCTGGTGAAGAAAAACAAAGATTACAAGAGTGACATAGAGAATTACAAGGAGAAGATCAAGAAAGCCGAGGAGGAGATAAAAAAGAACGAAGAGGAGCAGAAAAAGAAAAATGCAGAGATTGAAGGGCAGAAGAAAGTTGTGGATGGCATTAAAAAGAAGAAAGACGCCGCTAAATAAGAAAGTGTATTGTAACCTTACCAAAGCCCCGATGGAAATTTCATCGGGGTTTTTTATTTTTTGGGAAGGGATGGGGCGCTTCGGGTTCGGTCACTTCGACGGAGTTTATCCGCCGCAGGCGGGCTCAGTGACCAAGCCGAGCGGTTCGAGGCTACCCATTGGTCGTTTCGACAGGCTCAACGACCCATCTTTGTCCCTGAGCTTGTCGAAGGGACATGGGGCGAGCAGGAGTTCTCATCACTGTTCCTTCTCCGCCGAAGGCGGATCAGCGACCCGTTGTGCCGCCTTCGGCGGACGAGGCAGAAAAGGCAGGCGGAAGGACCGATTAATCATCATCTTACCACCGACATTTTACCCCGTTCTACATCTACGCCATCTACTTCCAAAACATAAAAATAAAGTCCCTGATTCCAGTCTGAAACATCTATTTCCGCACTTTGCTTTCCTTCTCCGGCCAAAACTTTAGCTTTTAGTTTACCCGTAGTATCGTATATTTTTATCCAGCCTCCGCAGTTTGCAGGAAGCAGGCAGGGAATATAAATCTTTTCGCTGCCGGGGTTGGGGAACACAGGATTGACCTTTCCGGTTTTTATTTCCGGATCTTCCAGGCCAACCGTAAGGCAATTGGGTCCCATGCAGGCAATGTAGCGGATGGCGGAGGTATCGATTTGGGTAAATGATCCGGCTATATATAAATTGCCACTGAATACCTGAATTGCCTCCAGAGAACCATTTAAATCCCCTGCAGAAATCCATTTTGAACCATTGAATTTGTAAAAATTTCTAAGAGTATCTCCGTATTGAGTAACGGTATAATTACCTCCTCCACCATACAATTCATTATTGTAAAGCCCTAACACTTTGGTTCCCCAGAGGGTATCAAGGCCGTTGCCTACGGGGGTCCAATTTACTCCATCCCATTTTGATATTCCGAGGGATGTCAGGGTTCCGGCCTGTGAATACCCACCCGCAGCATAAAGACAATTATTAATAGTGTCCGTAATCAAAGCTTCTACCGGTCCGTTCATTCCGTTACCCACGCTATCCCACTGGATGCCGTTCCAGCTTGCAATATACCAGGCCGGGTTGCCTCCCGCCCAATTGAATGATCCACCCACGTATAGTTTTCCATTATAAACAGTCATCGCTTCAACCCGTGAAATGCCTCCTGTTACCCCTCCGCCCACGGCGCTCCATGAGGTTCCGTTCCATTTGGCAATGCGGTTGCAGGGAACACCTCCCATCTGGGTAAAATTGCCTCCTGCATACAACTCCCCATTGTAAACGCAGAGGGAGTAAACATGTCCGGTATAAGTAAAATTTCCTGCCCCAAACCATTGGGATCCATCCCAGCATGCAATGGAATTTGAAAGTGGAACGCTTGCCATATTCGTAAAAAATCCAGCAGCATATAGCCTTCCATTATAAACAGCAAATGCTTCCGGGTATCCTCCATTTGCCCCACTTTGCATGGCAATCCAATTTCCTCCATACCCGGCAACCCTTGTTGCTGAAGATCCCCCTATCTGGGTAAAATCTCCCCCTGCAAAAAGCTTATTATTATATGTTCCCAGACTTACCGGATAGTAATTATGAGAATTATTCGGAACCGGATACCATTGCTGTGCTGAAAACTTCAGACAAAGCAATTGAAGAATAAAAAATATAGTTTTTGATCTAAAGCTCATCTTACCACCGACATTTTACCCCGTTCTACATCTGCTAAAAAATATTGGATGAAACGGAAACTGAAAAAAAAGAAAGAAGAAAAAGGAGATTTCAAGTTTCGGGATAATACCTTTTACCAAATTTAAAATAATTTCCCAAAAAAGTAAATGGATTTGATAAAACCAAGAGAAGGTGAGGCCCTATAAGAAAGAAAAAGGGGTGAAATGAAGGCCGGGGCCCGGTGAATGGGTGCTTGCACCCGCCACAGCGGAGAAGGATGGTCCCTGAGCTTGTCGAAGGGATAGTTCTTGCTCCCCCTTGTCGTTTCGACAGGCTCAACGACCATTCTTGTCCGGGGGCGTTTCACGCCTTCCCCGCTTGCAAATTACAATTTACAAAATCAGTAGCAGGTGATTAAACGTTTATAATCGATTATAAACGCTTAAAAACGGATCTCAAATACAGATTTTAAGGATGGCTTTTTTTCAATTCAACCCCCTTCCTTACAACATTTTTTGGAACAATTTTAAAACCGGCTTGGTTTTAATTTAAAACCAAATTTTAATGTGGTATTTTGAAGGCGGTTTAAACCCATGATAAACAAAGGGTTTGGGGGCTTGTTGATTTTTCAGAAATACGGGTTGGGAACCGGATTTTTTCCGGGGGTATTGCTTTTTGTGGTTTTTTGGAATAATATTGGTTTTAAAATTTAATCCCATGAGCGCCTTCTTCTCAGCAATCCAACTAAGTAAATTCCGGTTAAATAAATTTGTTCCGATTTTCATTTTTTTAAATCTGTTTCAAACTGTTTCCTTGGGGCAAAATGCTTTTGACCCCTATCTAAACTATTCCGGGCAACCTGTTTCAATTGTTCCTCCCCATGCACAAGCCATGCAGGGATTTAATGGTGAATACCAGGTATTTCCCACAAATCATCACTGGAACTATTTTAGAAAATATTTATCCGGGTATCAACTTAAACATACTATTCAACCGGTTTCCTTTCCCTTCATTCCGGAATGTCCTCCCGGAGAATGCCAAAACAGTTCTTCAACAACTAAAAATTTCGTAATTCCATCCCAATCCAGTTTTTCCCAAACCGGATGGGGAATACAGGTACCTCTTCAACCCTTTTTAATCCTGAGCAATTATTTTTCGGAAGTATTCCCGCCCGGAAATGCCGATGGGGTAAAATGTATGTTAGCAAGTGGATTAATTCATAGCACGCTTGGTGTTTCCAGAACGATTTTTCCTCATACCATTTTAAAACATACCCTTGTCCTTGAGTGTAACGGAATCCCGGTCGATTCATTTTCATTTGTTATGGATCACACAAGGGGCAGGATGCGTCACTATCCCTTTAAGTCAAACAACGGAAACACCTCGGCTCCGGAACACGACATTGTTTTGTTTCCTTACTTTACTTTCCCAAACCAAATTTCCTATAACAATCCACCGGTAACAGGAAACTTTTTAAATACGCCAAACCTTTATCCTCCAAAATTTCAATCAAATAATTCATGCATTAACTTTGCCCCTGCAAATCCTTCAGAATGGAGCTTTCCAAAAGATACTTTTGCATATCCGCCGCCCTATTCCCTTCCCTCGTTCCTATTGGGGCATGGAACAGGCCAGCATTTTGCAGGATACATTGATTCATCGGGATTACTTGTAAAAACTCCCGGAGAAAAACACAACTATAAAATTGACAGGCCCATTGACCTGGCTGCCGTTTTCAAATTTCGGGAAAAGGTTGTTTACAATCCATCTGAAGTTACCATTACCAATAATGTAGATCTGGTATTTCCTTCAGGATTTACTTTCAAAACTGTTCATGGTATTTTCCCCAGCCAGCAGTTAATTCAGGCCAATGATCCCGCCTCCCTTTACAACAACTTCCTTGAAATTCCCATTAGCAGTCAATTTACCCTCAGCGATGACCCACATACCCCCATCGACGAAAGGCTGTCCTATTATTATGTTTCACCGGGCAGCAAACTCAGAATTCAGCCCTGTGTTACTATCATGGATGCCGTTTTAAAAACGCTGGGGCCTGGGGCGGTTATTGAATTGGACACGAACCAAACCAATGGAAATTATGTAATTGATAATTCCCTTGGGGGGACAATAAACTATGTAACCTATCCAATCTCCAGTCCTGATTGTGCATTTCGTTGTTATGATGCTTCGTTTTATGACGCAATAGATGTTCTTATTAATAATGTTGCAACAGATCCCGGAAATCCCGTTGTGTGGAGCCAGACATCCCTTCCCATCCTGTTTCCAACCAGCGCCAACAATACGGTTAAAATTGCGAAAACATTAAGAATAACCGGACAAAGCACCCTTATCATAAAACCCGGTATAAGGCTGGAATTTGGACCTATGGGAAAAATAATAATTGAGCCGGGGGGAAAATTATGGGTTCAGGCAACGGCGAATAACCGGGCAAGCATTACTTCCGCATGCCAATTAATGTGGCAGGGAATAGAAGTTTTAGGAACAACTTCCAAAAGCCAATACCCGATTGTTGACAATCCATTTATGGGCTTTTTGCAATTGGATTATTGCGATGTGTCTAATGCAAGGACTGCGGTTTCGGTTTTAAAGCGGACTGATCCGGTAAATTTCAATGGTGGAATTGTCCGGCTTACACATTCAAGGTTTACAAATAATTACAAGGGAATTGAATTTGGTTCCTTTAAACATTTTAATGTTGCCACACAATCCATTCTGGATAATGCCTCACTTATTCAAAATTGCATTTTTGAAACCACTGACTTTTTACTGGATGATGCCTACCAGGTAAATGGGGAACCCCGTGCTGCTGCTTTTCACATTAGCCTCTGGAATGTGAAAAATGTGGGCATTAGATCCTGCCAGTTTAAATGCAATCCCAATTTATTTAAGCCTCATCTAAGGGGTACCGGTATATATGCCCTGGATGCCGGATTCAAGTTAAATCCCACACTTCCCTGCCATTTCGAAAACCTTACAGAAGGAGTTTGGGCCATGGGCCTTCCTCTTTCGGTAGATTTTATAAAAATTGATGGTGCAACATTCAATAATAATATTCACGCACTGGTTTTGGAAGGAACACGATACTCTGAGGTTTTGCGTTGTAATTTTACGGTACCACCTTCCCCAAGAATAGGCTATACCCCTCTTTCCCTTGAAAAAGGATTTGATAAACCCGTAGGAATTTACACCATTGGAGCTTATGACTTTAAAATTTATGAAAATTCAATCAACGAATTTTCTAACATATTCCCTGCAGGAGACCTTTCCTGTGATTCCTGTTCCTATGGAATTGTAATCAATCGCAGCAACAGGGATGATATTAATGGAACCGGATTGGGAGCAGGACTTGTTTACAAAAATAAAATCTTCCGAACATCTGTAGGTATCCAGGCAGAAGGCAACAATGGGATGCCACAGGACTCTTTTGGGGTAGATATTAAATGTAATGAGTTCCTAAATCATTCCCTTTTCGATTGGACCTCTACAGGAAGAATGCCAACCCAGAGCACACCGGGAATAACGGGAAGTCTAAAAAACCAGGGATCCTGTATTACGGCAAGCACACAAGCAGGGAACAAATTTGATCCTGCATGTACAGGAAATAATGAAATGCTCTTCCTGGTGACCCAGAATACCAACCAGTTTACCTATAGTGATCAACCCTCATTCGTTCCATCATCAAATTGTACAAATAACAACAATCTAAACCCTTGCCAAATAACATTAGGAAATAACTCGTGTCCTTTTGTAACTCAAAACCCGTGCCCCCTGCCCTGTATTTCAATTGGATTAGACTCATCAAAATCTACTCTTAGAATTTTGCTAAACCAGTACCAAAATCTTATCGATGGAGGAAATACTTCGGCTGTCATTAATTATATTAACGGTTCAAGCTCGCCGGGAAATTTAAAAAACTACCTCTTTCAAAGGTCTCCCTACTTAAGCGATACGGTTTTGATTTCTTACCTGAATAAATTTCCCGTTCAACCTCCGGGTCATATTAAACAGATAATTATCGAAAACTCTCCCGTAACGTCAAAAGTCTGGTCAAAATTCACACAATTAAACTTACCGTTGGGAATTGTCCAGGAGGTATTGGCTCACCAAAGGGGTATTTCCCCCAGAGCAGAAAAAGAAAATGAGATCATTGCACAGAACAGCATTGTCATGAACTGGGAAAATGACCTTATTCGCTATTGCCTTGATAATAATATCATTGACACGGCCATTTCCATAATTAAAGATTCTGCCGTATCTTCATTACACCAAATACTGCCTCTTGTGCTTGAGGAAAGGAAACTGGGTTATGCCGATAGCTTAATTTATGAACTTGACGACCGGGGCTGTGATTATGGGTGCAACTTTTGCGATAATGCAAAAATTAAACTTGAGCTCTTAAAAGATAGTCTATCCTGGAAGGAAATGAACCAACAGCAATACCAACAAATTTCACAACTGGCAATTTCAAATTTTGATTTTGCAATTAACTCAAGGGTGGCTCTGCGGATCCTCGCTGGCAGGGAATACTCCCGGGAGCCTTATGGACTTCCTTCAAATAGCATAGCCAACCATAGAATAGCCAACACCCTGGAGTTTAAAGAAACAAAACAATCCAAATTACTTATAAGCCCTAATCCCGCTCAAAATTTCTTTGAACTTACGTGCATTACAACTGAAAACAATTATCCGCTATTTGTGGATATATTTTCATCCACAGGAGAAAAACTCCATGACACAAGGTTTTCAAATGGGGAATACACTTTGCGCCTTAATTGTTCATTTGCACCTGGGCTCTACTTTGTTGTCTGTGTTTTAAGTTCTGGGGAAAACCTTTCCGGAAAACTAATTATCTCCAATGAATAAGGCCTTAAAGCTTTTTCCTACCCTTCTTTTGTTGATGCAATTGAATCCACAACCATTGCAAAGCCAAACTTATTTTAATAAAAATTATGAGTTTAATGGCTTTCCGGGAAGCTTTATTACTCCATTAGAATTTTCAAACAATTATTATCTTGTAGGTGTAGTTTATGATTTCCCGACACAAAGATTCGGAACTCATTTTTTTAAATTATCAATTAACGGAGATTCCCTTTTCTCAAAACCGTTTTACAAATTTCAATTCGTATTTTCAGGTGGTGCTTCCCGCTCCTCCTTATTGAAAGATTCTTTTGTTTTCTTTACTGGATCTGAGTCCTTTGGCGGAAACCCTGATATCGTCCTCTATAAATTTAATTTACAGGGCGACACTATTTGGACAAGAGTCTATGGTGGGCCAAACGGAGAAAATGGAAACCGAATAATTCAAACTCCTGATTCGGGATTTGCAATTATTGGCTGGACCCAATCATTTGGAAATGGCCAAAGCGATTTTTACCTGTTAAAAGTTGATTCCCTGGGTAATCAGCAATGGTTAAAAACTTACGGAACCTCCGGCTCGGAAGATGCTATTTCAGGTCAACTTACACTCGATGGAGGCTTTATACTCTCCGGCCGCAACAACAGCAACCAGTTCTTTATTGTAAAAACCGATTCTGCCGGTAATCAGA
>CALEYQ010000046.1 GCA_937924855.1 uncultured Bacteroidota bacterium | reverse complement strand
CGGTTTTCAGGTGCATTTCGGATCGCGTGAAATCAATACGCCCGGTGATCAGTTTGATGTGTTGGTAGCCATGAATGCTGCCGCATTGAAAGTAGATCTTCCCAATCTTAAGAAGGGTGGAATTGTTATTGCAAACACTTCCGGATTTGACGGAAAAAATCTGAAGCTTGCAGAATATCCCGACGGTGCAAAACCACTGGAAGATGATACCCTTTCCAATTATGTTGTTTACAAAGCGGATATCACCAAACTCACTAAAGATGCTTTGGCTGATTCAGGTCTTGGTAACAAAGAAATAGAGCGTTCGAAAAATATGTTTGTGCTTGGACTCCTTTACTGGATGTTCGATCGCAAAATGGATTTTACCATAAATTTCATTAACGAAAAATTTGGCAAAAAACCGGAAGTAGCTGCTGCCAATATCAAGGCACTGAAGTCGGGATGGAATTACGGCGATACTACCGAAGTTTTTACCACCCGCTTTAAAGTAGATCAGGCTGATCTGCCCGCCGGTGAATACCGCAACATTACCGGAAACCAGGCAACTGCCATCGGATTTGTGGCCGCTTCTCAAAAGTCAGGTTTGCCGCTTTTCCTCGGTTCCTACCCGATTACTCCTGCTTCTGATATTTTGCATGAGCTTTCGAAGTACAAAAACCTGGGCATAAAAACCTTCCAGGCCGAAGACGAAATCGCTGCCATTTGCTCAGCTATTGGTGCTGCATTCGGTGGTTCTTTGGGAATCACTTCCACTTCAGGACCCGGGGTTTCCCTTAAAGGCGAAGCACTGAGCCTGGCCATGATTCTTGAAATTCCTCTCGTGCTTGTGGATGTGCAGCGGGGCGGACCATCCACCGGACTGCCTACAAAAACAGAACAGGCCGATTTAATGATTGCCATGTTCGGCCGTCATGGTGAAGCACCGCTTCCCATCATTGCCGCCTCTTCTCCTTCCGATTGCTTTTTCGGAGTTTTTGAAGCCTGTCGTCTGGCCATTGAACACATGACACCTGTAATCTTCCTTTCGGATGGTTACGTGGCTAACGGATCTGAACCCTGGAAATTCCCAAAGTCAGATGATCTTAAGGAAATAAAAGCCAAATTCCTGGAAAAGGCTAATGGCGATAACGGACAGGTTCTTCCTTACAAAAGAGATGAGAAACTTTCACGGCCCTGGATTCGTCCGGGAACTCCGGGATTGATGCACCGCATCGGCGGACTTGAAAAACAGCACGAAACTGGAAACGTTTCCTACGATCCTGAAAACCATGAATTCATGGTTAAGATGAGAGCCGCTAAAATTAAAATGATCGAGAACTATATTCCATTACAGGAAGTAGACTCCGGAAAGCCCGATGCTGACCTGTGTGTGCTCGGTTGGGGATCAACCTATGGTGCCATTCGATCTGCCGTTGGAGATCTCATTAAGCAAGGTCATAGTGTTGCTCATGTGCATCTTAAATACCTGAATCCTTTCCCGAAAAATCTGGGCGAGGTGCTTGGAAAGTTCAAAAAAGTGTTGATTCCTGAAATGAACAACCGCCAGCTAAGTCGTTTGATCAGAGATGAGTTTCTGATTCCTGCCGAGAGCTTTAATAAAATTCAGGGATTGCCCTTCCATACTGATGAACTGAGAGTGAAAATTTTAGAAACGCTGAAAAAATAAAAATATGTCCACAACAACGGCTCCCAACCCGGGAAAATTAACCACCAAAGATTTTGCTTCTAACCAGGATGTAAAATGGTGTCCCGGATGTGGCGACTATTCAATCCTCAAACAGGTTCAAACCATCTTTCCGGATCTTGGAATTCCGAAAGAACAATTTGCCTTCGTTTCCGGAATCGGATGCTCGTCGCGTTTTCCATACTATATGGATACTTATGGCATGCATTCCATCCACGGTCGTGCTTTTGCTGTGGCTACAGGATTGAAACTTACACGACCCGATCTTTCCGTGTGGGTGGTAACCGGCGATGGTGACGCTTTGTCTATCGGTGGAAATCACTTTATTCATGTGCTTCGCCGTAACCCGGATCTGAATATTCTGTTGTTTAATAACGAAATTTACGGACTTACGAAAGGACAATATTCACCTACTTCCGAGGTTGGAAAAGTAACCAAGTCCACACCTTTCGGCTCACTCGATTTTCCTTTCAACCCATCAGAATTGGTATTGGGAGCCAAAGGAACTTTCTTCGCCAGAACCATGGATCGCGATCCAAAGCACATGCAAATGGTAATGAAGCGGGCACATACTCATAAGGGGACATCCATGGTGGAAATTTATCAGAATTGTCCAGTATTTAATGATGGTGCCTTCTTTACCTATACCGAGAAAGACACCAAAAAATCTGAGGGATTATTTGTGGAAAACGGAAAACCATTGGTTTTCGGCTCCAACGAAGAATTCGGAGTTAAACTCGACGGATTAAAACCTGTTATTGTGAATGTTAAAGAAGGTGGTGTGTCGCTTGACGACCTTTGGATACATGACGAGAGAGATAAAACCAAGGCCACCCTTCTGGCCCGGTTTTTTGCCGATCCAAAAACACCCGGACACCTGCCACGACCCTTTGGTATATTCTATGTGGAAGATCGTCCCTGCTACGATGAATTGGTGGAAGAGCAATTAAAAGCTGTTACCTCCAAAAAAGGAACTATAGCACTGGATAAAATTCTTTCCGGAAGCAAGACCTGGATGATCCAATAACCAGAGTAGTATTTAGCAAAGCCGCCCCGGGGGCGGCTTTTTTTTTGCCGGAAATGTAATTTTGTTTAATATTGTACCTGTTATGATTCACAAGAACTATTATTACCACTATAAATTCCGCCGATATCCGGTCTAGGTTATAATTTTCCTATTGCTGAACCACCGGATAACCGGTGGTTTTTTTTTACCCTAAATTTTACAACCATGAAACAGAATTACGCTAATTACACCAATGAAGATTTCGAAGTATGGAAACTTTTGCTCGACCGGCAAATGCCTAACCTTGAAAAGTTTGCCTGTGCCGAATATCTAAAAGCCCTTGAAATTATTGGGTTTTCTGATGGCTTGATTCCCGATTTTTCCAAAGTGAATAAAGTGCTTGCTGAAACCACCGGCTGGAGTGTTGAAGTAGTTCCCGGCATTATTCCTCCGGGTGAATTTTTCGATCTTCTCAGACAAAAAAAGTTCCCTTCTTCAACCTGGATCAGAAACCGGAGCCAGATTGAATATATTGAAGAGCCGGATATGTTTCACGATGCTTTTGGTCACCTTCCCTTACTGACTCATAAGGAATACACCGGATTTTTTACGGGTGTGGCCACACTGGCCATCAAATTCAGGGACATTCCTGAAGCCATTGAAATGCTGAACCGGTTGTACTGGTTTACCATAGAGTTTGGTCTTATGAAGGATAAGAAAGGAGAAATAAAAGCCTACGGAGCCGGCCTTATGTCATCTTCCGGCGAGATTACTCATGCCCTTGGGAGGGAGCCGGAACTCCTGAAATTTGAAGCCGGAACGGTTCTGAATACAGGCTTTCGGAACGATGTAATTCAAAACAAATATTTCGTGATAGATTCTTTCGACCAGTTATTCAAATCTATTGATGAAATTGGATTTTTTCTGGAGGAAAAATTCAGAACTTATGGAATAAAGGTATAGGTATTTTGAAGTTGAAAAACGAGAATTATTGATACCTTTGGAAGGTTATGTTTAAGACTGCCCGAAAAACTACGGCTTCGATTTTTTTGCTTTTTTTCCTTCCGGCCTGGCTGGTATCTCAGGTTTATAACTTCAGGCCTTATGGGTTGGAAGACGGGATTTCCCAATCGCAGGCTCTGGCCATGTTTGAAGATTCCCGTGGATTTTTATGGGTGGGAACCGCCGGGGGAGGGGTATGCAGGTTCGACGGAAGAAATTTTGTTACCTATGAAGAAAAGGACGGACTTTCAGGGCAGATTATTACTTCCATTGCCGAAGATGCCAACGGTGCTATGTGGTTCGGTTCTACCTGGGGCGGACTTTGTTCTTTCGATGGAAGAACTTTTAGCAGGTTTACCATTCAAAACGGTCTTGTATCTAATAACATTACGTCCTTGTTGTTCGATTCTGAAGCAGGATTGCTGATTGGATCTCATGACGGTCTTTGCGTTATGAATAAGGGGGAAATTGTTTCCATAACAAAAGACCCCGTTTCCTACGAGCCATTAAAAATTAACAAACTGTTCAGAGATGAAAGAGGCCAATTGTGGCTGGCCAGCACTTCCGGTTGCTACATTTATTCCAAAGGAAAATTAGAAAGACTTACGGAATCGAAAAACCGGCCAAATGGTAATATTTCTGCCATATCATCCTTTAGCGGTGGAAAAGTTTTGGTTTTTGAAAGCCCTTCCCAGTTTTTCCTCTTTGATCCCACCACAAAAGCCTGGGAGCCCTTTGATCTGAATGGAATTAAATTAAAACATTCGGTTACTTCCCTTTTGTTTGATCAGCGAAACAGACTTTGGGTGGGAACCATGGGAGAAGGCCTTTACAAATTACAGAATGGAAAAGTGATTTCTGTGAAAAAAGAAAATGGCCTCAGCTCCGATAATATCAATTCCCTTTGTGAGGATAAAAGCGGACTTATTTGGGTTGGAACCAATGGAGCCGGAATTATGTCGTACCGTGACGACCGGTTTATCTATTATTCAAACTTACCTGTGTTTTCTTCCGAAGGAGTTTTTGCCCTTCATCAGGATCTTAACGGAAATTTCTGGGCCGGAAGCCTGGGCGATGGCCTTGCCAGATGGGACGGGAAATCACTCCAAACTATTCCCATACCTGCCGAAAGAATTAGTTGTTTTGCCAGTAATAGTGCGGATAAAGTTTGGATCGGAACCAATAAAGGATTGTTTTTTTATCAGGGAGGTAGGATTAGTCCCTTTCCTTTGGGAAGCAAAAAGGATGTAATAGTACGGGCGCTTTTTTTTGATAAGGGGGGTAGTTTGTGGGTAGGTACCCAGGGGGAAGGGCTGTTTCGAATTTCAGGAAACAAGGTAACAGGAATCGGACCCGGAGACGGTTTGAATAACCCCAATGTTTATTCTTTCACAGAAACTTCCGACGGAAAAATATGGTTTGGAACCGGCGACGGATTGTATTTTTATTACAATGAAAAACTAACTCAGATTAAATCCGAAAGCGCATGCAATGCCTACTTCGGATCTATGGTAAAAGATAAAAATGGTATTCTCTGGATTGGAACCGATCGCTGTGTAATGAGTTACGATGGGGTTAAATTCCGGAACTTTAATGAGAATGACGGACTTTCTTCGGGCACGGTTTACTTGTTGAATATAGACAGGAATAATAACCTGTGGGTAGGAACCAATGAGGGGGTTGACAGGGTTATTATTAATGCCGAAGGAAATTTTGTTTCCGTTAAAAATTATGGACAGCGGGAAGGATTTCGGGGCATCGAATGCAATACCCGTGCTACCTGTATGGATAATGATGGAAATATCTGGTTTGGAACCATTAAGGGAGCCATAAAATATAGTCCCTCCGAAGAACTTCCCGATACGCTGCCACCCCAGGTTTTCATTCGAAATATTCAGTTATTTTTTGAAGATGTAAAATGGGAACGGTTTATGGACAGCCTGAGCCCTTGGTTTAACCTGCCTTATAATCATGTTTTTTCTTACGGCCAAAACAACATCTCATTTGAGTTTTCTTCAACCTCAAAATTTTTACCCGAAAACATACAGTATAGTTTTAAACTGGAAGGGTTCGACAAAGAGTGGAGCAGACCCGGGTACCGGAATTTTGCCACTTATTCAAATCTGCCGGCAGGAAACTTTACGCTAAAGGTAAAAGCCCTGAACTCTGATGGAGTGGAAAGCCGTGAATATGCTGTTTTTTCATTCCGGATACTTTATCCCTTCTGGGCCAGCTGGTGGTTTATTTTACTCTGCCTGGGCGGATTTTTATTCGGCATAGATAAATACAACCGGTTTAAGAAGGCAAATTTGCAACGCCAGAATAAGGAACTCGAAGAGATGGTAAATGTTCGTACCGCAGAACTTACCCGCCAGAAAGAAGAGAAAGAAGTACTACTGAAAGAGATTCATCACCGGGTTAAAAACAATCTCCAGGTTATCAATTCCCTGATTAACATCCAATCTTCAAATATTAAAGACGAACAGTCTTTGGCTGTTTTTGAAGAATGTAAAAACCGAATTAAATCCATTGCCCTCGTTCACGAAAGCCTTTACCGGAGCAATGAAGTTTCAAAAATTAATGTAAGGGAATATCTTACCCTGATGCTCAATAATCTGATTGAAACTTACGGGGTAAATAAGAATATTGACCTGAAAGTGGATCTCACGGTAAATTATCTGAACCTGAATACCATTATGCCCCTGGGACTTATTTTCAACGAAATAATTTCCAATTCCCTGAAGTATGCCTTTTCACATACCGATAAAGGAGAGATATTCGTTAAAATTCACAGCAATCCGGATGGTTATTTTGAGTTAACCATAGGCGATAACGGGCGCGGATTCGAAGGCGACCCCTTTGCAGATACCGTGAACTCCAAAACGCTTGGACTTGAACTGGTGAAAATTCTTGTGGAGCAATTGGATGGTACCATCCATAAAATGAATGTTCAGGGAACCTATTACTTTATCCGGTTCCTGCCCGCAAAAAAATAAAGATTAATAATCGAGCAAATTCTTAATGGCATCGGCCACCTTTGTGGCATTGGGCAACATCGTGGCTTCCAAAACGGAATTGAGTGGAATGGCAGGAAGGTTTTCCGACCCTATTAAGCGCACCGGAGCATCCAGATATTCAAAACAATTTCCGGAAATAAGTCCGGATAAGGCTTGAGCAAAACTGTTTTGGAATGGCTCTTCCGTAACCACAAGGCAGCGACCGTGTTTTTTTACCGATGCAAATACCGTTGATTCATCCAATGGAACCAGGGTTCTCAGGTCAATAATTTCTACACGGCCGGGAAAATTTTTCGCAGCATTTTTTGCCCAATAAACTCCCATGCCGTAAGTAATGATGGATAAGGTGCTCTCTGAATCTGATGATGCGCATTCCTGAACCATTCTCGCCTTTCCGAAAGGAATGATATAGTGTTCGTCAGGCTCTATGGTTTTTGCCTCCTCGGTGCCTTTTATCTTGCTCCAGTACAAACCCTTGTGCTCAAACATTACCACAGGGTTTGGATCATAATAAGCGGCTTTCATCAGTCCTTTTAAATCAGCTCCGGTAGAAGGGTAGGCAACTTTCAATCCTTTAATATTGCAAACCACACTTTCCACGGAAGAACTGTGGTAGGGACCTCCTGATCCATATGCACCGCAGGGAACCCGGAGTATCATACTCACCGGATATTTTCCGTTGGTGAGGTAACAGCTTCTGCTAACTTCAGTGAATAACTGATTAAGCCCGGGCCATATATAATCGGCAAATTGAACTTCAACGATGGGTTTTAATCCAACCGCACTCATCCCCACGGTACTCCCCACAATAAATGCTTCCTGAATGGGTGTGTTAAATACTCTTTCATCACCAAATTGTTGTGCAAGGGTAGCAGCTTCACGAAATACTCCCCCCAGTCTGCGCCCCACATCCTGCCCATACAGCAAACATTCTTTATGCTTTGTCATTAATTCCCTGATGGCAAAAAGGGCTGAATCGACCATTACGGTGGCCTGCTTTCCTTCCGGGCTCCTGTTCCCTTTCTCTTCGGTAACCGGTGTAGGGGCAAAGTCGTGGGTAAATAAATCTTCCGGACGGGGATCTTCAGCTTCCAGGGCTTTTTGGTAATCGGCTTCTACTTCCTGTTTGGCTTTTTCTTCGATTTTGCCAAGGTCATATACGCTGTGTCCCAAAACCAGCAACTGATTTCTGAACTTGGGAAAAGGATCGCGTTTGGCGGCAGTTTCCAAATCATCCCGGTACCATTCCTTTCTTACCCCGCTGGTATGGTGATTCAACAAAGGAACTCTCGCGTGAATTAAAAAAGGTCTTCTTTCTTTTCGGATAAGATCCAATACTTCCTTTACCGTTTCCCAGCAACGAATAAAATCCGTTCCGTCGATGGTTCTGGTTTCAAGTCCCTTAAATCCTCTTGCATATTCTGTGGCATCCTGACAACGGATTTCGGAAGCATGAGCAGAAATATCCCACTCGTTGTCCTGAACCAAATAAAGAATCGGCAGTTTTTTCAAAACCGCCATTTGAAAAGCTTCACTTATTTCCCCTTCGGTAATAGATGCATCGCCCAGCGAGCAAACCGTTACGGCTTTGCCCCCTTCACGAACTTCCTCCAAACCCAGTTTTTCGCGGTAGCGAACTCCCATGGCAATACCGGTTGTTGGAATGGCCTGCATCCCGGTTGCCGAAGACTGGTGAGGAATTTTAGGCATATTTTCCCGTCGGAGACTGGGATGGCTGTAATAGGTCCTCCCCCCGCTGAATGGATCATCACGCTTGCCCAGCAATTGCAACATTAATTCATACGGCTGCATGCCAATACCAAGTAAAATACTGTCGTCGCGATAATAAGCAGATAAAAAATCCTGAGGTAATAACTGAAGGCCGAGAGCCAGTTGAATGGCTTCATGACCGCGGGAAGTTGCGTGAACATATTTCGCCGTAACCTCTTTGTTTTTTTCAAAAAGTTCGGCCATGGCTTTTGCCTGGCACATCAGGTGAAAAGCTTTTAAGAGTAGTTCCGATGGAATTCCTTTCCGGGAAGATTTCATGACCGTATTTTCGGTTTTACTCATGCTTTTATTTTTTTATTTGGCTTTAAAAGCCGCAATGGCATTTCGGGTGAAATCGCTCAACACCAGTCTCCCGGAAATTCCGGCTCTTTCTTCAAGCAGTTTATCCCAGTTTTCGGTGCCTTCCCACAAAACAGACTTCAGGTTTGCCATGGCCTCGGGTGAGGAACCTGCCAGAATTCCACTTGTTTTTTCAATGGCCGAATCTAATTCCGTTACCGTATTGAAAACTCCGGCATATAAGCCCTTCTCTAAAGCCCATGCGGCAGATTTCCATTCTGTGGCGGAAATACTGAGCAGGGAAAAGGCAGATTTTCCGATTTTGCGTTCTACGGCCGGTCCAACCACAAAGGGACCAATGCCCACTGCCAGTTCACTCAGTTTAACCGAAGCCGATTCATGGGCAAAAGCCAAATCGGCTGCAGATGCCAGGCCAACTCCGCCTCCTACCGCTTTCCCCTGAACGCGTGCAATAACAAATTTGGGTGCTTTGCGGATAGCGTTTATAACAGCGGCAAATCCCGAAAAAAATATTTTTCCGGTTTCCAGATTATCTATCGAAACCAATTCATCGAATGAGGCCCCGGCACAAAAGGCTTTTTCTCCCTCACTTTTTAAAACAATAACTTTTACATCAGGGTTTTTTCCCGCAGCCGTAATTTCCGCAGCAATCTTTCGAAGAATATCACCCGGTAGTGAATTGCTCTGGGGATGAAAGAAGTTTACGGTTCCCACCCCGTCCGAAATACTGAAATTTACAAAAGCCCCCATGCTCTCTTTTTTTGGTGAAAATAAATAAAAAACCCCGAAAATTTCGGGGTTAATATAGGGGCAAAGTAGATTTAATTCTTATTGTAGGCAGGGATTTTTCCCTCTTTAATGGCCTTCAGTGTGGCTTTCTTATGCTCGGAGAAATCGCCGAAACATAAAGCATCCAGCATTTCCTTTTTCGACATTTCAGGCTGACCCAACTGTTTGCGGATGGTTTCCCCGCAACGATCAACAAATTTTTCAAAACGCTCGGGAGCCCAGATGTACTCTCGCTTCTGCCAGTCTGACTTGGTGCGGTCAATTTTGAATTCTTCGGGAAGATCACCTTCGATTTTTCCCTTTACCATCAAACCCTCGTATTTTTTGGGCAAACCGCGCATGTCAAATACAAAAGGACGGGAAATGTTGATCACATGCGTGCGTTTCACGGGATCAACCATTTTTAAACCTTCTATGCGCAAACCCTTCTTTTTGAGGGCGGCATATTTGTCTTCAAAACGTTTTAGGATATCGTACATTTTCTGGTTAATTGGCGGACTACAAATTTACAAAATAATCAACAATCCGGGGTTAATTTTATACAAACATTCCAATATACGAAACCAAAGCCGGTTTTTAAAGCATAAACCCCTGGTTTTTATAGACAAACATTCCAAAAACAAGGCTCAACCGATTTGGAATCAACCCATTCCTTTCCTAACTTGTAGCCCAATTTCAATATCTCTTGATAAAAAAAATACTCCTCCTTTTTCCTTTTTTTTCCCCTTTGTTTTTCCAGGCTCAAACATGGAATGCAGTTGGCAATGGTTTGAACAATGATGACCATTGCCTGGGAACCTGGAATAATCTGCTGGTTGTCGGCGGAAGTTTTAATAATAATCCCTGTGATAAAATAGCCAACTGGAACGGCACATCTTACGGATGTTTTGGCAATGGAATAGGAACTGTTGTGCGAGCCGTTATTTCCTTTAACGGGGATTTGGTTGCCGTTGGTGATTTCTGGAATAATAACCAGCCTTGTTCGGGTTGTAACGGTGTAGCCCGCTGGAATGGAAGCGCCTGGACCCCTATGGGAACCGGGTTTAATAATGATGTGCTTGCCCTGGCCATTTTTAATGGAAACCTTATTGCTGCGGGCGATTTTACCACCGCTGATGGAAATCCCTGCTGGAGGATCGCACGCTGGACAGGCTCATCATGGGTCCCCCTGGGAATTGGAAACGAATTGGATAATGATGTAAGGGCATTGGCGGTTTATAACGGGGCTCTTTATATAGGAGGTGATTTTGCAAATGCAGCAAACCTTAGTGCCGCCGACCGCATTGTAAAATGGACCGGTACTGCCTATCAGACAGTGGGAATTCCCGGCGGTCTGGACTCCACGGTGAGGGTGCTTTATGTTTATAACAACGAACTATACATGGGAGGGCATTTTATTGAAGTAGGTGGGAACACCAATTGCCGTGGAATTGCAAAATATAACGGTTCACAATGGCTCCCCCTGGGAACGGGTGTTAACAGCTATGTTCGTGGCATTACTGCCTACAATGGAAACATTATTGCCGGAGGAGATTTTACCCAGGCCGGGGCTACTGCCGCCAGCCGGGTGGCAAAATGGAACGGAACTTCCTGGTCTGCCCTGTCCTCGGGTATGAATGATTACATACGGGCCTTGCATGTTTACAACGGAGAACTTTACGCCGGAGGGGCTTTTACCATTGCCGGTGGGAACCCCAGAAATTATATTGCACGCTGGTATGAACCGCCACCCCCTCCCGTGGCGAATTTTTCGGCCTCCTCACAATCTACCTGCCAGGGAAATTGTATTTCTTTTTCAGATCAAACCATGAATAGTCCCACAACCTGGAACTGGAGTTTTCAGGGTGGAAGTCCCGCTACCTCCACTTCCCAGAATCCCGTTGTGTGTTACAATAACCCGGGCAATTACCAGGTAAAGCTGGTGGTAACAAATGCCACGGGTTCCGACTCCATTACCGTTAATAATTATATTACCGTACACCCCCTGCCTAATGCCGATGCAGGTCCGGATCAAACAATTTGTATTGGCGGGCAAACCCAGCTTAATGCCACGGGTGGAGTTGCGTATCAGTGGATACCCGGTACCAACCTTTCCTGTTCCACTTGTCCGAATCCCTTTGCAAATCCTACCGTAACAACTTCTTATGTGGTAATAGTTACCAACTCCTTCGGCTGTCAGAATACTGATTTTATGATTTTAACGGTCGACAATTGCACAGGAGATTTGAATATCGAGAACTCTGATGTTTTTGCTTCCTGGCCAAACCCTGCCGCTCCCTTTCAAACCATTTTTCTGAAAGGCATTCCACCCGGTACCAATCGCATAAAAATACACGACACATCCGGACGAACCCTTGCGGACAGGTTTGTTTCAGGAGAAAATTCCATTCCGGGATTTTCAACGCCCGGCATTTATTTTATTTCGATTGAAAACGAAACTGGTTTTTTTGCCGTAACTAAAATTGTTGTTCAATGAAAAGTTCAAAAGTTCTTTCACTCTTCTTAATAACCCTGGCCCTTTTCCCGGATGGCCTGCTGGCACAAATGGAGTTGGGGTGGTTTCAGAAAGCTTCTCTGCCGGGTCCTGCAAGGCATAGGGCTACCGGCATTTCAATCGGAGGAAGAGGTTATATTGGGCTGGGGCACATCAACGCCGTAGTGGATGTTCAATACAAAGACTGGTGGGAGTATGATCCTGCAACCAATTCCTGGACCCAAAAGGCCGATTATGCCGGTGGCAAAAGATATCACGCGGCCGGTTTTTCTATTGGCAACCTGGGTTATGTGGGAACCGGACGTGATACTACGTTTAGCAATCGTCGCGATTTTTGGGAATATAATCCCGTTACAAACACCTGGACACAAAAGGCCATGTTTGGGGGACAGGCACGAAGAGGAGCAGTTGGATTTTCTGTAAATGGTCGCGGATACATCGGTACCGGTTCCGGCTTGTCTGATTTCTGGGAGTATAATCCCGTCACCAATTCCTGGATGCAAAGAGCCAGTTTTCCCGGAGGCGGAAGGCAATCCGCAGTAGGGTTTTCCATAGGAAGCAGAGGCTATATCGGTACGGGAAGCAGTGGAGGAAACCCTACCGGTGATTTATGGGAGTATAATCCCACAAACAATACCTGGGTACAAAAAGCACCCCTTCCCGGTTTACCCCGAATGGAAGCCTGTGGTTTTTCCTACAATGGTTTCGGATATGTGGGAACCGGTGATAATTTCAGCAGCGGAACCAATTACGATGATTTCTGGAGGTTTGATCCTGTTTCCAATTCCTGGGTTCAGATTCAGGATTTTGGAGGCACCGCCCGCCGTTACCTTGTTGGTTTTGCCATCGGGAACCGCGCTTATGCCGGCACAGGAACCAACGGAACTAATTTTCAGGATTGGTGGGAATATGGAAATTTTACCGGGATAAATCCCCCGGAGCCGGGAGCTCCCTTGTTTTCTGTTTACCCAAATCCGATAGTTGATTTCGCCACCCTGAAAACCGACCCCGAAATTTCATTTACCGGATTGAAGTTTCAAATCATTTCCCTTTCGGGTAAAATGCTCAGGGAACAAATGCTGGAATCGCGGGAAACAAATTTCGAAACCGGAAACCTTCCTGCCGGCATTTATTTTATCAGACTAATTACAGGTAATGGCATTTTATCCACTCAAAAAATTATCGTAGCCGGATCATGAGGTATCTAAAACTATTTCTGTTACTGTTTTTTCCGGCCTTGCTCCTTCGCGCCGATTATGGTAATGACTGGATTAAAAAAGAAACTTTTGCCGGTGGAAAGCGCGAAAGAGCAATTGCCTTTTCCATAGGAGGAAGAGGTTATATCGGTTGCGGACAGGATACCGCCGAACAAATCCGCAAAGATCTTTGGGAATACGATTCGGGTACCAATTCCTGGACCCAAAAAGCAGATCTTCCCGGTTCTTTCAGGCGAAATGCATTCGCCTTCGGTATTGGTAATTCCGGTTATGTGGGCGGTGGTGTGAACCATGCCGTATCCTGGATGGGAATAATTCTGGCTGATTTCTGGGAGTACAACGCCGTAACAAATTCCTGGATCCAAAGAGCCAATTGTCCGATTTATGGAGGTGCAGGCGTTTATTACTCCACCGGTTTTTCCATAAACGGCCGGGGCTATGTGTGTTGCGGAAAAGTGGGACAATCCACCTATACCAATCAGCTTTGGGAGTACAATCCTGTTACCAACGGCTGGGTTCAGCGGGCCCCCTTTCCGGGTGGGGTTCGATATGCAATTTCCAGTTTTGTTATTGGAAATTTCGGCTACGTGGGAATGGGTGCCGGAGAAGATTTTTTCCTGAACGATTTTTACCGGTATAGTCCTTCCACCAATTCCTGGCAGCAGATTGCTTCCTTTCCCGGTTCACCACGATTCAGTTGCTCGGCGTTTTCGCTCATCGGAAAAGGCTTTGTTGTTTTGGGTGGCGACGGAGGTTACAGAGATGAACTTTTCGAGTACGATCCAAATTCAGATTTCTGGATGATCAGAGCTCCCTTCCAGGGTGGTGCAAGAAGAAATGCTGCAGCTTTTGTAATTGGAAACAAAGCCTATGTGGGAACCGGAAAAGGAGCCACCGGCAAGCGCCGCGATTTTTGGGAATACACGCCCCTGGTTTTGGGGGTAAATGATATGGCTTCCGGCAGTGTTTCTGTATTTCCAAACCCGGTTACTGAAAGTTTTTCCTTTTCCCTGGGTCCTGATTGGGAAAACCGGAAATGCCTTGTGGAAATTTTCGATCATTCGGGAAAATTGATTCTTAGCCGGGAAAACTACCTGCCCGGTGAAAAAATTTCCCGTGGAGAAATTTCTTCCGGTGTTTATTTTTTTAAACTAAGCCTTTCTTCCGTCTCACTTTCCGGAAAACTAATCTTCCTATGAAAAATTTCTATTACCTCGTTTTGTTTGCCTGGGTAATTCCGGGCATTCCGGTAACAAATGCCCAAAATGTATGGACCCAAAAAGCCGATTTTGCCGGTGGCCCTAGAACTTCCTGCGCCGCATTTGTTTTGGGCAATGGAGCCTATGTGGGAACCGGATACGACAGTACCGATTTTAAACGTTCATTCTGGATGTATAATCCTGCAACCAATTCCTGGACCCAGATAACCTCCCTTGGAGGTGCTACCGGAGCCGGGTTGGGCAGGGATGCCGCCGTTGGTTTCGGCATTGGTACCAAAGGATATATAGGAACAGGGCAGGGGCCCAACCCCTACCTGAATGATTTTTGGGAATATAATGCTGCCTTTGATGTATGGACTCAAAAGGCATCCTTTGCCGGAACTCCGCGGAGGAAATGCGTTGGGTTTAGCCTTAATGGAAAAGGATATATCGGACTTGGACAGGATGCCAATGGATTCAAAAATGACATGTGGGAATACGATCCCGCGAATAATACCTGGGTTCAGAAAGCCAATTTTCCGGGTACCCCCAGGCAATTGGCCGTTAGCTTTGAATCGGGTGGTTTAATGTATGTGGGTCTGGGCGACGACGGTGTCAACAAATCAGATTTTTTTGCTTTTGACCCGGGGGCCAACTCCTGGGTTCCCAGAGCTTCTTTCGGGGGTAGCCCCAGAAAAGGTGCCATTGCCTTTTCCCTGAATGGGAAAGGTTATGTGGGAACCGGATACGACAACTCACTTTCCAATGTAGCCGATTTTTGGGAATATAATCCCTTTGCAAACTCATGGGCAACGGTTAGTCCCTTTGGTGGTGGCGCCAGGTCAAGTGCCGTGGCCGTTTCCATGGGCGGCATGGGCTACGCAGGAACAGGATACGAAAACGGAACCCGGAAAGACTGGTGGGAGTTTAGTCCCCCCCTTGGCCTGTTTGATAAAACCAGCTTGTCTGGAGGTATACAAATTTTCCCTAATCCTGTGGTCAACGATGCCAGGATTGAAATCAGGGGAGATGGTTTTGTCGGGGGGGATATTGAGTTTTCGGTGTATGACCTGCAGGGGAAACTGGTACAGCGATTCCCTGGCAATTCTGAATCCCGCTTTGAAAGGGCCGGGCTCAAAGCCGGGGGGTACTTTCTGACCGCTGTTTCTGAAGGCAGGATAATCGGGAGTGTCAAAATTGTATTAATTTAGGATCAAAATTTTTTAAAATGATCAGGTATATCATCTTTTTATTTTCCCTGGCTATTATGGTTTCCTGCGCCAAAGGACCCGGATCGGGAGGTAACTCAACCATTCGTGGAAAGGTATGGGTAAAGGATTATAACGGTTCTTTCACCTTATTGCTGGGCAGCTATTATGCGCCTGAAGAGGATGTGTATATTATATATGGTGACGAGGCTACCTATTCGGAAAGGGTGAAAACCAACTACGACGGCACCTTTGAGTTCCGGTATTTGCGGCCCGGGAATTATAAAATTTATGCTTACAGCAAGGACAGCACTTTGCAAACCACATCCATGAAAGCTGTCATTCAGGATGTTTCCATTGGATCAAAAAAGGAAGTGGTTATTACGAAGGATTTGGTAATCCTGAAGTAGTTCAATCCACAAAAATTTCCCCTCTTAAGAAGAGCACTGCTTTTCCGGCAATTTCAATTCTGTTGCCCAGATCACGGCAGTGGAGAAACCCTTTGCGTTTCGAAATCTGAACCGCACTCAGTTCTTTTATTTTTAGTTTTTCCGCCCAGTAGGAGGTAAGCGTAGTATGTGCCGATCCGGTAACGGGGTCTTCGTTAATTCCCGACAGGGGAGCAAAAAACCGGGAAACAAAATCGGTGTTTTTCCCTTTAGAGGAAATAATGATACCTCTGGCTTTTATTTCACTCAGCAGTTTAAAGTCGGGCTCTATTTCCTCAATATCGGTTTCGGTTGCGTATATTAAAAGGTAATCCGTTTTTCCTTTATAAGATTCTTTAGGAATTTTTCCGAGGGCATTCACCAGTTTTTCAGGAGCCGGAACCTTTTTGATTTCGTCGGCCGGAAAATTCAGGATTAGGAGGTCGTTTTCCTTTTTTACTTCCAGCATACCGCTGCGGGAGTGAAATTTTATGGATTGGGCTTCCGTTTCAAAGAAATTAAAAATTACATAGGCGGTGGCAAGGGTAGCATGACCGCAGAGATCCACTTCAACAGCAGGGGTAAACCACCGGATGTGGTAATGGTTTTCTTCCTTGAGGAAGAAAGCTGTTTCGCTGAGGTTGTTTTCGAGGGCAATATTTTGCAGTTTTTCATAGGTAGGCCAGGTTTCAAGGGGTACAACCGCAGCCGGGTTGCCATGGAATAAGTTTTCAGTAAATGCATCCACCTGAAAAATCTGAAATTGGGCCATAACGCAAAATAAGGGTTTTGCGTAAATGTAAAAATTATTCCCGAAGCCTCAGACTTTTACGCGGGCTTTTGATTTTTGGGAAAACACCTTTGATTTTCCTGAAATCCATTCATGAAAGGGAATAATTTCAGGGGTAAATGGTTCCCAGGAATGTCCTTTTCCCTTTTCCCTGAGTCGAAGCACCAGGTCAATGGTTTTCTGGTTAAGGTTCTGGTATGAAAATCCTTTTTTGGCAATATCAGACAATACCGTTAAAATCATCAGGTTTCGCTCTGTTATGTCGCCCGAATCCCGCAAACGATAGTATTGTCTTACCAAATCATCAATCCTTATAGCCGATTGATCAAAATCTTCCAACTCAATTAAACACATGATTTCTAAAATTCGAAAACAAAAGTCCCAGCCTTCAAGGTCTAATGGAAACCCTCGTACTAGCCCTAAGTTCTTTCTACATGTTTTAAAATTTTGAAGGTAGAAGAATATATTTGCCTGATAGTAATGGAACTTTCCGGTTCTAAAAATTGATTTTTCACCCTTGTATTTACTTGTTATTTCAGAAATCAATTTAGAACATAGGTTGTAATCCCCCTTGTAAATATGATTTAGCAAAGAAAGTTCTTTAATCACCCAATAGTTTGTATCACCTTCAATTGTATGTTTTAATGAGGAGTTGTAATACGATTCAGCCTTAATGAAATTTTTTAGTGATGTTGAGAAATAGCCTAGCCTCATATAGCAATAGCTTATCCTTTGTTTTCTCTTAATAGCAGGATTTTCTGATACGATTCTAAGTAATTCTTGAGTACACTTTATTGAGTTGAAATAATCTTTATTTAAAGTATGGTATTCAATTTCCAATAGTTTTTTGTAGTACTTTATTGCCGAGGCCCTTGTTAAATGATAGTCTTCTTCCAGTTCACCGATGATTTTCCAAAGATTGTCGGAGTGTTTTTTTGGTGCAGAAAATCCTGTGAAATCTTTCCTTAAAATTAGAGTATAATAGTAGTCATTAGCTTTTTGTATTAACTGGCTAGTTTTCTCTGCCTTTAAAATGTCTGTATTAATTTGAGAAAATTCCTTTAAGCCACTTGAAAATCCTTTGATGTACTTTTTTAATCTCAGAACCTCAACTGCTACAGGAAAAATTTCAAATTTTAGGGCTAGATTTTCCGTGTTGATAATTAGATTATTTAAAAGAATTGAGTTGCCCTTTTTTCTTAATAAATAATGAATTGTAAGAAGATTATTCCAGCATTTGAATGTGGCAATGTCAATAAGATCCGTATTTTTCTTTTTTTTTAGGTTTATTTCAAGAGTAAGGGAGTCAAGAATTTTTGTCTCAAGTCTTGATTTTAGGACTCCAAGGGTTTTTACTTTTTCAACGCCATAAATTTTTTTTGAAATTATTTCGTCAGAATACGCTGTGGAAGATTTGATGTAAATGTCAAATAATTTTAACAGTTTGGTTTCTCTAACATTCCTTGACGAGAAAGAAGACAGATATCTTCTTATTAGTTTCTTTTCGTCAGGGGTTATGTTTTTAATCAGATAGGTTAGAAATTTGCTCATTCCAATGTAGGAAAAATTAATATAAAGTATTGAAAATGAATAAAAAATAGGTAGTACACTTCATTTCGAATGTAAATATAATACCTTTTTGTCAATTTAAATGAAGGCCTGTTGTGGTTTTTTTGACAAAAAAAATCAAACATGAAAAAGTTCATCCAATTTTTTGCCATTCTGATGCTGGTTAGCCTCGGAGGCAGTTTTTCTTCATTTACAAAACCAGCTAGCACTGTTTCTTCGGCCATGCTGGTTACCAACAAAGATGTTGTTTCCTATCTGACCGCAAAGGGTTATACAGATGTTGTTGTTATTTATGAATACGACACTGGCGACCGCTTGTGTACATCATCGTATCCTTACCAGACCAGGGTTTTTACAAATAACAACACCTTTATTGGTGGTTGGGAAGATATAAACTGATAAATATGTCCAGACTGTTATTCCTCGGGAGCGACCCGGTTGAAATGAGTGTAAACTCATATACCTTTTTCAAATGGGGCATTGCGCCCGAGCGAATGGCAGTCGAAACCCAGGTTGATGGTGTTATCCATCACCTGTTCACTACCCGGAATTGGCCGGTATATATTTTGGTTAAAAAGGATTACCGCGATTTGGTTATCCTTTTAAGATGTATTGAAAAGTTGAATCATTGGAAACGGAGCAGAACCGTTCTGGGTTTAATCGGGAAAGAACTTCCGGATGCAGACGAAGAATTGTCGATACGGCGAATTGAGGTTCCTTACTTTTATTTTAGGAACCCCTTTGGACCCGATGAAATCCAGTCTTTTGTAGATGCCGGTTGTCTTTTCCAAAATTGAGTGTCTGTAAATGAACTTAAGTGAAGAGGAAAGGGAACTTGAGTTTTGGGAAAAGTACATTTTTTCAATTTGTGTTTTGAAAGAAATCCCTCCAAAAGAAGAGTGGGTGGGGGAGGTTGGCCGGATTCTTGATTTGTTCGAAAGGGAAAGAGATTATTTTGAAATCGCCCTTAGAATCAGGAATCTCAAAAGACAATTAGGAGAGAAAAGTGAAAGTAAAAAATGACGATCCGAATGCCTTGATCTTGCTCGATTTAGCTTACTTGCAAGCTATTAATCAGGGCTTTGTCTGGCAGTTGTTTGGTTTCGTCGAAAGAACAGAAATAAGAGAAACAAATATGAAAATGTACCGTATTAATAACCAGTTCTTTTCCGGAATTTTCGTTGGGAAAAGGAAACTGGACTTTAAAACAGACCTATGGAATTAACCAATGAACAATGGGCAAAGATTGCCCCCCTTTTAACCTCTAAGCCTGCGGTTCGCTGCAGGAGACCCGTAAATCTTAGAAATGTAGTTAATGGAATACTTTGGGTTTGCGCCACTAATGAACCCTGGGTAAATATTCCGAAACGACTCGGCTCTTCTCAAACAACCTATCGCTATTATACCAAATGGGTAGTTGATGGAACCTGGGATAAGATTTATCGTGCCCTTCATAATTATCTAGACAGGGAGCACGCTGAAAATCCTGATTATTTCGGACTTTCCTTGGATGAAGAAATGGGTTCCGGATCGGAAAAACAAGGCAGCTATTTTCGCAGGATGGCTCATGTAGCCAGAACTAACCGGAATACCTACCAGATAATGATTGCCCTTTTAAGCCCTTATCCGCCCATACCCAAGCACTTCTATGGAAAGGTATTGGATGAGAATGATGACTTTTTCAGGGTAGCTTAATAAATAATTAAACTTAATGGATCTTTCAGAGGACCAGTGGTTGAGGATATTGCCTGTTTTGGAGAAATTAGATAATCCCGAAAAAAAAGGTCGACCCCGGAAAAATATCAGAGGTATTGTTAACGGAATCCTTTGGGTTTGCCGCACATGTGCAACCTGGAATGAAATTCCCCGCCGTTACGCGCCCCATTCAACATGCTTTCGCGTTTACAAAGAGCTGGTTGATTCCGGAGACTGGGATCTCATTCTATTTGAATTGGCAGGTTATCTGGAAGAAAATTCCGGAATAAATATCCTGAAGTATTTTAAAGGCAAAAAGATAAATTTTGAAAAGTATGACCTCGACCTTTTCCAGAGGATGGATATTGAGTTTTTAAACAGAACCTGGGTATGGCATACGCTTTTGATTTTCATTAATCCATATCCCGGCCAGTATAGCCAACATACAGCTGATTTGGTTTCCTGAATCGGTTTTTTCCTGATAATTTTGGAATAAAGTTTATTTTTTCATATATTGTGTTTGACAGTTTTCGCAATGATTGTTGAACCCCTAAATAAATGAAAGAATGAATGAATTAACCAAGGAGCAATGGGAGCTTATTAAACCATTGGTTTCGGTAAAGAAAGTTACCCGGGGAAGGCCCCGGACAAATATGAAGCCCGTTATTAACGGGATTTTCTGGATTTGTAAAACAGGATCCCCCTGGTCCGATCTTCCCAAACGTTATCCTCCCTATAGCACCTGCTTCCGCCTGTACAAGGAAATGCTTGAAAATGGTGTCTGGGATAAGGTTCTCTACACAATTGCCATGGATTTGATGGAAAGAACGGGCTACGACCTTCTTTCCCTCTTTTCAAACAAAAAGCTTGACCCCTCTGCGGATAAGCAAAATCTGTTCATGTATCTTGACCAGGAAAAAAATGGCAGAACATGGGTCTGGAATACCCTGTTGGTATTCCTGAATCCCAATCCGGGAGAAAAAAATACCAGGAACAATAAACCTGATGAAAGCGAAAACACCCATTCCGGAAAATCGGATGTTTTCGAAATGGGCCCCGCGGATTCCGATTTGCGGAGCGCAGTTTAAAGTGCTGGTTTTTTATCGGTTTAGGCCCGACGAGTGTTCTTTTTTGGAACATTAACCTTTCGTAACTTTCTTTGTTTTCGCTTGTTGCGGTTATTATTGGAACAAGGTGCCAAAATTATTGGCCTTTGAAATGATAAATCAGATATTTTAGGCCGTGACCTGAAATGTTTAGGTCATTTTTGAAAGGAAAGTTCAATTTATTATTAATGGTTTTAATACCTGGAATTTCTGAACTATTAACAGGGGATATGGATATAACGAACGATCAGTGGAAATACCTTGCAGGGATTTTTCCCGAGGAAAAAGGAAAGCGCGGAAGACCAAAAAGAGATTTAAGATCTATTGTTAACGGAATTTTTTGGCTATGCCGTACCGGTTCTCCCTGGGCGGAAATTCCCAAAAAATTTGCCCCCTACAGCACTTGTCACCGTATTTATAAAGAACTGGTGCAAACAGGGCTATGGGATCAGGTGCTTTGGAAAATGGCACTATATCTTAAGGAACATGAAGGCGTTGATATTACCTCCCTGTTTAAAAATCAAAAATTCGATCTGAATGCCGACAGGAAAATCCTCTTCTCAATCCTGAGTAACGAAATATCAAAAGGTTCCAAAAGCTCACGCTTTAATATCCTTATGATTTTCATCAATCCCTTCCCATCTCAGGTTCAGTCCGATTGATTTTTTTTACCTGATTATTCTGAATCGGGTTTGTTTTTCTCCGTCAAATAAAGTTATCAGATATGCCCCGGCCGGGTACCGGCTGAAATCACACAGAATGTTCTCTGTGCTTGCGGGATGATTTTCCAGTAATAATTTTTGCCCGGCAGGACTCAGAATTTCCAAAGCTATTTTTCCTTTTCCTCCGCCCGGACCCTTTAGCAAATACTTATGGTCTCCCATATTACCCAGAACCCATCCGCCGGGATTTTCGGAATATCCGTTACTGCTCGGGGCCCCGGTAACTACTATGGTCCTAAACGCAGAATCGGCACAATTGCCGTAACTAACGGTTAAGGCCACCTGGAAAGTACCGGCAGACTGGTAGTTATGCACCGGGTTGGGGTTTGTGGTGTTGAAATTACCATCCCCGAAATTCCACTGGAACTGATTGAAACCGCTTGAATAGTTTGAAAATAAAACCTGGGCCAATCCGGATGGGTTCAAAGGAATGGTATCCGCGCTGGTCGTGAAAGAACTAACCACATTTTGGGCTGCATTCAATACGAAACCTGATGCCGTGCTGCAACCCTGGGCGTCGGTAAGGGTTACTGAATAATTTCCCTGACTTAATCCAATACAATTTTGCTGGGTTGATCCGGTCGACCATAAATACGAGTAGGGTGGAGTTCCTCCCGAACAGGCGATGGTAATGGAGCCATTGCTGCTCTGATTGCAATCGGGGTTCCCAAGTACGGAAACAATGGAAAATGCCGGAGGCCCGGGAATGAACAGTGTGTCGGTAATGAAATTACAAAGCCCGGTATTTCCGTTTACTTCAATGGTATAAATTCCTGCCGTTGCGTTGAATAATGTGTCGGCACCGAAAATTCCATTCACAGATCTTACCACCTGGTTCTGGGCATTTTTCCAGACATAACTGAAAGGGCCGGTTCCCACCCCGTTCGCAATACCCATGCCGTTGCCGGAACCCGGACATGTTTCCCCAAAGGCATTTTTTGCTAAGGATTTTCCGAAGTGAAGGAAAAACCTGGGGGCATAAGTGGTATCGGAAAAATAAACCGAGTAAGAAATGGTTGTGTTTAAGTTTACCAAAGTTCCGGTGTAACGGTCCTCGAGTATAACACACATACTGGATGGAAGATTCCATAGGGAATCGCGTGAAATGGTATAGGTTCCGCTAAACCCCTGACCCACATAAGCACGAAGGGGAATGGTTTTTACGCTGCTGGCTGGAAAGGGAACGCAATTAATAGCATAGTCTTCACCATTAAACACCGTGGCAATTTGCGGAGGATCGGGAGAAAAGGAATAAAATTTCCGGGCATCGAACTGGCTGTCGAAAGTATCTGTGGCATTGCTCATAAACCGAACAACCGTTTCGTCGCTGTAGTTATTTCCCGATATCCGCAAACGAAGCATATCAGGAGCGATGGAAGCAAATTGCTGGTCGCTCATCCGGATGAAGGAAGGATCATTTACTGCTTTGCAATTTTCCTGGATAGTCAAAACCGGATTGGGACCACTGGCATGAACCCAAAATGCCTGAGATGAGGGAATATAACGGCTCCCACCATTTACTCCTACACCATTGGAATACTGGGCATAAGTTTGCATGCCGGGATTCCAAATACTTACTTCGTTGTCGATGTTTGTTTTTACCCAGCCCGGGGCGTCCCAATCAATGGTAGAAGGATAAGGGTTTCCAATCATGTTCCACCCGTCATGGTCGGAGCTCAGGGTATTTGTATATACTACATTGAAAGTTTGTATGAATTTTCCGGCGGGTCCGGTTATGTCAACCGTTACAGGAGTTGGACCGATATAACACCAATACCCGTCTTTGTGAACAATGGGGTTGGTAATATTTGTTGCTGCAACAAATCCGCTGTCTTTATGACCGGCAACGGCTTCATTGTATTTCCATACACTTTTAAAAGGAAATGCAGGGTATTGGGAACCGGGGAAACCGCTCATGGTAAAATTATCAGACCAGGCCGCAAGGGTATTACTTCCGGTAACGGGGGAGCAAAGAAACCGCCAATCGTTAGGCGCCGGGCCAACATATCGTTGAACGGTAATGTCGCCTGTTATGTCGCCTCCGGTGATTGCTCCAATTCTTGCAGTTCGGGTGGCTGTGGAGAGAAGGGTAAAAACAAAACCATTGGTGTTAAAGGTTCCCAGGTTCAGGCTTAGTGTTCCCGCCAGATTTTGATTGGCATTTAAACTAACTCCCGTCGGATTATTAATGGTTAAATTGTTAAATTGCGTAAGGGTAAATCCTCCCAGCAACTGAGCGCTTGTTCCATTAAACTCCACCGTGCCGCTGCGTTCCAGGAAGGTTCCGTTATTGGTCCATGTGCCACGCACAAAAACGGTATGATTACTCGTTGAAACATCAAGGGTGGTGCCAACATTAATGGCCAGGTTGTTTGTGGTTATGGGAGAACCTAAAAGCTTTAAAGCTCCGTTGAGAAAAAAAACATGATTGAATGTTTCTCCACCCGATTTGGTTATGGTTTGAGTGCCCGTGGTTCCATTAAAAAGCACCGTACCTGTTCCCGGGATAAATGTTCCTGAACTGGTCCAGTTTCCACCCAGCGTTATGCTTAGGTTGTTCGCATTGAGGATGCCTCCGTTATTTATTACATCGTTGGTTACGGTAAGACCCGAATTAAACAACTGAGCGGTACAATTAATACTGTTTATTAATAAGGTAGCAACCCGGAAACTCGAATTAATACGCATGGTTTGTCCGACCGGACTGCCGGCATCTCCAATCTGCAAAACTCCGCCCGTTACCGATCCGGTTACACTGCCGGTATTGGTATATCCAAGATCCTGAGCGCCGGTTCCACCTTCTCTTACAATAACAATATTTCCACCCGACATATCAAAGGTTGATCCCACGCCGGTAATCTGGAAGGGAGCATCTGTTGTGGATGTGGATCCTACCGTTGCAACCCGGAATAATCCCCCACTGATTGCAAACCGGGAAATGTTATTGGTTCCGGTACCGAAATATCTTCCGGCAACATTTACGGTTCCCAGGGAAACACTCATGATTCCTCCCATGGTCTGGAGGTTATGGTTTAGTCCGGTTCCTATGTTGGTGGTTCCGGCATTATGGTAATAATTACCTAAAAGTGCCAGCGAGTTATTGCAGGTAAGGGTAGCAGAGGCATTATTCATGAGAACCTGGGTTCCGGAATAAAGCGTGTCCATGTTGCCGTTGTCCCAGGCTACAAGATTCAGAGCAGCACTTCCTCTTACATCAAAAATACCTCGACGCAAAACCAGAAACCCATTGATGGATGTAAAATTGGCCGGCAAAAATCCAAGGGTGTCTGAAGTAGCTCCCAGATTAACCACCAAACGACTGAAACGATTGGTGCCTGTGCCGGTTAAATTTTTGGAACCGAGACCTCCCGTAAAATGAATGTTGGCAAAACTATTGGCATCAGGATTGAAATTTATGGTTCCGTTATTGGTCAGATTCCCCTTCAGGTAAATATTATGCGTAATGTTAGAATTGATATTAGCACCAAAAGTTCCTCCCGGGTTAACAAGAATATTTCCGCCAACAGTTAAAGTCCGGGATGCATTATTGTTTCCAATGAGTAAAGTGGCATTACCTCCATTTGCTACGGTAAGGTTATTGCATGCCGCATTGTTTACGTTAATGGTAACGGTGGTATTGTTTCCGATAATTACATTATCTCCTGCCGTTGGAGCACCTGAAGGCGACCAGATAAAATTAGTGTTCCAGTTTCCGGAGGCAATGGAAACCTTACTTCCGGGAACACCCGTAGATGCCGAACCGGTTAAAAAATTACTTACCGCACCCGCCGTTACTGCTGCCACTCTCCAGTAATAAAGGGTGGAAGGCGAAAGGCCGGTAGCAGTGTAGTTGGTTGCATTTGCTGCAGTTTGGGCATGGAAGGAATAATTAATATCATCAAGGCTAACATAGATTACATAACCTATTTCATTGTTGGCCCAATTGGTCCAGTTTAAAGTCATGGATGTATTCGTAACAGCCGAAAAAGTTAAACTTCCAGTGGGGTTGGCCGGAACCGGAGGGGTAAATGTAATTCGCGAATTGCTTGCGGGAGGCGGATTGAGATTATTGGTTTGAAAATTATTAAACAAATTTCCATTGGCGTTTTGCTGGCATTTCAATTGAGCAGGGGTGGGATTATTATTCAGGACCGCAGCATTAATTCCTAAGGTATAAGACCAGTTCGGGGTTCCCTGATTCATAAATCCGTAATTGTATTCCAGCACTCCTGTTTTTTCATAAATTCTGACCTGAAAATTCAGGCTGGGCGTAGTATTTAGATACACAGCCATGTTTACCCATTCA
>CALEYQ010000045.1 GCA_937924855.1 uncultured Bacteroidota bacterium | reverse complement strand
GAGAGCGAGAATGAGAGCGAGAATGAGAGCGAGAATGAGAGCGAGAATGAGAGCGGGTGTGAGGGTAAGTGTGAGTCTGCGGGGCGGAGAAGAATGGTCCCTGAGCTTGTCGAAGTGTGGTCCCTGAGCTTGTCGAAGGGACAGTTCTTGTTGCCCCCTTGTCGTTTCGACAGGCTCAACGACCCATCTCGGTTCCTGAACTTGTCGAAGTGTGGTCCCTGAGCGGAGTCGAAGGGACATTTCTCGCTCCCCCTTGTCGTTTCGACAGGCTCAACGACCAGCCTCGTGCCTTCGACATGCTCAGGCACCGGTCCCGTCAACCACGCGGTTAAGAAGCGACCATCGCTTCCCACTACTCCACCTTCACCCTTATTCCCTCTGAATGGGAAGTAAATTCGGGTGCATACATGCACTGTATGCTGGTGATTCCATTGCTGAAATCACCCTTGTGGCTGACAAATAATGGATACTCAAAAACATAGGTGCCCTTGTTCAATTTTCCGAAAAAGAAATTGGTGGCGGCATCCTTCGTGCTTTCGTAATACCCCAGACCATCCTGCCAGCGATACCCGCTGAAAACATTCACGGGCTCAAACCCACTCGAACGCATGTCTTTCATATGCACATACTCCATATCACGGTCAACCCGAAGCTCTATTCTTACTTTTATTTTGTCGCCTACTTTTAGTTTTGTTTTTTCGGTTACAGGCTCTATTACCGGACCTTTGGCAGTACTCCGTTCTACAAAAAGCTTTTTCTTTAATTTCAAGGGTGTTTCCGCGGGTGTTATCTTATCAAGCTGCTCAAAATACTGCCAGTACATGGCACCCCAGCTAACGCCTTCGTCTTTTTTAGTAACCGCAACTTTTCCCATATTGGGTTTTATATCGCCACCGCTCCAGGATGTTTTAAAATATCCGGTTCCCGCTTCCACTTTTACATCATCCATCTTTTTGGGATCAATTTTCATATCGCCCACAATTATTTCAACCATGCTTTCTGTGGCCAGCCAGTCGGTTCCGCGTAACAATAATGCGTACACTGCTTCCGTAGTGGCTTTTGTGGTTTTCCAGTTCTGGGTTTGCTTGCTCTTGAGCAACCAGACTTTCAAATCATCCACAACCTTTTTATCTCCGCTTACTTCATCGAAGGCCTCAATCAGCAAGGCCTGGGTTTCAATGGGAGCCTGATACCAATACCAGGATGGATAATTATCTTTCCAATACATGCCCATCTCTTCATTTACAATAGCCGTTTCCTTCAGCGACTTCATGATATCCTGAGGTATTTTCTTATCATCGTATCGGTGCAGAGCCAAGGCGATCATTCCCTGCATATAACGGCCGTTTTCGAGCCAGTATTTTTTTGCCTGGCCCAGGAAATAATCAAAAGCCTTTTTGTTGCCTGAATTTATGGGAACATCTTTAAAATAACTCCGGGCATAGAGGTATTGTATGTGGTAATACCCCAAATGGTTTTTATCCATATTGGCTTTGTCGTGCTTTACTATCCAGTCGTAATCCTCATCAATTCTGTTGTCAAGATATTTTAATCCCTTCTGAACCATACGCCAGGTATTGTAATCGACCCGGATGTCTTTTACGCCAAGATGATCGAGGTGCCCCATGCCGGTAATGATATGCTGGGTAATATACCTGTCGTCAGGCATGCCTTCAAACCAGGGCCATCCTCCATTGGAAGCCTGCATCTTTTGCAGTTTTGTTAAAGCCCGGCTCAACTCAGCCGACATTTTATTCAGGTCGAACAACAAACCTACCCGCTTTTTTCTTTCGCTTTCGTCTTTTGCTTCCAGCACCCAGGGAGTTTCTTCCAGCAGCAGCGATTTTAATTCCTGATTCTTCTGTAAATTGGAAAGGAAGGCATCGGGCGATGACATTTTCCAGGAATCAAATACGGCTTTAATTTTTGGGGAAGAGTTGGCAATATGACTGGCAATGCTGTTGGCATAGAAGCGTGAAAAAGTCTGTTCGGCACATTCGTAAGGATACTCCATCAGATAAGGTAAACTTTGAACGGCATACCAGGCCGGATTGGAAGTAAATTCCAAAGTCAGTTTATGGTGCTTTAGGGTATTGCTTCCGCCGTTGGATGAAATCATTTTATCAAATGAAAAAGTTTTTTGCTGCTTTCCACGAATGGGAAGCGGCATGGTTTCGGTAACCAGCATGCGGTTGGTTAAAACGGGAATGGGGCGCTCCTCGCCATCGGAAAAGTTGTCACTAACGGCGACAACCTTATAAGAAAGCGCTCCTACCCCTTCCGGAATATTAACTTCCCAGGAAACCATAGTGCTTAATCCCTTTTTCATGGAGAAGGATTTTTGCTGGTTGTCGTATTTGGGCGATTTGGGATCCGCAAGCAAAACAGAACTCATGTCTTTTCCTGTGATGGGATCAATGAACGAAATTTTTTCTTTACATTCTAGATAACGAAAGGAAAGGTTATTGATTTTTACTTCTAACAAAATTTTATCATTCTACCTGAAAAAGCGTGGAGGGTTAGGAATTACCATAAGGTCTTTTCTTGTAACCAGTTCTTTGGTGGCAAATCCGAATTTTAAATCTTTGGTATGGGCAAAGGTCATCACTTTCCATTTGGTAAGTGATTCGGGAAGCGTGAAAGAAATAACAGTATTCCCTTCCGCATCGGTGCTCAGGTGAGGGTAGAAAAAAGCGGTTTCGGCAAAATTGGATCGGGCCTTTACCTTTTCTAATCCCGATTTGTCTTCTCCTCCGCTGTTTTTCTTTTCCGTTTCCTTCATGGGCGAAAGCGTACCGCCCAGATTTCGCGAGATCACGGTTTCGTCCCCCAGATCGCCGGATGGAGCTGGCGCATCAGCGTTTGCCATTTTACCATCCTTGGATTTTTCCCTTCTTGCGCCCGTTGTTACCGAGATGGTTTGTAATTTTTGTTCTTCCTGCAATGGGGCATAAAAAGCATCATCAAGGTAATCCCCTTCTGTGTTCTCATAATCGTAGTAATATCCGTATCGGTAGGCGTTGGAACCGAACCAATTTATTCTGTCGTAAGTCCGGTATGGGTGTGATACATGCGGATTCCAGTTGTAGGCATACACATAGGCATCCTTCTGTCCGAAACCCATGTGATTCCACCAGCCCATTTGTCCGTAAAAGCTTTTATATATCTGGAAATACCAGGAGTTGGCTCTGAAGGCATCCAGGGAAGCATCGTACATGGAAGCCAGCATTTCTGCCATCGCCTTCTCACCTTTCTTTCCTTTTATTTTAAGTTTCCAGGATTCCTTGGTTCCGGGATAAAGTTTATCGCGAAAAGTTTCAAAAGAAATATCAAGTTCTTTATTTGTGTAGGGAACCGAAATAGTATAAGACTCCGTATATACCCTGCTGTTCCTTACGGTGGAGAAATGGACGGAAATATTGCCCCTGTGCTTTTCCTGTAAAATAATTTCCCTGAAGGTTTGCTTATTTACATTCACCGGCAACCACTCCGAATGTACAATCTTTCCTTCCTGTTCTATTTCATACAAACAATGAATGGAGTTTTCCCGGGTTCCCAACCTGATTTTTACCGTATCTCCGGGCTCAGCAATATTTTTATTCAGAGAAATTTTCATTACGGGGTTTCCGGGAAGCCCTTGTTTTAAGGAAGAGCTTACATCCACCAGAAAAATTTCTTCCACGGGCTTTTTGTCCTTATCAACGGAGTTTATTTCAATGAGGTATTTTCCGGGAATAAGATTGCTCTTATAAAAGGGGTTGCTGATTTTCATGTTGCGACTCGAATCAACCCCGGGCCCTTTTACTATGTTCTGGAAGCCCTGAACAAAAACCTGATTTCGGGGCCATTCCAGAGGGTCGTTTTCGTTCCGGTACAGGTTGTTCGGAAATGAATCGCGGAAAGAAGACTCTTGCATGGTGAACTGATCAGGTCGCTCCCAGTATCTTTCTTTATAGGTTTGTTGTGGGGGACTTAAGAAATAAATTTTCACCTGACCTTTTGTTTTCACCGGCCGGCCCGAATAATTTGTGGTTTTCACCTCGAAAGTCTTTTCCGCTTCTTCCAGGCTTATCTCACCGGGTAAAGTAGTTTCCATCTTCAGGGATGAAAGGGCCGCTGTAACATAGGTGTTTCCACTCCGGGTTTCACCATTCAGGTCGGTTACATCGGCAAAAACCTGATAGTGATATGTTGGCGAAAGAGATTTCAATATGCTTTCATCGCCCAACAGGCGAAAGGGAATAACAAAGCCTCCGGTATCGTTGGAGGTAATTACACCATTGGTAATTTCCACTTCGGAGGTATTGGGATTAAATCCCCTCCAGTAACACCACCAGGGAAAGGAAGCCCTGCGAACCACCCTGTATTTTACTGAGGCCTGATCAATCCGGTTTCCTGCGAAACCCAGGGCTGTTCCGGTAACGGTTACCGGATCGCCCACTTTAAATTCTCCTTCAGGCTGGTTTAGTTTAACTTCAAAACGGGGTTGTTTATATTCCTCCACGGAAAAATAAACATTGCCATGTCCGTCGGAGATTTGCATATTTCCATTCAGTACGCCTTCGGGAGCGGTGAAGGTTCCGGAATAAGATCCGAATTCATTGGTGGTAAAGTCCTGTGAAAATATTTCCCGATGGTTCACATCATATAAGGTGGCTCTGACTTTCTGACCCGCCTTAATGGAGTAATTATCATCGCCGTCGTTCTCGAGTGTAATTCCCTTAAAGTAGATCGTTTGTCCGGGCCGGTAAATAGCCCTGTCGGTAAAGAAAAAGGTTTTCAGGCTTTTGTATTTTTCTGATTTGTATCGTTTGTACTGATACATTCTTCCTTCGGTTCTCAACACATCAAACCCTTTTTTAAACTCAACAAAAAAGCTGCGGCCTTCGTGCGAATGGGCCGGAAAAACCAAGTCCCCGTTTTTTCCGGAGGTTAGCTTTTCTCCTTTAATATATTCGTAGCGACGGAGGGTATAGTTGTATTTTTCGTAATGCAGTTGAGCAGTTACCCCTTCCATTGGAATTCCGGAGGTTCGCTCAAGTACACGAAACTCGGTCTGGTCCTCTTCGCTTTTCCTGGTCAGGTAACTGATGTCGGAAACAGAAAAAGAAAGATAGGCTACCGCTTCGTTTTTCATTGAGAACCCGGAATGGGTACCTGCCACAAGGACAAAATGACCCAATCCGGGGTTGGGGATGTGAAACTCGGCTTTGTGATTTTGAAAATCACCGTCGATGGGAAATTCTCTTGTAAATTGTTTTTCGGGAACCAGTTTTACAATTTGCTTCATCAATTCCTCATCGTAGTATTTTTCTTCGAGTTGTCTTAATTTGTCAGGGCTGATCGGACAAATTTTAAAATACAGTTTTGAAACATTGGTATAGCTCATAAGTCCGAGCAGGGGTTTCCCTGAAGGGTACACTTTCTCAAGTTTGAAATCGAAGCTTGCGGCTTTAATCAGCGATGAAAGGTAGAGGCATTGTTGTGCTCCGTAGGAAGCAGGGTATTTGGCAATGGCGGCCGTTGCCATGTCCAGGGCTTTTTTCTTTTCCCATTTAAATTCCTCGCCTTGCAGGGGCAGGTATTTTTGTGCCTGTTGGTAGTGGTAGGTAGCTTTGAGGTAAGTAACTTCTGCCGATTCGGGATGAGATCCGAAGCGGGATTCCAGTTCGGAAAGTGCAGAATAGTAAAGTGAATCGCGGTGCTCGAGGCTGGCGTGACGACACACGAAGATCAATCTTTTAAGATCCGCATCGATAAGTGCTCCGGGAGATTTATCCGCAAGGTGAAATTCGATGAGCGATTGAACGATGAGCAGGGCTTTAAACTTGCTGGAAGTGGTATCCTCGGTTTGAAACTTGTACCGTACCAATTCCCCGGCCGGGGCAAAATAATCTTCCGAATTGAGGGAAAAAGAAAAAGCAGGCTTTACAAGATCCGCTTCCTGAAGGGAAAAAAAGTCAAAGGCGCGATGCCCCAGAAAATCGTAAAGGGTGGGCCGCAATTTTCTGCCGTCGGAAGTGCCTTCATACAGAATGTCTTTAAAAGTTTCAACCGATGTCCTTTTCAAACTGTCGGCAGGAAGTAATGAGGCGCTATAGTGATAACTGGTTTGGGAAACAATCCTTTGCAGATCCCAGGTGGCTACATCTTCGGGGTCGAAATTAATCGTCCGGCTGCGGTTGAGAAATTTCCAGCGGTTATTCTGGTAATAAGACCAATAAGTATCGGCAAGGATGGAATGCAAAACCTGTTTTAGTGGAAAAGGGGCTGACTTAATTTCGGAGCCAAGGCTGGCAATGGATTTTTCAATGGAGTTTTCTTCCATATACCTGGCATATTTCATGCGGAACAAAAGGGCTTTTACCGCCTGGCCGTTGTTTTTATCGCTTTTGGCTTTCAGGTATATGGCGTTGGTAAGTTCCCCGGCCGATTTAAACAGGCCTTTCTTTTCCAGGGAATCGACCCGTTTCCATTCTTTTTCATAGGTAGATCCCTGAGGAAAAACAAGGTAGCCGTGGGCATTTCCGGTGGGCAGGGTAGCCAGGCCAAGGGTGGCCATTAATAACAGAAAAACGTAAATGAGGGGTTTGAAAAAGGGCTTCAGCATATCAATACTTTACTAAACAGATGTATGAATAGGAGAAATTCCACAAGGAACTCCGGAAATTATCTCCTGCTTTTAAAAAATCCGGTAAGCAGGGCCGAACAGGCGCTCTCCAAAACACCGCTTACCAGCTTTGTTTTGGGGTGAAGCATGGGTTTTTGGAGTAGCGAAAACCCTCTTTTTTCATCGCGGGCTCCGTAAATAACCATAGCGGGACGGGCCCAGAAAAGGGCTCCGGCACACATGGGGCAGGGCTCGAGGGTAACATACAAGGAGCACTCTTCAAGGTATTTACCACCCAGGTGGTTAGCCGCGGCGGTAATAACCTGCATTTCGGCATGAGCCGTGACATCGTTCAGGCGTTCGGTGTAGTTATGGGCACGGGCAATGATTATTCCGTTGCAAACCACTACGGCTCCCACCGGAACCTCGCCGGCATCAGCCGCTTTTTTGGCCTCTTTCAGGGCCTCCTGCATAAATTTTTCGTGAATTTCAGCCGGATTCATGGGTCTAAAAATACCCTTTTCATGAAACTTACATGCCGTAAATCCCGTAAAAGCAAAGACACCAAACTCGCCCGGCCATGAATACTCTCGACGCCAAGCCGGTTTGTTCCATTGAAAAGGAACAAATCCCACTCCTCCATTTTCCCATTCAGGAAGTATTGAAAGATCCGGACCGGATTAAGGAAAGAAATGCCGAGTTATCTAGGGCGCAATCGCTCGGCAACCTGGAAAGAGTAAAGGTCAGGATTATTTTTGAAGACGATCGGAACCGCAAGATGGTAGAAACTACCGTGTGGGGATTAACCGACAAAATGGTCATCCTGAAAGGAGGGGCAGGCATCCCCGTTCATCGCATTGTAAGCATTTCCTGAATTCCACTCCCGGATTTCAGGACCGGGAAAAACTGCAAACACCTAAATCGATTTTCCTAGTCCTTCACAATCAGTTTCCCTGAAACCATTTTTGAAGTACCTGCCACGGTCCAGAAGTAAAGTCCTGCATGCTCCGGCGTTTTAATGGAATGTGTTGTATTTCCTGATATTTTTCCACGGAAAATGATTTTCCCCTGAACATCGGTCAGGGTGAGGAGTCCATCCCCTTCAAAGCCCCTGAAGAAAATTTCGGATCCTGGGAAGGCGGGATTGGGAAAAATGTTTGTGTGGGAACCGGAGGAAATTTCAGATCCGCCAACAATAATGGAGGCATTACAAAAGTTGGGAATACCGTAACCTTTCAAAGAGTCGGGATTCAGATACTGGCTTGAGCTTTGAATAATTGCCTGTCGGATTTGCATTGCTGAGAAAGTGGGCTGCGATTGCCAGAGGCATGCCGCGGCACCGGCACAAATCGGAGTTGCGAAAGAGGTTCCGCTGGCGGTGGTTATTCCTCCGCTGGTATTGCATACAACGGCGCTCACGCCACGGGCACAAATATCAGGTTTAACACGGCCGTCGGAAGAAGGTCCGCGCGATGAGAAAGAAGCCAGGGCGCCGGAAGAGTTTACGGCTCCTACGGCAAGAATGCTATCCGCATCTGCCGGTGTTCCGATATAAAACCAGGAACTGGTCCCGGAGTTTCCGGCGCAGGCGAAAGTTATCATACCAACCCTTGCGGTGAAAGCAGCCGCTTTTGCGCAACGGGTGGTTTTCCCGTCCATCTGGGCATAGGTGTGATTCTGCGAGGGGTTATCAAAAGTTGTGTAATACAAGGAGGTGCAAATAATATCAGCACCCACGCTGTCGGCGTATTCGGCACCAGCTACCCAATAATCTTCTTCAACAATAAATTCGGTACTTGCATTTTCGGTTCTCAGCAAATAATATTTTGCTTTGGGTGCGGTTCCCACCAACTGGTTATCGGTATACCCTGCCATGCAGGAAAGCACCTGGGTACCATGTCCTCCCACTCCATAAACATTGGGCGAGTTGGCTACAAAATCGTAGGTGCCTAAAATCTGGTTGTTGATCCGTATGGAATCGAAGGGTTGAATGGTGTTAACATTTCTGAAGCCGTCGTCGAGTACGGCAATTACCATTCCCTGTCCGCTATAGCCCTGGTTGTGTAAACAAACAGCATTCACCTGATTGGCCTGGGCAAAAGAGTTCCCGTAATTGTAGGGCACTTGCAACAGGTTGGGAGGAGGCTGCATTTTCAAATAACTTTCCCAGTCTTCTTCTTCCCTGAAATTATCGGGGCGTTTCATTCGGCCTACGCCGGTTACGCTTTGTACGAAGGGAAGGGTTGCAATAAAATTAAGTGCATTCTGATCCGAGGTAGTAATTGAAATGGCATTGAACCAGCGGGAACGAAAATTCAGGGTTACGTTTCCTGTGGATAAAACCTGTGTGACATAGCTGGGGTTTACGGGAAGATCGTAAAAAGTAATGGGGATATTCTGGTTGGCTCTTCGTTGAATGCTGCGCTGCGATAAATACACCGAAGGGTTGGTGGTAGTGTAAGGAGAGCTGTTTTTGTCGGTGAACTGAACCCAGAATTTTGTGAATTGGGCCAGGGATTGATCGGGAAAAAATAAAAAAGATAAAAAAATCAGACCGTTCGCCTTTCGAAGAAAAAATAACATTACTGGATTTGCATTCATAATTTAAATATAGAACAATTTGATGGAAGGGAATAACATAATCAGGAGCAAGGATGGGTTAATAGTATCTTTGCTTTACATAAATACGTTATTCGTTTTCCATAGGTTTTATCTTAAACAAAATCACAAGGCATAAAAGAGCTACGCCTATGGAAAGGTAGCCAACAATATCGTAGTTTTCAAGCGTGCCGCCTTGCGATTTTGTAATTATTACTCCTCCTGTCAAAGCCGCCAGACCTACCCCGAGTTGTTGAATGGAAGCTGAAAGATTCATGAAGCCTCCCCGCAATTCACCGGGAACCACCGAAGTAATTATAGCCTGAGCCGGAATCATTCGCCCGCCTGCAAAAAGGAAAAAAGAGGTGGTAACTACCAATACCACCGCAACCGATGAAGGGGGCAAATGGGTAATCAGGTAAACCGGAATGGTGGAAAGCAAGAGGAAAAGCGCCATAATTTTTTGTTTTCCGAACCTATCGGCGGCTTTACCTATAAGAGGAGATGAAATCATGGAAATCAGTCCACCGGCAAAATACATCATGGGCAGTTGTTCCTTTTTGAATCCTACATTCATTTCAAGATAAGGGGCGATAAAGGGGATGGTCACAAAATGTGCGAAAATCAGGGTGAACATCAGCAGCAAAGCCCTCTGTTGATTGGAGCTTGCATAAACACTTTGATATACCCGAAATTTTTTCCTTTCCTTTTTTTCGCGGATATGTCCTCGTACGGATGGAATTTTTAACAACACAAATCCCAAAACAACGAGTCCGAACAGGCCGACCCAAATAAAGGGAACCTGCCAATGGAAATGCGTAGCAACATATAATCCGGCAGGCACTCCCGCTACCGAAGCCAGGGCAAAAGCAGACATCAATACTCCCATTGCCCTGCCCCGTTTTTCATAGGGAAAAAGATCCCCAACAATAGAAAGCACCTGGGCGCTTATGAGGCCTCCGAAAAGTCCTGTTATTATTCTTGCCAGGAGCAGGTTCAGGTAGGAATTGGCCATGCCGCAAATCAGGGTTCCCACCACCAAACCTGAAAAGGCAAAAACAAGAGCCTTTTTCCGGTCGAAGCGGTCGATAAGAAAAGTAGCGGTAAGACTGGCCGTAAAAGCGCTGAAGGCATAGGAAGAAACCAGCAGTCCGAACTGGGTAGGGGTAATTTTAAAGTCGGGAACCAGGAATTCCTGAAGGGGCATCATGATCATAAAATCCATGATATTGGTAAAATTTACCGCCGCCAGAATTATCAATAGTTGAAGCTCCTTCCTTGTCATTTCAGGGGGGCAAATTTACGCCAAAAAAAAGACCCCTCACGGGGCCTTTTCAGGAAAGCATTTCAAATCAGAAATTATATCTTATTCCCAGGCCACTTTGTCCGTGAAACCAAAATGGGTTGTCAATAAGTTCAACAAATACATTTGCGTCGACAAAAAGCGAAAGGGGTACTTCCTTAAAGGTATATTCCAGCCCCAAAACTCCATCCACCCCGAGGTCGATATCAGTTACCCGCTGATCCCTTGCGTAGTACCAATTAGGGTCGCCGTATACTTTATATCGATAGTCATAGGCAAAAGAGCGGTATCGCATTTGACCTCCAACACCCCAATACCAGTCGAGTCCATCAACCTTAAGGGGTTTTTGGAAAAGGTAGTGAACCTGGATTGCAATGGGGGCGGATGCTCTGTAGCCCAAATAATGAAATTCTTTATACCCATAGTTTTTATCGTGATACCAGTCGTAAAAATGGTCATCGTACCAGCCCCTTCGGGAGAACATATAGGTTCGTCCGATGTTGATTTCGAGGGCTTTTTCGCCCATATACTTTTTAAAAGAAAAGCCGCTGGGGTCGCCGCCTCTGAGGCCGATTCCCCAATTTTTGTCCTGAGCCGTAAAAACAAGGGGCAGCAAGGCAAGGAAGGTCAGAATTCTTTTTTTCATGGTTCTTGTTTTTTTTAGATAAGGAAATGAGGGGGGCATTTCCTTATACGGTTTCTGCAAAAATAAGGTTTGCGGGAGTAATAATTACACATGAAAAGGAAAATAGTCTTCATAATAGGGTTTGAATAAGAAATTTAAATTGTTTTATCGTACCCCAGGGTCCATTTGTAACTATACCTATCATCCTGAGCTCAAAAACACCTTTAATCAAACCCTTCTAAATCGTTAAACTAAAGACGAAGCTTATTAATGGTATTTCAAAACTGCCTTCGGGGAAAGTTCTTTCGGAATTTTTCTTCTATTCTGAGGGCTCTTATTTGAAAAACAAAAAAGGGGGTAAGGAATGACAAAAAAATTAAAATGCTGATTTCTTCAACTAGGAAATGGCCTTTTCTCTGAGCCCGCAAGAATTTGAATTATCGGATTAGCTTTGCCGGTCCGCAGGGGCCATGCCCTGAGGTCAAACTTCTAGTCCGACAATTGCGGATGGGCGAAGCCAATCCGCAATTGTACCTGAAGTCAAAATACCGAAAGCCGCCTCGCTTACGCGTGCGCTTTTCTTTTTCCTTAAGCCCGTGAAAGCAAGCTTTCCCGGTCTACGGAAAAAAGAAAAGTCAGCTCTCGCTGACTTTCGGTATTTATTGAGGTCCCGAGCGGATTCGAACCGCTGTAGGAGCTTTTGCAGAGCTCTGCCTAGCCACTCGGCCACAGGACCAATATTTTAATTTTCTACAGAACTCTTTCAAGCTCTGGTAATCTTCTTTTTCAACCTCTCATAGAGTGGCTGCCACTCGCTTCGCCCACAGAAGTCCCCTTTTGGGGACGTAGGTGGGTTCATCCGCCGTAGTCCCCAATAAATTGGGGACGAAGGTGGAGCCACAGGACCAATATTTTAATTTCCTACAGAACTCTTTCAAGCTCTGGTAATCTTCTTTTTCAACCTCTCATAGAGTGGCTGCCACTCGCTTCGCCCACAGAAGTCCCCTTTTGGGGACGTAGGAGGGCTTATCCGCCCTAGTCCCCAATAAATTGGGGACGAAGGAAGAAATGCTCCCGGAAACTTAAAGAACGCAGGGGCACAAAGATAAAAAAATCACCCAAACGATCCCCTGCCCTAAACTTTGAAATAAGCCCTTTTTGACTTACTTTTATACCTCAATCCATTAAATCTATTACCATGAAAAAACTCTTTACGCTCTTTTTGTTCCTACCCCTAACCGGCCTTTTTGCCCAAACTGTTTTCTGGACCGAAAATTTTGGTTCGGGCTGCTCCAGGGGAACCCTGGCCAATGGCTTTGTGTCAACTAATGGCACATGGACGGTAACAAATACAGGAACGAATGCCTCGCACTCAAACATTTGGTTTGTAAGTGCTACCGCCTCCGGAACACAGGCCAACCAGTGTGCCAATAGTTGTATGCAGGCCAACGTAACGGACCGGACCCTGCATATAGGAAATCCAGCCTTTACTATCATGACATCCTCAGTTGGTGCTGATACAACCTCTACCTATCTAACCGGTGCTTTCTGTGGGTTCGGCGTTTGCTCCACTACCGATAAAAGGGTGGAGTCGCCCACAATTAACTGTACCAACAGAACTAACCTCTCTGTTTCCTTCCTTTACTATGAAGGCGGTGAAACTACCATCGACGATGCAACACTATGGTATTACAATGGAACTGCCTGGAGCCAGATAAACGGTATGGCCAAAACCAATAACAGTGCATGCCCACAGGGGGTTGGGGTTTGGACTTCGCTCACCGTAGCCCTGCCAAGTGACGCCAATAATAATCCAAATGTGAAAATCGGCTTTCGCTGGGTTAACGATGATAACGGGCAAGGGGTAGACCCCAGCGTTGCCATCGACAATATTACCATCGCTGAACTTCCCCCAACCGGGATGTACGACCTTTTCCCAAATCTGAATGTTTACAGCTTTGGAACCGATATCTTTATTCAGGGTCTTTCTACTTATAAAGTGGCCGGGGTTTTCGATATCCTCGGAAAACAAACCGCTTTTGAAAAAGAAGGAAATAAACTTTCCCTGACCGCTCCTGCAACCGGTATCTATATGGTGCAACTGGAAGTGGAAGGAAAAATTGTTACCCGGAAAGTTATGATCCGGTAAACACCTTTTGTATTTTTATTAATCCCGCCCCTAACAGAGCGGGATTTTTTTATTCTTCCAGTCTCAAAATGGCCTCGCTGAATTCGCGAAGGGCTTTTTGGTTCCCACCGTTTTCAGCAATTCTTTTTCCCCGGGCATATTCATCCAAAGCTTCCTCAATGTCCCCTTCGCTCTCGAAAATCTGTCCGAGTTTATAAGAAACTCCATCGTATTCGGGAAACTTTTCACGAACCTCAAGCAAAATTTCCTTGCACTTCTTCCCTTCTCCCTCTTTTTCATACTCAAGTGCCAGGGCATAAAACAAAAAAGGATCGGAAGGGTCTTCCGAAATCATTTTTTCCAACAATGCTTTTCGTGAATTCAATCAGTCCCAGGTAAACTGTTTTAAAAAACGAAGGTCGTTTTCAGAAAACAGACGCAAGTCGTTTACCCGGTATTTCAACATGGCAATGCGCTCTATGCCCATGCCAAATGCAAATCCGGAATAAACGTTTGCATCAATGCCACAATTTTCCAACACCGCCGGATCAACCATGCCACAACCCAATATTTCAACCCAGCCGGAATGTTTGCAAACATTACATCCTTTTGCCTGGCAAAACGGACATGAAATATCCATTTCGGCGCTGGGTTCTGTAAAAGGAAAATAGCTCGGGCGCAGTCGGATTTCAGTGGATTCGCCAAACATCTCCCTTGAAAAATGCAATAAGGTTTGCTTCAGGTCGGCAAATGAAACGCCTTTATCAATATACAAGCCCTCTACCTGGTGAAAAAAGCAATGGGCGCGGGCCGAAATGGCCTCGTTTCTGTATACCCTTCCCGGAGAAACGGTTCGAATGGGAGGTTTTGAGTTTTCCATTACACGAACCTGCACACTGGAAGTATGTGTACGCAAAGAAAGTCCGGTTCCCACAAAAAAAGTATCCTGCATATCACGGGCCGGATGCTCCTCGGGAAAATTCAGGGCGCTGAAATTATGCCAATCGTCTTCTATTTCCGGTCCCTCGGAAACCGAAAATCCCAGCCTTGAAAAAATGTCGAGTATTTTGCTCCTTATTATAGAAACCGGATGCCGGCCTCCCAGAGGATGTGGTTCGCCGGGCCGGGTAAAATCTTCCTGTGGTTTATCCTGTTTTGTGCTTCCTCCGCTGTTTTTGAGGGTTTCCCATTTTTCCTGGGCCTTATTTTTTAACACATTCAGCTTTTGTCCGACCTCTCTTTTTGCCTCAGGCGAAAGGGCCTTAAACTCATCGAAAAGTTCGCTGATCTTCCCTTTTTTGCTCAAAAGCCGAAGGCGGAAATCTTCCACCTTTTCAGCAGCGGCGTCATTAAAACTGTCTACTTCATCCAGAAGTTTCTGAATCTTTTCAAGCATGGCCAAAGTTACTATTTCCCGAGAACCCTCATTTTTTTTATGCGTACATCCGTCAGCGGCCGGTCGAAATCGCCGGTAATAAGAGCCGCTATTTTATCAACTACTTCCATGCCTCTGACCACCTCGCCGAAAACCGTATAAGAACCATCCAGATGAGGGGTTCCTCCCTTTGTTTTGTATATCTTTTTCTCTTCTTCGGAAAACTCCCAGGAAGGAAGTGTTTCCAATTCTTTGGCTATTAACTTATCGAGTTGAGCATTAATTACCTTCATGCTGTCGGGACTGTTGTTCATGTTTGCTTTGTATCGCTGAACCAAGTTCTTGTGCTCAGGATTCCGGATGATGTTGTTGGTGGCCCGGAATTTATTAATCCGTTTTGCCTGTGTGGAAAGCAGACTGTCGGTCCAGGTCTTTCCCTGAACAATATAAAACTGGCAACCTGACGATTCCCGTTCCGGGGTAACAAAATCGCTTTCCCGTGCGGCTCCGAGGGCTCCTCTTTTATGATAATTCCCCGGTTGAATTTCAGCGGGAAGGGTATACCCAACATCGCCGTTTCCAAGCATGGTTTTCCGGTCGGCTTTTTTGGAACCGGGATCTCCGCCCTGAATCACGAAATTCCTGATTACCCGGTGAAACAGTAAACTGTCGTAAAATCCCTCAGTTGCAAGCTTTAAAAAGTTATCCCTGTGTATGGGGGTATTGGCATAAAGCAATACCGTTATTAATCCCTGGCTGGTTTGAATCTCAACCAATGCCTGTCCGGGCTGCAGCTCCGGGTAAACATCAGTATTTACGGGCATTTCAACCGTTTGGGTCTGTCGCCTACCCGAATGGCAACCCAGGATAAAAAGCAGCGTCATTACTATAGGTAAGACCCCAAAAAACAGAATTTGTGTATGTTTAGGGGATTTCATAACTTTGTTTGTTGCAAAAATAAGTAAAACCTTCTTTTGCAGCTATTTAAATAGTTTTTCGCCATGAAAAATAATCTCGCTCTGAAAAGCACTTTGATTGCCCTTTTTGCTTTTCTCATTGTGGCACCTCAAATCGGATGTAAAAAAGAAACCGATTCAACCGCCATTATTACGGTACTGAATGCCGCCACCGGCGCACCCATTGTTGGAGCAACCGTAAAGCTCGACTGCAATTCCTGCCAAAATCCCGGCAACCTGCAAACAGATACCCAGGTTACCGATGGCAGCGGCAAAACCAATCATGTTTTCCGCTATCCCGCCGTGCTGGATGTTACCATTACCTTTCAAAGCAATTCTGTAACCGGAATGATTAAGCTGGAAGAAGGAGAAACGGTAAACAAAACTTTCTACATGTAATCTCAGGAAGGCTGATCCTTAAAATATTCAAGAATAGCCTTTTTTACCAATTTATTCTGTTGCCCCGCCGAAAGGTGGGGCAATCTTTTTGTAGCCTGGTAATGAGGCCAGCCGTCGCTGTCCATCCCGGTATATTCATAAAACCCAAATCGCGAAAGCAATTTACAAATGCCTATGTGAAACACTTCCATTTTCTGATCCTTCGATAATTCAACATACCCCTTTCCCAGTTCCTGTACACCCACCAGAAAAATTATTCCGTCGAGGTCGAAATTGGCGCCGAATTTTTCATTCAGGTCTTTAACCAGGGCTTTCCATTCGTTCAGCAAAACAAGATCATCCGGTGAAATCATATTCCAAGATACGCAGTTTTTAAAAGTTCAGTGTGCAAAAGTGGATTGAAGCATTCGTTTGATTCCATAAATTTCAACAGACCTTTACGATATGAACTTCCTGGACATCTTTTTTGCCATACCGCTTTTGTGGGGATTATACAAAGGAATTACCAAGGGCCTCATTGTAGAAGCGGTAACCATCCTTGCTTTTTTTCTGGCGGTTTGGGTTTCGGTTCATTTCTGCGACTGGCTGGCCGTAAAAATCGGAGCCTATTCAGGAAGTTCTACGGAATATTTACCCCTCATAGCCTTTTCGGTGCTTTTCATCGGGGTTCTGGTAGGTAGTTTTTTTGTTGCCCGCCTGGCCGAGCGCGCTGTAAAAGCCGGAAGCCTGGGCTGGCTGAACAAAATAGGAGGTGCTTTTTTCGGATTGCTGAAATTCGGATTGATTTTAAGCCTGGGGATTTTTATTTACGAAGCCGTAGAAAAGAGCTACCCCATGATGGCTTCCGAAACCAAAGAAAAATCGTTGTTGTATAATCCTGTTTCGAAAATTGCTCCGGCTCTTATTCCCGGTCTCCAAGGTGCGGAAGTAGCCCGTTTTATTCCGGGGCCGAAAGACACCATCCGTTTAGACATTCCCCTGGAAGCTCCCGGTAAATAAAATGGGCGGGCTATTGCTCAATGGCTTCCACACCGGGCAGCGACCCCTTCTCAATAAACTCAAGCATTGCACCCCCCCCGGTAGAAACATAACTTACTTTATCTGAAAGCCGGTATTTATTAATAGCCGCTACGGAATCGCCACCTCCGATCAGAGAATAAGCGCCGGTATCGGTAGATTTAACTATTGCCTCGGCAACCATTCGGGTGCCGTGACTGAAATTTTCCATTTCAAACACTCCCATTGGGCCATTCCAGAGAATGGTTTTGGAACCGGTAATTATCTTTTCGTAATTTTTTTCAGTTTCAGGACCAATATCAAGTCCCATCCAACCTTCGGGAATGGCGTTTACATCACAGGTTTTTTTGCTGGCTTCGTTTGAAAAAGAATCGGCTATTATTGAATCTACCGGAATATGAATAGACACTCCGGCAGCGGCAGCTCTGTTTAATATTTGTTTTGCCGTTTCAATGCGATCGTCTTCCACCAGTGATTTTCCTGTTTTCCCACCCATGGCTTTCACAAAAGTAAATGCCATGCCTCCTCCGATAACAATGTGGTCGGCTCGTTCCAGCAGTTTTTCAAGAATGAGAATTTTGTCGGAAACTTTGGCCCCACCTAAAATGGCGGTAAAGGGTTTTTCCGCTTTGTTCATTACCTTCTGAATGTTCTTTACCTCTCCGGCCATCAAAAAACCAAAGCATTTTTTTCCGGGAAAGAACCTTGCTATAATGGTAGTACTGGCATGCGGACGATGGGCGGTACCAAACGCATCATTAACATAAATATCTCCCAATTCGGCCAGGGAGCGGGCAAATTCCTCGTCACCCTTTTCTTCTTCTTTATAAAAACGCAGGTTCTCAAGCAAAAGAATTTGTCCCGACTTCATGCCGTTCACCGCATTCCTTGCGGTTTCACCAATACAGTCACCGGCAAACTTAACCTCGGTTCCCACCAACCTGCTCAGCGCCGGAATAACGTGCGACAAACTATAATCGGGGTTCGGACTCCCTTTGGGTCGTCCCAGGTGAGACATTAATATCACTGAACCTCCGTCGGCAAGAACTTTTTTTATGGTAGGTAGCGCAGCCCGGATGCGGGTGTCGTCGGTAACCTCTTTCGCTCCGTTCAGTGGCACATTAAAATCAACCCGGATGAGGGCTTTTTTCCCGGCAAAATTAAAATGGTCTAAGGTGGTCATGGTCTGAATTTCAGCAAAAATAAAGTTTTTTGAACCCCTCCCCTCTTCTTTTTCCAACAAAAATTTGGAGGATATCTCATTTATTTAGATATTTGTCTAATTATACAATTTATGAATACTGTTTTCAAAGCCCTCGACGACCCTACACGAAGGAAAATTCTGGAAATTCTCAAAAAGAGTGATCTTACGGCGGGTGAAATTGCCGATCATTTTTCTATGAGTAAGCCCAGCATCTCCCACCACCTCGATCTGCTGAAGCAGGCCGATCTGGTGATTTCGGTAAAAGAAGGCCAATTCGTTCACTATTCGCTGAACACCACCGTGCTCGATGAAGTATTAAAGTGGCTCATGGATTTCTCCAAAAACAACAAACAAAAAAAGAAAAAATGAAAACTTTTAAAGCCGACCTCCCCATCTACTTTATTATCCTGGCTCCGTTTTTATTCGTGGCCTGGAACTGGGCAAAATTCCCGGAGGAGGTTCCCATTCATTTCGGACTGGATGGACAACCCGATGATTTTGCCTCGAAATGGATTGGCCTGGTGGCAATACCTGCTTCCAACATCGGACTTTATTTCCTGATTTTACTATTGCCAAAACTCGATCCCAAAGGAAGGAACTATGCCCTCTTCGAAGGAAAGTGGCGCAGCTTCCGGCTGATCATACATAGCCTGTTCTCTTTCTTCACATTGGTTACCGCCTTGTATTCGCTGGGGTACGAAATAGAAATAGGTAAGTGGGTGCCTGTAGGTTTGGCATTTCTGTTCCTGTTTTTAGGAAATTTGTTGGGAACCGTAAGGCCCAATTATTTTGTGGGCATTAAAACACCATGGACCCTGCACGACGAAACGGTATGGGTGAGCACACACCGGATGGCCGCCAGGCTATGGGTTTACCTTTCGGTTTTAGCCATTCCCCTGCTTTTAATCTTCCCCTCAAACCCCTATATTTTTGGCACTTACATGGCACTGCTACTGATACCTCCTGTTGTTTATTCTTACCTGGCGTTTAAAAAAATCCGGAAGGAAAGAAAATCCTAACTTTGTTTTTCGCATGAAATTTGAATCCGTAGCCGGCCACAATAACATTAAATCCAGACTAACCTCCTTTGTAAAGGAGCAGCGTCTGGCCCATGCCCTGCTTTTTTTAGGCCCCTCCGGTTCCGGAACACTACCTTTGGCCGTTTCTTTTGCGGGTTATATTTTATGTGGGAACCGAACCGGCGATGATGCCTGCGGAACCTGCCCTTCCTGTAAAATGACCGAACGGCTTTCGCACCCGGATCTTCATTTTTCTTTTCCCATTGCCCTGAAAAAAAACCAGGAAACCAGCGATGCCTGGATCCAGTTGTTCCGTGAGTCCTGGCTGGAAAATCCCTATATGGATTATGCAGGATGGATGTCGCACATGGACGCAGAAAACAAACAAGGGGTAATCGGGGTGGAAGAATCCACCTCGATAATGAAAAAGCTGAGTCTGAAAAGCTATTCCGGAGGCCATAAAATTCAAATCATCTGGCTTCCTGAAAAAATGAACCACCGGGCGGCCAACCAATTGCTGAAAATCCTTGAAGAGCCACCCGAGGGAACCTTGTTTTTTCTGGTAGCGGAAGAAGAAGAAAAAATTCTTCAAACCATTTTAAGCCGAACCCAGCTGGTTAAAGTGCCCCTCCTCACCGATGAAGAAACAGCCACAGAGCTGGTCCGACTGAAAGGCATTAGTATGGATGAGGCCCGTGGTATATCCTTTCTTGCCAACGGCTCCTTTTCATACGCTTTAAGTCTTGCCGGTGGCTTCCGACCCGATGAAAGTCCGCACTTTTTGCTTTTCCGCGACTGGATGAGGATTTGTTTTAAGGGCGATATTTTCCAAATTCAGAAATGGGTAAACGACATGGCTGCGGCCTCGCGGGAAACTCAAAAAACCTTTTTGACATACGGACTAAGCATCATTCGTGAGAGCCTGATGATTAACTACGGCGACATAAGCCTGGTTCGCCTGGGAGGAGAAGAGCTCGATTTTCTGAAAAAATTTGCCCCTTATATCCATCAGAATAATTGCCGGAAAATGATTGAAGAGCTCAATCTTGCTATTAATCAGATGGAAAGAAATGCAAATCCAAAAATCCTGTTTACCGGCCTCTCCCTTCAGTTTATGGTTTACCTGAAAATCCCGGCCCAAAATCCGGAAAATCTGAGTAAATTCGTTACCCGATAAAAAATTAAGCGAAGATGGGTTGTTCAGGATGTTCCAGCGGCCGCGGTTGCACTACCACCACTTCCGGCGTTCCGAAAGGATGCGGAAGCGGAGGCTCCTGTAGTGCCGGAGGATGCAACAAGCTGAATGTATTCGATTGGCTGGCCAATATGGCCCTTCCGGCCGGACAAAAACCTTTTGATATTGTTGAAGTTCGTTTCAAAAACAGCCGTAAGGAGTTTTACAGGAATGTAAACGATCTGCCCCTTTTTCAGGGCGAGATTGTAGCTGTTGAAGCCGGCTCCGGACACGACATCGGGGTGGTAAGCCTTACCGGAGAGCTGGTAAAACACCAAATGAAAAACAGGGGAATTGCCGCCGATTCTCCCGAAATAAAAAAACTATACCGGAAAGCCAAACAAACCGACGTAGAAAAATGGAAAGAAGCCCAGGTACTTGAAGAAAAAACCATGTATGCCGCGCGAACCATTGCGGTTCGTCTGGGACTTCAGATGAAAATAAGCGATGTGGAATATCAGGGCGATAAAACCAAAGCCACTTTCTATTACACCGCCGACGACCGTGTTGATTTTCGTGAATTGATTAAAGTACTGGCCGCCGAGTTCAGAGTGCGCATTGAAATGCGGCAGATCGGGGCCCGGCAGGAAGCAGCCCGTTTGGGAGGCATTGGTTCCTGCGGAAGAGAGCTTTGCTGCAGCACCTGGCTTACCGATTTTCGCACGGTTAATACTTCCGCCGCGCGCTATCAGCAACTTTCCCTCAACCCCCAAAAACTGGCCGGTCAGTGCGGAAAATTAAAATGCTGCCTGAACTACGAGCTCGATTCCTATATGGAAGCTCTGAAAGACATACCCGAATCGGGGATAAAAATTCAAACCGAAGCCGGAATCGCTTTTCATCAGAAAACGGATATTTTCCGGAAAATGATGTGGTATTCCTACGAAAACGAACCCGATAAATTCATCGGACTTTCTGCTGCCAAAGTGCGGGAAATAATTGAAATGAATAAAGCCGGAAAAAAACCAGAACGCCTCGCCGACGAATCTGTTGTAAAGCCCGTGGTTAAAGAACCCGATTATGAAAATGTGGTGGGACAAGACAGCCTTACCCGTTTCGACCGGAAAAAGCAACCGCAGAAAAACAAACGCAGGGGAAACCAGCGGGGAAGAAACCGAAACAAGCCCAACAACCCCAACCAAAAAAAGTCTTGAGGCAACTTCTTTTTTTTGCTTCCATACTTATCCTGCTTTCCGGCTGCGGAAAAGAGTTTGTTTTTAACGAGGTCCGGGAAATAAAAAATCACACCTGGAACGTTGAAGACAAATTAAATTTCGAATTTCCTGTAACCGATACCCTTTCCCCGCATAATTTATTCATTACCGTGCGACACCGCGGTGATTACGAATACAGTAATTTGTACATGTTTATTACCACCTTTAGGCCCGACGGAAAAAAATCAAGAGACACCGTGGATTGCATTTTGCAAAACCCTCAGGGGAAATGGTTGGGAAAGGGCATTGGCGACATTTACGACAACAAGTTGGTTTTTCACCTGGGTGCCCGCTTTCCTGTATCAGGCGTTTACCGTTTCGAATTTGAACAGGCCATGCGAAAAGAAAGCGTTGAAAACATTACCGATGTTGGCTTATCGGTTGAAAAAACCGGCCCACGCTGATTTCCTCTTCTATTTTTTCTCCCCCGAGCAAAGCCCCTTTTAATTTTTCTGCCAGCCAGGGCCCCAGAATTACACCCCGGGTTCCCATGCCATTCATTACCCACAACCCAGCCATAACCGGATGCTGGCCCAAAACCGGACGACGATCAATAACCGAAGGACGCACTCCGGCTCTTTCTTCAACCACGGAAAATTCATTGCCGATTTTTTTCTTCAACTCTTCTTTCAGCCAGTTTATTTTTTCAGGATCAGGAATGTCACTCAGGTTATCCCATCCATAAGTAGAGCCCACCAGAAATTGACCGGATCCTGAGGGAATAATGCTAATGCCGGAGTGAAAAATTCTGTCGTCGGGAAGGGCCTTGCTTTTTATTACCAATACTTCTCCCCGGGCAGGCTTCATTTTTACCCAGGAAAAAAACGGATTTCGGCTAATTTCTTTCCCCTCACAAAACAAAACCCCGATGAACATTTTTTCTTTATAACTCCAGCCATTTTCCTCCTTTTTTAAGGCTTCAAAATCAAAGGTTCCCACCGAAACCCTCCCCTCCTCATTCCATTTTTCCAAACAATGCCTTAAAAGAAATGCCACATCTACCCTGCCCGTACTTAACACTTCTCCAAAGCAGGTGCTCTTCTGTTCCGGGCCGAAGGGAAACTCAAAAAGGTCCGGATTTAATACCCCGGAAAGATTCATTGATGCGGCCACCTTCCATTGTTCCTGCTCCCGATGGGTGGACAAGATTTTATGCAGGGGGATTTCATAAAAAATGCGGATGCCCAAAAGCTTTTCGATGTGCCGGTAAAATCTGAATGCGTGTGGGAAAACTTCAAGGGCCCTCCAGGATGTTGTATATCGTTTAAAAACAACCGGATTAAAAACCCCGGCCGAAATCCGGGAACAGGCCGAAAGTCCGGGGTTGTCGATTATTTCAAAATCCACCCCGGCCAAGTCCAGGGTAAGACCCAGCAGGGTTCCGGCCAGTCCCTGACCCACAATTAAATATTTACCGTCCTTCTTCATTGGGCTTCCGAAAATACTATCTTTATTTTCAAAGCTTCGGGCTTATGAAGGAAAAAAAAACAATTGGAAGAACCGAGTGGGTCGATTTCCCCGATTTGAATTTGAGTGCCATTCCTGCCAAAATAGATACCGGCGCCTACACCACGGCCCTCCATTGCCAGAAAATATACCTTCACCCGGAGACCGGGGCCTTGTGTTTTATTCCGCTCAGCCCTGAATTCGACGCCTGGCAGGGGCAGGAAATCAGCACCCATGAATTCCGGAAAAAAACCATAAAAAACTCCTTTGGAGAAGCCGAAGAAAGGTACCTTATAAAAACCCGTATCCGGATTGGGAAAAGGCTTATTAATTCCGTAATTTCGCTGACCCATCGGGGAACTATGCGGTTCCCGGTTTTGGTGGGGAGAAAAATTCTCAAAAAACGATTCCTGGTTGATGTAGAAAAAGAATTCCTGTATCCTTCCTCCGGAAAAAAATAATCCTCCGTTTATGAAAATTGCTGTTTTATCCCGAAATCCGGGTATTTATTCCACCCGCCGACTCATTGAAGCCGGACAAGCCCGTGGTCATGAAATGGTTGTACTCGACCATAGCAAGTGTGTGGTAGTGGTTGAAAAAGACAACCCGAAAGTTTACCATAAAGGCGAAGAAGTTATTGGAGTGGATGCCATTATTCCCCGGATCGGAGCCTCTGTTACATTTTACGGAGCCGCTGTTATCCGGCAGTTTGAACAGATGAAAGTTTTTTCCTCCGTGGAATCACAAGCCCTGGTACGAAGCCGCGACAAATTACGCTGTCTTCAACTACTGGGAAGAGCAGGAATAGATCTTCCCAAAACTGCTTTTGCCTTAAGCCCGAAAAATATCGATGCCCTGATAAGCCGTGTGGGGGGCGCGCCCTGTGTTATTAAGCTGCTGGAAGGCACTCAGGGAATCGGAGTTATTTTGGCCGAAACTCACAATTCAGCCAAATCGGTAATAGAAGCTTTTCTGGATGTAAAAATCAATATCCTGGTTCAGGAGTTTATTGAAGAAGCCAAAGGCGCCGACATCAGAGCATTCGTGGTTGACGGTCAGATTGTGGGAGCCATGATGCGCCAGGGCGCACCGGGCGATTTCCGCAGCAACCTGCATCGCGGAGGAACAGCATCTGTAGTAACACTTAGTCAGGCGGAAAAAGCCACTGCTATTAAGGCCGTAAAAAAACTTGGTCTCGCCGTGGCAGGCGTTGACATGTTGCGCTCGAAACGCGGACCCCTGGTAATGGAAGTAAATTCCTCGCCCGGACTGGAAGGAATTGAAGGAGCAACCAAAGTAGATATTGCCTCCAAAATAATCGAGTATGTGGAACGCAACGAATACCACCTGCACAACTGATGACGCCCTCGGTTCCCATCATTATAAACAACCAGGAAATCCGGCAGGGAGAATTCCGTGAAGTTTATTTAAATACTTACCGCCTTCCCTCCCGCACGGTAATTGAAATTCCGGTTTATGTTTTCCGTTCGGCCACTCCGGGTCCTAAAGTACTGATCACTTCCGGACTTCACGGCGATGAAATAAATGGCATTGAAGTGGTGAAAACCCTGTTGCGGGAAAAACACTTTGAGAACCTGAAAAAGGGATCGGTGATTGCCATTCCCATTGTAAACATTGTGGCCTTCCTGAATGGAAGCCGCGAACTTCCCGACGGGAAAGATCTAAACCGTTGCTTTCCCGGCACATCGTCGGGTTCTATGGGAAGCAGGATTGCCTATGACCTGATGACTGAAATAATTCCACAGATAAATTTCGGGGTAGATTTTCACACCGGTGGAAAACGCATAAATAATTACCCACAGCTTCGCTGCGTTTTTTCAAATGCCGAAAATCTTTCGCTTGGAAAAAAGTTTGGCGCCCCTTTTATTTTAAATTCTCCCTACCGCGAAAAAACATTACGCAAAGAAGCGGGCAAGCTGGGCAAGCCCATTCTGGTTTATGAAGCCGGAGAAAGCATGCGCTTTAATCAGCTGGCAGTAACCGAGGGGGTAAAAGGATGCCTGCGCCTTTTGAAAAACACAGGAATGCTGGATGTGGCCGTAGAGGAATCCAAAACAAAAATTCTCAGCGGTTCCCGTTGGATACGAGCCAATGTTTCCGGACTTTTCCGTACAAATAAAAAATACGGTTCGTTAGTAAACAAGGGTGAGCCCATTGGTTCTGTTTCCGATCCTTTCGGTGAATCGGAAAGTGCGCTTTATGCGCCCGCCCGGGGCTATATTATCGGCATAAATAATATGCCCGTGGTTAATGAAGGAGATGCTTTAATTCATATCGGAATAGAAAAAAATGCTTGAAAATAAAAACAACCGCACCGAGCTGAAAGAGCTGGGAGAGTTCGGATTAATCAAACACCTGGCCTCCTTGGTTCAGATAAAAAACCCTGAAACCCTGAAAGGCATAGGCGATGACGCTGCGGTTTTGAATCTTGCCGATGGAAAAACGGTAATCACTACGGATATGCTGCTCGAAGGAGTACACTTCGACCTTAGTTATGTTCCCCTAAAACACCTCGGTTATAAAGCCGTTATGGTAAACCTCTCGGACGTGTTTGCCATGAATGCAAAACCAAAACAAATTTTGGTTTCCATCGGATTGTCTAACCGGTTCTCACTGGAAGCGGTAGAAGAACTATACTCCGGAATGTTAATGGCCTGTGAAAAACATGGGGTAGATCTTGTAGGCGGTGATACCAGCAGCAGCCATTCGGGCATGGTAATTTCAATTACTGCCTTAGGGATGGCAAAGGAACAGGATATTGTTTACCGTAAAGGTGCGAATGAAAATGATTTAATTTGTGTTAGCGGCGACCTTGGCGGTGCTTATATGGGACTTCAGGTGCTTCTTCGGGAAAAATCTGTTTTCATGGAAAATCCAAAAATCCAGCCCGACCTTTCAGGGAACGATTATATTCTGGAAAGGCAATTAAAGCCCGAAGCCCGTGCTGATGTAGTTGCCATGTTTGCTTCTTTGGGAGTAAAACCCAGTTCCATGATTGATATTTCCGACGGACTTGCATCTGAAGTGCTGCACCTGTGCAATGCTTCTGATCTGGGCGCCGTGCTGTTTGAAGAAAAAATTCTTGTCGACTTTCAAACCGAAGAAAGGGCAAAAGAATTTGGACTCGACCCAACGGTTTGTGCCTTAAACGGAGGAGAAGATTATGAATTGCTTTTCACCATTCCCCTAACCGAATTTGAAAAAATAAAATCCGAAAAACGGGTATCCGTTATCGGACACATGACTTCAAAATCATCCGGCTATCAATTAATTTCCCGTCAGGGCACTTCGGTTCCGCTGGTTGCCCAGGGTTGGAACGCTTTTACTTCAGACCGGTAGTTTGAATACCTGCCGTTTCGCGGATGATTTCCCCAAATTCGCGTCGCAATGATTTGGCCAGGGCCCAGGCATGAAAATCGAAATACTCGAAAATGGCCTTTTCGTGTTTGTCTTCCCGTAATTCCTTTAGGTCTGCCGCAAGCTTTTCATATTTTACCCGTTGCGGTTCCAGTTCTTTTCGCTTCATCAAATCATCCACAAAATCCAGAAACACCGATTCAAATCGATACACCCGCTTTCGTTTTTTTAAATAGCGGGAAGTAGATTTGTAGGTATAGGGAATGAGGTCTTCATTGCCCAATTCAAGATGTACAATCAAATCAAATATTTTAGCGAAACAGTGGATGTCCTGGTTCTCTTCTATTTCCGAATCATTCAGCAATAAATTAATCCAGCGCAGGGCCAGGTTTGTTTTCCCGGCTCCGAAACAGGCTACGGCAAGGTTCAGGTAAAAAAATCCCCTTCGAACAGGATTTATTTTTGATCCGAACCGCTCTATCCCCTCTTCTATTTCCTCCATCAGTTCAATCCCCTTCTCAAAATCTCCAATGGTATTGTAAAAAGAAATTTCTATGCTGGTGCGGGAAGAAAAAAGTTTCAGTTCAAGATCTTCATTTCCGGCAATAGGAAAAATCTCTGGAATTTTCCGGAGTTTGTCAAGCATGGGAAGCACTTCCGTATATTTCTTTAGTCGGGTTCCCACAAAAATGGCATTGGTGAGAACCGAAAAATAAGCATTGGGCTCTTCCTCAAAAATTTCAAGGTTGCGCTCCATCAGTGAAATATTGGAACCCAGGTGCTCGTAACAACTCTGATATTCCCCCATCCCAAAATAATAAGCACTGTAAATATGATGAAAGAGGTAGCGGCTTTGTACCGTAGTAGCTTTGTTGGGATCGTTCAGGCGGGGATCGTTGATTACGGCCTTGAATTTTTCTTCATCTTCTCCGCTTCGTGCCCTGCCGCCTTTATTCAAAATCATAAAAAAGCGTGACTTCAAATCCCAGAAGTCGTTGAAATTGGCAATCCACGAAGCCAGCTGGGCATCACGCTCACGAATGGCGCCCAGGTCGACTTCCGAAATTCCTGCATAGTTGTCCTTTTCAATAAGCCGCTTTTCCCATTGGCTTATTTCAATAAGAAAATAGTGCTTCTGAAATTTTTCGGCCTTTTTCCTCGCCCCATCCAAAACCTTTTTGCATTGTTCGTAAAGGGATTTTTTGAAAAGAATTTCGGCAAAGTGAATTTCCTTTTTTATGGTGGCATCCTGAGTGCCGGAGCTGTGGAATTCCCCGAGAGCATTCAAAACTGCTTCGTACAATCTGAGTTTGGCAACGGCAAAATTCTTGGAAGGAATTTTGTCCTCCAGTCCGGTGCGGATTTTTATCTCCTCGTATTCGTTTTCTTTTTCAAGACTTTCAAAAAGCAAAATATTCTGGGTGGCATCCTTATGCTTTTTTGCGGCCTCTGTCTTTTTAAAATACCGTATTTCAGCCCTATTGAGCGATTTTATCAGCCGGAACAAATGATCGGATCCTACCTTCGGCATGTAATAATAAAGCTATTTTAGTTGGTTTAGTATTTATTCCGTAACAAAACCCGGCAAACCATTTCGAAAACAAACATTGGGTTTTTCATTCGTAAAATTATTGATTGATCCTCCCCAAAAAATATCCGTTCGACGGTCAATTATTCCGTAAATATAGTCTCCGGCCAAAAAACAGCCAAATTTTCATGTAATAATAATCAATTTTTGAATTTGGCTCTTCTGTGAAATAATACCTCAGTTTTTGATAATTTAATATCTTGTTTTTCAGGTGTTTAAGCAAATTTTCTCGATTTTTTTGGGTGTTTTTCAGGAAATAATTCCAAAAAACAGATTTGAATAGCCCTGATATCCGGTATAGTTTTGAATCAAGCAGCCGTAGCATTGTAGCCGAACCGGAGACAATATGGGGATGTTGTTAGCCCGGTCGGCTACAGCTACGTAAGCTGAATCTCCCTCCTTATTTTTTGGTTGTATCTTTAGCCAGAGCCTATGATCCGGTTTTCAAAACTTATAGTGGCTTTGGCTTTTTTATTTCCCGTTTCCGGGATCGGACAAACCATTGCTTTTAAAAATTACAGCGTTGACCAGGGCCTTCCTTTTGCTCAGGTGTTTACCATTCACCAGGACAAAAACGGATTCCTCTGGAGTGGTGCCTATGGAGGCCTGAGCCGGTTTGACGGAAAATCTTTTAAAAACTTTACCCCCCAAAACGGCCTCGCCAATTATTGGGTTACTTCCATTTCCTCCGACACAGCCGGAAATTTATGGATTGGAACCATTACAGGCCTTTCTTTCTTTGATGGCAGAAACTTCAAAAACTTCTACCGCGAAGACGGGCTGCCTGACAATTATATAAATGCGGTTTGTGTAGATAAAAACGGACAGGTTTGGGTAGGAACCAACAAAGGTCTTGCTTATTTTACCGGTTCGCGCTTCATTGAAGTTCCCTTCAATTCCTACAATCCCATTATTATTAACGCGCTGTTCCCGGCCCGGGGCGGCTCGGTTTGGGTAGCAACCAATTCCGGGGCCTACCAGTTTTCTTCAACCTCAAAAAGCCTGATTTCCTCCTGGCGGTTTAAAGACGGTTTGTGCGACAGCGTTGTTACATCCATTGAACAAACCGCCGATGGAAAAGTTTTTCTGGGAACTCAAAATGGTCTTTCCCTCCTCGAAAACGGAAAAATTATTTGTTATGCAGGCGCCCAGGGTCTTCCCGACAATTCCATAAGTGGACTTGCCTATGATTTTCTTGGGAACCTCTGGATAGGAACACCCCAGGGCCTTTCGCTTTTCAGCGGAAAAGGGTTTAAACATTACCGCATCGACGACTCTTTTAATGGGAATCGCATCCTGGCCATTTTTCGCGATCGCGAACTCAATATCTGGCTTGGCACCTACAATGGTCTTTATAAATACTCAGGATACCAGTTTGTCAGTTACAGCACAGAAGCCGGTCTTTGCAGCGAGTTTGTATTTCCTGTGCTCCGTGATAAGGCCGGAATACTCTGGGTGGGAACCGATAATGGTTTGAACCGGATGAGCAATGGGAAATTTGATAAGATTACAACCGCCGACGGGCTCTCCGGAAACAGCATTAATGATATGGCCCTGGGGCCCGACGGACAATTATATATTGGAACCGGGAAGGGGCTATCTGTTTACGATGGTAAAAACTTCAAAAATTATTTCGGGAAAAAGGCCGGCTTGCTCAGCGATTCGGTTACCGCAGTATGGGTTGAGCCCAATGGAAAAGCTTGGTTAGGTGGTCATAACGGTGTTAGTCTGATGGAAAACGGAAAAATCACCACCTTTCCCCTTGGGCCGCCCGATGCGAATTTCGACGTTTGGGATATATACGCAGATTCAAAAGGCCGGATTTGGTTTGGCACTTATAAAGGCGGCGTATTCATGTTCGATGGAAAGAACTTTCGCGACATGAAAAAAGAACTTGGCCTGAAAACCACTTCAATTTTCGGCACCGTGGAAGATAATTACGGAAACATCTTTTTGGGCGGGTTTGAGGGGGTTTACGTGTATAACGAAAAGCTGATCGATAAAATAGATGAAGGAAGCGGCCTTAGCTCAAACCTGGTTTATACGCTTGGACTAAGCAACAACAAAAAGTTTTTGTGGGTTGGAACCAATCAGGGAATCAATCGTCTCGACCTGGAAAAATATAATAAAGAAAAGAAAACCGATCTGCTTCATTTCGGGAAGGAAGAGGGATTTATTTTTGGAGAATCTAATTCAAACGGCTTCTGGGAAGATCCGGATGGCTCTCTTTGGTTTGGAACCGTGGGCGGATTGATTCATTACATTTCCCCCCTGCAGGAAACCAAAACTCCTAAATCCATTACACATATTACCGGCATCAAACTGTTTTATGCCGACACTTTGTTACCGCAAAAAGTAGAATTACCCCATGATCAAAACAACATTTCATTCAATTTTGTGGGTATTTGTTTTTCCAACCCCAACAAGGTAAGGTACAAATTTATTCTGGAAGGATTCGACCCTGACTGGTCGCCCGAAACCGGCAAAAACGAAGCCAGCTATGCCAATCTGCCTCCTGGAAAATATAGCTTTAAAGTAATCAGCTCAAACCATTTGGGAGAATGGAACACCCATCCCAAAACCTTCTCCTTTACCATCCTTACTCCCTGGTGGAAAACGGTTTGGTTCCGGATATTTCTGGCTCTTTTTATTGTCCTGGCTGTTGTGGCCGGCATTCGCATACGCATTAAGCAGGTAGAGTTGCGCGAAAAAAACAAAACCCTGCTTGCTTCGCTGGAATTAAAAGCCCTTCGGGCACAAATGAACCCTCACTTTATTTTTAATGCCTTAAATTCCATTCAATCTTTCATTATCACCAGCAATGAGGAAGGTGCGACAACCTACCTTAATAAATTTGCCCGTCTGATCCGATCCATTCTAAACACTTCCGAAAAATCACGGGTTAGTCTTGAAGAAGAGCTGGAAGCCCTGAAACTTTATATCGAGCTGGAAGCCTTACGCTTTGAGGGCCGCTTCGATTATGAAATTAAAGTAGCCGAAGCCCTGAACCTCGACTTTTATGAAATTCCTACCCTCCTGCTCCAGCCCTATGTTGAAAACGCCATTCTTCATGGCCTTGTTCCTCTTCAGGGGAAAAAGGGAAAGCTCGAGATTCAAATCGATTTGCATGGCGACCTGTTAATTTGTTGTATTCGCGACAATGGCATCGGAAGAAAGGCAAGTCTTGAAATGCGGAGAAAATATATGAAGCCCGGTTACCGTTCTTTTGGGATGAGTATCACCAAAGACCGGCTTGAACTCCTGAACCTTTCCCACAAAGCCAGAATGAGCGTTACGGTGACCGACCTGGAAGACGATTTCGGAGAACCTCAGGGCACGCAGGTAGATATTTACATTCCTATTGATTAACTTAGCCCTATGAAGATAAACGCGGTAATTGTTGAAGACGAAAAAAAATCGGCCGAGCTCATGCTCGCTCTGCTGAAAAAACACTGTCCGGAAATTTCAGTACTTGGAATTGCCGGCAATGTGGACACCGCGGTTGAAATGATAAAAAAAGAAAAGCCGGACCTGGTGTTTCTTGACATACAGCTTACCGACGGAACCGGTTTTGATATTCTGACCCGGATTCCGGATCAGAACTTTGAAATTATTTTCGCCACGGCATTTGATCAATATGCCATTAAAGCCATTAAATACAGTGCGCTTGATTATTTGCTCAAACCCATAAACGGCGAGGAACTAAAAAGTGCCGTCCGAAAGATTATCGAGAAAAAGAGCTCCTTCTCCAATGTTGAAAACCTGAAATTTTTAATTCAAAACCTGAAGAAATCCGACGAAGATTTTTCGAGAATTACCCTGCCCACCGGCAACGCATATGAAATCGTAAACATTGCAGACATCATCCGCTGCGAAGCTTCAGAATCTTATACCTATTTCTTTTTGGTTGGGGGGAAAAAATTTCTGGTTACAACCGGCTTAAAACACTACGAAGACATTCTTCCCTCTTCCCAGTTCATTCGGGTTCACCACCACCACCTCATCAACATGAACCATGTAGTCCGGTATTTAAAAACCGACGGGGGGTATGCCATTATGAGCGACAATTCCAAGATTGAAATTTCAAGGCGAAAGCGGGAATCCTTCCTCGAGCGCCTGAACCGGGTATAGACCCCCTCCCACTTAGTTTCCGGGCCTTACCACTTATTGGCCCAATCCTGCCACTTATTGGAAACCCCTATACGGGACCGGAATCCATGCGTAATATTGTGTAGAGGTTAATTTGTTTGGATTAACAAAAGGATATGCTCAGAAACAAAACATACAGGGAATCCGTCGGTCGGGCAGCTGCCGGACACAACTGTAAAGCCTTTTTTTCGGGCAAGGACATTAGTCCACGGAGAAGTCGCTTTGCGCACATGGGGATGTGTTTCAAACGGCTTCTCCGATCCTTTATTGCTTTGCCTCCCCTTAACTTAATATAATACGTCATGAAAAACATTGAAAGAACCAGTCGCAGGTACACACGGGCACATCGCATGGCCCTGCACCAGCGAAACCTAGAGCGGATGAGAACAAGACCCAGAGTTCAGGAACACGATGGTGTTGATACCGTCATTTCATTCCTGGGCATTGTGGTGTTCGGCTTGTTCCTGTTCGGGGTGTTAAACGTGCTGTTTTAAAAAATGATGCAAAGGGAACGGCGGACTTGAGGTTCATGGGGATGTTGCCTTAGGATCCGCCGCGCCCGCATCCGGTTTTCCCTGCTCCTGTTACCAGGAGCGGGGTTTTTTATTTTTCGGAAAATGCCTTTGCCCAAAATTTCTTTAAGGCAGCCATGCAGGTTTCCGGAGCCTCAATAAATCCCATGTGTCCGCAATTTTCAATCAAAATCATCGAAGCGGTGGATATTTCTCCGGCCAGATCTCTCAGTTGTTCCCAGGAGAAAACTATATCCTGCTTCCCTATTACATATAATTGTGGAATTCCCGAGTTGCGCATAAACGGTGTAAGTTCGTCCCGGTCGCGCATGCCTTCGGTGGCGGCCAATATGCCATGAAGCGAAGCTCCGGCAGATATTTTCTTAACCCATGCAATTTTTTTCTTCAGCCGGATCCGGTTGGCCTCTGCAAAAAGTTTATCGATGAGAGCCACCACAAAGGCCTTCCTATTTTGCCTTATGGCTTCCATGGCACGGGTACGGTCTGCCTTTTTCTGCAAGCTGTCGGCCGAAGGACTTGAATGGAAAAAAACCAATCCTTTCACAGGTTCAGGGTACAACTTTGCAAACGCTGCAGCCACATATCCTCCCATGGAATGACCCACAAGGATATACCGCCGTAATTTTAAATGGTCGCAAACAGCCTTAACGGCCTGAGCCATTTCGACCATAGAGTGTACATACCCAAGGTTCCCACTATTCCCAAATCCGGGAAGGTCAATTACAATTTTACGGTAGGTGTCTCCCGCTCCGGCAATAAAATCAGACCATACCTCGCCCGACATGGGAAAGCCGTGAATAAATATCAGCGCCCTTCCCTTCCCGGAATCGGTAAAATAAATGGGAACTCCCTTGTAAAGCAGCTCCATGGAGTGTAGATTTTATTTTTTTCTGTCGGCCATTATGGCTTCAATCTCATTTGCCTCAATGGGAATGTCCTCCATAAGGTCAACAGGTCCCTTTTTGGTAATCAGAATATCGTTTTCAAGCCGAATTCCCAGGCGTTCGCGGGGAATATAAATTCCGGGTTCACAAGTAAACACCATACCGGCTTCAAACTTTTTATACTTGCTGCCCACATCATGAACATCCAGGCCAAGATGGTGAGATGTTCCGTGCATAAAATACTTTTTATAGGCAGGATTTGAGGGGTTTTGATTTTTTACCTGGAATTTCGTGAGCAGCTTTAAACGAATAAGCTCTTCGGTCATTATTTCTCCAACAGCTTTATGGTAGCTGTCGAGGTCGCCTCCCGGCTTAAGCATTTTTACAGCTTCGCGCATCACTTTCAAAACGGCGTTATAAACCTGCTTTTGTCGTTTCGAAAATTTTCCGCTAACGGGAACGCAACGGGTAAGGTCAGATGCATAGTTTCCGTACTCAGCCGCCACATCCATCAGAACAACCTCGCCCGATTTGCAGGTGGCGTTGTTTTGGGTATAATGAAGCACGCAGGCATTTTTCCCGCTCGCTATTATGGGGCCATAGGCGAATCCCCTGGAACGGTTGCGTATGAATTCGTGAATAAGCTCGGCTTCAATTTCATATTCCTTTACGCCGGGCTTAATAAAATCCAGCGTGCGCCGGAAACCCAATCCGGTAATCCGGCAAGCCTCCTTAATAATATCCACTTCTTCCACCGATTTTACACAGCGCAGGTCGGCCATAATGGGAGCTGATCGTTTCAGTTTATGAAGGGGATAATGTTTTTTAACCCAATTGATGAACCGTGCGTCCCGCGTTTCAACCTCAACAACTGCACGGGGGTGTTCATTGGTATTCAGATAAAATCCATCACATTCTCCTGCCAGGGCGTGAAACACCTGCTGAAACTGAGAGTTCCAGTAAACGGTCCGGATGCCACTGGTTTCAAACGCTTCGCCTTTGGTATACTTATGTCCTTCCCAAACGGCAATGGTAGGATTGGTTTCCTTCAAAAAAAGAATTTCACGCATTTCCGGATTTTTTGCGTTGGGGAAAAGCAAAAGAGTGCTTTCCTCCTGGTCGATACCCGATAAATAAAACAAATCGGTGTTTTGAACAAAACTCATATGCCCGTCGGCATTCGTGGGCATAATGTCGTTGGAATTAAAAACGGCCAGATATCCGGATTTCATTTGGCGGGAAAACCGCTTCCGGTTTTCAATGAAAATTTTGTTGGGCAGAGGAAGGTATTTCATACTATTTTGATTTGTTAAGTGCGTTTTCAATGTCGGCAATAATATCCGCAGGATCTTCCAGTCCCACCGAAATCCTAACCAGGCCTGAAGTAATTCCCACTTTCAGTCTTTCTTCTTCCGTAAGTTTTGCGTGCGTGGTGCTGGCAGGATGAGAAGCAATAGTGCGCGTATCTCCCAGATTAGCGGTTAATGAACACAAGGAAAGAGCGTCCAGAAAACGGGCTCCCCTTTTGGCGTCACCGTTGAGTTCAAAGGAAACTACGCCTCCCCCGGCCCGCATTTGCCGTTTTGCAATTTCAAATTGGGGATGTCCTTTGAGAAAGGGATAAATTACACGGGAAAGGTCATTTCTGAATTCGAGCCATTCGGCCAGGCGCAGGGCAGAGGAGGAATGCCGTTCCATTCTCACCTCCAGGGTTTCCAGACTTTTAGACAGAACCCAGGCATTGAAGGGCGAAATGGCAGGACCGGAACTCCGGCAAAATAAATACACTTCCTTGATCAGATCTTCCCGGCCCAGGACAAGTCCGCCCAAAACCCGTCCTTGTCCGTCGATAAATTTTGTGGCGGAATGAGTAACCAGAGTTGCTCCGTAATCGGCCGGTTTTTGCAAAACAGGTGTTGCGAAACAATTATCTACATTCAGAATAAGATTATGATTACTGCAAAATTTCCCCAGCCATTCGAGGTCTATTACATCCAGTCCAGGGTTGGTTGGTGTTTCTACAAAAACCATCCGGGTGTTGGGGGTAAGCAGTTTTTCTATTTGTTCGGGTCGGGAAGCATCAAAATACGAGGTGGTGATTCCCCAGCGCGGAAAAAATTTAGTGAAAAGCGTGTGAGTGGAGCCGAATACCGAACTGCAGGAAATAATATGGTCGCCTGATTTACAAAGTGCCATTACCGAGGCAAAAACAGCGGCCATCCCCGAGGCAGTAGCAAAACCTGCCGGAGTATTTTCGAGCGCGCACATACGGGCAACCAGCTCATCGGCATTCGGATTACTGAACCGCGAATAAATATTGTTATCGTTTTCGTCGGCAAAGGCGGCCCGCATTTCCTCGGCAGAATCAAATTCAAAACTTGAGGTAACAAAAATAGGCTGTGAGTGTTCTTTATGCCCTTTGTTTTCAATCCTGTTACGAACTGCTTTGGTTTGTGAGCTTCCTGATACTTTCCGGATCCGGTTTGACATTTTTCAGGTGTTTAATTTTACTTCCCAGGTTATTTTTGCGCCGGCTCTTCTCAGGGTTTCAGCCACCGAGCAATATTTTTCCATGCTAAGATCCACGGCACGTTTTGCTTTGTCTGGATCGATGGCCCCTTTCAGATAAAAAATCAGGTGGGCATTTTCCCATACCGCAGGTTCTTTGCCACTTTCGCGCTCGGCATCAATCTCAATCCTGAAATCTTCTATCACCTGCTTTTGTTTGTTCAAAATAATTCCAATGTCAATGGCCGAGCACCCGCCCATACCCGCCAGCAACAATTGCATGGGCCGGAAACCTTTGTTTTCTCCGCCTATTGCAGGAGTTCCATCAAGTTGTAAGGTGGCACCGTCTTCGTTCTCTGCCTCGAAGTGATACGCTTTGTTTTTTCGTTTGAGTTGAATTTTCATTACCGCCTTTTTCTCAAAGATACCTCTTGTTTTGTAGATTTGCTTCCCAAACATGCCGGATTTAAAAATTTTTCGTCCCGAAAGCCCGTTCGTAACTGAGTCGGGATTCAAAATCAGCAACCTCGAAATTGCCTACCAATGCTCTGGCCCCGCGCCCGAAAAAGCCCGGAAGATTGTCTGGGTTTTTCATGCCCTCACCGCCAACAGCAATCCTTTGGATTGGTGGCCCGGTCTTTTCGGCAAGGGAAAACTTTTCGACCCGGAAGAAGCCACGGTAATTTGTGCTAATATTTTGGGGTCTTGCTACGGAAGTTCCGGTCCGCATTCTATAAACCCCGATACCGGAAAACCATTCGGGCCAAATTTTCCTCTCATTACCATCCGCGACATGGTGAGAGCTCATTTTCTGTTGCGAGATTTTTTGGGTGTTAAAAAGATTCATGTTGCCATTGGAGGATCCATGGGTGGATACCAGGCTCTGGAATGGTCGGTTTTGGAACCGGATTTTATTGAGCGCATGATTTTGCTGGCCACCTCTGCCCGGGAAAGTGCATGGGGAATTGCCATTCATACTACTCAACGCATGGCCCTGGAAGCAGACCCGGAATTTTTCAATCCGGAGGGAAAAGGCGGAACCAGGGGGCTTATGATTGCCCGTGGCATCGGGATGCTGAGCTACCGCAACTATCAGATATTTTGCGAAAAACAAACGGATCCCGACCCTGAAAAAAAGGAAAACTTCAAGGTAGCAAATTACATCCGGCATCAGGGCGAGAAACTTGCAGGAAGATTCACCGCCCATGCTTATCACGCCCTCACCCGGTCAATGGACTCACACAATCTGGGGCGGGGAAGAGCTTCGATGGAAAATGTGCTTTCACAAATAAAAGCCAAAACGCTTCTTATAGGCATTTCAAGCGATATTCTTTGTCCGCTTGATGAACAAAAATTTCTTGCCTCCGGAATACCCGGTTCCCACTTACAGGAAATTGAAAGTGATTATGGCCACGACGGCTTCCTTGTTGAAGCAGAAAAAATTAAAGATTGCATTCTGGCCTGGGAGGCCCTTACGCTTTAGGTTTCGGGGGAAAAATAAAATGCCATAATACCGGAAGAAAAAACAAAAACACGGTAGTGAGCGAAAAGTAAAGGTCGCCCTCGTGGCTTTCCAAAAAAATCAAAAACGGATTGGTTTTGTAAAAGTGAAATAAAGTAGAGGCCATTAGTTTCAAACCCAGAATGCCAACTACTACAAAAGCCGCAGTGGCCAGGTGAGGATATCGCTCCATGAGTTTAACAAAACCCTGAGCTACAAAACGCATGGCCAAAATACCGATAAATACTCCTATGCAAATGAGAACAATGTTGTCGGTGTAGGCAACGGCTGCCAAAACATTATCCAGGCTGAAGGCAAGATCCATAACCTCGACGAGAATTACCGTGGCCCAGAATTTTCCAAAAAGACCGAGCGTATTACGGTAAATCCAGCTTTCCTTTTTAACGGCCAGGGGGTCCGCATTCTGGGCTTTATGCCTTTTTACAAAAAAAGAAACGGAAAGAAATAACAGATAAAGACCTCCCAAAGGTTTAAGCCACCAGATTTTCACGAGCCAAACCGCGAAAAGGAGGCATAAGCCCCGGAAAAAGTATGCCCCTAGAATTCCATACTTAAGAGCCCTGGCCCTTTGTTCTTTGGGAAGATCCATTACCATGGTAGCCAACACGGCCGCATTGTCTACCGATAACAGGCTTTCAATCAGGATCAGGTTGAGGATTACGGGTACAGCAACGGCGATGTCCTCACCAAATATTTTCAGTAATAAAAGGGGTTCGGCTGCCATGAAGGGCAAAACTACGACAAAGAACAATACCCCCCTCGGGAGTATTCAGGGCCGGTTTTTAAATTATTTGGTGGTTTCAAAAAAAGTTATTTACCTTTGAGCCAGCAAAGACATGAACACTATTTTTTCCATATCCGAAAAGTCCTTCAGCAACATGATGTGTTGCATGATGTGTTCCTTGTTCAGGTAGGAAAAGTTGTTTTTATATAAACCCGGGCTTTTCCTAATACGAAAAGCCCTTTTTTTTTAATTATGAAATACTTCGCTTTGTCCCTTATGCTTATGTGTATGAGTTGCCAATGTTGCAGCCCGGAAGGTTATTGAATTAATTGTTTATTCACTACAACCCCCTTCCGGTTCCACGGGAGGGGGTTTTTAATTTAAAAGAAATGCAAAGCTTCAGAACAGAAATAGAAAATCCGGTTGTTTCGGAAGAAATAATCGAGCTTGAGAAAAAAATAGCCCAATTCAAAGGGGGCTTGCTTGACCTTGAAAAATTCCGGACCCTTCGGTTGGCACGGGGTATTTACGGACAAAGGCAGCCCGGGGTGCAAATGGTTCGTATTAAATTCCCGCTGGGAATAATCTCTGCCCTGCAACTAAAAACCGTAGCGGATCTTGCTGATGAGTTTTCAAATGGCAAGCTTCACCTGACCACCCGGCAAGACATACAGATTCACTATGTAAGTCTTGACGACACCCCGGTTTTATGGGAAAAGCTAAGTCGTGAAGACATAACCCTGCGTGAGGCCTGCGGCAATACCGTCAGAAACGTTACCGCTTCCCCGGAAGCCGGAACAGAGCCGGGCGAGCCCTTCGACATTACCCCACATGCTTATGAGGTCTTCCGGTATTTTCTCAGAAAACCATTCGGACAGGATTTGGGTAGAAAATTTAAGGTGGCCTTTTCATCCACTGAAAAAGACACGGCCCTGACTTTCATTCACGACCTTGGGTTTATTCCGGTATTGCGGGCCAAAGACGGGGTTCCGGTGAAGGGTTTTCAGGTTTGGATTGGAGGCGGCCTGGGGGCACAACCCATTCCTGCAAAAAAAGCATTCGACTTTTTGCCGGAGGAAAAAGTAATTCCTTTTGTAGAGGCTGTAATCCGTTATTTCGACAGAGCCGGGGAAAGAAATCAGAGAAACCGGGCCCGGCTGAAATACCTGGTGCAGGATGAAGGGCTGGATGTATTTCTTGGTCAGGTACAAAAAGAAATTGCTTTTTCGGGTTCATACCCCATTCCGGAAATAAAAAAGAAGGAAGCTGCTTTGGGTGGGAACACCTCATTTACGGTCTTAAAAGGGCCTGATTATTCTGAGTTTCTGGCCTGGAAAAAAACAAACACTTTCGAACAGAAACAAAGGGGATGGTTCCGGGTAAACATACTAATTCCTCTGGGGAACATTTCTTCAAAACAGGCAAGATTTCTGGCAGACATTATTGCCGGTTTTTCCGCCGATGATGCCCGAATCTCTATTCAACAAAGTCTCATCCTGCGTTTTGTACCAGCTATTGCTTTGTATGCTTTGTTTCGTGAATTAAAAAAACAGGGTTTTGCCGGGCGCGGTGCTGAAGGCTTGCCGGATATTGTGGCCTGCCCCGGAACCGACACCTGCAACCTGGGAATAACGAATGCCACAGGAACGGCCAGGGTGTTGGCCGGTATTATCAGGGATGAATTTCCCGGGCTTGAAGGCGAGGCGGATCTGAAAATAAAAATCAGCGGTTGCATGAATTCCTGCGCCCAACATGGTATTGCCCAAATTGGTTTTCACGGAAGCACCATTAAGTTTGGGAATGCCACGCTGCCTGCCCTTCAGATTTTGCTGGGCGGAGGGCAGGGCTCCCTCGGGGATAAAATCCTGAAGCTTCCCTCCCGAATAGCTCCTGATGCCCTGAGAAAAATTCTGAATCATTTTCTGGAAAACCGGAAAAAGGGAGAGGCGTTCAACGCCTATTACCAACGTTTTGGAAAAGCATTCTTCTATGGGCTTTTAAAGCCGCTTTCCGAAGTTGATGCACAGGATTCCTTACTCTTCGTGGATTTTGAAAGAGAAGAGTTGTTCAAAACTGAAATCGGAGTGGGCGAATGCGCAGGGGTAAAAATAGATCTGGTGGCTACCCTGATTACGGAGGCAGGCGAGAAAATTGAAGCCGCAAAAAACGCGCTCAACTCCGGTCGCTATGCCGACAGTTTGTATCACTCCTACTCCTCGGTGGTACAGCTTGCCAAAGCCCGTCTCCTGAGCATTGAAAAACAGCCCTCCACTCAGGAAAAAATAATCAGGGCATTTGAAGAGCACTTTAATCCGGAGGCTTTCGGAGAAAAAGAATCCTTCAGCAAAGGTGTATTGGCCATCAGCAGCGAAACCCCCGGATATCAGTTTGCGCAAAACTATCTGGAAAGCACGCTGAGGCTGTTTGAAAAATTCGGTTCCCAAAACAATTAAAAAGCAAACGAAATGACTACAAAACATAAAATTCCAAAAATAACACTGATGGGAGCCGGTCCGGGAAATCCTGATTTAATTTCCCTGGCAGGAATCAAGGCCCTCCGTTCGGCTGATATTGTGTTGTATGATGCACTTGTTCATCCTGAGTTATTAAAACATGTACAACCCGGTATCCGGAAAATTCCCGTTGGGAAAAGAAAGGGAAAGGCTTCCCTCAGCCAGGAGCAAATAAACAACCTGCTGGTTGACTTTGCCTTTTCATACGGCCATGTAGTGCGTCTGAAAGGAGGCGACCCCTATGTTTTCGGACGGGGCGGAGAAGAACTTGACTATGCCGGCAATTTTAATATCCCCGTGGATTACATTCCGGGAATCTCCAGTGCATTTTCAGTACCCGGACTGGCGGGAATTCCTTTAACCCGTCGGGGAATTAATCAGGGATTTCTGGTTATAACCGGAACCGACAGCAAGGGGAAATTATCAAAAGCTGTTTACGAAGCAGCGCGGCAAACTTTCCCCGTGGTAATTTTAATGGGATTAAGCCAGCTGAAAAGAATAGCGGAGCTATTTAAGTCCGCCGGAAAAGAAAATACTCCCCTCGCTGTAATATTAAACGGCTCGCTCAAAAATTCCCGGACAATAAAATCCACCGTAGGTAAAATAGCCCATGATGCTCCATTTTTGCTTCAGGAGGGTCCGGGGATAATTGTCATAGGAGAGATAGCAGGACCGGAGCCCGAAAAATGCAAAGCCGGGGGAAATGCCGGAATAAATTCGGAAATTGCCGCCTCATTATTCAACCACCAGCACCTGATTCTGAATTAAAGCGATGGAGTCGTTCGAAAATCAATTATTCCCTGTGTTCCTGAAACTGGAAAACTACCGGGTGCTTATTGTAGGCGGCGGGCCGGTTGGACTGGAAAAAACCAGAACGCTTCTGTCCAATGCGCCGGATACAAAGATTACCCTGGTGAGCAAGGGGTTTGTTCCGGAATTTGATGAACTCTTTGCCGCATACCCAAACCTGAAGAAAGCAGAAAAAAATTTCTCGGCCGGGGATTTGGAAGGCATTGACCTTCTGATTCTGGCCCTGAACGATGCGGCAGTATCAGAGGAAATAAAATTACTGGCCAGCCAACGCGGAATTCTGACAAATGCAGCGGACAAACCCGAGCTATGCGATTTTTATTTGGGTTCCATCGTAAAAAAAGGGGCGCTTAAAATTGCCATCAGCACCAATGGCAAGTCGCCGGTAATGGCAAAAAGAATAAGGGAGGTGCTTGAAGACTCCATTCCCGATGAAACGGAAGAGGTGCTTGAGAACCTGGCCGGAATACGAAAAGAATTAACCGGCCCCTTTCGGGAAAGGGTAAAAAAATTAAATGCCCTTACGGAAGTCCTTGTCCGCAAAAAAGAGCGTTCCCGAAAAATAAAAGCATTCCGGGCCCTGGGCTATTCTATTGGAATTCTTGCCCTGATGATTCTGGGGCATTTGATTTTTACTTTTGTCCCCTTTGGCGAAGCTTTTGAAGTTATTCGCCAAAACACCGATCCCTATTTTGGAATTTATATCCTCGGGGGCTTCGCTGCTCAAATGATCGACGGTGCTTTTGGGATGGCCTATGGAGTAAGCGTTACCACCTTCCTCCTTTCACTGGGTTTTCCGGCCATTACACCGGCTGTTGCTTCTGCCAGTATGCATGCTTCTGAGGTTTTTACCACCGGCGCTTCTTCCCTTGTGTATATGAGGTACAAAAACATTAATAAAAAATTATTTCGTTCATTATTGCTGCCCGGAGTCATTGGGGCTGTACTTGGGGCGTTCGCCATTTCTTTTGTAAGCAAGGAACAGGTTAGTTTTATTCGTCCGGTTGTAGCCACCTATACCTTAACCCTCGGTATTCTGATTATTGTCAGAGCCATACGCGTGGGTCGCAAAAAAGCAAAAAAATTCAAGCGCTTCGGCCCCATTGCCGGGGTTGGGGGATTTCTCGACAGCGTTGGAGGTGGGGGCTGGGGGCCCATTGTGACCACATCGCTTATTGCCGGTGGAAGAAATTTACGGTACGCCATCGGTTCTTCCCACATGGCGAAATTCTTTGTCGCGCTCGCCAGTACACTTGCTTTTTTCATTTTTCTCGGCCTCAGCCATTGGCAAATTATTTCCGGACTGGTTATCGGGGGAATGATTGCCGCACCGATTTCCATCTACTTTTCCAACCGGATTCCCGTAAAAACCGGGTTAATTATTGTGGGATTACTGGTGTCGGGACTAAGCATTCGAATCTTAATTTTGTCTTTCCTGAAATGAATCCTGAAAACATAGAAAAGCTCAACGCTGCCTATGCGCCCCTGCGCCCGGGAGAGCGCTTCAAAAAGATCTTTGAAGATTTCTCAAAAATCCTCATCACTTCGTCTTTCGGTACCACCAGTGCCTATTCCCTCTCATTATTGAAAGAGACAGGAACCCCATTCAAAGTATATTTTCTGGACACGGGATACCATTTTCCGGAAACACTGGCTTATATGAATACATTAAAATTAGCTTTGAACCTGGATGTCCATGTGCTGAAGGCCGAAGCCTGGAAACATCAGTTTACTAAAGAGGACCGAACCTGGGAAAAAGATCCTGACTATTGCTGCACGTTGAACAAAGTAGAGCCCCTTCAGAAAATTAAAGGTGATTATGAAGTTTGGGTAAGCGGACTTATGCGAACCCAGAACAACTTCCGGAACAAGCTTCCCGTATTTGAATTCAAAAGCAATATCCTGAAGTTTTACCCCATCATAGATATTTCTGAAGAGGAAGCTCTGGCCTACATAAAATCAAAAGGAATTCCCGCCCATCCCCTACTCGATGCCGGATATGCTTCGGTGGGTTGTACCCACTGCACCGTGAAGGGAAAGTCGCGCGACGGACGCTGGGCAAATATTTCAAAATCAGAATGCGGATTACACCAATAAAAAAATGGAAAAAAAACAAATCAGTATAGGCTTATTTGGCTTCGGTTGCGTAGGTCAGGGATTGTATGATGTATTAAATCATTCCCAGGGTCTTGAGGCAAGCATAGACAGAATCTGCGTAAAGGACAGGAACAAAAAAAGGAAAATTGATGCGTCCTATTTTACCTTCGAAAAAGCGGATATTTTATCTTCCAAAAAACACGATGTCATTGTCGAACTCATCGACACTTCCGAGGAAGCTTTCCGGATTGTAAAAGAAGCGATGGAAAACGGAGTAAGTGTTGTTTCCGCCAATAAAAAAATGCTGGCCGAGAATTTTGAAGCCCTGTATAAACTTCAGGAAAAAAACAATGTTGCCCTGATTTATGAAGGATCTGCAGGAGGTTCAATTCCCATAATCAGAAACCTGGAAGAGTATTACGACAATGAGCTGCTTACCTCGCTAAGCGGAATTTTGAACGGGACCTGTAATTATATCCTCTCCCGCATGGAGCTGGAAAGCAAAGATTATGGAGTGATCCTTAAAGATGCCCAGGACCTTGGATTCGCCGAATCAGACCCCTGGCTGGATGTGGCGGGATTCGACACAAAATTTAAACTGCTCCTGCTTACTATTCATGCCTTCGGAATTATTCTGAAGCCCGATGAAATTCTCAACATCGGCATCGAAAATGTATCGTTCGACGATATTGTGTATGCCCGTGAAAAAGGGCTAAGAATAAAACTGATTGCCAGAGCCGAAAAGTCGGGCAATAAATTCCGCGTATATGTGCTGCCCCATTTCGTAAGCCGGGAAAGTGAATTGTACAATATTCTTTATGAATACAACGGCGTGGAAGTGGAAGGTGCTTTCAGCTGCAAGCAAACCTTTGTTGGTAAAGGGGCCGGTTCCCACCCCACAGGAAGTGCTGTGCTTTCCGATATATCTGCCCTCACCTACAACTACCGTTACGGCTACAAAAAGCTGAAAAGCATACAAAATAAAAACAACGGACTTCCGGTAGGTGGCTCCCTGCTCGACACCGACTTTCAACTGAGGGTTTACATTCGCTTTTCTGACTTATCGGAAATTAAGGACCTGGAAATACTTGAGGTTGAAGAAGAATTTAAAAGCCGCAAATTCAATTACCTGATAGCCCGTATTAATTTTAAAAGCCTCTTTTCCCTGTATAACCGCAAGGACAACAAGGTTTTTGTCTGTGTTTTATAAGTATCCGGCTTTTCCTAACTTTAGGCAATGGCCAAATTACCCGGATGGGCATTTTTCCTGCTGCTGCTGCTTACTGTTCCCGGTAAGGGGCAAAACGGAGCCTTGATTTTTAACGATTCCGCCATTCATGAGATCCGGGTTACTTTTTACATTCCCAACTGGTTCGATTCACTGACGGCCGGGTATGAGGAGGGCCTCCCCGACATTTTTGATCTTATTCCGGAGCGAAAATTTCCCTGTAAAGTGGTGTTTGACGGAAACCTGATTGACTCTTCCGGCATGCGCATGCGTGGAAACTATTCAAATCAGGCCACGCCCCTTACCAATGCCAATGGACTGAAGCGCCCTTTTAAAATTGACTTTGATGCCTTCAGAAATCAGTCCTTCGATGGTATTAAATCCTTCAACCTGAATAACGGAACCGACGATCCTTCTTTTGTGAGAGAAGCTCTCGTATATAAATTCATCCGTGATCTGGGATTGCCCGCCAGTCGAACCTCCTTTGCCCGCTTATACATAAATGAAGTGTATTGGGGCTTGTATGAAATTGTGGAAAACGTAGATAAAACTTTTCTCAAACACCATTACGGAGGAGCAAACAATGATGGGAACCTTTACAAAACCAACCGGCAGGCCGCAGTGAGTTTAAAATGGGAAGGAAATTCGTATCAGCCCTATCAAAACCAGGGTCTGATTTTAAAAACCAACCGGCAGGCCAACGACTGGACCCGACTCATTGAGTTCATCGATGTAATCAACAACACCCCTGTGGCTCAGATGGAATCAAGGCTGGGAGCCATTTTTGATGTTGAATCCTATTTAAAAATTCTGGCTGTGGAGGTATCCTGTTACAGCTGGGATAGCTATTGGGGTATCGGAAACAATTTTTATATCTACGAACATCCCGATGGAAAGCTGCGCTGGATTCCCTGGGATTTTAATGAAACCTTTTCCACCAAGGAAGGTCTCATCGGATTTATTTTACCGGATCAAAGCGATGTCTTTTGCAGCTCCCGGTTTAATGAAAGGCCCTTGTTAAAAGCCGTTTTCAGTGTCAGAAAATGGCAGGATATGTACCTTGATTTTCTTTGTGAATTTGCCACTCAAACCTATTCGGCTGCAAAAGTAAGTCCGGGGCTGATCGCGTGGCAAAATCAAATCCGTCCCTGGCTCGAAGCCGACACCAACAAGCTCGCAACGATGTATCAGTTCAACCGGAGTTTAACAACCGACATTAATAATTTATATCAGGTTCCTGAAACCGGACTTTCATTCAATGTTAAAATTCCGGGACTTCTTCCCTTTATCACCCGGCAAAGAGAATGGGTGGTAAAAGACATGAAAAAGCAAAAATCGGGCTGCCCATTGTCCGATATTACTCCCCGTTCCTACCCTCTTACCCTTTACCCGAATCCAAGTTCAGGCCCCATTACCCTGGCCTGGGACCGTGAGGCAACACCCATTTTTCGTTATGAAATTCTAAACCCTCTCGGACAAAAAGTATGGGAAAGTTTCTGGATTACCCACCCCGGACAGAGCCACACCCTTACACCTGAAATCAGGGAGCCGGGATTGTATTTTATTAAAAAAACTGATGCCGATGGATTTTGGGCATTTGGAAAATTCATTCTTCAATGAGGGCAGGGATAATCGTTGCTTTTTTTCTGCTGCTGACATTCGTCGTGTCTGCACAAAAATACAGGGGCAGCGTTCGTTACTTAATGCCTCCCGACAAAGTAATTTTAAAAAGCGGGGAGGTGGAAACCGGAAAGGTAATTTTTTCAGATTCCTCCGCCATACGATTGTTAAAGCAGGACTATTCCGAAAAAATAATTTTAAGAACTTCAATAGACAGCATAAGTGGTTTATCCTGGAGCACTCCCATGTTTTCTTTTGGTTTTGGTCCCATGGGCTGGAAAAATCAGATTACCCAAAGGATAGATACGGTTTCGCTTTCCGGATTCCGGTTTGATGCCCGGGGCGGAATAATGCGCAACGGAAGATTTTGCCTTTTTGCTTATTTAAATGTACAGGCGGGAAATGATCTTGGAATCATTAATCCCGGTATTGCCATACGCAGGTATTTTTTCGGCAAATATTATTCCCCCAGAAATTTTTACGGCGGGTTCCATTTGGGCCACAATTTTCCTTACACCAATATGAACCGGTTTTTCGATCTGGGTTGGAGCGTGGGATACGAACGGGTTTTTTATAAAAAATACCGTCTTTTTGTTGAATATAACAGAAGCCGTGCACAAAAGCATGAACCCAAACCGGCCATGAATTCATTATTACTCGGATTCCGGATTCAAAGAAATTTTGAAGCCAAATATGCCCGGCTAAATCTTAGAAACTAAGAGGGACATAAATTCTATATTTGAAAAACCGATCCATGAATTTTGTTTTACCTTTAAATAAATGAAACCACTTAAGCGAACCGCCGGTGTATTTATGATTCTGGCCTCGGCCTGCTGTTTGTTGTTCGGCATTTACCTTTTTCTGGTGAGAGCCGATGTGTTTGCCCTGGCTTATGTTGCGGGCGGATGTGCCGGACTTGGTTTTTCACTGGCTACTTATAACCGGGGTACGGCCATCAAAGACCTGAATCCGGACCTGGAAATTATTGATATACAATTCGGAGGAGAGGGAGTAAAAGAAAAAAATCCCCCTTTGCCGCTTTGGCTGAATGTTCTGGGCGCTGTTTCTTTTTTGGGCGGACTTAGTTTAAGCGGATATGTAGCTTATGGTTTGGCCATGTTTATGGATGAATCAACCCTAAGCCACCCCAGTGATTATTTTATCCTATTCCTTCTTGGAATTTTCTTTTTTGGAGGCGTGGGAACCGTTTATTATTGCTCCGACTTTCTATTCAATCGCCGTCGGGAACACTAAACTTTAATTCCGATCACCAGGATGTCATCAACCTGCTCCAGGTCTCCCCTCCACTCTTCAATATTCCTTTCGAGCAGTTTCTTTTGCTCTTCCATGGGAAGGTTTTGAATATCGACAAGAAGATTTTTAAACTGATTGTATTTGAATTTTTTTCCGTTAGGGCCCCCAAACTGGTCGGCATAGCCGTCGGTAAACAAATAAATAGCATCGCCTTTTTCAAGATTTACGGTTTGCGATCCGAACTTCCGGTTAGGCTCTTCATTGTAACTGCCAATGCTGATTTTATCAGGTATCAACTCTATCAGTTCCTGTCCGCGAATTACATAGGCAGGATTGTAAGCGCCTGAATAGGTCAATTCCTTTCTGCTGAAATTAATATTAATCAGCGACAAGTCCATTCCGTCTCTCAGCGAGTCTTCGGAGAAAGATGTTTTAATGGTGTCGGCAAGGCCCTGATTCAAACGGTTGAGAATGCCTGCGGTATCAACATTCGCCACCTCATCCAATGCCTTATTTAAAAGATTATTTCCCACTATACTCATCAGAGCTCCGGGAACACCGTGGCCGGTACAATCCACTGCAGCCACCAAAACATTATTGCCTTGCTGGTGCATCCAGTAAAAATCACCGCTCACAATATCCTTGGGCTTGTAAAAAATAAAAAACTCAGATACAAACTTCCGGATGAGTTTTTCGGGGGGAAGGATGGCTTCCTGAATCCGCTTTGCATATTTAATACTGTCGGTAATGTCTTTGTTCTTTTCAGCCAGTTCTTCGTTTTTATAGGCCAGTTCCAGAGTACGCTTTTCAACCATGGCCTCCAGGCGCGCCTTGGCACTGCGTAGTTTTGAAACCCTTATCCGGTCGGCAATCAGCAAAAGGAAAAGAGAAACAATTCCTACCAGAAAATAAAACCATCTTGTTTTATAAAAGGGTGGCGTAATGGTAAATTTATATTGCAGGGGCTCCTCCGTCCACACGCCGTCGTTATTGCAGGCCTTTAGTTCAAAAATATAGTCTCCGTGAGTGAGGCCGGCAAAAGTAGCTTCATAATTAGACAAGGGAGGAGACCACTCCTCGCTCTGTCCAAGCAGGCGATACATGTATTTCACGCGCGAGGGATTGGTAAGACTCACCCCGGCATATTTAAATGTTATGTGATTGTTAAAATAAGGAAAGGTATTATCTACCGGAAAAAGGGTGTCGCGGAAAAACAATTTCAGCCCGGTAAGACTGAGTATTGGTTCCTTCTCATTTATGTGATCCTGATCGGGATTAAATTTTACGGCTCCAACGATAGACCCGAACCAAACCTGATTGTCGGCATCAACGGCAATGGCATTAGGATTTACTTCTACTCCATAAAACCCTTCGGCTTTTCCATAATGACGGAAGGTGTATTTGTTGGCATCAAAACGGTCAACGCCGTTTGTGGTACCGATCCAAACATTATTATGGGCGTCGGAAATAATGGCATAAGGACTGGGGGATGAAAGGCCGTGTTCAACCGTATAATTGATGAACTTTTCTCCATTGTATTTATACAGTCCGTTTCCGTAAGTACCAAACCAAACATTGTTATTCCGGTCTTCGGAAATACAAAGAATGAATCGACTGTTCATCCCCGAAGACTCATCGTGTTTCCGGAAGCTGGATCCGTCGAAGCTGGTTAGATTTCCTCCCAAAGGTCCAAACCATAAAATGCCTCTGCTGTCGCTGTAGATGCGGTAAATATTTGTCGCGCCAAGTCCGTCATCTGCTGTATAGTTTCTGAACTTTCCCCCGCTTTGATCGTAGCGGGTGGCTCCCAGCCTTGACCCGAACCACAAGTTTCCGAACTTATCCTCGGCAATAGAATAAACAGAAAAGTTTTTCAGATTATTCTCTCCGTTATTCATGGATTCAATTTTATTGCTGCCCTTTTTCAGGCGACAAATTCCCCCATAACCACAACCAAACCACATATCGCCCTTTTTATCTTCCAGAATACTCAATACCGCATTGCTGGTGAGTCCGTCTTTGGTTCCGAAATTTTTAATGGCATAGGTTCGGGTCCCCTGTGCATTGATGGAGGGCGTAAAACGGGTTACCCCGAAATTTGTTCCGTGCCAGATGTTTCCGGATCGGTCAACATAAACAGACCAGACGAGATTATTGCTCATGCCATCGGCTTCATCAAAAATCTGAAACCGCTCGCCCACATATTGATTCAAACCCACATCGGTTCCTATCCAAACATTTGCTTCACGATCTTCATAAATGGCATTTACGTTATAATAATTCAATCCCTGCCGGGTTCCGTACGATTTAAACCGCGCTCCCGTCCAGTCCTTTCCCTGAACCGGAACAATCATGCATGCGCCACCACCAAGGGTTCCCACCCAAACATTATTCCTGCTGTCCTCGAAAATGGTCTTTATGTTCATCGAGGGCAGGCCTTGTCCCGAAGAAAGGGTGTACATGCTTCCCGAAGTTTTAGAAATAGAGGCAGGGGCTTTAACTCCGGATGATTTAATAACAGCAATGCCCCCATCCTGGGTTCCCACCCAAATCTCGCCCCCTGAAATTTTCTTTAAACAGGAAATTGAGGATCCGGGGAGGGCTGAGTTGCCGGGATTTAAAATTACATAAGAGGAAGGACTGGTAATGTCTTTATCGCTCATGTAAACCGCCAGCCCGTTATTGGTTCCAATCCATACATTTCCAAAATCATCCATCAGCAAACTTGAAACCACTTCTCCGGGCAGTCCCTCTTTTACACCTAAGCTGATCATGGTATTTGCCAGCGGATTGAATTTGTATATGCCCGCACCCTCTGTAGCCAACCAAATACTTCCTGCCTCATCTTCCATTATGGCGTTGATACTTTTAAAACGGGTATATACTTCAACATTCAGGTTAATGAACTTATTCAGCTCAGCATTAAAAATAGAAACCCCGCCTCCCCAATGACCAAACCAGAGGTTTCCCAGTTTGTCTTTGAATGATGTTGTTACCCAGTCTTCCGCCAACCTATCTTTCCGGGTAAATGATTTAAATGCTAGACCATTGGATCTCGACAAACCTCCCAATGTTCCTATCCACAGGTTTCCCTGATCGTCCTGAATCAGCGTTTGAACCTGACTCTGGACCATTCCTTTTTCAACGGAATACTGAATGAAGCCGGTGGTTTGAGCTGAAAAATAAGCCGGCAAAAAAAACAAAACCGCTGCAAAAAAATATTTTTGGATTGCCATATTATTATTTCATGTTTTTATATTTCAGAATCTCACGGATAAAGTCAAGTCTCGAGATTTCTTTCCCGTCTTTGTAAAACTGTTCGGTTCCCCAAACATAATATTCCTTCGAAAGCATTACTTTCTCCTTCCCCGCCACAATTTCAATATAGGTGGTATAACTGAATACCCCCTGGCTAAGCGTGGTGGTAATAATGGGAACCGTGGGACTGGAGTAAGATTTTACATCGGGAATGGTTTTTACTTTTTCCTCCCGTATGGATTTTTCCACCTCGGCCGTGGTTTTAATTATTCCATTTATTTCAACAATACGGTTAAGGGAGTTCTGCTGATTTTTGGCTTTCAGTCCGGCTATTTCCTTTTCCAGCAATTCAATTTTGGTTTTAAGCTCTTCCTCCCTTCTGAGTTTTTCGGCAATGGCATTGGCGTCTGATTCCATTTTCTTTTTCAGCATCGACTCCTCTTTCATCTTCTTTTCGTTTTCTGCCACCATGATCAAAAGTTCACTGCGGTACTGGGAAGTAATGGCTTGGTTTTTCTCTTTGATCTTTTCTTTGATTTCCTTTTCCTGCTTCATTTTAACTTCGTCGGAAACATTTTCTTCCTTCTTTTTGGCCAATTCCTCTTCAAGTCTTTTTTGTTCTTCCAGAAGCTTCTTTTGTTTTAAGGCCTTTTCCTTTTGCTCCAGTTCCAGTTGTTCGCGCTCCTTTTTCTCTTTTTCAAGCAGTTCTTTCAGGGCCAGCTCCTTGTCGGTAAGTTCCTTTTCCTTTCGCTCTTTTTCAAGTCTTTCCTTTTCTTCCTTTTCCTTCCGCTCTTTTTCCTTTTTATTTGCCTCCTCTATTTCTTTCTGGCGAATGCTTGCCAGTTCTTCAATGTCTTCCACCTTCTTTTTGAAAAACTCAAAATGAGCAAGGTCTTCACCAAAACTTTTCTTTTCCCAGCGGATTTTTGCAAAAGGATAATCCTTGAAGGCATATATGTTAATCTCTTTGGTGTTGGTTGGCCAAAGGGGAAGATTTACAAATTTATGCCCCCCCCAGAAGGGAAGACTCTTTTCGGGAATGCTTGTATTAACCATGCAATACATGGAAACATGCAGAGGATAGGAGAAGCGAATGGCGTATTCGCCGGTGTTCGGATAAAGCACCACTCTGAAATTCCCCTTCTTATCGCTTTTGAATTCATCTACCTTTTGGGAGCCTTTGTAAACCGTAATCACCACCCCTTCAAGCTTTCCCTGATCGCTCATACTGCTGAGCTGACCCAAAATTTCAATGGTTCCTTTGTCCTCATCGGGTTTTTGGGCCATGGAAATTCCCTGCACCAAAAGGAGAGTAATTACAAGAACTATTTTAAAGGGCTTTGCCTGCATGATTTCCGGAGTACCTAAATTAAAAATAATCCCCGAGCCGGGAAATGCCCTGTGTGATAAATTGAAGAAGATTTGTACTTTTATCTTTTACCTCCCATGAAAATCTTCCTAATCCTCCTTTTTGCCCCGGCCGTATTCCTGGCCCAGGTAAATTTTACCTCTTCGAATTTACCCATAGTGGTAATTAACACCAATAGCCAGAACATTCCGGATAATCCGAAAATAATGGTTGATATGGGCATTATTTTCAACGGGGCCGGAAACAGGAATTACATGACCGACCCCTTCAACCACTACAACGGGAAAGTAATGATTGAGCAAAGGGGCAGCAGCAGCCAGATGTTTCCCAAAAAATCTTACGGCTTTGAAACCACCGACATTTTCGGGAACCAGATTGACACAGCCCTTTTAGGAATGCCCACCGAAAGCGACTGGATTCTCAGCGCCAACTATTCCGATAAGTCACTGCTAAACAATGTGCTGGCTTATTATATTTCGGAAAACATGGGTTATTATGCGGCACGGACCCGATATGTAGAAGTAGTCCTGAACGGACAATATCAGGGGGTTTATGTGTTGATGGAAAAGATAAAACGGGATAAGAACCGCGTAAAAATTGCCAAACTAAAACCCACCGAAAATACAGGCGACAATCTCACCGGCGGATATATTTTAAAGATTGATAAGTTCACGGGCAACGGGGGTTCATTTTGGACTTCCCCCTATCCACCGGCGGTTTCACCCAACGGCCAAACCATTAGAATACAATACGAATATCCCAAGCCCGACAGCATTACGGTTCAACAGAGGACTTACATTCAGCAATATGTAGACAGCTTTGAAACGGCCCTCTCCGGATCCAACTTTACCAACCCGCAGACAGGCTATAAAAGGTATGCAAAGCACTATTCCTTTGCGGATTACTTTTTGCTCAATGAACTATCCAAAAATGTGGATGGTTACCGGATTTCAACCTATTTTTTCAAAGACAAGTACAGCAAGGGCGGAAAGCTTACCATGGGACCCGTATGGGATTACGATATTGCCTGGGCCAACGCCAATTATTGTGGTGGCAGTTCCGTTACCGGCTGGGCGTATCAATTTGGAAATGTTTGCCCGAACGATGGTTATCAGGTGCCTTTCTGGTGGGGGCGTTTGCTCCAGGACCCATCCTTTACCGAGGCTGTAAAATGCCAATGGACCTACTGGAGGTCAAACCTCCTCGACACTACAAAGTTGTTCCATTATATCGACTCGATGAGGATTTATCTGGATGAATCACAAGCAAGAAATTTTACCCGCTGGCCTATCCTGGGTCAATATGTATGGCCTAACCCAAACCCCATTCCTCAAACTTATCAGGAAGAAATCGACGAACTTAAAAACTGGCTGCGGAACCGCATCGCCTGGCTGGATCAAAACCTTCCAGGCACCTGCACAACCCTGAGCCAGCACCAGGAAAATTATTCCGACTATTCCTTCGCTGTGTATCCCAATCCAAATTCCGGCACATTTCAGGTAAGCTTCTTTGGCTTTGAATCCGGAACCATGCACTGGGAAATAATAGATGCTTCGGGAAGATTGGTTTCCCGGGAAGAAAAGCCTTTTGATGCAGGAAACAATGAGGTTTTGTTTTCCGGAGAAACGCTTAGCCTGCCGCCGGGGATATACTTCCTGCGTGGACAATCCGGGCCAATGCAGCTTTCGAAAAAAATTATTGTCCGGTAGTTTTCTTTCTCTTTTTTAGCAATACCAGCAGAGACCCGGCCAGCAAAACACAAAGGCCGGAAAGGGAATAGATAATGATTCTGTTTCTTGCCCTGGTTTTTTTTATTACCTCTTCCTGTTCCTTGAGGCGACCCAGCTCCCACTCTCTCCTGTCGCTTTCAAAGCGGGCCTGAAAAAGGCGGGCGGTTTCCACATCTTCCGTTTTCCGGATACTGTCTTTAAACAGCATCATTTTTTTATGGTGGTCGAGGGCTTTTTTATAGTCGCTCAGGCCTTCGTAAGCCTGCGATAAAACCAAATGACCCTCCATCAATGTTTCAACCTTCCCAATCTTTTTGGAAATATCAAGACCCTGTTCGGCAAAATACAAGGCGTCGTTGTATTTCTTTTTTAAAATCTGAATTTCGGCAAGGTCAAAATAGTTGGCTGCAAGTCCATCCAGATCATTCAGTTCCTTGAAAATTTTTCCGGAAAGGATACAATACTCCTCCGCTTTCTCAAGATTTCCGGTTTTTCTCATGGCTACGGTGTAGTGTCCGTAAAGAATAGCAAGTGAGCCGTTATCCTTATTCTTTTTCATTAATTGTTCACCTTCAGCTAACACCTCAAAGGCCTCTTTAAATTGATTCAACCGCAAATAAATGGAAGCCATGTTGTTTAAAACCTTGGAGCGCGAAAGGGGGTCATTGTTTTTAAGGTGAAACTCTCCCGCCTTTTTGAAATTCTCTAGCGCTTTTTCATTTTCTCCCTGTCGTTTGTAAATAATGCCAATATTATTGTAGCACATCCCTAGACCTTCGTTGTCTTTTAGCTCTTCGTTAATTTTAATGGCCGAAGAATAATATTTTACCGCACTTGCAAAATCCAGCTTGTCTTTATAGGAAACGCCAATGTTATTCAAAACCCTTGCTCTTAATTTTTTTAAGCCCGGATTCTCTTCACAAATCTTTAAAGCGTCGAAATGATACACCAGAGCGGAATCAGGATTGCCCTGATCTTTAAGCATAACACCAAGGGTGGTAAGCGCCATGGCTTCGCCTCTGGAAAAAGAAATTTCCCGGGCCAGCTTCAATGCCTCTCTGGCATTTTTAAAGGCCTGCCCTACATCCGTTCGCCTATACTCCCGGGCAAGTTCGTTCAAGGCAAGCACGCGGTTCGAATCGGGATTTTTTTGAAGTTCAAGCTTTTTTATAGCGGCCTCAAGCTTTTCGTCTTTTCCCTGAGAAAGGGCCGGAAAACAACAAAGAAAAAAAGCCCAAAAAGGCAAAAACCAAATACCGGTTTTCATGACCCTAAAAGTAGTGAATTTCAATCGCAAAAGACCCTTGGTCGTGACAGTTTTATGACAAAAAAAACCCTTGTAAAAGAGACTTTTGCGTGGGAATTTTATGGAAAAGCTTGGAATTATTGCCCTCACCCACAAAACCCTCAGTATTGAGGAGTTGGGTCTTTTCCAAATTCCGAAGGAAGACATTCCCACCGTTTCGGGAAATCTGGCAAAAATTACTGAAATAGCCGAGTTCCAGATTCTGGCTACCTGTAACCGGGTGGAACTAATTTTTGTCTGCAAGCCCGGTTTCTCTCCTGCTTCATTAACAGAAAAAATTCTCGGATTAATTTATCCCGGTAAAATCAGGGAACTTGCCGAAGTATTTCCCCGTATCGTTGTATTCGAGGGCGAAACCGCTGCCAATCATTTGTTCCGGGTGGCCTCCTCCCTGGAAAGCCTGGTGGTGGGAGAGCGGGAAATTTTGGCCCAGGTAAAAGAATCGTACGACCTGTCGCATTCCGGAGGAGGAACCAGCGACTTCCTTCGACTACTAGTTAAAAAAACCATTTTAACCGCAAAAGAAATTTATTCTTCTACAGGTATTGCAAGAAATCCGGTTAGCGTGGTTTCTCTCGCCTATCGGAAGCTAAAGGCATTACAAGTGCCACTGAAATCCCGTTTTATTCTGGTGGGAGCCGGAGAAACAAATGTGGCCATGGCCCGTTATCTTTTCAAACACGGGTTCCGAAACTTCAGCGTATTTAACCGCACGCCCGAAAACGCGGAAAAACTGGCCGGTGAAATTCAGGGAAAAGCATTTCCACTGGAACAGCTGCCCTCCTACACCGGAGGATTTGACGTAATTATTTCCTGTACCGGAGCCGAAACGCCCCTCATTACCACTGAGGTTTTTAAGCATTTATTGGCCGGCGAAACTTCCAAAAAAATTGTCATCGACCTGGCCGTACCTGCGGATGTGGATTCGGAGGTTGTAAGTGATTTTAATCCCCACCACATTACCATCAACCACCTCCGAGAAATCGCCGCCGAAAATTTCAGAATACGCCAGAATGAACTGAGTGCCTGCGAAGCCATTATTGAAAAAAACATGGCCGATTTCCGAATCGAATACAAAGCCCGTCAGATAGAACTTGCCATGATGGCCGTGCCTCAAAAGGTAAGGGAAATAAAAGAAATTGCCCTGCAGGAAGTTTTTGCCAAAGACCTTCAAAAACTCGATCCTCCCAGTCGCGAAGTGCTGGAAAAAATGATGGATTATATGGAACGGAAATACATTTCGGTTCCCATGAAAATGGCACGGGAAATCCTCCTTGAAAAATCAGGTTCCAACAACTAAAATGAATGCTCCCCTGATAATAGGAACGCGGGGCAGCGACCTTGCCCTATGGCAGGCCCGACACCTGGAAGCCCTCTTGCAGGAAAAAGGCATTTCCTCTTCCATTAAAATTATCAAAACCAAAGGCGATGAAATCCAAAACCTGGGCTTCGATAAAATGGAAGGAAAGGGTTTTTTTACCAAAGAAATTGAAGATGCACTACTAAACAGGGAATGCGATATTGCCGTTCATTCCCAAAAAGATCTTCCTACCGATCCCGTTCCGGGACTTATCATTGCCGGACACTCCTACCGGGAAAACCCTTCGGATGTGTTGTTGATACGGAAAGAGTTTTTCGCCGACCGCATGCCTCTTTCCCTTACCAAAAACGCCCGCGTGGGCACTTCTTCGTCACGCCGGAAAGCACAGTTGTTAAGCCACCGGCCCGACCTGAATATTTCCGATTTGCGCGGTAATGTGCCCACCCGCATTCAGAAACTCAAAGAAGGAAAATACGATGCCATTCTGCTCGCCGCTGCCGGTATTGAACGACTGAACCCCGACCTTGAAGAATTTGAACAGGTGATTTTGCCTCCGGAAGAATTTGTTCCGGCACCCGCCCAGGGAATCATTGCGTTTCAAACCCGGGAAGAGGAAAAGGAAATCATTGCAGCCCTTGAATCCGTTTCCGACAAAACTTCCGCTTTCGCCGCCAAAACCGAACGCCAACTACTGGCCATGATGGATGGTGGTTGTCAGCTTCCTCTGGGTGTTTACTATGAGGCCGATACCGACGCCGAAGGAAATCCGGTTCACAACCTTCATGTTTCCTTTGCGCCATCGGCTCAGCTTCCCTCCCTGTTTTATTTTTTCCAGGCTCAGGATCCTGAAGCCCTGCCTCAGAAAGCCCACCAAAAAATTAAATCCCTCCAGGGAAAAAATATTTTTATCTCACGCGAAAAAAAACCACACGACCGGTTTTCATCGGTTCTGGAAGCTCACGGTTTTCAGGTGGATTCGGTTCCCCTTATTGAAATCAAGCCTCTCGACTTTAATGTTTCGGAAAATTTCGACTGGGTTTTTTTCTCGAGCAAGAATGCCGTAAAATATTTCTTCGAAAAAAAACCCATGCTTTCCGATAAAATACGGTTTGGCGTGATAGGCTCTGCCACTGCCTTTGAACTCAGAAAATTTGGGAAGCGGGCTGAGTTCATCGGACAAAGCACCGATACAAAACTCATTGGTAAGCAATTTTCGGCCCGGGTTGGAAAAGCAAGGGTTCTGTTTCCCACCGCAAAAGAAAGCAAGCGCTCCATTCAAAATCAACTCACCACAAGAGAGGCCGCTATCGACCTGCCCGTTTACGAAACCCTTACCCACACAAAAAAGCTGGAAAAAAAATACGACATTCTGGTATTTACCTCACCCTCTAATGTTGAAGCCTTTTTTGGCGGTGGGAACCGGATTACCGATGAAAAAGTTATTGCCATGGGCGAGGCTACGGCACATACGATTTACAAAAACAAAGGACGGGTCAGTGCCCAGCCTCCGGCATTTAATGACCTGGGCCTGATAAAGGCGGTTTTGTCTTAATAGTTAATATTATGCTAATTCAACCCCGAAGATTAAGAAACAACACCCTCCTGAGAGAGGCTGTGGCCGGTGAAGAACCCCGAAAAAAATCGCTGGTTATGCCCTGCTTTGTTGTTCCCGGAAAAAACAAGAAGGAGGCCATCTCTTCCCTGCCCGGAATTTACCGGTACGATCCCGATTCCCTGGTAAAATATGTACAGGGGCTATTAAAAACCGGCCTGAACAAAATTGTGCTTTTTGGCGCGGGCGACAAAAAATCGCCCGATGGAAAATCCTCCCTCAACGAAAAAGGTCCGGTTGGTCTTGCCGTAAAAAAACTCAAAAAAGAATTTGGCGATGCCCTTTTTCTCATTACCGATGTTTGCCTCTGCCCCTACACCACGCACGGACATTGCGGCATTGTAAATACAGCAGGAGTAGACAATACCGCCTCCGTAAAAGCCATTTCTGCCATGGCCCTCTCCCATGCTCAATGGGGCGCCGATATGGTTTCACCTTCCGACATGATGGACGGCCGGGTTTTAGCTATTCGTGAAGTGTTCGAAAAAAACGGATACGGGACACTTCCCATAATGTCTTACGCCGTAAAATTTGCTTCATCTTACTACGGTCCGTTTCGCGAAGCGGCCGGTTCCTCGCCGGGAAAGGGCGATAGAAAATCGTATCAAATGGATTTCAGAAACCGAAAGGACGCCATTCGCGAGGCCCTGCTCGACGAACAGGAAGGGGCCGATCTTTTAATGATAAAACCCGCCCTTGCCTATTTGGATATTCTTAAAGCCGTGCACGAAGTAAGCACCCTTCCCCTGGCCTGTTACAATGTTAGTGGAGAGTATGCCATGGTTATGGCTGCCGTGGCCAAAGGCTGGATTGCGGAAAAGGAAATTGTAATTGAAAACTTTACGGCTTTTAAACGGGCCGGCGCATCGCTGATATTTTCTTACCACGCCGAAAAGGCAGCGCGGGAAAACTGGCTTGATTAAAAACTTCCGAAAAGCACTACCTGGGAAAGCAGACCGGAAAAGTAGCCCAGGCTCACCTCTTTAAAATCGTGGGCTCCCAGATACATTCTTATCGAAGCCAAAACTCCTCCGGTTAAAAACAACACCACCAAAATTCCGGTAGAGTTAATCCCAAAAAGCCAGGAAAAAATCAATACTGCTCCCGTCAACCCTCCAATGCCCGTCATGTGTGCGCTGACTTTTATTTTTCGGTTCAAAATATAGGTAAGTGCCACCGAAATGGTGGCGCTGAGCAAGAGCATTGAAATTGCCTTGGAGGGCAACATATCCTTTAACATAAACCAGGTAATAAAATACACCACGGTGGTACTGAAAAAGGGAAGGTTTCGTTCTTCCCTCGTTTCAAGGTAAATGGATTTAATAACTTTCCGGTTATATAAAAAAAGGATGTTGAGAACCGGGAGAAGAAACGTAAAAAAGAAAACCACAAAAAACAAACGCCGTTTTCCGTCAGGAGGAATAAAAACATCCATTCGAAGAAATATCAGCATTCCGTAAGAAGGCATCAGCAGGGGATGGAGCAGAAAGGAAATTATCTTGGCAAACTTTCCCAAATCACCTCAGATTTGTTTCCTCAGTCTGGCCACAGGAATGTTAAGCTGTTCGCGATATTTTGCCACGGTGCGGCGGGCTATAGAATACCCTTTTTGTTTTAAAATTTTGGCCAGGGCATCGTCGGTTAGCGGCTTTTTTTTGTTTTCTCCTTCAATGCTGTCCTGCAATATCTTTTTTACTTCCCGACTCGAAACTTCCTCGCCCGATTCGGTAGAAAGCGACTCCGAGAAAAAAGTCTTCAGCAAAAAAGTGCCGAACTGGGTTTGAACATATTTGGAGTTTGAAACACGGGAAACGGTGCTGATGTCAAGCCCGACCTTTTCCGAAATGTCTTTTAAAATCATGGGCTTCAGCTTGGTTTCGTCACCGGTCAGAAAATATTCGGCCTGATAGTCCATGATGGTTTTCATGGTAACATATAAGGTCTGATGCCTTTGGTTCAAAATTTCAATGAAGGTGCGGGCCGATTCTATTTTTTGCTTTACAAAAGCAACAGCCTCCTTGCCCATTTTATCTTTCCGTTGTGAATACTCGTCCAGCATTTGGGTATAAACCCTTGCTACACGGAGGTCGGGCATGTTGCGTGAGTTCAGGGTAAGCTCCAGTTTGCCGTCGGTATTGGTAACAACAAAATCGGGGACTACGGCCTGATTTAATTTTTGACTTTCGGCCATAGAGCCTCCCGGCTTAGGATTTAGCCTGAGTAGTTCCGCAATAATGGGTTTTAAATCTTCTTCCTCTATTTCGAAATACTTCGCAATTTTTTCATAGTGCTTTTTGGAAAACTCTTCCATTTGTTTCAAAACAACCTGGCGGGCCATTTCCACTTCATAAGTCTTTGTTTTGCGTTCCAGCTGCCGGAGCAAACACTCCTGTAAATCTCTGGCTCCTACCCCGGGAGGATCAAATTCCTGAATAACCATAAGAACCTCTTCCAGTTCTTCCTTTGTGGTTTTCAGGTTCAGGTTAAAGGCAAGGTCATCAACAATAGCATCCAGGTCGCGACGCAGGTATCCGTCTTCGTCGATATTACCGATCAGGTATTGGCCAATCTGGTATTGGTGGTCGGTGAGAACCCGCAATCCCAACTGGCTTTCCAACAGGTCGTGGAAACTATAGGTGTTAACCACAGGAACTTCGCGCTGTTCATCGTCGGGAGAAGTGTTATTGGCTTTTAATTTATAGGCTCCCCCTTCGTCTTCATCCATGTAATCCGACAGGGAAAAGTCTTTGTCTTCGGGAGATTCGTCGTTGTTAAACACTTCGTCATCATATTCGTTTTCCTCATCCTCTTCCTCCTCTTCGCTTGACTCCTCGAGGGCCGGATTAATTTCCATTTCCTCCTTTATGCGCTGCTCCAGGGCAATGGCCGGAATTTGCAATAGCTTCATAAGCTGAATCTGTTGGGGAGACAGCTTTTGCAGAAGTTTTTGCTGGAGCGTTTGTTTTAACATGGCGTTTGGCCTTCCTTGCTGGTTAATGGTTCCTGTTGCCGAAGCAAAGATAAATAAACCGAACAACTCCAGTGCACTCCAATAGTTAGGCAGGTGTTTTGCAGGGGAGAATTAGTTCTCTCTGGGCTGGCCTTCAGGATTTTTCCTGGCGGAATTTCAGCCAAATTCTCCGGGATCGCACAATGAGCCTGTTTACTGCACCCGCATCGGCAGGATTAAAAACATCAAAGAAATGGATGTCTTGCCGAAATTTATCCGGGGTTTCCGTTTTTTTGCTTGAATTTTATTCAAAAAAAACAGGGGAGCAAAAAATCCTGGAAGGGGTGTTTGGTTTTTAATTGTCAATTTCCTCGCGGTTTCCTATATTTATTCCATAAATCTTTCCGTTTTGAGTCGGTTTTTAATTCTTGTTTTTTGTTTTTCTTTTGGCTCGGCTTTCAGCCAAACCTGGCACCCTGTTGGAAATTGTTTTTACCCAAACGATGTTATCGCATTGGAACATTGGAATAATAAATTGTTTGTTTCAGGAGGAGCAAATCCCGGTTGTGTAGGGCCGCAGGCGGCTAATCTGATCAGCTTTGATGGTTTTTATTTTGACTCCCTTAAAGGACAAGTTCCGGGAGGGGCTTTTGATATGGTGGAATATAATGGAAAGCTTTATGTGGCCGGGCCCTTTACCTGGGTTGACCAGAATCCATGGCCGAACCAAACCACCACTAACCGGCTTGCCGCCTGGGATGGCACAAACTGGTCATCGGCGGGTATATGGGGAATTAACGGTGAAATCAAAGCCCTTGCGGTTTATAATAATGAACTATATGCCGGTGGATATTTCACCCAAATCAATGGGATTCCGAAATATGCTATTGCGCGGTGGGATGGTAACCAATGGAGGGATGTTGGCGGTGGACTTTTCGGGGGGCATGTTACCTGCATGGAGGTATTTAACGGGGAGCTTTATGTAGGGGGCCACGTTGGCTTACCAGGGGGCCAGCCCTATTACTATAATTGTGTAAGATGGAATGGAAGCCAATGGGACTCGGTTGGTGGGCGGTGGGGGCCAAACTGGGTTACTTCGATGTGTGTTGATACAATAAATAATCTTCTCTTTATTGGCGGGGGATTATCGTTCGTTGATACAATTTCGTTTTGGTCGGTCATAGCTTGGAATGGTAATAATATCGTCAATACAGGTAGATGCCCAACGGCAGGTGCTTTGGATATGGAGTTTTTCAATGGGGAAATATATGTTTGTGGAACAGGATTTAATGATACTGTTGTTGCAAAATATACCGGGGCGGGCTGGGTTTCATTTGAAATTAACCCTAATGGAGGCCCCCAAACAATGAAAGTGTATCAGAACAACCTATATTTCGGAGGCACTTTTGCTCAAATAGGAACAATTCAAACAAACAACATTGCCTGTTATGGTTTTACTTGTCCACAAGGTGTTGGAATAAATGAGAGTGGTAGCTATCCGGGCTTGTTCAAAATATTTCCCAACCCGGCAAAAAATGAAGTTACCATTGAATTTAATGACAAGGCCAACCAAAATAAATTCAAGCTGTGGTTGTTTGATGCTACAGGCCGGCAAAGGGAAGAATTAACATTTAAAAATAAAACCAGCCTTAATTTGCTCCACCTTCCGTCCGGTATATACCAGATAAGGGTCTGCGACACTCAGGGGAAAACCTGCCATTCTGAAAAACTGATTGTAGAATAAGGCTTAGTCCTGAAGGGCCCGTAAGTAGGAATAGATTTTTTTCCTGTTGCCTCATATTAATGATGGTTCCAATAATTGAAAAAGTTCAAGACATTTTGGGCCCATGAGACTCTTAAATATTTCAGGAATGCCGGTTTTTTGAAAGGGCTGTTTTCAGAATTCCGCGTTTCTGGGAGTTCTTGGAAAAGGAATAACATCCCTTACATTCGTCATGCCGGTAATAAACAATACGAGACGCTCAAAGCCGAGTCCGAAACCTGCATGTTCGCAGGTTCCGCATTTCCGGGTTTCCAGGTACCACCACAAACTTTCCTCATGAATTTTCATCTCCTCTATGCGCTTTTTCAGCTTGTCGTAATTCTCTTCCCTTTGAGAACCCCCTACCATTTCTCCTACATAAGGAAACAAAATATCCATCGCTCTTACCGTCTTCCCATCCTCGTTTTGCTTCATATAAAATGCCTTTATGTCTTTGGGGTAGTCCGTTAAAATTACCGGAACCCCAAAATGCTCCACGAGAAATGTTTCGTGTTCCTTTTGAAGGTCGGAGCCCCATTCGGGGGTAAACTCAAACTTCTTTCCTGAATTTTTCAGAACTTCAATCCCCTCGGTATAGCTTAATCTTTTAAAAGTACATGTAGCAATTTTCTCAAGCCGGCTCATCAATTCCTTATCATACATTTTGCAAAGGAATTCCAAATCATCCTTTGATTTTTCAAGAACATATCCCACCAGATATTTCAGCAGATCTTCGGCCAAATCCATGTTTGCATGGATATCGTAAAATGCCATTTCCGGCTCAATCATCCAAAACTCTGCAAGATGCCTGGGCGTGTTTGAGTTCTCAGCCCGAAAGGTGGGTCCGAAGGTGTATACAAGCCCAAGCCCAAGCGCGCCCAACTCGGCTTCGAGCTGACCCGAAACGGTGAGGTTTGTTTCTTTCCCGAAAAAATCCTGTGAGTAATCTATCTGCACTTCTATCGTTTTTGTCGGATTTTTCAGATCAAGAGTGGTAACCCTGAACATTTCCCCGGCGCCTTCCGCATCCGAACCGGTAATAATGGGCGTATGCAGATAAAAAAAGCCGCGGTCATTAAAAAATTTATGAATGCCATAAGCCAGATGGTGTCGGATACGAAAAATCGCACCGAAGGTGTTGGTCCTTGGTCGAAGGTGTGCAATCTCCCGCAAAAATTCCAGGGAATGCCCCTTTTTCTGAAGGGGAAAATCCTCAGGCACGGTTCCCACAACCACAATTTTTCCGGCCTGTATTTCGATGGCCTGCCCCTGCCCTTTGCTTCCGGCAAGAGTTCCTTCAACGGTAACACAAGCGCCGGTTTTCAGGTTGGCTGTGAGTTCAGCGGAAAGGAGAGAAGGTTCTATTACAACCTGAATGTTTTGAATGGTTGACCCATCATTAAGATGCAGGAAAGAAACATTTTTGCTGCTCCTGAAAGTTTTGACCCAACCCCTTACCGTGGTTTTTTCGCCGGCATTTCCTGCGGACAGAATTTGTTTGATGCTTTGCCTTTCCATAATTCCCCCGTATTAAAGGAATGCAAAAGTGCAAATTTTAGGGGAATTTCTATAGCCGGAAATGTTACAATCTGCCCGCAATATGCCTTACCAGCATGCGCTTGGCGATAGGCAAAAAGGTTTCGGTCAGGGGAAAATCCATCTCCGATTCCACCGCAAAGGCGGCCGGATTGGGCTTCTCCCGCTTTTCGCGGATGAGCCGGGTTTTAATTGTTTCAAAGGTGGTTGCCAGACCCAGATTAAAATCAGTCAGAAAGGTGGTGTGAATGGCCCGGTATTTTTCATCGGGCTGCTCAAACAAAGTAACCTTATACTCATACACATGAGCTCTGGGCGAATTACCCCCCTTCAAAAACAAATAACCTTCCATGTTGTCCAGAGGAATCAATCCCACCGGAAATAAATTCATGTGTTCTTCCACAAACTCGTAGATTTTTTTTCCTTCCTCGGCCGTCTCCTTAAAGCGGGGGATGGAATACTCAAGAATTGAAGTTATCTCTTCCATCAGTGCGTCATCCTTTAAAACGGCTTCATATTTCAGACGGATTTCGTCGGCACTCAGGCCCTTTATCCGCTTCGGAAATGCATCGGAAATCATATCCCGGTTTTCCAAAATTGCCTTGGCGGCCCGGTAATGCTCTATTACCTCGGCAAGCGAAGGATAAAGACGAGACAATTCAAAATGCTTTTCTACCTCCTGGAGATAGGCCAGCAGCACATATTTTTTATATTCAAAATCTATGTGCTTTTCGGTAATCCAGTTTTTACTGAGCTTAGACATGATTCTGTTTTACACTAAAGTTCGGTTATATTAAACGCTGCTCTGTTCAAAATGTTCGGAAATTATTGACATCCCGGGTTTGAAAATTCCTAATATTGTATTCTCAAAAACTATACCTTAAATGAAATCATTTCAGCTTTTAAGCCCCGCCCTTTTTCCTGCTTTTATGGCGATTGCCATTTTTTCATGTGTTCCCGCCAGAAAGTATGAAGAATGTCAGGCAAAGTATAAAACCTCCCAAGACAGCCTTAACGCCTGTAAAGAGTTTTCCAGAACGGCCCAGACCCAGCTTAATGAAATGAAAGCCAAGCAGTTGGAACTTGAAAAGCAGAAGTTTGGCCTCGAAAAGGATACTTCCATCATTGGCACCAACTACCGTAATCTGGTTAACAAATACGACAAGCTCAATCAGGTAAACGAACAACTGTTGGCTCAGCTGTCGAAATTAACGGCCAATGCAGCGAATGAAAACAAAAACCTGGTAGGACAACTCCAGATGACCCAGGAGGAGCTGCTGAAAAAAGAAGATGAGCTTAAGCGACTTCAGATAGAGCTTGAAATAAAGAAAAAAAATCTGGATCAGCTGAGCTCTGAACTGGCGAACCGGGAGAAGCGGATCAAAGAGCTTGAAGATATGCTGAAGAAAAAAGAAGATGCCATACGAGACCTGAAAAACAAGGTGTCTGATGCACTGGTAGGTTTTGAAGGAAACGGACTAACCGTAACTCAGAAAAACGGGAAAATTTATGTTTCCATGGACGAAAGTCTTTTGTTCTCAACCGGCTCAACCGTTGTGGCTTCCAAAGGAGTTGATGCACTGAAAAAACTTGCCAAGGTATTGGAGTCAAACCCCGATATCAATATTATGGTTGAGGGGCATACTGATGATCAGCCCATGAAAGGTGCCGGAGAAATTAAAGACAACTGGGATCTTTCGGTTATGCGCGCCACTTCCGTAACCAAAATTTTATTGAGCAACGGGAAAATAGATCCAAAGCGTATTGTGGCCTCCGGCCGTGGGGAATTCTTTCCTGTTGATCCTGCAAAAACCGCTGAGGCCAGAAAAAAGAATCGCCGGACCGAAATTATTCTTACTCCGAAACTGGACGACCTGCTAAAAATTTTGGAATCGAATTAATGGGGCTTTTCAGGAAAACCATACTGCTGCTCCTCCTTTTTTCAGGGGTGGGAACCGGACTTTTTGCTCAAAACAAAAAAAAGCCTCCTGTTAAATACTGGGAAGAGCTTCATGATACTGCGAAAGCAAATCTCAAAAACAGTACGTCTTTAAATCCTTTTGCCCTTTCCGTTTTAAACGGAACCTTTTTGGTTTCCGGAGATGATGCCTCCCGAAAATTGCTGCTGGATGTTACTACCCAAAGTGAGCAGGGCTTGCCCTTACATTTTTATGTGTTCAATACTATTTTGAAAAAACACGACCCTTCCGCCAAAGAAATGATGGGAGAATTTTGCAGAAGAATGATTTACGCCCATCCCGATTATGTGTTCAAATACCTCCAAAAGGATGCACTTAATAAGGGGAGCCTTGGAAATCTATATGCCCAATTTGTGCGGGAACAATCCTCTCCCATTGAGTTGCAGAACCTGAGAAACTTCCTGGAATATTATTTTTCTTCCGGAAGCAAATCCCTGAAGCCCACGGTAGACGACTGGTTAAAAAAAGTGAGCGGGAAGAAAAAGTAATTACCGGCCCAGGGAAAGGAAGACCATAACAGCGGGAAGGGTTACCGTGATAATGGTGGTAACGGCCTGAAGAATTGAATTGGGATCAATTTTTTTCTTATCCACCACTGTTTCCCGGCCCTCCTCGCGGGTTTCAATCTCAACCACTTTCCCATCAATATCAAATGTAATGTACAAATCCCGGAATTCCCCTTCCGCAGGAATACCTTTGTTTCTTCGCATAAAAACAGGAATCCGTTTTACTTCCTCTCTCCGGTATTTATAAAGGTAAACGGTTTCTCCGGAGTCCTTTTTGGAAACCAGATCATAGGGCTTGGTGCCGAGAATTTTTGAAACCGTATCCATAGTTTGCCCGGGGTTCAAAAGCAATACCTGATCCATTTTGCTGTATCTGGGATGTTGCACATAGCAGGAGGTAAGCAGAGAGGCCACAACCACAAAACCCAGCACCCGGGAAAACCAATAACTCATACCCCAAAGTAATTCAATTTTTTCCGAATAGAAAAAGATAAAAAATGGCACCTTTTTTGAATACATTTGTTTTATGATGCGTTTCCTGCCTGTCGTAGTATTGTTTCCCGTGTTTTTTATGGCCATGCCCCTTTTCGGCCAGGATCGTATTGTACTGAACGACGGACATGTCCTATATGGAAAAGTAGAGTCTATCGACGACAAAGGGGTAAGATATACCCCGGAAGACAATCCCGAAGCAGGGGTAGTGCTTGTTCCCCGCGAAAATGCCTACATGGTATATTATGAAAACGGGAAAAAGGAAATGTTGAATAAGCCCGTAGTGCAGGAAAAGCAAGGAGGCTCACAAAACGACGACTATGTAGGTGGTCCGCCCCCTAAAAAGGGCAAGGATGTGCCTGATAAAACCCGCGACAGGCCCCGCAGTCGCGACCAGGGCGGTTGCAACGACGCCACCTGTTCCAACTCCCTGTTATTGTTTTTTGGGGCCCTGTTTACGGGCTTTGCCCTTGGCTGTTTTTAATCCATGAGCCTTATCAACAGAAGGAATGCCATCAGGGCTTTGGGCCTTGGGGGTTTGACGTTATTATGGAGCCGGACTTTCTCCCTTGAAAAAAAAGCACAGGTTCCCAACCCCGAAAAAACATTTGCACCCCCAAAGTTGCCCAAGGGAGGAACCATAGGTCTGGTTGCCCCGGCAGGACCCATTTATGATCCAAAATCACTGGATGCCCTTTATGGTTTTCTTTCTTCCGAGGGTTTTAAAGTAAAGAAGGGCAGGTCGCTGGAAAAAGTAAGCGGTTATTTTGCAGGAACGGATAAGGAAAGAGCCGAAGACCTAATGGAGATGTTCCGCGACAAAAGTGTAAATGCCATAATTGCTGCCAAGGGAGGATATGGCTCGGCCCGGATTCTGGAATTTCTTGACTTTGAGTTCATAAAAAGCAATCCGAAAGCCCTGCTTGGCTTCAGTGATATAACAGCCCTTCTGAATGCAATTACCTTCAAAACCGGATTAATTACCTTCCACGGCCCCACGGGCAATACTTCGTGGAATACCTTTTCCCAAAACTCTTTTAAAAAGGCCGTGATGGATCAGGCACCGCAGATTTTGGATTTAAATGATCCCGGGGTTCAAACCTGGAATCTCAAAACATTTTCAGGAAGAATTTATGGTGGGAACCTATCTGTCCTTTGCAGTTTGTTAGGAACCCCCTGGTTTCCGGAGGCAGGGAATGCCGTTTATATTCTGGAGGAAACTACCGAGGAACCCTTTCGCATAGACAGGATGCTGAACCAGTTGAAGCAGGCGGGTGTAAGCGGAAAGGCGACAGGACTTCTCTTCGGAAAATGCACCAAATGTGTGGCTGAAGAACCCGCGAAATCATTTACCGCCGCAGAAGTTTTTTCCGATAGTTTTTCAAACCTCGAAACCCCGGTTATCGCCGGGCTTCCCTTTGGGCACACCCCCGACAAGCTTACCATTCCCATTGGGGGAAAGGCCTCGTTACGGAGAAATTTATCGGGCGAATACCGGCTTGAGCTCGTATTCTAAATTAAAACCAGAGCCATTCGAGTGTTATAGTTTTTTGCCTTTTTTTGGTTTTTTTCATTGGGGGTTTTTCAAACCACGCAAGTAATTATATCAATTCGAATGTTACCGTATTTAACGAATTCTGATTGTCTCCGCCACGGGAGGGTTATTACTTCGCCTGAGCAAAACCCTAAACCATGCACACACTTGGACAAAAAATCAGAATTGTACGTCAGCTAAAAGGTTATTCCCAGGAATACATGGCTTTGCAACTGGGAATTTCCCAAAATGCGTATAGCAAACTGGAGCGGGGCATGATCCGGCTTCGTACCGACCGGCTCAGCAACATTGCCACCCTGCTTGAGATTCCCCTCTACAACCTGGCCACCCTCGAAGAGAGACACCTCCTGAATGAGGCCCCCGGAACAAGAAAGCGGAAAATGCCGGAGATTATTTATCTGGACTAAGCGCAAGCAGCTGAAAACCAACGACTGAGGTGTTGTTTTTGCCGGGGTTAATATGCATCCTTTTTATCAAAAAGGTTGTCTTATTCCTACAACCCTTTACTCATGAATTCAGGCGTACTGGCTAAATCAGCCAAAAACAGTTTTAAACTTCTCCTTCTCTTTTTCTTTGTCCTACTTCCCGGGCTGGATTTTTTCGCACAGGCCCAGGCAAACTGGTGGTATTTTGGTGCCAATGCCGGACTCAACTTTAATCCCAACCCTGCCCCTGTTGCAGGGGGTCAGATTAACACCATTGAAGGGGTGGCCGCCATTTCAGATGCAGCAGGAAACCGTTTGTTTTATACGGAAGGGATGCGGGTTTGGAACCGCAATCATATTCAAATGCCAAATGGTTTTGGATTATTGGGAAGCAGTTCCTCCACCCAGTCGGGTGTAATTGTTCAAAGACCCGGCAGCAATAACATTTATTATATTTTTACCGCCGATGCTCAGGCAGGTCCGGGAGGGTTAAGATACTCCGAGGTCGATATGAACCTTGCCGCAGGATTTGGTGATGTTACAGCCAATAAAAATATTTTGCTTTACACCCCCACCACGGAAAGAGTTTGTGCCATTCGCCATTGCAACAATGTTGACATCTGGGTGCTTACCCACCACTGGGGAACGAATCAATTCCGTGCCTTTTTGGTAACCGCTGCAGGCGTAAATACCGTTCCAGTGGTGAGTGCCGTAGGCGCCGTTCATACCGGCTCCAACACCGCAACCATCGGGTATTTAAAAGCTTCCCCAGACGGATCAAAGGTTGCCATGGCCATCCGTTACACCTTTGCCGGAGGCCAGCCCGGCTTTGTTGAAATGTATGACTTTAACAGCACAACCGGAGTGGTTTCCAATCCGCTCAATATGGGCAATTTCGGCTATGCCTATGGCGTGGAGTTTTCGCCCAACAGCCAGGTCTTTTATTGCAATGCCTCACAGCCCGGAAGAATTTATCAGTTTAACCTCTGCGCAGGAACGAATGCACAAATTGTTGCCTCCATGATTCAGGTGGGAACCTCAGCTACAGGGTGGCTGGGTGGACTTCAACTGGGTCCGGATAACAAAATATATATGGGTCGCTTCCAGGTTCCCTGGCTGGGCGTAATCAACAACCCCAACACGGTTGGCATGGGCTGTAACTATGTTGATAATGGACAAACCACCGGAACGGCAAACTCCACCATGGGCCTTCCAAACTTTCCGGCACTCTATTTCAGGGTTCCTCCGGTTATCAACGCAACCATGAATCCGCCAAACATGAATTGCCTTGATGGAATTTTTGCTTATACCCTTCAAAACAATCCCACCAATTGTAATAGTCCTGCGAACACACCAACTTCTATTCTCTGGAATTTCGGTGATCCAAATTCAGGACCTAATAACACATCCAACCTCAGCAATCCAACGCATACCTTTTCCGCTTCAGGAAATTATACGGTTACTCTGATTTTAACTTATCCCTGTTATTCTGATACCGCCACGGTTCAGGTTACCGCCGTTGCCTGCGGCCCTACGGTTACCTTACAGGGAGCAAGTATTTGTCAGGGAAATTGTACTACCCTTACCGCAACCCCGACTGGAGGTAATCCCCCATATACCTACGCATGGACTCCCAACATCGGAGCCGGCCCCGGTCCGCATAATGTTTGCCCAACCACAACAACCACCTACACCGTAGTCATCACGGATGCCACCGGATTAACCTCCAGCTCCACCGCAACCATTCAGGTTTCTACGGGAATCTCTATTGCCTCGGCTTCCAATGCCGTGCTTTGTAATGGCGGAAATACCGGTACGGCAACCGCTACCCCCTCGGGAAGTGGTCCCTTCAGCTACCAGTGGAGCAACGGACAAACCACACAAACGGCTACCGGACTGAGCGCCGGAAACTATACCGTAACAGTAACCGATGCCGGCGGGTGTTCGCAAACTGCAACAATAACGGTAGCCCAGCCTCCTGCCCTGATTACCACCACAACTTTTACCAACATTTCCTGCAATAACGGAAACGACGGAACAACAACCGCAAATCCATCGGGAGGAACGGCCCCTTACACCTACTCATGGAGCACTGGACAAACCACGCAAACAGCTACCGCACTTGCCACCGGAACCTACACCGTAACCGTAACTGATGCCAACGGATGTACCCAAACTGCAACCGCCACTGTGGGACAACCTACGCCCATTGTTTCCGGACTTTCACTTCCTCCTCCGATTTGCATTTCACAATGCGCGACACTCACAGCTGCCCCAACGGGTGGTTCGGGCGGACCCTACACATTTACCTGGAACCCCGGCAACCTTACCGGAAACAACGTTCAGGTTTGTCCTACCGCTAATACTACTTACACCGTTACGATTACCGATGCGGGAGGTTGTACTTCAACGGATGTTGTTTCAGTTATGGTTCGGCCACCGCTTACCGTACTCGCTTCAGGAGGCGGCCCTGTTTGTCCCGGTGCTCAAACCCAGATTTCGGCTAACGGCTCAGGTGGCAACGGCGGACCTTACAACTATTTATGGTCGCCTGGAAACATGACCGGATCACCGGTAAATGTTAATCCGAACTCAACAACTACCTATACGGTAACCATTACCGACAATTGTGGATCTCCATCCCAAACAGCTACCGTTACCGTAAACGTTTTTGCCCTTACGCCTGTTTCATTTGCCGGAGATACCACCCAGGGTTGCTCTCCCTTATGTGTGACCTTTACAAATAATTCTTCCGCCACAGCGTCCTGCTCATGGACCTTTGGAAATAACCTGGGTAACTCCCAGAATTGTATAGACCAGTTTTGCTTTGTTAATCCCGGAGGATATAATGTTACCCTTAACATCACCGACAACAACGGCTGTACCAACACGCTGGTTATGCCAAACTACATTGTGGTGCATCCCAATCCAAGTGCCGATTTTACCATGAGCAGCACTTCCGTATCCCTGCTGGAACCAACGGTTTGCTTTAACAGCACTTCGGTGGGAGCCACCGTGCTCAGCTGGAACTTCGGTGACCCGCAAAGTAATACCGGTTCCAATGCAAGCAATCCTTGTCACACCTATTCCGATACCGGAAGGTATTGCGTGACTCTTGCTGTCAGAAATTCCTTCGGTTGCCCCGATACCGTTGAATATTGTCTCGATGTTCTTCCCGATGTAACGCTTTTTGTTCCCAACGCCTTTACGCCCAATGGCGATGGATTCAATGCAACTTTTTTCCCACAGGGAGTCGGCATTGATGCCTCGGATTTCAAAATGTGGATTTTCGATCGCTGGGGTAATATGATCTGGTCTACCACCACCTGGGGTGAAGGTTGGGATGGAAAAGCAAACGGTGGCAGCAAAGTGGCACAGGAAGATGTGTATGTTTGGAAGATCCGTTGTAAAGATTTAACCGGAAAGGTTCACGACCGTGTTGGACATGTTAGTTTAATCAGATAAAAAACACTTATGCGAATAGTATCAGGATTTGCGGGATTAATTGCCCTCTTTGTTACAGCCGGATTTTTTATTCCCGGCAATTCACAAAAGCTGGTTCCTTTTGAAGGAAACATCGTTTACTCCATTCAGGTAAATAATCTCGACCCTGTTGTCAGCCCAAAGTCGATGGCTGATTACCTGGGCGATAAAATGATTCTCTCCCTGTCAAAAACTTCCGTCATGGAAACCCATTCCGGTTCTTTGGGAAAGAGAGCTGTTTTACTTACCGGATCAGGCTTAAAACAAGTTGGGGCTTTCCCCGACGAAACAGCCGGATCGCCCAATTCCGTTGAGCCTGTTGTTATTCAGGGTAAGTCCTGTGCAGGTTTGGCCTTTGCTGTTTCAGGTGCGGCCGTGGTGGATCTGTTTTTTGATCAGACATTTTATGTTTTCCCGGATATCAGCTTCAACTCTCCGCTTAACTCACAATTGGGACAAGGCTCTTTCTTAAAAGTTATTCGCGAGGGAAAAATTCCGGCCAGGGTGGTAATGAAAAATCACGCCTACGAAATTATATATACCGCTGTTTCGGTTTCGCAAACCGGTGGTGGTGCAAAAAATTTAAAATCAGGAAACAGTTCAGGAAAATAAATACCGGAAAGCATCTTCCATTTTTCCTACCCCGGTTATTTTAATTCCGGGGTTTTTTATTTCAGATGCTTTGTTGAATTTCGAAACCAGAATTTCTGAAAAGCCCAGCTTCTCCGCCTCTGAAATCCGGCTTTCAATCCGGTTAACCGGTCGAATTTCCCCGCTTAAGCCAACCTCTGCAGCCAGGCAGATTTTCGGATTAACAGGAATATTTTCCGAAGAACTCAGAACCGCAACTACAACAGCAAGATCAATCCCGGGATCTTCAACCCGCAAGCCCCCGGCAATATTCAGAAATACATCTTTAACTCCCAGACGAAACCCGCAGCGTTTTTCAAGCACTGCCAGCAACATCCCTAAACGCCGAAGGTCGAAGCCTGTGGCCGAGCGCTGAGGCGTTCCATAGGCGGCAGAGCTTACCAACGCTTGAATTTCAATCAGCATGGGACGCAAGCCCTCCATGGTTGCCGCCACAGAAACTCCGCTTACCGGCTCTTCTCTGCTGGTAATTAATATTTCGGATGGGTTTTTTACTTCTCTCAGTCCCTCTCCCTGCATTTCATATATTCCGAGTTCATTGGTGCTGCCAAAACGGTTTTTTACACTCCGCAACAAACGGTAAACATGGTGGCGGTCGCCCTCAAACTGAAGCACCGTGTCAACCATATGCTCCAATACCTTGGGCCCGGCAATTGATCCGTCCTTGGTAATATGCCCAATTAGGAAAACCGGTATTCCGCTTTCTTTGGAAAACTTCATCCACTCCGCTGCAGTTTCTCTCACCTGGGAAACGCTTCCCGGGCTCGACTCAATATACGCTGTGTGGAGGGTTTGTATAGAGTCAATAATAATCAGGCCGGGGTTCAGCAATTCAACCTGTTTAAAAATATTCTGGGTAGAGGTTTCATTCAGGATATAGGTATCGGCATGTCCCGAACCAATCCGCTCTGCCCGCATTTTAATCTGCCCTTCGCTTTCCTCGCCACTAACATAAAGCACTTTAATGCCCTTGATTCGGGTGGCAAGCTGGAGCATCAGGGTTGACTTTCCAATGCCCGGTTCCCCACCAAACAAAATAAGCGAGCCGGGTACAAGTCCGCCACCCAGCACCCGGTTCAATTCCTGGTCGGGAAGGGCGATTCTTTTTTCCTCCGAAAATGTTACTTCTTCTAGTTTTACAGGTTTGGCCACTTTGCGTGAACCACTCTCAAGTCCTCCCGTCCTGGAGTCTCTCACTTTTTCCAGAATTTCCTCTACATAGGTGTTCCAGGCGTTACATGAGGGGCATTTTCCTATCCACTTGGGCGACTGTGCGCCACAGCTCTGACAAAAAAATGCAGATTTTACCTTAGCCATTTTTACTTTTCTCCCCCGGACAAAATTCTTTTTTCAATAGCTGATGTGCTGAACCCCTCCAGCAAAGGAATGGTTACAACTTCTCCGCCATAGCTTTTTACAAGGTCGCTTCCAACAATAAACCCGGGCGAACCGGGATTGGTTTCGTCCTTATCATAATCAGCACCTTTTACCAGAATGTCGGGCCTGATCCGGCCAATCAACTCCCGTGGTGTGCTTTCGTCAAACAAAATTACTCCGTCAACCATTTGCAAAGAGGCCAAAACAAAAGCCCGTGCGTCCTGATGTTGAATGGGACGGGCTTTCCCCTTTTCAAGGGTTTTTACTGAGGCATCGGTGTTTATCCCCACCAGCAAATTTCCGCCCAGTGATTTGGCTTTAGCCAAATAGTCGACATGGCCGGGATGAAGCAGATCGAAACAGCCATTAGTGAAAATTGTTTTTTTTCCGAAAACCCTCCACCGGATCAGCAAGGCATCCAGTGCCAAAGGATCGAGAATTTTATTTTTTATGATTTCGTTATACGTCATTCCCTGATTTATCACGGTTCAAGATAGGAAGAAGAATTAAAGAAATCAATCCAACCAGCACCAGGGTTACAAACTGTGAGGCCCATACAATCCAGGAAAAGGCTCCTGCGATCGGCAATGAAATTCCGGCCAGAGGAGATGCCAGGGTTTTGGTAACAAGGAATTGATATGCTCCGATACCGCCCTGGGTAAAAATTACTCCAACGGCTCCCATGATAAGAACCGAAAGTCCCTGCCCTACATCCAATCCTGAGGTTTCACTAAAACTGAAAAAACAAACATGAAGCATTACATAGTATAATATCCAGATAAAGGCCGTGTGCATAAGAAACCAGCCCGGGGAACGAAGGTTCTTTACGGAAATCAGGCCCTTCCAGAAGCCTGAAATAATTTCCCTGGGCTTACCGGAAACCTTTGCGTTGATTTTTTTCCGGTACACGATGAAGATGGCCAGGGTAGCCACAAAAATTCCTGCAGCGGCCCACATAAATGCAGTGTTTGCCATCAGGCTGTTAAATTTTTCTCCGGCCGGGTTAAGAATATATTCCCTGGCCAGATCCTGTATGCGGTCATATTCGGCCAGAATTACATAAACAAAAATTAAGAAGAGGCAGAGCATGTCGAAGGTTCTTTCCACGATTACGGTTCCGAAAGAAACCGGAAAAGGAATTTTCTCATATTTGGTGAGAACCCCGCAACGGGTTACTTCCCCAAGCCGGGGAAAAGCAAAGTTAGCCAGGTATCCGACCATAACGGCAAAAAAAGTATTTCGGGTTGATGGTTTATAGCCTACAGGTTCAAGCAACATAACCCAGCGAACGGCTCGTAAAAAATGGCTCAGCACCCCCAGCAGCATCGATAAAATAATCCATGAGTAGTCGGCCATCTGAATGGCCCGGTAAAAATGGTCGAGGTCGGCGGCGGTAAAATCCTTTACGCTAAGCCAAACCAGAAAAATTCCCAGAGAAAGGAAAAAAAGAAACTTGAAAATGCTGAGCAGCTTTTTATTCAAGTTCAGCTATTGATTTTATTGGTCTTTGCTTCTGGAAAAACAATGGCCGGATTAAATTTCTTTCCGGCTTCAAAATCTATAAGTGCGTAACTGAGCACAATTACTTCGTCGCCCGGCGAAAACAAGAGTGCGGCAGGCCCGTTCATGCAAACCGTTCCACTGCCTCTGGGAGCTTTGATGGTATATGTAATAATCCGGGAGCCGTTGCGATAATTAAGCACATGCACCATTTCGTTTTCGATCAGATTGGCCGCGTCCATCAGGTCCTCGTCCAGCGTAATGCTGCCCACATAGTCAATGTTGGCTTCCGTCACCGTTGCCCTGTGGATTTTTGATTTTAAGATGTTTATTTCCATGGAGGGCAAAGTTAAAAATTACTTCCTTCCCCTCACCCCACGAGCTCGAGGTTGTCGATAAGCCGTACACCCTCAAATTCCAGGGCAACAAAAATACCGGCATTCTCAGGAGGCAGGTTTTCGGCTACCGGCTGGAGGTTTTCAAGGCTGGCAACTTCAAGGTATTCCAGGTTGAAACCGCCGGCCATCTCAAATCGTCTCAAAAGAAACTTTTTCAGTTCTCCGGTTTTAACATCCCGGCTGTGGTCTTTTCCTTCCGACAATATTTCAAAAATTTTTCCGGCATGAATTCGCCCTTCCGGCGAGAGCCGGGCATTCCGGCTACTCATGGCAAGGCCGTGTGCTTCGCGGATGGTAGGACAGGCCACAATTTCCATTTCAGGGAAAAACTGTTCGGCCAGTTTCGTTATTACACGGAGCTGCTGGTAATCTTTTTTTCCGAAATACGATTTTGAGGGTCGCAACAATTTAAACAGGCGATTTACCACAACCAAAACTCCTTCAAAATGGCCGGGACGATATTTGCCTTCCATAACAGTATCCAGTCCGTCAAAATCAAAACCGGGCAGGTCTTCCCTGAACATTTCCTCCCGGCTTTTCTTTTCCGGATACATTTCTCCGGGCTCCGGCGAGAAAACCAGGTCGCAACCCGCCTGGGAAAGCAATTCAAAATCCTGTTTATGCCTTACCGGATATTTTTCCAGGTCGGAAGCATTGTTAAACTGAATGGGGTTTACAAATACCGAGGAAAAAGTACGATCGCACTCCTTAACCGAGCGTGCAATAAGGGATAAATGCCCCTGGTGAAGGGCTCCCATGGTGGGAACAAATCCGGTGGAAACCTTTGGGCTTCCGGGAGGAGGACTCACCCGGTTTAAGGCGTCAATGGTGTTAACAATTTGCATTTCAGCGTTTTAGCTATAAGGGGCAGGGTCTTTCGCATGACGTAAAAGGTCTTGCAATCTCCCCCTTTTTATCGTAAATTTGCATACTTTTTCTTAACAGTTTTCCAATTGATACCTAAAAGCCACGGCACTCCCATTTTAAAAGTTTGGTTCCCGATTGGTTTCCCCGGATTCGGTTGGAAACATAATCCAAAATAAATGAAAAAAGCGCGTGTTTTGTTTGTCTCTCAAGAGATAACCCCCTACCTCGACCCCACACCAATGGGCAGTATTGCCCGGTACCTTCCGCAAGGAATTCAGGAGAGGGGAAAAGAAATCCGGACTTTTATGCCCCGTTACGGATGCATAAACGAAAGGAGAAATCAGCTTCATGAAGTTATTCGTCTTTCCGGCATGAATCTCATTATCGACGATACCGACCATCCGCTTATTATCAAGGTTGCCTCTATTCAGGCTGCCAGGATGCAGGTTTATTTTATCGATAACGAGGATTACTTTCAGCGGAAAGCCATCGTAACCGACAAAAACGGAAAACAATTTGCCGACAACGACGAAAGAGCCATTTTCTTTTGCCGCGGGGTTATTGAAACCGTGCGCAAATTAGGATGGTCGCCCGACATCGTGCATTGCCATGGCTGGATGACCGCTCTTTTGCCGCTTTATCTGAAGCACACCTACAGAGAGGATCCCCTCTTTGCAGAAACCCGTGTGGTTTACAGTGTTTACGATAGCGAATTCCCCGGCAGCATGGATAAAAACATGGCTAAAAAAACAGTTTGTGAAGGAATTTCAAAAGGCGATGTGGAATCCATTAAGGCTCCCAACTTTGCCAACCTTACCAAGCTGGCAATTGAAAATTCCGATGCGGTAATTAAGGGTAGTCCTAAAATTAATCCCGATGTCGAAAAATTCATTAAAAAGTCCGGCCGCCTGTATCTCGACTATAAAGATATGGACGAGTATGTGGACGCATACAATGAGTTTTATGATGAGGTGCTGGACCTTGAGCCTGCCTTTGCCGACTAATTAAATTATGTCGCTGCCAATAAATCCTGTCATTCATCGTTTGCGGAAAATGAAACTTTCGTTTTCCGCAAACTTTTTTTTACTGCTCCTGGTTTTTGCGTCCTGCCAAAAGCCCTCGGGTGTCGGACTTGATTTTATTGACGACCCTCTTGAAGCCGGACACACTCAAAGTCTTATCATCAACGCCATTACTAAACCTGAAGACAGTCTGGCCACTACCAAACGATCTTCCACGGTTCTTGGCACTTACGAAGATCCCGTGTTTGGAAGAACAACCGCTTCGATATTTTCGATGTTCTACCTTTCCACCTCGAACCCGAATTTTGGTGATGTATCCTGTGATTCGGTAATTCTTTCCATGACTTTCAAGGGGTTTTATGGCCGCCTGGATCCGCAACGCTTTCAGGTTTTTGAATTAACCGACCGCCTCTATGAAGACACGATTTACTATTCAAATCAAACCCGGGCATTCAATCCGGTTCCCATTGCCGATGCAATTATTAAGCCCCGACCTTTCGATTCGGTTTTTGTAAATAACGACTCTGTGGCGCCTCAACTCCGAATTCCCCTGAGTACCGCCTTCGGAAATTTTATTTTAAATGCCGGAGCCGCAAACCTCACATCCAATACTGTTTTTGCCAATTACTTTAAGGGACTAAAAATTACCGCCCTCCCCGTGGAAGGCGTTGCCCGTAAATCAGGTGCAATTCTTTCGTTTAACTGGGGGCATGCTCATACCAAAATTACCATTTACTACAGGAGTCGTTTTGGAACCCATGGGAACCAGGGCAAGGGAAGCTACAGTCTGATCATAAACTCTAAAACACCCAGCTTCAATCATTTTATTCACGACTATACCCAACGACCCACGATTGTAAACCAGGCCTTCAGTCCTTTCGACTCCACCCAAACCCAAATGGTTTTTATTCAGGGATTGGGAGGATTGAAAACCAGATTTTATTTGCCGAACCTTACTTCCCTTACCGATTCCGGGCCCGTGGCTCTTAACAAGGCCGAGCTTGTTCTGAAGGCGGTTCCTTCAACTCTCGACAAAGATTTTCCTACTCCTTCCCGGTTGGCGCTGGTTGCCCTGGATAGTGCAGGAAAGTCTCTTATTCTGACCGATTTTCTGGAGGGCGATGCATATTTCGGAGGCATCTGGGATGCCACCAAAAAAGAATACCGCTTCAACATTGCCCGCCATCTTCAGCGGGTTCTTACCGGCAAAGAAAAAAATTACGGCTTTGCACTTACCCCAACCGGAAATGCAGTTAATCCAAACCGGGTGGTGCTTGGCGGAAGCGCAAACAATGCCGCTCAAAAAATGGTATTGAAAGTTACTTACACCAAAATAAATTAACCTGAAATGTGTGGAATCGTAGGATATTTGGGGCCAAAAGAAGCTTATCCAATTCTTATTAAAGGATTGCATCGCCTTGAGTACAGAGGGTACGACAGTGCCGGGGTTGCCCTGATTAACGGAGGCCTTAATGTATATAAGTGCAAGGGGAAAGTTTCAGACCTTGAAAATTTTGCCAAAGGCAAAAATCTGGGTGGACAGATTGGTTTCGGACATACCCGCTGGGCTACGCACGGAGAACCCAACGATGTTAATGCGCACCCGCATTTCAGTCAGGCCAAAAACCTGGTAATTATTCATAATGGCATTATTGAAAATTACGCCCCAATAAAAGAGCAGCTGAAAAAAATGGGGCATGCTTTTACCAGCGACACCGATACAGAGGTTCTCATACATCTTATTGAAGAAATTCAGAAGAAGGAAAATGTGCGGCTCGGCGAAGCGGTACGGCAGGCACTCAATCAGGTAGTTGGAGCCTATGCCATTCTGGTTATGGATAAAAACAACCCGAATGAAATTATTGCCGCGAAAAAAGGAAGTCCGCTGGTAATTGGAATAGGAACCGATGAATTTTTCGTAGCTTCCGATGCAACACCCATTGTAGAATACACCAAAAATGTAGTGTATCTTGAAGATGAGGAAATGGCCTTCCTGGAAAGGGGAAAAGAATTGAAAATAAAAACCATTAAAAACAAACCCAAAACACCTTTCGTACAGGAACTGGAGCTCGAGCTCGAGGCGCTGGAAAAGGGCGGGTTTGACCACTTCATGCTCAAGGAAATTTATGAGCAGCCACGCAGCATCATGGACAGTATGCGTGGAAGAGTTAATCTGCAAAAAGGCACCGTAACCCTGGGGGGCATTGCCGAATACGAGCAAAAAATCATAAATGCCAAGCGCATTATTTTTGTAGCCTGCGGAACTTCCTGGCATGCCGGCCTGGTTGGCGAATATTTATTTGAAGACCTGGCCCGTATTCCTGTGGAAGTAGAATACGCTTCTGAATTCCGCTACCGGAATCCCATTATTTACGAAGACGATGTTGTAATTGCCATTTCCCAGTCGGGAGAAACGGCCGACACCCTGGCCGCCATTGAACTGGCCAAGTCGAAAGGTGCTACCATTATCGGCGTTTGTAACGTGGTTGGATCCACCATCGCACGAACTACACATGCCGGCTCTTATACTCATGCAGGCCCTGAAATTGGAGTGGCCTCAACAAAAGCATTTACGGCGCAGGTAACGCTGCTTGCCCTTATGGCACTGCGTATTGCCTTCCGCAAAGGCTCGCTGGCAAGCTCGCGCTTTCATGAACTGCTTTCCGAGCTTCACGCCATCCCTGCCAAGGTGGAAGAAGTTTTGAACCTCAACGACTCTATAAAACAAATCGCTGCCAAATACAAAGATTCCACCAATGCCCTGTACTTAGGGCGAGGCTACACCTTTCCGGTAGCCCTGGAGGGAGCCCTGAAGCTGAAAGAAATTTCTTACATACATGCCGAGGGCTATCCCGCAGCCGAAATGAAACACGGTCCCATTGCTCTCATTGATGAAAACATGCCCGTTTTTGTAATTGCGACACGGGGAACCAATTACGAAAAGGTGGTCAGCAATATCCAGGAAGTAAAGGCCAGGAAAGGAAAAATTATTGCCATCGTTACCCGTGGCGATGAGGTGGTTAAGGGTTTGGCCGACTATACTATTGAAATTCCTGAAACCGACGAATGCCTGGTGCCTCTGGTTTCTGTGGTTCCGCTCCAGCTTCTTTCCTACCATATTGCAGTAATGCGTGGCTGCAATGTTGATCAGCCCAGGAATCTGGCCAAGTCGGTAACGGTTGAATAGCTTTTTTTCTGAAAAAAATCAAAGTTATCTTTGGCGGGCAGTATGAACAACATTCTTGATCCGCTGATTGAAAAAATATCCGGAACGGTTTTGCTTAACGAAGCCGAAAGCGGAAACTTTCGCTATCTGATTACCGATAGCCGGAAGATTGATCACCCTTCCGCCAGCTTGTTTTTTGCGCTCAAAGGAGAGCGGCATAACGGGCACGACTATATTCCCGAAGCTTATCGTAAAGGCGTAAGGGCTTTTGTGGTTCAGACACCCCCTGAAAGTCCGGCCCAATCTTTCCCCGGCTCGCTTATCATTCAGGTTGCTGACTCGTTACATACACTCCAGGATCTTGCCGCCGCACATCGCGCTCAATTTGAACTTCCGGTTCTTGCCATTACAGGAAGCAACGGAAAAACAATTATTAAGGAGTGGATGTATCAATTGTTGCGGGAAGACAAAAACATTGTGCGCTCTCCCAAAAGCTACAACTCCCAAATTGGGGTACCGCTCTCGGTATGGGAAATTTCAAAAGAACACGACCTGGGAATTTTTGAAGCCGGAATCTCCCGGCCGGGTGAAATGGTCAGGTTGGAAAAAATTGTCCGGCCCACTCATGGCTTGTTTACCAATATCGGCGACGCGCACTCCGAAAACTTTCAGGATAATGCCGAAAAGATTCGCGAAAAACTACAGCTCTTCAAAAGCGTATCTGTCTTGTTTTTTTGCAAAGACCACTCCGGTATTGCCCATGAAATTTCCTCTTTTAAATTTCAGTCGGAACCCGGTCTGGTTTCCTGGTCATCGAAGGGGAAAGCCGACCTGCAGGTAGGAAAAATAGAGCGTAACGCTTCCGGCGCTTTTGTTCAGGGCGTATTTAAGAATCGCTTTGTTTCCATCCGTATTCCTTTCTCTGATGAAGCCAGCCTTGAAAATGCCATACACTGCTGGCTGGTGCTCCTTTATCTGGAAGTTCCGGATGAGGTAATTTCAGAACGGATGAAACTCCTTGCTCCGGTTGCCATGCGCCTTGAAATGAAAGCCGGAATTAACAACTGCTCCATTATTAACGACACCTACAATTCCGATCTCGGTTCCCTTTCCATCGCTCTGGATTTTTTAGAGCAACAAAAACAACAGCCCGAAAAACTGGTAATCCTTTCCGACATTCTTCAAAGCGGCAAAGACGAAAAAAAATTATATGCCGAAGTGGCGGGGCTCTTTCGCGAAAAGAATATTCACCGCCTGATTGGAATTGGCCCGGTTATCTCCAGAATGTCTGAGCTCTTCCCGGGAAACACCTCCTTTTTCCCCGACACGGAGTCCTTTCTTGAAGCTTTAAATCCTGACGACTTTCATAATCTTTCCGTTTTGATTAAGGGGGCCAGAACATTTGAGTTTGAGCGAATCAGCCGTGCCCTGCAGCAAAAAGCGCATGAAACGGTGCTGGAGATTAACCTAAATGCACTTATCAATAATTTAAATCATTTCCGGTCAAAACTAAAAAACGAAACGCGGGTTATGGCCATGGTAAAGGCTTTTTCCTATGGCAGTGGCAGCTTTGAAATTGCCAACGCCCTTCAGTTTCACAGGGTAAATTATCTTGGGGTTGCTTATGCCGACGAAGGCGTTGAATTGCGAAAGGCCGGTATCACGGTTCCCATTATGGTAATGAACCCCGAGGCCCAAAGCTACGATGCCATGATCCGGTATGGCCTGGAGCCTGAAATCTATAGCTTTCGCGTTCTGAATTTATTCGATGAGGCCCTCCGTCGCACGGGATCATCTGCGGAAAACCACCTGTTTCCCGTTCACCTGAAGCTCGACACCGGAATGAAACGCCTTGGGTTTGAAGAGAAAGACCTGAACGAACTTATCATGCGCATTAAAAACAACAAGCGCATTAAAGTGGCCAGCGTCTTTTCGCATCTGGTGGCCAGCGACGAACCCGTTCACGATGACTTTACCCGCCATCAGATAAAAAAATTCAATGAAATGTCGGAGTTTCTACGGCCGCATTTTCCCTATCCTTTCCTCCGGCATATCCTTAATTCTTCCGGCGTTTCCCGATTTCCGGATGCTCAGTTTGATCTGGTGAGGCTCGGTATCGGCCTTTATGGCATTTCACCGGATCCGGAAGAACAGGCAAAACTTTTCCCGGTATCTACTCTAAAATCAACCATTAGTCAAATCAAATTTGTGCCCGCCGGTGAAACCATTGGTTATGGCCGGAAGGGAAAAGCAAAAACCGATTTAACCATTGCCACGGTGCCTGTGGGATACGCCGATGGATTCCGGCGTGGCCTTTCGAATGGGGCAGGATATATGACGGTTAACGGATTCCGAGCTCCCGTTGTTGGCAATGTATGTATGGATATGTGTATGATAGATATTTCTGGAATTCCGGCCAGGGAGGGCGACGAAGTGGAAGTATTCGGATCCTTTGAATCAATCAACGAAATGGCCAAAACATTAAACACCATTCCCTACGAAATTCTGTCGGCTATCTCTTCCCGGGTAAAACGGGTTTATTTCCAGGAATAAATTTACAAAGCCGCCGCACTCAGGTTGGCAATCATTTCTCCCGTCATTTTTTGAAGATCGAATTGCGGCTTCCAGCCCCAGTGTTTTGTGGCGAAGGAGTCGTCGATCGAGGCCGGCCAGGATTCGGCAATCTGTTGGCGGAAATCGGGTTCATAGCGGATTTGAAATCCGGGTATTTTCCGGCGAATGGCTTCAGCAATTTCGGCGGGAGTAAAGCTCATCCCCGCCACATTATACGAACCCCTGATTTTTATTTTTTCGGCCGGCGCCTCCATCAGGGTAAGTGTAGCCCGGATGGCATCATCCATATACATCATGGGAAGCCGGGTATCTTCCTTGAGAAAACAGGTATACGCCTCGTTTTTTACGGCATAGTGAAAAATGTCAACCGCGTAGTCCGTAGTTCCTCCACCCGGAGCTGATTTCCATCCTATGAGCCCGGGATACCGCAAGCTTCTTACGTCAACGCCGTGCTTTAAAAAATACCATTCACACCACCGCTCTCCGGCCAGTTTACTGATTCCATACACGGTGTTGGGCTCCATAACCGTATGCTGAGGGGTATTTTCTCGTGGGGTGGTGGGACCAAAAACCGCAATGGAAGAAGGCCAATATATTTTTTTTAAGACCCCTTCCTTTCCCGCCTCAAGAACATGAAACAAGCCGTTCATGTTTAATGACCAGCCCAGTCCGGGATTTTTTTCGGCCGTTGCAGATAACAATGCGGCCAGTAAATAAACCTGGTTTATTTTATGTTTTTCCAGAATGCTTCTGAGCGCCACTGAATCATTTATGTCCAATGGTTCGAAGGGGCCTGAATCGGAATTTGCCGGCTTGCGGATGTCGGAGGCTACAACATTTCCTGTTCCGTAATTATCCCGCAGTTTATTAACCAGCTCAATGCCAATTTGTCCACCGGAACCAATAACCAGTATTTTCTCTGAGGCCATAGTAAAGGGCTTTTATGACTTTAGTCAGCGATAAATTTAGGTATTTGTCCGTAATTTTGTACCCCTGAAGACTGACCCTGAAATGAAGGCCAACAAAAAGAGCAAGGCGGAATTAAAAAAGCTATTGGCGGAAGAGCCCTTTAAAAGGACTACCCTGTCTTTTTACCGCTATGTTATTCTTCCCGAACCTGAAAAAACCCGCGACTTCCTATATGAAGCCTGGGAGGCCCTTGGAGTCCTGGGAAGAATTTATGTGGCCCGTGAAGGTATAAATGCACAGCTGAGCGTTCCCGAACATAATTTCCAGGCTTTCAAAGATCATTTATTTCAACAGGAGGCTTTCCGCAATGTCCCTCTGAAAATTGCCGTAGAAGATAATGGCAAATCCTTTTATAAGTTAATTGTCAGGGTAAGGAAAAAAATTGTGGCCGACGGCCTTCCCGACGATGCCTTTGATGTTACCAATGTAGGAACCCATTTAACGGCACTGGAATTTAATCAGGCTTTGGAGGCTCCGGAAACGGTGGTAGTGGATATGCGGAATCATTATGAGTCGGAGGTGGGCCGGTTTGAAGGAGCCCTCTGTCCTGACGCAGATACCTTCCGCGATGAGTTGTCAATGGTGAAAGACCTGCTTCAGGGAAAAGAAGAAAACAAAATTCTGCTTTATTGTACGGGAGGCATTCGTTGTGAAAAAGCCAGTGCCTGGCTCAGGCATCACGGGTTTAAAGATGTGAACCAGCTTTACGGAGGAATCATTCAGTACGCCAGAGAAGTTAAAGCAACCGGGCTTCCTTCTAAATTCATTGGAAAAAACTTTGTCTTCGACGAACGCATGGGGGAACGCATAACCAATGATGTTATTGCCAGTTGTCATCAGTGTGGATCTCCTTCGGATCATCATACCAATTGCGCCAACGACGACTGTCATTTACTTTTTATTCAATGCCCGGCCTGTGGTGAAAAAATGGAGGGTTGTTGTTCAGACGCTTGTCAAAACATCATTCACCTTCCGCTCGAAGAACAGAAAAAACTCCGCCGAGGCAAGCAAAAGCACCATGCGCATTCGGTTTATAAAAGCCGGCTACGTCCAAAGCTCAGAGGTAATTCCTTAATGTAAATCGAAGGTTCGCACCCAGTCGCGATTGGGCTGAATGCCATGACAGGAAGTGCAAATTCCGGGATCTTTCCGGATGCCATGCACAATGGCTCCGCCCGGACGATATTCGGCCCAAAGCCACGCTCCAAGGTATTTGTACATAACCGCATAAAGCTCCACCTGATTGTTGCTGATAATGTCTTTTACGATCAAGGACCCTTCAGGAAAAATCCCGCCGGGACTTATTTCTCCCATTTGGGTAAGAACCGTATTGGCCGTAGAGTCGAACCTGAGCCGGAAGTTGCCATGCGGACTGTTACCGGCGCCGGGCAGGGTCTGACCTCCCTGATACCAAAAATGACCGGAGGAGTCTATACACATTGCATACAGCTCCGCATCAGTAATACGGCCCATAACAGGACCTCTGTCGCGGGTGCATGTTGAGGCCAGAATCAATACCACTGAAACAAAGAAAACAAAAAGGGTTTTGCGCATAGGAAAAGGGGGCTTCAGATACATTCAAATATAAGACTACTCTTTCTTCTTTTCAAAAAAAGAGAGAATCTTTTCTGCTTTGGACGGGCCCACAATTTTTTCAAGCTCCTCCCGGGAGGCGTTTTTTATTTCAGGCACAGACTTAAAGGTTCGCAATAGTTTTTCTGTTGTCTTGGCGCTGATGCCGGGAATTTCGTTGAGTTCTGATTTAATCACTGCCTTGCCACGCTTGCTTCTGTGGTGTGTTATTCCAAAGCGATGGGCTTCATCGCGCATGTGTTGGATTACCTTCAGAGATTCCGATTTTTTATCCAGATAAAGCGGA
>CALEYQ010000044.1 GCA_937924855.1 uncultured Bacteroidota bacterium | reverse complement strand
TTGAACCCTCATCTCTTCGATTTCCTGTTCAGTTACAGAAAGGGATGGTTTTTGTATTCGCCCGTTTGCCTGGTGGGTATGATAGCGCTGCTCTTTCTCTTTTGGTCAAAAAAAAACCCGGTTTACGGCCTGGTTTTTTCTTTTGTTCTCTTTGCCGCCTTTTTGTTTTCCAGCTGGTGGTCCTGGTGGTATGGGGGCTCTTTTGGTCAAAGAGTAATGATCGATTTTTACGCCTTAATTGCGCTCTCTCTTGCCGCAGCTTTATATAACATTCGACATAGCTTGTGGCGACGAACTTTTCTCGTGGCGCTTATAGCTTTTTCCCTGTTGAACATATTCCAGACCTGGCAATACCGCCACGGAATTATTCACTGGAGCGATATGAACAAAGCAAAATATTGGAATAGCTTTTTTTTGACTCCCTGGTAAAAAACGGACTCCCCGTAATTTTTTTCTTGACAAAATACCGCAAATGCATTAGATTAGCATATTAGTTTAAAATATGAAACCATTCTACCTCCTTTTGGTTTTTTGCTCTTTCGCAGGAATCCTTCAATCCCAAAACACAAAAGTTAAATCCGGAAATCCCGATAACACCACTTTTGTTCCGCCCAACCGTACCTGCGGCACCCCGGCCGTGTCGGAGGATTGTGACTGGATTACCAAAATTATCCTCGACAGGGCTGCTTCTAAAGTTCCTGTTCAAAACCAAAGTGCGATTTATGATATTCCTGTAATCGTGCACATCATTCATAACGGCGAATCTGTTGGTTCAGGCACCAACCTTTCCGTAAACCAGATTAACTCCCAGTTTGATGTGCTGAACGAAGACTTCCGAAAAACAAATGCCGATTTCAATACAGCCGTTCCCTCAGTTTTTCAACCCTCCGGTGCCGATTGCGAAATTAACTGGTGCAAAGCCATGTATGATCCCAATGGGAACCCCTTAGCAGAACCCGGAATTAACCGGATAAACCGGAACTCCATGGGATGGAATGCCCCGCCGTATTCAGCAGGATATGTCGACGGAACAATTAAACCTAACTCTATTTGGGACCCATCCCGGTATTGTAACATTTGGGTCTGTAATTTGAGTGGAGGACTTTTGGGATATGCCACGTTTCCCGCCAGCTCAGGTCTTACCTGCCTCAGTGCCCCTTATGGAACCGCAACCAGTGATGGGATAGTGGTTTTATACAATGCCTTTGGAAGGGTTGGAAATGTTGCTTCTCCATACAACAGAGGTCGAACCACCACACATGAACTTGGCCACTGGCTCGGGCTCAGGCACATCTGGGGCGATGCTAATTGCGGAAATGATTGTTGCAACGATACTCCCACTCAACAAAGTTCTTATTTCGGTTGCCCAACTTTTCCTCAGGTTTCATGCTCCAACGGTCCTAATGGAGCCATGTTCTGCAATTACATGGATTACACCGATGATGCCTGTATGGCAATGTTTACCAACGACCAAAAAACACGCATGCAAACCTGTATGCAGAACGGTACATTTCGGGCTCCTCTGGCAACTTCAACCGCCTGCAGCCCCCCACAAGCCCTGGATGCGGGAATTTTCCTGATAAATGTCCCCAATGGAACCGTGTGCTCGACCTCATTTTCACCTGTAGTGGTCCTTAAAAATTTTGGAACCAATACTCTTACTTCAGTAACCATCTCCTATCAGGTGGATGCCAACCCGGCTGCCACATTTAATTGGTCAGGTTCCTTGTCTTATAATCAAACCGCCACCATAACACTTCCTGCGGTAACTACCACCGCCGGGGCACATACTTTTACCGCCTGTACCTCAGCACCTAATGCCGGGACTGACTTAAACATCAATAATGATTGCCGGACCTCGAATTTTACGGTACTGACGGGAGGACAGGCCCTTCCGTTTTTCCAGGGTTTTGAATCTGCAACCTTTCCGCCTTCAGGTTGGATCCTCGATAATCCCGATGCCGGTATGACATGGGTAAGAACCACAGCAGCGGCCAAAACCGGTACCGCATCTGCTATGATTGATAATTATAACTATAACGCCAATAACGAAAACGATGACCTGATCACCATGCCCATTGACCTTACCACACAAGCAAATCCTGCCTTGTTTTTTCATGTGGCCTACAGGATGTATACAAACCCAACCGCTAACCCAAACTATTCCGATACCCTTTCCGTCCACGCCTCAACCGATTGCGGAACTACATGGACCCTCCTTTATAAAAAGTTCGGAAATGCACTGGCCACAGCCACACCCACATACTCTACCCAGGCTTTTGTCCCCACCGCAACTCAATGGAGGCAGGAGATAATAACGCTTTCTTCGCTGGCAAGCTCTCCAAATGTCATGTTCCGCTTTAGGAATACAACCGATTATGAAAATAATCTATACCTCGACGATATTAATATAACCAGCAATACAAGTATTGAGGATATCTCTGGTAGTGGGCTGATTAACCTGTTTCCTAACCCAACCCATGACAAAATCTTCCTGAATTTGGATTCACAGCTCGGAAAATTGATTAATTTGCAGATAATCAATGTGTTAGGGCAGGAGATGGGCTCTGTTGAATTTGTACACAATAACCCTGATTTGGTCGAAATGAACTTGCATTTGTTAGAATCGGGTATTTACTTTGTAAAGGCCCGGTTTGATACCGGGAAAGAGTTCTCAAAGAAATTGATTTTAGAGAAGTAACAATTAAACCAAACCAATAAACCCCCAAAAAACCAACCCATGAAAAAAACACTACTTGTTATTTGCGGGATTGCGCTGTTTGCTGCACTTCCTGTAGTGGCTCAAAACGTAGTTCGTTGTGCCTCGCAACCCCCATGTGCTGAATTTGAAGACTGGCTTCAGCCTCTTATTGATGCCCGGATGGCCGACCCTGAAATCCACCCTAACGCCATTTACACCATCCCTACAGTAATGCATGTTATTCATAACGGAGAGAATGTAGGTTCGGGAACCAACCTGAGCGTAGCGCAGCTAAACTCTCAGTTTGACGTTCTGAATGAAGATTTCAGAAAGACCAACGCTGATTTTAATACCGTAGTTCCTGCTGCTTTTCAATCCGTAGCCGCCGACTGCGAAATTAACTTTTGCAAAGCTATGCGCACCCCACAGGGAAATGCCATGCCAACCCCGGGTGTAAACAGAATCAATCGGAATACGATGGGATGGACTGCTCCTCCCTATAGCACCAGCTACATTGATAATACGATTAAGCCCGCCACTATTTGGGATCCTACCAAATACTTTAACGTTTGGGTTGTAAATATTTCGGGCGGTATCCTCGGGTATGCCACTTTCCCTGTGGGATCTGGTCTTACCACCTGTATGAATGTTACGCTTGAAACGGCAACCCGCACAGGTGTTGTAATTCTGTATAATGCAACCGGAAGAGTGGGAAACCTGATGGCGACCTATAACAAAGGCAGAACAGCCACTCATGAAGTTGGTCACTGGCTTGGGCTTCGCCACATTTGGGGTGATGCTAATTGCGGTAATGATTGTTGTAACGATACCCCAACCCAGGCATCCTCAAATTTCAATTGCCCAACATTCCCAAAAATCAGCTGTAACAACGGTCCTAACGGGGAAATGTATTGCAATTACATGGATTATGTTCCTGATGCCTGCATGGCCATGTTCACCCAGAACCAAAAAGCCAGAATGCAAACCTGTATGGCAAATGGAACGTATCGCGCACCCTTAAATACTTCCAATGCCTGTACTCCCGTGGGAATTGATGATCCCTATTTTGCCAATGCCTTTACCCTGTTCCCGAATCCTACAACCGGTACCCTGAACATCAGGGCTGCATTTCCTGAAAACAACCTTCAGGTACGGGTTTACAACAGCCTGGGTGAAAAGGTGGCCGACCTGGGAAGAGTGGTTGATAAAGAATTCTCTATCGACCTTTCCTCTCAACCCAATGGAATTTATATGGTTGAGTTTAATAATGGAAACATTGTTCAAACCATGAGAGCTAACCTTCAGCGGTAAACCAAACCATGTTTTGTTAAGTACTTTAGGGCCCGGATTTTCCGGGCCCTTTGTTTTATTGGCTAATTTTACAGCATGGATGAGTTGACAAATAGCCTGATTTCCATCACAACCGATGCCTCCCTGAAAGCTATCGCCCTTAAAGTATTAAGAGCAGAAAGAATTGCTATTGATGAAGCCCTGCTTTTGGGTACCAAAGCTCCTCTGGGCCTCTTGGCCGGCCTGGCCGACGCCGTAAAAATGCGGATGTACGGCAAAAAAGTGTTTTTCAATAAAAACTTTCATATCGAACCCACCAACATCTGTGTTTACGATTGTAAGTTTTGTTCATACAGCCGGCTAGTCAGGCAAAAGGAAGAAGGCTGGGAAATATTTGAAGAGGACATTTTGAAGATTGTGCGTTCCTATGATGGAAAACCTGTTACAGAGGTTCATATTGTAGGGGGTGTTCACCCGAAAATGGGCCTGGAATATTTTGGGAATATCCTCTCGGAAATTAAAAAAATCAGGCCGGAACTTCATATAAAAGCCTTTACCGCTGTAGAATTGTACTACATGTTTAAAAAGGCCGGAAAAACCTATTCCGAAGGACTTGAATATTTGAAACACTGTGGGCTGAATTCAATTCCCGGCGGAGGTGCAGAAATTTTTGATGCCGAAATAAGAAAGCGGATTTGTGAAGACAAGTGTACATCGGAAGAGTGGCTTGAAATCCATAAAACAGCTCACTTGCTCGGCATCCCTTCAAATGCAACCATGCTTTACGGCCATTACGAAACGTGGGAGCACCGAATTGATCACATGAATCGACTTCGGATACTTCAGGACGAAACAAAAGGGTTCAACACCTTTATTCCCCTGAAGTTCCGGAATAAGGATAATCAGATGTCTGATGTTCCTGAATGTACCACCATGGAAGATATGCGGGTTTATGCATTGGCAAGGGTTTTCCTCGACAATTTTCCTCACCTTAAATCATATTGGCCCATGCTGGGAAGGGATAATGCAGCCCTTTCGCTGGGGTTTGGGGTGGATGATATTGATGGAACCATCGACGATTCAACCAAAATTTATTCAATGGCCGGTTCCCAGGAACAATCGCCCGTTATGACCACCTCCGAAATTGTTGCCCTGATCAGAAATGCAGGCAAAATCCCGGTAGAAAGGGATACACTGTATAAAGAACTGGCTGTTTTTGATGCGGATTCTGCCCTGGCATAAAGGCAACAGAAACCTTTTTTCTCCGCAGTCGTTGAACTCTTTAAAAACTTGTAATTGGAACGGATTAAGGAGTTTGAGTCTTATCTAAAAAATGAGCGGCGGCTTTCACCCCACACATTAAGGGCTTACCTGGATGATTTGGCCCAGGCTTCCTCTTTTTTTCTGGAGAATGCCGGTACATCATTCCTGGACAAACTGAACCACCTGCAAATTCGCTCCTGGATGGCTGATTTATCAGAAAGGGGAGTTAGCGCAAGAAGTATAAACCGGAAGCTGAGCTCTCTGAATGCTTATTTCAGGTATTTGCAAAAACAGGGGCTGCTGGAGATAAATCCGATGAAAAAGGTTACCGGCCCGAAAACAAGTAAGAAACTGCCCGTTTTTATAGAGGAAAAGTCTATTGAACACCTGTTTACAGGAGATTTTTTTCCTGATAATTTTATGGGACTCCGTGATAAAACCCTTCTCGAATTATTTTATGCTACAGGAATCAGAAGATCCGAATTGATTAATCTTAAAGTTGATGATTTTGACCCCTCAGGAAAGACCCTTAAAGTGGTGGGAAAAAGGAAAAAGGAAAGGATTGTTCCTCTGGCAGAATTAACCACCCGGCAGCTTGAATTTTATTTGGAGCAACGGAACACCACCTTCCCGAAAATTGCATCAAATGAACTTTTTGTGTCGAAAAATGGAAAAAGATTAAATCCGGGGGTTGTATATTCCATCGTAAGATGTTACCTTAGTAAAGTAACAACCGTTGCCAGGAAAAGTCCACACATTTTGAGACACTCCTTCGCAACTCACCTGTTAAACCATGGAGCCGAACTAAATGCAATTAAGGAATTACTGGGTCATGCAAACCTTTCGGCAACACAGGTTTATACCCATAATACCATAGATAAATTAAAAGAAACCTACCGCAACGCGCATCCGCGTTCGAATAAAAAATAAAAAAGGAGGATTTATGAAAGTAACCATTCAAAGTGTGCATTTTGATGCAGACAAAAAACTGATCCAGTTCATCGAAGAGAAAATTGGCAAACTCGGTACATTTTTTTCAGATATTATAGGAGCTGAGGTAACCCTTAAACTTGAAAAATCGGTCGGACTTGACGACAAAGCAGCCGAAGTGCGGCTAATTGTGCCCGGAAACGACCTGTTTGCCAAGAAAACCTGCAAAACCTTCGAGGAAGCCATCGATACCACCGTCGCAGCCCTTAAGAATCAAATAATTAAGCATAAAGAGAAGCTCCGCAGGGTCTAAGCACCTCCAAATCCCGGGCAAATAAAAATCTTAAAGATTTTTTTTGCTGATAATCAAATACTTTGTAAGTTTGCAGTCCTTTTTTCGGAAGGGGCTGCTTTTTTATTCCGTCAGAGGGAAAAGTTCTGTGAAATACGGCAAAAAATTGAGTTGGCCGGAGTAGCTCAGCTGGTAGAGCAGCTGATTTGTAATCAGCTGGTCGGGGGTTCGAGTCCCTTCTCCGGCTCAGTTTTGGGAAATTTGGGGGGATACCAAAGTGGCCAACTGGGACAGACTGTAAATCTGTTGTCTTATGACTTCGAAGGTTCGAATCCTTCTCTCCCCACATAAGCGGAAGTAGCTCATTTGGTAGAGCATCAGCCTTCCAAGCTGAGGGTGGCGGGTTCGAGCCCCGTCTTCCGCTCCAGAAAAAGTTAACCGGCTAATCCCCGGAACTTTTAGGAATAGATGGTTTCCCGAAGATTTTGCCGATCGGGGGAAACGGAAGTAGAAAGGGGAGCTGATTTAAGCCGGTGTAGCTCAGTTGGTTAGAGTGCGTCCTTGGTAAGGACGAGGTCACGGGTTCAACTCCCGTCACTGGCTCAAAAATGAATGTGAATTTAAATTAAATAAAAACCAATAATTAAATTAAACAAAGTAGATAGCAATGGCAAAAGAACAATTCCAGCGTACCAAACCACACGTTAACATTGGTACAATCGGTCACGTCGACCACGGGAAAACAACCCTCACCGCAGCCATCACCACCGTGTTGGCAAAGCAGGGTTTGGCTGAAGTAAGAGACTTCTCTTCAATCGACAACGCTCCTGAAGAAAAGGAAAGAGGTATTACAATCAATACTTCTCACGTAGAGTATCAGACCGAAAAGCGTCACTATGCGCACGTGGATTGTCCTGGCCACGCCGACTATGTAAAGAACATGGTTACCGGTGCCGCCCAGATGGACGGAGCTATCCTTGTGGTTGCTGCTACAGACGGACCTATGCCACAAACCCGTGAACACATTCTGCTTGCCCGTCAGGTAGGTGTACCCCGTATTGTGGTTTTTATGAATAAAGTGGATATGGTTGACGATCCGGAACTTCTTGACCTTGTGGAAATGGAAATCCGTGACCTTCTTTCATTCTATGAATTTGATGGATCCAACACACCCATCATCCGTGGTTCTGCATTAGGTGGTCTTAATAACGACCCAAAATGGGTTGAAACCATTATGAGCCTGATGAACTCCGTTGATGAGTGGATTCCTGTTCCTCCCCGTCAGGTTGACAAACCCTTCCTCATGCCTGTGGAAGACGTGTTTTCAATTACCGGTCGTGGAACCGTTGCTACCGGAAGAATTGAAACCGGAGTTATCAATATCAACGAAGAAGTTGAAATTGTTGGAATGCGTGAAGAGCGTGTTAAATCAGTTGTTACAGGTGTGGAAATTTTCGTGAAACTGCTCTATCGTTGAGAAGCCGGTGACAACGTAGGATTGCTGCTCCGCGGTGTAGATAAAAAAGATATCTGGAGAGGTATGGTTATCGCAAAACCCGGTTCCATTACCCCTCATACTGAATTTAAAGCTGAAGTGTACGTATTGAAGAAGGAAGAAGGTGGCCGTCATACCCCCTTCCACAACAAATACCGTCCTCAGTTTTACCTGCGTACCACCGATGTAACCGGAGAAATTGATCTTCCGGAAGGACGTGAAATGGTAATGCCCGGCGATAACGTAACCATCACCGTAAAGTTGATTGTGCCTGTTGCTATGGACAAAGGACTTCGCTTTGCGATCCGTGAGGGTGGCCGTACCGTAGGTGCCGGACAGGTAATTGAAATTGTGAAGTAAGGTTTTCGGAATCCGGAACCGGTTAAATGCCGGTTCCGGAAATTCCCGGATGCCTGTGTATAACGACCGGAAAAACGGGTGTAGTTCAAGGGTAGAATAGCGGTCTCCAAAACCGTTGATCTTGGTTCGAATCCAGGCACCCGTGCAAAAATTAAACCCGCACCGGGCAAAAAAGGGATGCAATGAGTAAGATAAAAGCCTATTTGGAAGATACCAGAAACGAACTTTTAAATAAGGTTTCCTGGCCTACCTGGAAAGAACTTCAGGATAGTGCCATTGTGGTAATGATCGCTTCCTTGATCATTGCGATGGTAATTTGGGTTATTGACTTCGGGTTCAGGAACCTGTTGAGTTTTGTTTACGATTTTTTGAAATAATTTACTGTGCCTGTTTCCATGAGCGAGAAAAAACCAGCTACACCCGTAAAAAAATGGTACGTGGTGCGTGCTATCAGTGGTAAGGAGAAAAAGGTAAAACAACACCTGGAAGTGGAAATTAATCACCACCGGATTCAGGATTTTGTTTCCCAAATCCTTATCCCAACTGAGAAAATCATTCAGATAAGAAATGGAAAAAAGGTAAGTAAAGAACGCCCTTTTTATGGCGGATACCTTTTGGTTGAGGCCGCCCTGGTAGGTGAAGTGCCTCATATCATTCGCAACACACCAGGAGTTCTCGGATTCCTGGGCGAAACAAAAGGCGGAGATCCGGTTCCCATGAGACCTTCAGAAATTAATCGAATTCTCGGCAAGGTTGATGAACTGGCCGAATCGGAAGGAACTCTGGTTAACCGCTTTATGGTAGGAGAGTCAGTTAAAGTAATTAACGGCCCCTTCAACAGCTTTACCGGAGTGGTTGAGGAAATTAATGAAGAGAAGAAGAAACTGAAGGTTATGGTGAAAATCTTCGGTCGTAAACAACCCCTTGAATTAGGGTTTATGGAAGTTGAAAAGGAATAATCTGTTCGGGCGATTGCTTCCACACCCCGAAACGGATTATCAGAATTAGAAAACAGAAAAAAAACAAAAAATGGCTAAAGAAGTCAGCGCAATAATAAAACTCCAGATCAAAGGCGGAGCCGCTAATCCCGCTCCCCCCATTGGTCCAGCCCTGGGTGCAAAAGGGGTAAATATCATGGAGTTTTGCAAACAGTTTAATGCACGAACCCAGCAAATGGGCGGCAAGGTTGTTCCTGTTATCATTACCGTTTATTCCGATAAATCGTTTGAGTTTATTCTGAAAAAACCACCGGTGGCGGTGTCTATCATCGAAGCCGCGAAAATTCAGAAAGGCTCAGGAGAATCAAACCGGAAAAAAGTCGGTAGTATCACATGGGAACAGGTAAAGAAAATTGCAGAAGATAAAATGTCTGACCTCAATTGCTTTACCATCGAATCAGCCATGAGTATGGTTGCCGGTACCGCCCGTAGCCTTGGAGTGACTGTTGAAGGGCAGTCTCCCCTCAGCAAATAATTTTGTTAAACCGGTGGAGTTTTCCCTGAAAGAAAACGCCTGCACACCGAAAAAACCGTTCAATGAAAAAGCTCAGCAAAAACAGAAAGAAAGCCCTCGAGAAATTCGATGCTGCTAAGGCCTATAACCTTACCGAAGCATCGAAGATTTTAAAAGACATCACCTTTACCAAATTCGACGCATCCGTTGACCTTGCTATCCGGCTTGGCGTTGATCCCAAAAAATCGAATCAAATGGTGCGCGGATCCGTGGCCCTGCCCCATGGGCTGGGTAAGCAGGTTCGGGTACTTGTTTTGTGTACGCCCGATAAAGAGGCGGAAGCAAAAGCCGCAGGCGCCGAATACGTTGGCCTTGACGAGTACGTTGAGAAAATAAAAGGTGGATGGACCGATGTTGATGTAATTATCACTATGCCCAGCGTAATGGGGAAAGTGGGAGCCCTTGGAAAAATTCTGGGTCCCCGCGGATTAATGCCAAACCCCAAAACCGGCACCGTTACCATGGAAGTGGGAAAAGCAGTTACCGAGAAAAAAGCCGGTAACATTGATTTCAAAGTTGACAAACAGGGAATCATTACCTGCTCCATCGGAAAGGTATCTTTCGAAGGCGATAAAATCGCTGATAATGCTAAAGAATTGTTACAATCCATAATAAAGCTAAAGCCTGCTTCCGCTAAGGGCACGTATCTGAAAAGCGTTTATCTCTCGAGCACTATGAGCCCGGGAGTGCAAATCGATACTCGTTCCTTAGAGGCTTAGTTGTAACTTTTAATTAAATAATCCATGAAAAAAGAGGAAAAAGACCAGGTCATTGAAGATCTGAAGGTAAAACTGGCTAATACCAGCCATTTCTACCTCGCCGATACCGCAACCCTCACAGCCGACAAAACTACCAAGCTGAGAAGGATGTGCTTCGATCGGAAGATCAAAATGCTCGTGGTTAAGAACACCCTTCTGAAAAAGGCAATGGAAAGGACCGAAGGACGGGATTACAAAGAAATGATTCCTGCCCTGAAAGGTACAACGGCGATTTTTTTCAGCGAGAGCGGGAGTGAGCCCGCCAAGCTGTTTAAAGAATTCCGCGGACCCGACGGCACCGTTCCCGGATTGAAAGCCGCTTATGTGGAGGAGTCCATTTATTTCGGGCCTGAAAGCCTCGATGTATTGGCCGCCATTAAAAGCAAAAATGAACTTATTGGCGATGTTATTGCCTTGTTGCAATCTCCCTCTAAGAACGTTATTTCCGCACTTCTTTCCGGTAAAAACAAATTGGCAGGTGTTGTTAAAACACTCTCCGAACGTCCTGAGTAATTAATTTTTTCTAATTGTTAAATTTTAAAATCAAATAAAAATGGCCGACGTAAAAGCTCTCGCAGACCAATTAGTAAACCTCACTGTAAAAGAGGTAAATGAACTTGCAAAAGTTCTTAAAGATGAATACGGTATCGAACCCGCTGCTGCTGCTGTTGCAGTTGCTGCTGCCGGTGGTGCCGGAGGTGGCGCTGCTGCTGCTGAAAAAACATCTTTCGATGTAGTTCTTAAAAGCGGTGGAAACGCTAAGCTTGGTGTGGTGAAAATCGTAAAAGATATCACCGGACTGGGACTTAAAGAAGCAAAAGACCTTGTTGACGGTGCTCCAAAACCCGTTAAGGAAGGTGTAGATAAAGCTACTGCTGAACAAATTAAAAAACAACTGGAAGAAGCAGGAGCAGAGGTTGAACTTAAATAATCTGCTCGTTGAATTCCCGGAATCAGCCCTTCACCCCTGAAAAGGTGAAGGGCCATTCCCGTTTACCTGCGGAACGTAAAACCGCATTTGGAGAATTGGAAAATTGTGTAACCCGTTTAACCTCCAGTAACCTTGGCTCAGAGCAAGAAAACCCAGCGAATTAATTTCGCAAAAACTAAAGTTCATACCGAATATCCCGACTTTCTGGATATTCAGTTGAAATCTTTCAAAGACTTTTTTCAACTGGAAACCACTCCTGAAAACAGACAAAATGAAGGTCTGTTTAAAGTGTTTAGTGAGAATTTCCCAATTTCAGATTCCAGAAACAACTTTGTTCTGGAGTTTTTAGACTACTTCATCGACCCTCCCCGGTATACCATCGATGAATGTCTGGAACGGGGTCTTACCCATAGCGTTCCCCTTAAAGCAAAACTGAAACTTTATTGCACCGACCCCGAGCACGAAGATTTTGAAACCATTGTGCAGGATGTTTACCTGGGAACAATTCCTTATATGACCCCCAAGGGAACTTTCGTTATAAACGGTGCAGAAAGGGTAGTGGTGTCTCAGCTTCACCGCTCTCCCGGTGTGTTCTTCGGCCAAAGCCGTCACGCCAACGGAACCAAACTTTATTCAGCCCGAATCATCCCTTTTAAAGGATCCTGGATTGAATTTGCTACCGATATTAATCAGGTGATGTATGCTTACATCGACCGGAAAAAGAAATTACCCGTTACCACTTTGCTGCGCTCCATAGGATTCGAAAGCGACAAACAAATTCTTGAAATTTTCGGCCTCGCTGATGAAGTGAAAGTTTCAAAAGCAGGATTGAAGAAATATGTGGGACGAAAACTTGCCGCCAGAGTACTCAAAACCTGGACTGAGGATTTCGTGGATGAAGATACTGGTGAAGTTGTTTCTATCCAGCGTAATGAAGTAATCATTGAAAGGGAATCAATCCTCGAAGATCAACACATCGATCTTATCGTTGAAGCCGGAGTTCCGGCCATCATCCTTCATAAGGAAGATGTGGATTCCAATGACTATGCAATTATTTACAACACCCTGCAAAAGGATCCCACCAACAGCGAAAAAGAAGCTGTTGAGCATATCTACCGCCTGCTTCGGAATGCCGAACCTCACGATGAAGAAACCGCCCGTGGTATCATCGAGAAATTGTTCTTCTCCGACAAGCGTTATGACCTCGGTGAGGTTGGAAGATACCGTATCAATAAAAAACTAGGCCTGAACCTTCCTGAAGATGTTAAGGTTCTTACCAAAGAAGATATCATTGCCATTATTAAATACCTCATTGAGCTTATTAACTCAAAAGCCGATGTGGATGATATCGATCACCTTTCCAACCGCCGCGTTCGGACCGTAGGTGAGCAACTTTATTCTCAATTCGGTGTGGGACTTGCCCGTATGGCAAGAACCATTCGCGAAAGAATGAACGTAAGGGATAATGAGGTGTTTACACCTACCGACCTTATTAACGCTAAAACACTCTCGTCCGTTATTAATTCCTTTTTCGGAACCAACCAGCTCAGCCAGTTCATGGATCAAACCAATCCGCTGTCTGAAATTACCCACAAGCGCCGTTTGTCGGCACTTGGCCCCGGAGGTCTCTCCCGGGAAAGAGCCGGTTTCGAAGTTCGTGACGTACACTATACCCACTACGGAAGATTGTGTACAATCGAAACGCCGGAAGGACCTAATATCGGTCTTATTTCTTCGCTTTGCGTTTATGCTAAAATCAACAAACTCGGATTTATTGAAACTCCTTACCGCACAGTTACACAGGGTAAAGTGGATGTAGATAAAGGTGTTGTTTATTTAAGTGCAGAGGAGGAAGATCAGCGTATTATTGCCCAGGCTAATGAAGGTATCGACGAGAAAGGCCGCTTCCAGAATAATAAAATCAAAACCCGTTATGAGGGCGATTTCCCGGTAGTTGAACCCGGAAAGGTGAATTTTATGGATGTGGCTCCGAATCAGATTGCCTCTATTGCCGCTTCACTTATTCCTTTCCTTGAGCACGACGATGCGAACAGGGCCCTTATGGGATCTAACATGCAGCGTCAGGCAGTTCCCCTCTTACAGCCTCAGTCGCCTATTGTGGGAACCGGACTTGAATACCTTGTGGCCCGTGACTCACGCGTTCTCATTAATGCCGAAGGCGATGGTGTTGTTGAATATGTTGATGCCAACGAAATCACTATCCGGTATAATCGTTCTGATGAGGAAAAACTGATCAGTTTCGATGATGATATTAAAACCTATAAGCTTACCAAATTCCGCAAGACAAACCAGAATACCTGTCTGAACCTTCGTCCTGTTGTTAAAAAAGGCGAAAAGGTAAAGCGTGGACAGGTCCTTTGCGAGGGTTATGCTACCCAGGCCGGGGAACTGGCACTTGGAAGAAACCTTAAAGTGGCGTTCATGCCCTGGAAAGGTTATAACTTCGAGGATGCCATCGTGATCTCTGAAAAAGTTGTTCGCGACGATATTTTTACCTCCCTGCATATCGACGAATATATTCTCGAGGTTCGTGAAACCAAGCGTGGACTGGAAGAACTTACCGCCGACATTCCGAACGTAAGTGAAGATGCTACCAAAGATCTTGACGAAAACGGAATGATCAGGGTAGGAGCCGAAGTGAAAGAGGGTGATATCCTGATAGGTAAAATTACACCTAAGGGAGAAACCGATCCTTCACCCGAAGAAAAACTTCTCCGCGCCATTTTCGGTGATAAAGCCGGAGACGTAAAAGACGCATCACTTAAAGTGCCACCTTCTATTCGTGGTGTGGTAATTGACAAGCGACTTTTCTCAAGAGCTATTAAGGATAAAAAAGCAAAAGCCGACGAGAAAACCATTCTCGATAAACTCGATAAGGAATTCAATGATGAATCCAATTCATTAAAGAAAGCCTTGGTTGAAAAACTGTTTACTCTTGTTAACGGTAAATCTTCTCAGGGGGTTTACAATAACCTCAAAGAAGAAGTGATTCCAAAAGGAACCAAGTTTACCCAGAAAATGCTGGAAAAACTGGATATGCTTTCTTTGAATCCTACCAAGTGGACAACGGATAAGGATGTAAATGACAAAATCAAGACCCTGCTCCACAACTACAGCATTAAGTATAATGATGTTTACGGATTATTTAAACGTAAAAAGTTCGCAGCTACCGTAGGTGATGAGCTTCCTCAGGGAATTGTTCAGCTGGCGAAAGTTTATGTGGCTAAAAAACGTAAACTGAAAGTGGGTGATAAAATGGCGGGTCGCCACGGAAATAAGGGTATTGTTGCCCGTATCGTTCGTGAAGAGGATATGCCATTCCTTGAAGACGGAACCACTGTTGACATTGTACTTAACCCTCTGGGTGTACCTTCCCGTATGAACCTCGGACAGATTTACGAAACCGTTCTGGGTTGGGCAGGTCAGAAACTGGGATTAAAGTTTGCAACGCCCATTTTTGATGGAGCTACACTTGATGAAATCAATAAGTACACCGATGAGGCTGGAGTGCCAAGATATGGCCAAACCTTCCTTTTTGATGGTGGAACCGGAGAGCGTTTTGATCAACCGGCTACCGTGGGTGTAATTTATATGATGAAACTCGGACACATGGTTGACGACAAGATGCACGCAAGGTCTATCGGTCCATACTCTCTTATTACGCAGCAGCCCCTGGGAGGAAAAGCCCAGTTTGGAGGTCAGCGATTTGGAGAAATGGAAGTTTGGGCACTCGAAGCATTTGGTGCAGCCAATATCCTTCAGGAAATTCTTACTGTTAAATCCGACGATGTGGTTGGAAGAGCAAAGGCCTATGAGTCTATTGTAAAAGGCGAAAACCTGCCAACCCCCGGAATTCCCGAATCTTTCAACGTATTGTTGCATGAATTGCGGGGATTAGGTTTGAATGTATCGATGGACTGATTTTTCCGAAACCAATTATTGATTATTTAACACAAAATAAAACATGGCGCTAAAAAGGGATCAAAAGCTAAAAAGTAATTTTACGAAGATCACCATCAGCCTCGCTTCACCTGAACACATTCTTGAAAGGTCGAGTGGAGAGGTTTTAAAGCCCGAAACAATCAACTACCGGACCTACAAGCCCGAGCGTGACGGATTGTTTTGTGAGCGTATTTTCGGTCCTGTAAAAGACTGGGAATGTCATTGCGGGAAATATAAGCGCATTCGTTACAAAGGAATCGTTTGCGATCGTTGCGGTGTTGAGGTTACTGAAAAGAAAGTACGAAGAGAAAGAATGGGCCACATCAATCTTGTGGTTCCTGTTGTTCATATCTGGTACTTCCGCTCTCTTCCTAACAAAATCGGGTACCTGTTGGGCTTCCCCACCAAGAAGCTCGACATGATTATTTATTATGAAAGGTATGTGGTTATTCAACCCGGTGTTAAAGAAGGTGAGGGACTTAAAGTAAATGATTTTCTTACCGAAGAAGAATACCTGAACCACCTGGAAACTCTTCCGAAGGAAAATCAATACCTTGACGACTCCGACCCAAGTAAGTTTATTGCCAAAATGGGTGCCGAGGCATTGGAAATGCTCTTGAAGAGGGTAAATCTTGATGAGCTTTCTTATGATCTTCGCCACCGTGCAAGTACAGAAACTTCCCAGCAAAGAAAAAATGAAGCCCTTAAGCGTCTGCAGGTTGTAGAGGCTTTCCGTTCGGCTAATCATAATGTTGAAAATCGTCCCGAGTGGATGATTGTGAAAGTGGTTCCCGTAATTCCACCCGAACTGCGCCCGCTTGTTCCATTGGATGGCGGTCGTTTTGCTACTTCCGATTTGAATGATCTATACCGCCGGGTAATTATCCGGAATAACCGTCTGAAGCGCCTTATTGAAATTAAAGCACCGGATGTAATTCTTCGTAACGAGAAACGGATGTTACAGGAATCGGTGGATTCATTATTTGATAACTCAAGAAAATCCAATGCGGTTAAGACCGAAGCAAATCGTGCACTTAAATCCCTGTCAGATTCTCTGAAAGGAAAACAAGGGCGCTTCCGTCAGAACCTGCTCGGAAAAAGGGTTGACTATTCTGCCCGTTCCGTAATTGTTGTAGGTCCTGAACTCAAACTTCACGAATGTGGTTTGCCTAAGGACATGGCGGCAGAATTGTTTAAGCCGTTTATCATTCGTAAGCTGATTGAAAGAGGAATAGTAAAGACCGTAAAGTCAGCGAAAAAGATTGTGGATCGCAAAGAACCCGTTGTTTGGGATATCCTTGAAAATGTACTTAAAGGTCATCCGGTTCTTTTGAACCGTGCTCCCACACTTCACCGACTGGGTATTCAGGCTTTCCAGCCTAAACTTATTGAAGGAAAAGCTATTCAGCTGCACCCACTTGTTTGTACGGCTTTCAACGCCGACTTCGACGGTGACCAGATGGCTGTCCATGTACCCCTGGGTAATGCCGCTATTTTGGAAGCAAAACTTCTGATGCTTGCTTCTCATAATGTATTGAACCCTGCCAACGGAGCGCCCATCACGGTTCCTTCTCAGGACATGGTTCTCGGACTTTATTATCTGACCAAAGCCAGACTTACCGATAAGGAGAAAGTGGTAAAAGGTCAGGGTAAAGTTTTTTATAACGAGGAGGAAGTTGTTATTGCCCTTAACGAAGGAAGAATTGACCTCCATGCGGTAATCAAGGTTAAAATCGATAACAATAAAGAAGCCGATGGTTCTTTATCAACGAAATTGATCGAAACCACTGCCGGCCGGGTGCTTTTCAATAAAGTGGTTCCCAAAAAGGTTGGCTTTATTAATGAACTGCTGACCAAGAAATCTCTTCGCGATATCATTGGAGATATCATGAAGAAGACGGATATGGTTCAGACCGCCAAATTCCTTGATGATATTAAGGATCTGGGATTCCGGACCGCTTTCCGCGGAGGGCTTTCCTTTAACCTGGCGGATATTGTTATTCCCAAGGAAAAAGAAGACCTCATTGGTCAGGCTTATGGTTTGGTTGAGGATGTATTGAATAACTATAACATGGGATTCATTACCAATAATGAAAGATACAACCAGATTATCGACATCTGGACCCATACCAATTCCCGTGTTACTAAAAAGGTTCTTGACGAATTGAGTACCGACCGGCAGGGCTTTAACCCTGTTTATATGATGCTCGATTCCGGAGCCCGGGGATCAAAAGAACAGATTAAGCAGTTGAGCGGAATGCGTGGCCTTATGGCAAAGCCTTCCAAAGCCGGTGCTTCCGGAGGTGAGATTATTGAAAATCCGATTATCTCAAACTTCCGTGAGGGACTTTCGATTCTTGAGTATTTCATCTCTACCCACGGTGCGCGTAAAGGTCTTGCCGATACGGCACTTAAAACAGCCGACGCCGGTTACCTTACCCGTCGTTTGGTTGACGTGGCCCAGGATGTTATTATTACCATGGACGATTGCGGAACTCTTCGAGGAATTCAGGCAACAGCTCTTAAAAACAATGATGAAATTGTGGAGTCGCTGTTTGACCGAATCCTGGGTAGAACCGCGGTGCATGATGTTGTTCATCCGCTTACCGGAGAATTACTTATTTCCGGAGGCAGTGAAATAAAAGAAGAAGGTGCCAATAAGATTGGTGAATCTCCCATTGAATTTGTTGAAATCAGATCCGTGCTTACCTGCGAGGCAAGAATGGGCGTTTGCGCCAAATGTTATGGCCGAAACCTGGCAACCGGCAGAATGGTTCAAAAAGGAGAAGCGGTTGGTGTAATTGCCGCCCAGTCTATCGGAGAACCCGGAACCCAGCTTACACTGCGTACTTTCCACGTGGGTGGAACAGCAAGTAATATTGCGGCCTCTTCAAAAGTTGAAGCCAAGTACGATGGAATTGTTGAAATTGATGAGCTTCGTACCGTTGACCGCAAACAGGGGAACGACAAGGTAAAAGTGGTTATCGGAAGATCTGCCGAAATGCGGATTATCGACCCCAATACCAAGAGCCTGCTTACAACGGCGAACATTCCTTACGGAGCCCAATTATATGTTAAGCCCGGTCAAAAGGTTTCCAAAGGTGATTTGATTTGCGATTGGGATCCATATAATGCGGTAATTATTTCTGAGTTCCCAGGAAAAATCGAGTTTGAGAATATTCATGAAGGTTTAACCTTCCGCGAAGAATCAGATGAACAAACCGGATTCCGTGAGAAAGTAATCATTGAATCTAAAGATAAGACCCGGAGCCCCGGTATTCGGATTTTGAGCGGAAAAGAGGTTCTCAAAACCTATAATATTCCCGTTGGAGCTCACATTATTGTAAACGATGGTGATAAAATCGAAGCGGGTAACATCCTGGTTAAGATTCCAAGAACTACTGGAAAAACTGGTGACATCACCGGAGGTTTGCCTCGTGTTACTGAATTGTTCGAGGCCAGAAACCCCAGCAATCTTGCTGTAGTTTCTGAAATCGACGGAGTTGTTTCCTTCGGAAAAGTGAAACGCGGAAACAGAGAAGTTGTGGTTGAGTCGAAAACCGGTGAGCAGCGGAAGTATCTTGTACCACTTTCCAAACATATCCTGGTTCAGGAAAATGACTTTATTAAAGCAGGTGAACCCCTGTCGGATGGAGCCATTTCTCCCGGTGATATTTTGGGAATCAAAGGACCTACTGCTGTTCAGGAATATCTGGTGAATGAAATTCAGGAAGTTTACCGCCTTCAGGGTGTGAAAATTAACGACAAACACTTTGAGGTTATCGTTCGTCAGATGATGCGTAAAGTTGAAATTGATGATCCCGGAGATACCATGTTGCTTGAAAGGCAATTGGTAAACAAATCGGAATTTATGGATCAGAACGACAAGATCTTCGGAATGAAGGTTGTGGTTGCTGCCGGTGATTCTGATTTGAAACCCGGAATGATTATTTCCAGCCGTACTTTAAGAGATGTTAATTCTCAGTTGAAGCGTAAGGATAAGAGCCTGATTGAGGCAAGAGACGCCCGTCCTGCTACTGCAAATCAGATTTTGCAGGGTATTACCAGGGCTTCCTTACAAACCAATTCATGGATTTCTGCCGCGTCCTTCCAGGAAACCACCAAGGTTCTGAATGAGGCTGCCGTAGGTGGAAAAGTTGATGATTTGAGCGGATTGAAAGAGAACGTAATTGTAGGACATTTGATTCCTGCCGGAACGGGATTGCGTGATTACGAGAAAATCATCGTTGGTTCCAAAGAAGAATACGAGCAACTTATGGCCTCTAAAAAAGAAGCCGAGGAGTTGGAAGAAGAATCGCGTTAAATTCAGGAAGCCCTCGCAAGGGCTTCCTTTTTTTTAAAAAAAGTAAACTCATGGAAGCAGAAAATCAGGATCCCAATCAAATGAATATTGAACTCCCCGAAGATGTGGCGGAAGGGATATATTCAAACCTGGCTATCATTACACATTCTCCCACTGAGTTTGTAATTGATTTTGTTAAAATAATGCCCGGTGTTCCCAAAGCACGGGTAAAGTCAAGAATTGTGCTGACCCCTCAGCATGCAAAGCGCTTAATGCGTGCATTAAAGGATAATATTTCCAAATACGAATCGGTTCATGGAACTATTCGGGAAACCGAAGCCCAGGGTCCGATACCGATGAACTTTGGAGGTCCAACCGGTCAGGCCTAGGTTATCCCTGAGTCCAAACAACATTTGGAATCCCTTAGTAGTAGTTGTCAGGAAGCTTTTTCAGGAAATATGTAATTTAATAAGATGACTTCAAGGGAGTCCTCCAAAATATTTCCTGACCCCAAATTTTCAGATCCCGATGGACTTATTTGCGCCGGACTTGACCTGAGCCCCGATATACTCCTGGAAGCATACCATAACGGTATTTTCCCCTGGTATTCACGGGGCGATCCCATACTCTGGTGGTGCCCTGATCCCCGTTTTGTTCTTTTTCCCGATCGACTAAAAGTTTCGAAGAGCATGGAAGCACTGATCCGTTCCGGGAAATTTAGTTTTTCATTAAATACAGATTTTGAGGGAGTAATTCGTGAGTGCTCCGTGGTTGACCGAAAGGGGCAAGATGGCACCTGGATACACTCTGAAATGATTGAAGCTTACACAACCTTGCATAAAATGGGATTTGCCATTTGCGGAGAAGCAAGGCTGGAAGGAGAACTGGTGGGTGGATTTTATGGAGTAAAGCTCGGAAAGGTATTGTTTGGGGAATCTATGTTTTCAAAAGTATCCAATGCCAGTAAATTTGCCTTTATTTCCTATGTCAGGAAATACAGGGATGACCTGGCTTTAATTGACTGTCAGGTTCCCACTGAACATCTGCGCACGCTTGGTGCGGAGTTTATTTCACGGCCGGAATTTTTAAATTTTATAAAGAAATATACCGGCAGTCAATCCGGATAGGGGATTGGTTATTTTTCCAAAATAAGTTTGGTGAATGCCGACCCGGCATCTCCCCTGGCCTCGATCAGATATATTCCGGTGGGAAGGGATGAAAAATCTGCTTCCCAATTTTTTCCGGATGGTGAATGACGAGCGTATTCTTTCCCTAACAAGTCAAAAACTATGAATTCGTTTACCTCAAAATTTGCATTTAGGGTTGTTTTGTTTTGAGTTGGGTTGGGGAAAAGACTGAGAACAAAAGAAGTTGATAAGGTATTTTCATTAAGGCCTACGTTGCTAAAGCAAATCGTAGAATCAGTAAACCCATTAGGCAACAAGGAAAAGGCAGGGGCAGATTCACTGCCTCTGTTGCCGGATGATAAAATAGGTGTAAACATTATCGGGGTTGGAATTCCCGGTAATAGAACGGGGATTACATCACTGCACCAGCTATTTCCTGTAGGATCGGTTCTCACTAAAAATACATCCATGTTTCCCTGACTGAATGAGCTGGTGTTCCCTGAGGCGATATATCCTCCGTCGGAAGTAGTCTTAACGCACAACAATTCGCCATTTCCATTGGGACCATAAGCCTTTTGCCAGGTAGGGTTGCCTAATATGTCTGTTTTTAGTAATACACCAAAGGAAGAGGAACTATTGTTGTCGGTGAAACCTGAAAAAATAAAACCCCCATCAATAGTTTTTGTACAATAATTTAGGGCATCAATTCCAAAATTTCCATAGGATTTATTCCAGATCAGGGAGCCTGTTTTGCTAACTTTAATTACATAGCCATCGGCTCCACCCATGCCAAAACTTCCGGAAAACCCGGCAATTACAAAGCCACTGTCTGAGGTTGCTACTATTGATTGACCCAGATCATATCCGGTTCCTCCATATGAAACCGTATTAAGAAGATTACCCGAATTGTCTGTTTTCAGGAAGAGTAAATCCCACAAACCTGCACCAGAACCTTCAATATATCCGCAAATTCCAAAACCTCCCTCTGGCGATTCGGCAACAGAGAAACCACCCAGAGATCCCATTCCTCCGCCATAATACTTGCTCCATAATTGGTTTCCGGAACTGTCGGTACGAACCAAAAACACATCAAATAGGGCTGCAGATGGTAGAACGGAAACACCAGTCATAATATAGCCCCCATCGGAGGTTTTGGCTCCCGAATAAAAAGCCTCTGAACCCGGAGTGCCGTAATTCTTAGCCCAATTTAAATTTCCGCTTGAACTAATATTAAACAGTAATCCTTTGTTATACCCATTTGGCATGGAAGAATATCCGGATACTGTAAAATCTCCCCCGGTATTTTCTACAGCCCAATTTGCGTTATCATAACCGGTAGAGCCGAAGGTTCTTTGCCAAATAATATTTCCTGAGCTGTTAGTTTTGATAATCACTATATCCCAATCATTTTGGGAAGTCCTTTTTTCGCTCAAAATCAAAAAACCTCCGTCGGACACGGGAAGGACAAATTTTCCCTGATCTAAGGTTGTATCCCCAAATGTTCTCTGGAAAGTTTGGGCCAACCCTATTGTAATGGCCAATTGGAAAATGCCAATGGTAAATAGTGCTTTCATTTGCGGGTGTTGGTTTAACTAAAATAGTAAATTCCAGGAACCCGGAAAGCCGGATAATAAGAACGGGGTGGATAAAAATTCTCCGAAGGGGCCTGTAATTAAGGCAAACAATCTGAATTTTTCGACGAAGGGATATGATTACCTATTTGCGGATTGAAAACATTGCTTAAATTTAGGTTCATTCCTATGGTAAGAGTCTGTTTTTTCTTGTTGTTTTTTAGTGTTTTATTTTCCCCGGTAGTTTCCTTTTCCCAGGGGTGTTCCGATGCCGGGGTTTGTACCATGGGAACCCTGAGCCTTGTGCAGTTCCGGTTTGAAATGTTGCCCCCTGAAAAGGTTACGCTAAATAAAATTGACGAACAGGACGCAGACCTTGCCCCTAAATTCAAAAAGAACAAAGGCGATTCTTCCGGAACGAGAAAGACGGTTGTTATTCCGGACTCTACACCCATTATTGGAAAAAGCGGAAAGAATGCGGCAATGGATACGTTGCGGAAAACCATCGATTCTACAGGTATTGATTTTAAGTCGTCCACCTCTGTCAGGTTTGTTTTGCGATATCCCAAAGTACAGTTACATACCACCTTCAACTATGGAGTAGGTGACAGGGGTACGACTATTTTTTCACCTCAGGTGGAAGGTGTGGTCAGATTAGTAAACCGTAAACTTTTCGGCAGCCTGAAAATTCCCTATCATTTTATTTCAGGTGAATTGGGTAATGTTTCAGGAGTCGGCGATCCCATTGCTTCTCTTTCTTACATTGCCTTTCGAAAGGAACAAACAAATTTGGTTTTTAGCCTGGGTGGAAAGTTTGCCTGCAATGATGCTTCCCGAAAACTAAACGACTCCCTGCCACTGCCTATGGTTTATCAAACCAGCCTCGGTTCTCATGATTTGCTTTTTGGGTTTAAATACACCTGGCGAAAACTGGATTTTGTTTTTGGGTACCAGCATGCATTTAACCGGAATAACAATGGTTACCTTAACAGACCTGATTACTCAGGTGATTTGCCCTATAATGCTTATTTCCAGTCCCGTCGCTTGAAGAGGAATGACGATCTTGTTTTCCGTGTAAATTACAATCAAAAAATTAAGAAAGCTTCGGGCAATCTTGGAGTTTTGTTTATTTATCATACGGGTAATGATATTATAGAATTGGAAAACGGAAGCAGGGTTGAAGTGGCCGGGTCGGCCGGACTTACAATAAATTTGAATGTGGCTCTATTGGTTCCTTTGAAGAACAACTGGGAGCTTACCCTTGTTGGGGGTGCTCCGGTTCAAATCCGGGAATCAAGACCTGACGGTTTAACCCGCCAGTTTGTTTTCAGTCCCGGAATTCGTTACAATTTGTTTTAATATGCGAATTCAACCGCCTTTTTTCTCCCTGTATTTTCTATTTGCCTTACTTTCTGCTTTCCCACAAATCCAAAGAGCAGGAAGTGAATCAGATTCCTTAATCAAAGTACTCACGGGGAATATTCATGACACGGTTCGGATAAAAGCCCTGAATGACCTTTCCTGGATTTATTATCTGGATGGAAAATATCCCCAGGGGGAGGAGCGCGCAAAAGAGGCTATGGCTTTATGTAACCAATCCGGCAAAATTGGGGTTAAGTTCCGCGATGTTTCATTGGGCCAGGCTTACAATAATCTGGGTGTGATTTATGAATCTATGGGTCGGTTTTCCGATGCCGTTGAGCAATATGAGTTCTCCCTTGCTGTCCGGAAAAGGGTAGGTGACAAGAAAGGAATGGCGGCCTCCTATAACAACCTGGGTGGTATTTACAGACTGAAAGGTGATTTTGACAAGGCCCTTGATTTTCATTTGTCCTCACTTAAGATTAAAGAAGAGTTAGGCGATAAGAAAGGGATGGGAACCTCCTATAATAATATCGGTAACATTTATCATCAGATGCATGATTTTTCAAAGGCCTTACAGTTTCATCTTAAGTCACTGGCCATTAAGGAAGAGTTAGGAAATAGGAAGGGAATGGCGGATTCATATATAAGTTTGGGCTTGATACAAAAGGAACGAGGGGAGTTAGATAAGGCCCTTGAATTTTACCTGAAAGGGGTTTTGATTTATGAGGAATCCGGCAATCTTCAACGAATGGCCATCGCCTATAACAATATCGGGAATCTGTTATATTCCAAGGCCGATTACCCGGGTAGCATGGAATACCATTTTAAAAGTATGGAGATCCGTAAAAAACTCGAAGACCTGAATGGAATTTCGGCCTCATGTTTTAATATTGGGAACACCTATTTTAAGTTGGGAAACATAATCAAAAGCAAAGAACTGCATATAGAAGCAATGGGATATGCCCGGCGTTCAAATTCCAAAACCGACCTGATGGCAATATTTAAGGCCCTGGCTTCGTGTGATTCGGCTTTGGGAAATTACAGGAGTGCATTTGAGTATATTAAGCTTTTCAGCCGGACGAAGGACAGTGTGTTTAATGAAGAGTCGGCCCGGAAGACAGCGGAGTTGCAAACCTTGTTCGAATCGGAAAAAAAGGACAAAGAGCTGATTTTAAAGGATACTCAGATTTTAAAACAGAACTCCGAAGCTGAAAAACGAGACGTACAAAGGAATATTCTTATCGGAGGGTTGGTTTTTTCACTTATTTCCGGATTGCTCATTACCCGGGAGTATCGGTCTAAATCGAAAGCCAATGCAGTCATCAAAAAACAGAAGGAAGAGGTTGAGAAGCAGAATCAGATTATTGAAGAGAAAACAAAAGGTATTACCGATAGCATAAATTATGCGCTGAAAATACAGAAAGCCATTTTACCTGACGAAACGGAATTTAAATCTTTATTCCCTGATTCTTTTGTGTTGTTTATGCCTAAAGACATTGTAAGCGGAGATTTTTATTGGGTTTCCCAAAAAGGTAATTATCGATTTTGGGTAACAGCCGATTGTACCGGTCATGGTGTTCCCGGTGGTTTCATGAGCATGCTTGGCAATTCATTGTTGAATGAAATTGTAAATGAGAAAGGTCTTGATGATCCGGCCGACATTATGGATTTGTTGCGTCTGAAAATTATTTATTCGCTGAAGCAAAGGGGAGAGGCCGGTGAGACTCGTGATGGGGTGGACATGTCGGTCCGTAGCTATGATACCTCTTGCGGAACATTAACGTTCGCTTCGGCCAATAGCCAGGTTTGGCTATACCGAAAGGGGGTAATTCAAAAACTGCCTTTCAATCGTCAACCGGTAGGGATTTCGGCAGGAGAAGTAATACAGTTTTCAGGAAATGGTATTAATATCAGTAGGGGAGATATTATATATACCTTTTCTGATGGTTTTCAGGATCAATTTGGTGGGCCTAAGGGTAAGAAGTTTAAACAAAAGAGCCTTGAGCGGGTTTTCTCAGAGATTGCCACCTTGTCTATGACTGACCAGGAAAGGAGATTGAAGAAGATATTTTTTGAATGGAAGGGGGAACTCGAGCAAATAGATGATGTGCTGGTAATAGGAAACAGATTTTCCTGAGCTTAGCCCTATAATAGCAAATCAGATAATTCATTTCTTTTTCTGCGGCTTACCTCAGCAGTATGTCCTTCCGAGAGGTTTACCATCATGGTTTGGCCTGAGCTTATTTTTATGATGTGTTTCAAATTGATGATATATGATTTGTGAATTCTGAAAAACAAGTCTTTAGGGAGCTCCATTTCCCAATCTTTTATGTTCTTTCCAATAGTCTCGATTTTCCCTCCTTTTAAATGCAAGGCAGATGATCGACCATTTGCCTTGATCATAATAATATCGGATTGTGGGATAAAATGCCCGACTCCTTTTTTTTTGATTTTTACGAATTGACTTTTTTGATTTGATTTCTTTTGGGTTGCTGAAGAAACAGCAGCTACGAGCTCATCAGGGTCAATGGGCTTCAACAAATAGTCTACCGCATTGTTTCGAAGGGCTTTAATGGCAAATTCAGAATAAGCCGTTGTGAAAATCACATCAAATGTTTTGTCATTAAAGTAATCGATTACCTCAAACCCGTTTCCACCAGGCATTTCTATGTCAAGGAAAACCAGTTCAGGTTGAAATTTTTCAATCATTTGAATTCCTTCATGGGCTGATTTTGCAGTGGCGCAAACAATCACCTCCGGACAATAGTCAAATAACAATAGCTGCAGTCCTTCTCTGGCCAGGGGCTCATCGTCAATTATTATTGAACGAATACTCATTATTGAATTTTGGAAGGTTAAAGGTAATGGTTGTTCCCGGGAAATCGGGGTTATTTTGGTTTTGTAGGCTAATATTAAAGAAAAAGGGAATGCCGGCCTGAGAAGAAAGTATTTTTATCCTTTGAGCTGTTATTTTAAGTGCAGATTGGCGTTCAGGCCTCTTTTCAGACCCGGGTTTTTCTGAATTATGAATCCCAATACCATTGTCCTTGATTGAAATTTCAAGAAATCTATTGTGGTCGTTAAATTCAATAATAATAATTCCATTCCCTTCTTTCCTTTTAGATATTCCATGTCGGATGGCATTTTCAAGAAGAGGTTGAATTATAAGGGGGGGAATAAAAGTTGAACCAGGATTAATTTCCGGGTCAATATTTAGATTAAACTCAAAAGGTCTCGTTTGTCTTAATAGCTCCAACTCTACGTAAAGCTTGATAGCCTCGAGTTCCCTTGCAAGGGGCACTGCCGTTTTTCCGCTATCTTCAAAAATCAAGCGAATTAATTTTGAAAAACGGTTAAGGTACTTTACGGCCAGATTTTTTTCATTGGAAAGGATATACGCCTGGATAGAATTCAATGAGTTAAACACAAAATGTGGGTTCATCTGCAGGGAAAGCGACTTTTCACGATACTGATTAAGTTCCGTTACCAGTCGGTTCTTTTTTCGTAAAGCGCTTATTTTTAATTGAAATATTAAAAGGATAATTGCGGAAAGAAAAATAATGAGAAATAGAATAAACCACAGGCTTTTCCAGAAGGGTGGCGGAATAAATATCCCCAGGGCTAACACGTTCGGATTCCATACCCCGTCATTACCCTCGGCCTGAATTTCAAGTAAATACTCACCGGGCACTAAATTTTGAAAATCAATTTTGGTGGATCGCGTGTAGGTCCAGGGGTTGTTGGGTCCATTTAACCTGTAACGATAATTAATGTTCCCGAGTTGTGGGAAGCAAAGACCTACAAATGAAACTGAAACATGACTCCGGTAATCCCGGCCTTCAATACGGTTATTTATCAGGGCGCTTTCTATCCCATCTACAAATATCGAATTCAGGTATAATGGAAAATCAGATAGTTTTCCAGCGCTGAAATTCTTTGGAATTTTAAACACGCCGGAACGGGTAAGGGTCCATATATCGGTTTTTGTTATTAATATTTTTCGGGCATCCCTTGCAGGAAAACCTTGTTTGAATGAAATAGGCTCTGTGTCAAATGTTTTGCCACCGTGGTGTTTTAACCTGAGAAGGCCTGCTTCGGTAGATACCCATATCGTATCATCATCTTTTTCAATTTCATTGATTAAATCGCTGGGAAATCCATTGGATTTATTTAAATGGCTTATGGTTCCATCTTTTTGAACGATAACCAAACCCTTTCCAAGGGTTCCGAAAAGCTTAGTGGTGTCTTTGAGTACCAGGTAACCTGTAATCCGGTAATTTAAATATTCAATTTCCTTAAATTGCTTAGTGAGTTTCCCGTTAACCAATTCATAAATTCCATTGGAAGAAAAACCAACCGGGTTTTCATGATTTTTAAAGTCCCATTTATTGAGTCGCATTTTGGTGTAAATCATTTTTTCCCTGCTTTCCATATCCGATAAATCAAAAACATTTATGGAGTGGTTCGTTCCCATGAGAAGATTTCCACCCTTTATATGAAGGGTGTTGGAAAATTTGTTTATGAACCTGACAGGAAGTTTATCCGGCTTTGTGAATGTAATGTTTTCGTTTTTTTCTGATGTTACCCAAAGAATGTGACGGGTGGAATCGTATGCCATATTCCATATCATTGCCGTTGAGTCAGTTCCCAGTTTTGGAATTACCTTTTCAATAAATGCCCCATCTATATATCGGTGTATGGCCCCGTTTGCAAAGGCAATAAAAACTTCATTTTTTCTTCCTTTGGTAAATGAGATGGCATTTTGGCCCATAGTTCCAGGATTGTCACAATAATATTCGAAGTTTAGAGCGGGGAGGTAAAAAATGCCATTATTAAGGGTGCTAAACCAAACCCCACCGGTATTATCGAAAAAGGAATGCGTGATAAGCTGATCGTGGAGAAATAGTTTGGACTGACCCTTAAAAATACCCTCGTTAGGCTTGAATTTACTGATTCCGCCCTTCCTCCAGGAAATCCATAAGCAGGAGTCTTTGTCTTCTGATATGCTGATCAGGGGGTTTGATTTCAGAAATGTGTCGCGCACAATGCCATCCTTTATTCTTAACAGCGTCCCTCCGGTATATATATTGATTACCCCGCTTTTCCGCTTCAACCAGCAATACCTTTCTTCTATGGCACGGTATTCATTTTCGAATAAAATTTTTTTGGTTTCGCCTCCTTCCCGGAAATATCCGGTAACCCTTTTGGGCCTGCTAAGGGAATTGGAGACCGTGGTGCCAAAAACTACGCCCGCTGAAGTTACCGCAAAGAGGCAGTCGGAGGGATCTTCCCTGTTGTTGTTTTGGAAGGAAATTTTTCCGGTTTTTGTTATGGAAATAATTCCTCCCCGGATAAAGCCTATGTAGAGCGTTTGGTTTTCGTCGAAAAAGAATCCGGATGGTATTTTTGACTTCTCAAGTGAATCCAGCAGGTGGTTATAGACATAAGGAAGAATAGTGTCGCCTGAATAATAGCACATCCTTCCATTCAGCCCGATAAACCAGATTTTTCCTTCACGGTCTTCATAAGCCCTGAAAATGGTGTTATCAGTTAGGCCGTGAGAGGTTGAAAAGGATTTAAAGGAATAACCATCAAAGCGACAAACCCCTCGGTCGGTGGCAAACCATAGATACCCCTTTTTGTCCTGAATGGTATAATACACCTCGTTTGAGGGGAGTCCTGATTCCTGGGTATAATGCTTAAAAATATGGGTCTGGCCCAATCCGGAAAGGGATGGAAATAAAAGCACCAAAGCCAGAACCCTGCACAATTTCCTTGCTATTCCCAATATTGCTTTTTGAATGAACAGGTAAATTAAAAAAAAAATTTGGAGCCAATTATAAATTTCATACATTTGCTTCATGAAGCGTTCAAATGCTGTAAAGATTTCTCTCCTTTGGTGGCGCAGTACCGATAATCATTGGGGCTGAACTAATCCGTTTTTATTATAACCGGGCCTGCTGTTCAGCAGGCCCTTTTTTTTTAACCAAATATGAAGCTTAATATTACCTGCCATTCAAGGCAATTTCTTTTTGATACCATTAGTCCGACTTCGGCTTATCTCGCAGTCCGAAATCTTTTTCCTGGTTCGGTACTGCTTGAATCTACTGAGTTTTCAAGCAGCAGGGAAGGGAAGTCCATTATAGGGTTTGACCTTATTTCAAGGCTCTCTGTTAAAGAAAACGCAATGAGGATTTTATTCCCCGGAAAGCCCGAGATATTAACCCCGATTCATGATGAGTTTCCCCTGAATTGTGTTTCCAATTACCTGGAATCCTTCAAAACCATTAATTCGGATGGGGTTACCAATGGGTTTTTTGTTTTTCATTCTTTCGAAACGTTCGCGGCTTATGAATCGCCCGATGCGGGTTTGAACCGGTTTTCCGATCCGCATATTCCTTTGCTGGAATACCGGCTTTTCCGTTATGTGTTAACCTTTAACCATTACAACGGAAAAGCCGTCCTGGTACAAAATTGCCTTTCGGGGGAAGAGCCTGATCTGGATTCGGTTTGCACCACTATTTTTTCAGAAAAGGGAAGCGACTTTCCTGTTTTTGTTTCATCAGAGGAGCAACCTGATTGTCTGAAAGAGGAATTTTTGGAAAAAGTAAAGACTTGTCAACAAATGATCCGAAAAGGAGAAATATTTCAGGCCGTAATTTCCCGAGGATTTTCCCGAAAATTCCGGGGCGACGATTTTCGGCTCTACAGAGCCCTTAGGGTTGTTAATCCTTCTCCCTATATGTTTTATTTTGATTTCGACTCCTTTAAGATTTTTGGATCCTCTCCGGAGGCTCAGATCCGGGTCGATGGGAGGGAAGCCACCTTAAGGCCTATTGCCGGGACCATTGCAAGAACACACAATGCGGAAACTGATACCCTCCTCGAGAAAGGCCTGCTGTCCGATCCTAAAGAAAATGCTGAACATGCAATGCTCGTTGACCTGGCCCGGAATGATCTAAACAGGAATTGCAGGAATGTTTCGGTTAAAGAATTAAAAAAAGTAGTGAGGTTCTCACATGTTTCCCATTTGGAATCGGAAGTTGCCGGAACAATTCCTGGCTCAATGAACGGAATAAATATTTTTCTGGATACTTTCCCGGCAGGAACTTTAAGCGGGGCTCCGAAAATCAGAGCCGTTCAGATTATTAATGAACTGGAGGGAAAACCCCGGGGCTATTTTGGTGGAAGTATCGGTTATTTAAGTTTTTCGGGAGAGCTTAATCTTGCCATAATTATCCGCTCTTTTTACAGCAATATGGGTGTCCTTAACTACCGGGCCGGAGCCGGAATTGTTCTAGACTCAAAACCCGAAGCGGAATTCCAGGAAATTGAAAATAAAATCTCCGCTTTGAGAAAAGCCATTGAGATGACACAAAATCAAAAATTGCATTATGAAAAAAGTTTTGTTGATTGATAATTTCGATTCCTTCACCTTTAACCTGAAGGCATTGACGGAAGCCTCGGGAAATGTTACGGTGGATGTTGTTCGGAATAACCGGGTTACAAATGAACTGGTAGAAAATTACAACTACCTGATGCTGTCTCCCGGTCCGGGTTTGCCGGCTCAGGCTGGAAGAATGCCTGAAATTCTAAATTATATTATCGGGAAAAAACCTGTTTTGGGCATTTGTCTCGGTCATCAGGCTATCGTGGAAGCCCTGGGAGGAAAATTGTTGAATTTAACCCGGCCCCTGCATGGAATAGCTACTGAGATTCATTTGTCCGATTCACCCGTTTTTGAAGGAATTAATAAAACCATTCAGGGTGGACGATACCATAGCTGGGTGGCAGACCACACCCGCCTCCCAGGGAACCTTAGGGTTATCGCGCACGATTCCGATGGTTTTATTATGGGAGTTGAAGATTTATCAAGGCTGACTTTCGGACTGCAATTTCATCCTGAAAGTATTTTGAGTAATTCCGGTAGTGAAATAATTAAAAATTTTCTGAACCTATGAAACCTGTTTTTAAAGATTTAGTGGCTCCGGTTTTCAATAAGTCGGTTAATCGTGCCGATGCTGCATTGCTCATGGAAAAAATTTGTTACGGCGAGCCTGAATCAGATACGCTTCAGCTTGTGATGGGATATTTCGCCGGTTGTGAAATTTCTCTTGACTTGTTAGGTGGCTTCAGGGATGCCCTGTTGAAATTTTCTCCCCGGCTTCCCGGGGAACTTAAAAACGGAATGGATGTTTGTGGAACCGGTGGTGATGGGAAAAATACCCTTAACATTTCAACTCTCTCTGCATTTGTTATTGCCGGAGCAGGAGTTCATGTTGTAAAGCATGGCAATTTTGGATCCGGTTCTGTTTCCGGATCAAGTAATGTAATGGCTGCGGCAGGTTATTTTTTCTCCGGTGATCCCTCAAAACTCTCCACTGAATATGAAGAAGCAGGGATTACATTTCTTCATGCCCCCTGTTTTTTTCCCTGCCTCAAACCCCTGGCTCCGATCCGTCGGCAAATTGGCCTTCGAACTGTTTTTAATGCCCTGGGTCCTCTGGTAAATCCTGCAAAACCTTCTTTTCAGTTTACCGGAGTCTTCAGTCTGAAACTGGCCCGGATTTACCATCAATTGCTCCAGGAAACGGAGGATAAAAAATACGCCGTGGTTTTTTCCCGGGATGGATATGATGAAGTATCGCTTACGGATGACGCTGTAATCTTTGGAAACAGGCTGGAAGGTGTTTTTCCACCCGAATTTTTCGGAAGCTCCAAAATTAATCCCACCCTCCTGAAGTGCCGGGATGAAAAATCGGCGTTTGAAATTTTTTGTAAAGCCCTTAAAGGAAAAGCCGAAAAGGAAATATTGAATGTTATTATCGCAAATGCAGCTCTTGGCATATACCTCCGTTTTCCGGGAAAGTCCTTTGAAGAATGTCGTTTTATGGCGGAATCTTCAGTTTTTTCAGGTGCTGCAGTACGAACTTTTAATAAACTAATCCAACTTCAAAAACATGCTAACTGAAATTATTGCTTCGCGCAGAAAACGGGTTGCCCTGAATAAGGAATTGTATCCCGTTAAGCTTCTTGAAAGGAGTCCTTACTTTGAAACCCCCTGTGTTTCCCTTGGTAAATACCTCCGCAGACCCGGAAGCCGGGGAATTATTGCAGAGTTTAAAAGGGCTTCTCCATCCGAAGGGTATCTCAATAAATTTGCAGCAGTTCAGGAGGTGTCCGTTGGGTATATGAAAGCGGGGGCAAGTGCCTTGTCCATCCTTACCGAACCCGATTTTTTTAAAGGAAGTGATGAGGATCTGAAAATTGCCCGTAAGTGCAATTTTTGCCCTATCCTTAGAAAGGATTTTATTTTTGATGAATATTAGGTGCTGGAGGCGAGGTCCATCGGAGCCGATGTTATATTACTCATTGCCTCACTACTAAATGCCCGGGAAATAAAGCATCTTTCCTCCC